>PNNN01000070.1 GCA_013824245.1 Chlorobiaceae bacterium | reverse complement strand
TACATACAGTATAGCACTTTAATCACTACACCTCATCGTCTGGACTGCCTATCCATCACCAGACAGGAGTCTGGTGTTTTAACGGCTTAATAAATAATTATTCCCCCATTCTAAGCCAATAAAAAACCCTCTCCCGATAATACCGAATCAGGAGAGGGCCAATTAACAATCCGAAAAAACTATCTTAGCAGCATCAACTTCTTTACACTTGTAAAAGTATCTTTCGGATTTGAGATGCTCGCTGCATCAATCCTGTAGAAGTAGATTCCACTTGCCACATTAACACCGGAATAATTGCTCGGAACCCATTCAACGGTACGATATCCCGGCTGCTGAATTTCATCAACCAGTGTTATCACTTCCCTGCCTAATATATCATAGATTTTCAATCGAACACGGCTTTCGACAGGAAGTCCGTAAACAATTTTCGTAACAGGATTGAATGGATTAGGATAATTTTGCTGAAGCGCGAATTTATCCGGTATCGGCTCATTTTCTTTTACGCCAACGAAAGTTGTATCTATAACAAACATGAACGGTTTTGTTTGATAAGGACTTTTGTTCATTGCCGGATCAACAGCACGAACATGCCAGTAATATGTTCCTCTGTTCAACGACATGCTTTGCGGAACTACGATGTTCGTATCGCTTGAATAATATGCCGCTCGCACAGAATCGAACAATGTGTCGAATGCACATTCCCAGAAGTATTTCAAATCCGGTTCATTAGAACGTGTCCATGTGAAAGTGGGATTAGCAACTTTAATTATTGCACCATCATCCAAGCTGAGCAGTGTCGGCATATCAGGTGGTTGCAAATCAACAATAAAATGCAAAGGTAATCTGAAACCGCTGTGGCTGCCTGACCGGCTTATTCCTTCCACACGCCAGTAATATAAGCCATCCACAAGTGAATCAGTAATCGTGTATGTTGTTTCAGCAATACTTGTAAATGAATGAACATCAACAGTGAATGCACTATCGGATGCATATTCAAAAGCATAATGCCCTAAAGTTCCTGCAGTCGTTGTCCACGTAAATGTAGGTTTCGGGTTATTCGTCGCAGACCCGTTAGTTGGTGTAAGATAAACAGGTGGAGCGATGCCATTCACCCAAGTAACTGCATCCGGAGTGAGCGGTTCATCTTCGCGCAAGCCCGCATTATCAACCGCAACGCTGTAGAATGAATGTGTTCGTTCATTATCTCCAATGAATATTGCAGATGTATCTTTGGTTTCGGCCAACCATTTAATGTATGATCCTGAGTCATACTTTACATAGATATCGTATCCGCGAATGCCGGAGCCAAGTGAATCGTCTGCACCTGTCCATTGAACCTCGAACTCTCCGGTCATGGTTGTATCCGGTAATGCAAATACATGACTGGTCGGTTTTGCCGAATCGACTGTGTTGATATAAAGATTCGTTACAATGGGTGGATTATAATCAAAGACGATGCTTGCAGAATTTTTAATTTGTGTTCCCGAAGCCAAATTTTGTTCCGGCATAATGCTGAAGATTGCCCAGCCCTGACCTTCGGGAGGATTGACATTCGGAGGTAACATAATTCCACCGAAAGTCCATGTAATCGATCTTGAAACTGAATCAACAACTGTAGTTAAGAACTGAGGATGACTTGAACTTTGAAGCTGGAGTGTATTCCAATCCAGATTTGTATCTAGTGTATCGCGCACAAAAATCGATTCTGCTTCGGCAGTTGCCGCTGCTATGTTCTCAAATTCAACAAGATATGTGAACGGTTGGTCGGTTGTTGTCCAGTGATAAGTGGTATCGTAACCACCTGGACCCGATTTATGATTTGGATCCATTGCCGCCACAGGTTGCACAGGTTTATCGCTTGTGGGATCGGGCCAGCATTTCTGACCGATATCAACACCGCTTGCAATCAAGTCTGTAATGATCGATGCAACTTTAATTGCAGTTGCAATTGGCCCACCGGTTACATATCCTGCACAAAAGAGAGCATCTTTAACAGTGGAAGCCATCATTTGAACATACGAATAACCATCTGCTTGATCTGCCGCAATAAGTGATGCGATGGTGGTAAATGTATTGATACCCAAACTTATACATTCATTAGGAATAAACGCACCGGCAACATTCCCGATCAGTGCTCCTACAGCCGTAACGCAAGCCCAATTTATTTCCTGAATACTATAGATACTATGCCCCTCTTGAGTAGATCCACTCGATGAAGTGTATAGATGTCCTTCTAGATCCTTAACGCCTGCCGTGATATGGAACGGTGGCGTACCCCAAGGAATTTTTATACTGAAATTTATTCGACGGGTTTCGTTTGCATGAAGAAGCGGAAACATAATCGGAATGATTCTTTCCGTTTCCGATTCAACCCATCCCAACGAGCTATTCCAATCGATGCCATCCGGCTCCGGTGTTGGGGCGAAATTGAAATCGGGTGTAAATATCACGTTCTTCGGAATACCACGGATGAAAAGCAAAGCTCCTACCCCGTCAATATTTCCAATATTTCCGACAATAACCGAGAATGTTTGTTCTCTGCCTATCCGAACACGATCCGGACCAACGATGTCTGTCCATAATCTTTTATGCGGACGCTCAAGTGTAAAACCATCATAGAAAGTTGTTGATCCGCTATCGGGATTCATAACGGTTACGTTCCACGTACCAAGCGCTTGATCTTGAAAATCGAATACCACCATTATTTTTTGTGGATCGATAACTTTAGTGTAATTATGATGAACAAAATAGTTGGGCGAGCCGACTTTGGTTAATTTTACACTAGCCCCCGACCGGAAATTATGCCCATGAATATACGCTCTCAGAACACCATTATTTCCTCCATAATTCGGAGTCATATTTAGTATTAATGGATCGGCACTTGTGCGAACTACAGCGAGATTTCGGATGACAGTATTGTTAGAAGTATCTTGATCACCAACAAGAAATGCATCGCAGCGAATTACATGCGTACCGGATGGAGAAGCAGTCCATGACTTTGTAAAAGTGATAGTTCGAGTTTCCCACGGTGCTAATGTTGCTGTTAGAGTATCTTCGTAGAGAGAACCAATTCTAAACCGGTAAAGAGCCGTTTGTTCAACATTACGGACATTAGAAATTTGAACCATCGGGGTAACTACTGTATCACGACTAATAATGCCTGATGGTGCCAATATTTCATTGACCCTAACATCTTTTTCCCAGCGAATATAAATATCACCGTTATCAATTAATGGAATCGGAACACCTTGATTGAATACAACTCCAACTAATCGCAATGTTGTAGTTGATAATTTCGGAGCTCCGTATCGAGTGTAAAATTTAACTTTCCATAATACACCAGGTCCGGTAATTGGGGTTAGAGTAGCAGTTGCAATCGAAAGTGTTTCCGGTCTTACTGCGCCGTACACCTCGCTTCCCTCACTAAGTGTTCCTGTTGTAATTACGCTTGGATTTTCAAAATATGTTGAATCGAATTTGACAATCATCTGTGCGGCTGTAATACCCGGCAAATATTGAGTTATATAAATCGGAACTATTACAGAATCGCGAGACAGCATATTCGTATCAGGCATCGATAATTTCACGTCAAATATGTTGATGTTTTGTGTATATCCTAATTTGCCGACAGAATCTTCAACATTTATTACAACTGTACCACTCTGAGTCGCTCTGAATAGACCTGTATTCGAGATAGTTCCTTTCGCAGGATCAGATAAAGACCACCCCAAAGGATAAACCGGCGCTCCACTTGTAACGGCGAAGAGTAATGAATCTCCTACGAGTAAATTTGCGCTTTGTGGAGTGATTCCTAAAACAGTTCTATTATTTATATATAGATTTCCATCCCGAACAGTCCCCAATATATTTTCATTGAATAGTAGATTGGAAATATTCAAGCTGGTTCCACCATAAGTTAGAACCGATGCTTTGAAACGGAGATACATCAGCACCTGAGTTCCAACTCCATTTAATCTGTTCGATCCGGCAAATGAAATCTCAAGTCGGTTTGAAACTTGCCTGATTGATGGTGCGCTATATCCTTCTAACAATGTACCTGCCTGGTCCGATCCAAGATATGAAATAAGATCAGGATTATAAGTAATAATGAATTGACCAGAAGTAACATCTACCTGACTTAAATCGGTAACATAAACCGGTATTTTAAAAGTATATCCCTGCAAGATCGAAGTGTCTCGTATGATCATTTTAAGAGCACGAACTTCAATCAATCCGGAAGTATCAATTACATTATTATTGTCCTTCGCTACCACACGCGTAAAGCCGGCATGAACCCCTGTCAACAAACCACTTGCATCAATGGTTGCCACCGAGGGATCAGTTGTGTACCAATTTACGGGCGCAGTTGCATAGCTTGTCCAGAATTGCTGTTGATCGGCTACACTGAGTGTAGCCACATCTGGATATACCACGATATAAGGTGGATTTGAAATCCAAATTGTACCGTTTCTTGTTTCAGTTGAAGGATTACCTTCGTTCAACATCGCCTTGGAAAATACGAAGCTTGAACCCCACGCACCGGAAGTAGGAATTGCAGTAAGTTTTAGATAGAGCAATACTCCCGTTCCAGTCAACGATTGAGTTCCCGCAGCGGCAATTGTTATATGGGTTTTATAATCATGATAAGTTGGCAATCCCCAACTCTGCGTTAAAGATCCCGCAACAATAATGCTATCGATTTGGAAAGCGCCACCATCGTAACTGAAGTCCAGTTCGTACGAAGTAACATTTAATCCGGTTAAGGCACTATCGACGGAAATAGGATAGAGGAACGATGTGCCTCTAACGACCGTCGTGTCTTTCATCGAGAG
The DNA here is from genome assembly GCA_013824245.1 of Chlorobiaceae bacterium. Lineage (GTDB taxonomy): Bacteria > Bacteroidota > Ignavibacteria > UBA10030 > SZUA-254 > PNNN01. Next base: position 19,049 of record PNNN01000070.1, on the reverse strand, counting down.
CCGGATTGGCTCAGCCGCCGCGGTTGTTATTACCACGGCGGAGAGTATTGCAAGAAAATAAATGATGCGTTTCATAAATTACTCCTTTTTAAGATTCTGTGAGTGTCCAAGTGTGTTTTCACCTGTTTCCTCATTTCACAAGGAGCATTTTCTTTACGCTCGTGAATTCCTTACTGCCGGATGCGGTTAATCGGTAGAAGTAAATTCCGCTTCCAACTCTTTCGCCCGCATCATTGGTTCCGCTCCATACAGCATCATACCTGCCGGCATCCTGCATGCCTACGAAAAGTGTTTTTACCAGTTCACCAATCGAGTTGTAAATATTTATCGTTACATTCGCGCCATCATCCGGAATTTCATAATGAATTTTTGTAGATGGATTGAATGGATTCGGGTAATTTTGATCGAGCGAATAACTTATCGGCTTGCCAAGAACAGTTGATTTACCTGCTAAAGCCAGTGACGTGAAATCATCTTCATTCAAAATTACACTTGCGAAACTGATTGAAGAATTGACAGTGCCTCTTATGTTCTTTCCGATTTCCAATGTCAGCATAATCGCATCGCCGTCAACTTCTATATATTTTGCTGAAGCAAGAATGATACGCGCTTCACCTTTCGAGAATTTTGTTGCAACATTCATTCCGGTTAAAGCCGATGTGATGTTCGCATCTTTTACAGTAAACACATCCGGATCATACTTCAACACAACTTCTGCGCTTGCGAAATGCTGAACATTATTAAAGCGGATCGGGACATTTACTGTTGTGCCGAATTCGCCCTGAATGTTTCCCATCTCGATCGAGGATGCATAAACCTGTTGCTGTTTCGGCATCATCACTTTTCCACTGTCTTCAACAGGGAATGTTGTGATAAGTCCTACTACATATTGCAGTATGAGCGAAGCATCGTACGCCGTAATACCGGCAGTACCGCTTACATCGGCAACAATTTTTTGATTCGTCGTTAATGGATTTCCGATAGAATCTGCACGGAATTTTAAGATCATCGACGCATCGAATGCCTGTATGCTGCCATTCAAACTCACGTCGCCGATTTTCGGACGGAGTGAACCCTGATTTGTGTATGGCATAAATTCAACACTATCCGAAACTGCACTACCTTTTCCGGTCGGATTCAATGTTGTGTGATATGGTCCGGTATCGTCACCCCACCAGTTGTTTCGGGCATCAATGTTAAACGTTTTATCGGCATTAGTAACACCACCTTCCCAACATTGGTAAATATCGTTATCATTGATAACAGGATTCGAAGCTCCTGTAATCCATAAGCCATTACGGCTAATACTAAATGAACAATGCGTGATTGTTGGGCTGGCGCTATTGACGTAAACAGATGCTCGCCCATTCCAGTAATAACCACCATACCTGACGACGCAGTGCTTCATCCTGCATTCGGGATCTAGTGCTTCATTCAGAAATTGAATGCTCGACCAGTTTTCATATCCCGGGACGGTCCAATTAGAATCGGCATTCGTATCGCCGCCATAGAAATCATCCCGAATTGAAGTGAACACAATTGTGCTATCGGTCGTTGCTCCGCCTTCAGCTATTAGTCCCTTACGAACATATATGACTCCAGAAGGTTCAAATTTGATTACCACACCCGGTTCAACAATTAATATTGCGCTTGTACCGACTGTGAAGCTGCCGAAAATATATGGAATATTTGTATAGCCGGCAAAAGGACGTTTAATTAATGTGAAATCCTGTGATAATGTTTCGTCCTGTATTCGAATACCACGCCAAGTCGTTCCCGAAATAACATTACCAACAGCCGAACTTGGGAATGATAAAATTGAAGTGAGAATCGGAGCGTTATCGAGATTATGGAAAATACAACTATCAACAACAGGTTGCGATAAACCATTCATATGTAAACCACGATAATCTCTATCGAACCTGCAATTCATTATTGTAGGCGATGCCTGATTCATATAGACACCTGTCTCCGTATATCGAAGTATGGTATTCCGCAAAGTGCATTCAGCATCAACACTTATATCATAAAAATAAACTCTGGCGTATCCCCACCAAATCGTGGGCCACTGGAATCCGTTTGTTTCGGTATCTTTTGGATTTCCATATTGGTCATCGGCAACTGAGGTGAAGACAACCGGAACGGATGGAGTACCATTGACAATAAGTCCGCCGTTGACGGAGATATAACCACCTTTGAATACAACACCATCGGGTATTGTAATAGTAGTCCCAGAATTCACTGAAATCCAATCCATGATCCGATATGTAATGTTTGTAAATCCGGCAAGATCACGCTTAGGAACTGTTGCTGTAACGGAGTAAGTTTCGGGCATAATTCCAATTGTCCTATAACCGACGTTCGAAGATGTTATGTTTGTAAAAATCGGGTTAGCAAACATGCTCATTGAAATTATGTCATTCGAAAGATTATTTAACTGTGTGTTTGAAACAGTCGGTGTAGCATTACCATAAACGCCTATACCTGTTGTGGCGGTATGTTCTATCGAGCAACTGTCCACTTTACCTTTTCCCCAGAAACGCACTTGACCCCATTCCCAGATGCTGCCTGCACCGCTACCGCCATAACGAACTTCACAGTTCTTAAGAGAATTGAGAGAATCTAATCCTGAACTATAAAAGGCAATTCCCTTCCAATCCCAACGGTTTGGCGCGCTCGCATTGCCATCATTGTTAGTATCTCCACCTTTTGAATCATCGCGAAGTGATGTGATTACAATTTTTTCTGATGCTGTACCATCTGCAACCAAAGCCCCATTTATCCAGATACCATTCCAATAGTCAACAACATTTTTAATTACAACACCCGGTTCGATAGTAAGTACAGCATTCGCACTTATCGTTAGTCCCTGAATGATGTATGCGATATTATTTATTCCTGCAACATCACGTTTCCTTAGATATGCGTTCGTAGATAATGTGCCTTCTAATAATCTGATTCCCTGACTTCCATTGCCTGCAAACGAAATACTTGTAAGAACCGGATCCGACATTAAAGACATGGCAATAGGGTCGTATCCGCAACTGCTAATACTTATATTTGTGACAGTTGGAACTGATGCGCCTTCGCAACGAATTCCATAGGAGGCAGAATTAATTATCGTTGAATTTCGTAATATGCTGCTTGCATCTGTGTAAGTAACTGCTCCCCACCAGTTTCCACCGCTGAATTTAACCTGACAACTATCGAGCAAACAATAACCATCATCACTCGATGATTGGAATCTGATTGTGTACCAATTCCCTCTTGCAGGCGCGCTCGCTTGTCCGTCTCCGTTGGTATCAAAAGGATTTCCTACATTATCGTCGCGTATGCCGGTAAAAATAATTTCGCCGCCTGCAACTGTTCCTTTCGCACGGAATCCGCCGTTGACCCAAATCCCAACGTTATCATTCATCTTTAAAACTATTCCTGGGTCAACATCAACGTTTGTACCGGCATTGATCGTTAAATCTCCAAGAAGAACGTATGTTATGTTTGTATAACCAGCAACATCACGTTTCTTGATTGTTCCGTTAAATCCAACAGCTTCACTTATCAAACCAAGACCATTCCAACCGGAATTTAAAAATGTCAATCCGGTCATTACCGGATCGGCGGAAACCGACATAGCTATCGGCGTGTATTGAGAATTGATGATTGATGTGTTATATATTTTCACTCTCGATGTCTGATATGCAATCACACCGTACACTATATCTTTAATTTCGCAGTTGGAAATTGTTGGATGAGCGCCAACCGCTGCAATCTGTGCTGCGCCATAAGAAGGAACTGTTCCATATTTTATCCGGCAGTAATTCAAAAGTGAAGTCGAGTCGCTGGATTGCTCGAATAGAATTCCACCCCAATCATAACGAGCAGGTGATGTTCCTGTGCCATCTTTGTTGGTATCACCGCCGTGATTATCATCTTTTATAGATGTAATTGTTATCATGCTGTCGGCTGTTCCGTTGGCAATAATTTTCCCTTGAATATCAAGACGATGCCAATAATTGATCCCTTTTATATTTACACCTTTGTTAATAGTTAATGTGCGGCCCGTAGGAACAATTACATCACCCAAAAGAACGTATGTAACATTTGGAACGGTAGTAACCGACCGGATTGGAATAATAGCGTCAGCCGGGAGAGTTCCTCCCAGTAAACCGATAGCATCGTATGTGTTATCAGAAAATGAGAATGTATTATTATCAAAATTCGGATTGCAGGAGAACGACATTGCAATAGGCGTTAACTGGCTCGAACCGATAGTATTGTTAGTAAAGACAGGATTAGAGACACCCATCATCATCGCACCGTAGTAATTGTTCGCCATCGTACAATAATCGATAGTTGGACTGGCATCTGCCATGCTGATTCCACCGTAGTTTCCATATCCCGCATATGTAATATTGCATCGTCGAAGGACACAAGACGCATCGATACTCGCATCCCTAAAATATATGCCGTACCAATTGCTCGAACTCGGGATACTTGCAGTTCCATCTCCATTCGTATCCCCGCCGAGATTATCATTTCTTAACGTTGTAAAATAAATCGATTGCCCAACTCCGGCGATCGCCTGTAAAATTCCATCAACATAGAGAAATGCACCATCAACAAACTTCAGAATGTTTGTAGATGCTATTTGGAGCGAGCCGCCGGTATTTACTGTATGGTGAGAATAGAAAACATACGGAACAGCAATGGTATCCAGCACGAGCGCATTCGAGTTATTATTAAAATATAGATAAATACCGTTATTAGTATTGCCCGTCAGATTATTTATCCCGTTGAAGACCAGCGAACCGGGACCGTTATAAGAGATGGGCCAAACACAATTGGAAATATTTGTATTAGTTAACGTAACCGCTGCATTAGTATAAAGGATGATTCCATAATTTTTTGAATTATTCATATCACACTCATTGAGCGATGCAGTTCCAGCTTCAATATAAATAGTTGCCGCATATTGAGGTGATGCTGTACCGCCATATTTTATTACGCAATTGTTCATATTCAAACTACCTACAGTCGCGCCTGTTCCAACCTGAATATATCCCCAGTCACCTTTTTGCGGACTGCCGCCTGCTGTGTCTTTCGAAGATGTGAATGTTGCGCGTGTAGCATTCACAGTTCCCCACACATACATCACTTGTCCGGCAGTGAATCGAACTACCGCTCCTGAATCGATGGTTAATGTTGTTGCGTTATTTATTGTAACTGTCCCAACAACAGTGTACGGACTTCCGGCAAGATTCCATGTTCCCGATACAACACCGGAAACATTTGTCTGTCCATTTAATGCAATCGTAGAAAAGATTACAAGAAAAATGATGGCAAATTGTTTCATGGCGAATCTCCTATTATATTTTTATAAGAATATTATTATTTTCGTGTAAGAACAAAACACCCACTTAGGACTATGATAATCCTTAATAAGACTTATCTCTCTAATTTAAAAAAAGAGGCGAGATAGCAGATGAAAGATAGGAGTTGTTGAAATAAAAGTCAAGAGATATTATCGATCTTTTCTAATCTTATAATCATTTGTTAGGTAGTTAACATAATCCATGTTTTCTTAATATTTTGTCGGATAGATATTTATTGATTAAATTCCATAAGTGTAAATATTATCTAATTATTTTTATTATGGTAGATATCGGCGATTCATTTAAATTTTCGTTCAAAGACCCCGATTGGGTCATGAAATACATGATTGGAGGGATATTCTCTTTGCTTTCTATCTTGATACTCCCAATTCCCGTGCTTTATGGTTATTATATAGAGCTTCTGCAAAAGGTATCGAACAACGATCCCAATCCACTTCCCGACTGGAAAGACCCCGGTATTAAATTTTTAACAGGTCTAAAATACATTGGAGTGATGATTATATATTATCTACCTTTATTAATCATACTTGTTCCCACGTTGGTGTTATTTATCATCATGTCGTTTTGGAATTCTCACACCGGGAATCTTTTCGAGAGCGGACTTTTCGGAATGTTTATTATTTTAACAGTTGTTCCATACTCAATCTTCATTTATTTACTTCAGCCAACGATAACAATTTTGTTTTCAAAAAACGAAAGCATACGCGATGCTATAAATATTGGGGAGGTAATTAAATTGTTCAAGATCAAATGGGAAGATATTTTGGTTATATCTGTATTAACCGTAGTTTTTGATTTTTTGGCTGTAGCCGGAATCCTTTTCTTTATAATTGGAATTTTTTTTACCACATTTTTTGTTCAGATAATAAGGTTCCATTTGTACGGTCAAATCGCCAGAGAATATAAGAAAGCACAATCAATATGAAAGAGTTTTTGAAATCATTACTGTTCCTTTTATTCATTGGATTCATAATCTGGCAATCATGGAATTGTAAGGATGAAATTACGGGAGACGAATTAAGTAAAATAGTTTTCCCCGATTCAAATGTAAGTTATCATAAACATGTAGAACCGCTTTTTCTAAACGGCTGTGCAATTCCCGGTGGCTGTCATGCAGGTGATAACCCAGCCGCTGGAGTCAGTTTTGAAACATGGCTCGATGCCCGCGAAAAAGTTGGGATCATATCTCCCCGATTCCCCGAAGAGAGCCGACTCGTTTGGGCAATAGAAGGTCGAGACCCCGGCGTGCCTCGAATGCCTTTGGACAGACCACCACTCAATGCCAATCAGATAAATGGAATTAAAACATGGATTAAAGAGGGAGCGCAGAATAATTAAAATTGTAAAATTAAAAATTCAAAAATAAAAAATAAAAAATATATTCCACTTTCATTCGAAACACTCATAACTCAAAATTCATAACTCATAACTCACAACTCATAAAAATAACTCTCCGCTCTACGCCCTTGGCTCTTTGCTATTAGCCGTTAACTGTTCCTTTTCTTTCTCACCCTACATTTTCGTATATTCTTCTTAATTTCTAAATCCTAATATCTAAACTCTAAATAAATTCTAAACCATAAATCCAAAAAGTTTGGTCGATATGAACATTGGATTTTGATATTATCACGAAGTGGTGGCTTTGCCGTTTAGGATTTCGGATTTAGTGATTCGAATTTATAGATTCATCAATTATCAACAAAAACTTTTCACAAAAATATGGCAGACAATAAAATCATTTTTTCAATGATCGGCGTTGGGAAAGTTCACAAACCCAACAAACAAGTTTTAAAAGATATTTACCTCTCGTTCTTTTACGGTGCAAAGATTGGTGTGCTCGGCTTAAATGGTTCCGGTAAAAGCACTCTACTTCGAATCATTGCGGGCATCGATCAGGATTACATCGGTCAGATTACTTCGCAGAAAGATATTACATTCGGATACCTGTCTCAGGAACCGGAATTAGATCCCGCAAAAACCGTTAAAGAAATTGTCGAAGAAGGCGCACAGGCAACCGTCAATCTGCTAAAAGAATACGAAGCCATCAGTGCGAAGTTCTCTGAACCGGACGCTGATTACGACTCACTGCTTGATAAGCAGGCGAAACTTCAGGAGAAAATCGATCACATCGGCGCGTGGGATATCGACAGTAAATTAGAACAGGCGATGGACGCGTTACGATGTCCGCCATCTGAAACATCTATCTCGGTAATCTCCGGTGGCGAGCGGCGGCGCGTTGCATTGTGCCGATTGCTTCTTCAGGAACCGGATGTGCTTCTTCTGGATGAACCGACAAACCATTTAGACGCGGAATCTGTTGCGTGGCTTGAACATTATCTCTCGCAATATAAAGGAACCGTAATCGCGGTAACACACGACCGTTACTTCCTCGATAATGTTGCCGGTTGGATTTTAGAGCTTGACCGTGGTGAAGGAATTCCGTTCGAGGGAAACTATTCATCATGGCTTGAGCAAAAACAGGCACGTCTTAAACTTGAAGAAAAACAGGAATCGAAACGCCAAAAAGTTTTGCAACGTGAGCTTGAGTGGGTTAGGTTGAATCCAAAGGGGCGACATGCAAAGAGCAAAGCCCGCATAACCGCTTACGAAAAAATGTTGGAAGAAGATAACGAAAAGCGTAGCGAGGAACTTGAAATATTCATTCCGCCGGGTCCGCGGCTTGGCGATGTTGTTATACGTGCAGAAAATGTTGCTAAAGCGTATGGCGATATTATTCTTTATGAAAATCTAAACTTCAATCTGCCCGCGGGCGGTATCATCGGCATCATAGGTCCCAACGGGGCGGGCAAGACAACTTTATTTCGCATGATTACCGATCAGGAAAAACCTGAATCCGGAACCATTACCGTTGGTGAGACAGTCAAGCTTGCTTACGTTGACCAGAACCGACCTCTTGATCCAAACAAAACAATCTGGCAGGAAATTTCGGGCGGAGAAGATTTAATTAAGTTGGGAAACCGCGAAGTAAACTCACGCGCTTATGTTGCGCGGTTTAACTTCAGCGGAACAGATCAGCAGAAACCTGTTGGAGTTCTCTCTGGCGGTGAGCGCAACCGTGTCCATCTTGCTAAAATTTTAAGAACGGGTGCGAATGTTCTACTTCTCGACGAACCGACAAACGACCTTGATGTGAACACACTTCGCGCGCTTGAGGAAGCATTAGAAAACTTCGCCGGCTGTGCCGTAATCATTTCGCACGATCGCTGGTTCTTAGATCGCGTTGCAACACACATACTCGCATTCGAAGGTGACAGCGAAGCCATTTGGTTTGACGGAAATTACAGTGAATTTGAAGAGCACCGCAGAAAGCAATTAGGGATTGAAGCCGACAGACCGCACAGGATTAAGTATAAGAAGTTGATACGATGATCATAGATTAGGGGCGTGTTCTTTTGGCTCTTTTTACACACCCCTGTAGTCCCCTCTCCAGAGGGGACTTTTACCTGTGTGTTACATTCCGCACCACATCATTACCAAAGATGAGTAAGCATTTGATTTTTTATAATCTTTCAGTACATTAAGTGGAAACTTGAAGCGGTTTATTTAATTAGACCGTATGAATTTAGATTGAAAAACGATTCTTCGTGTTGCTCTGTGAAAATAACTTACACGAAGAAACACGAAGTGATATGAAGAACCACGAAGACTTTGTAAAATGCAATCATAAGCATTATCAATATAATCCTCAATTTAACGGTGAAGATATGAATAGACTCAAGATATTTGCAACCCTTGTGATCCTCAACTGCATCATGCTTGTTGAGTTAATTGGACAAGTAACAGACCCAGCACGCATTGCAATCTTACCGTTACATGCGAACGGTATCGACTCGGTATATATAATGACAGCCGAATCTATCTTACGCACCGAGATTGGCAAACTCAGTACGATGGACATCGTTTCACTAAAACGTACAAGAGACGCTCTCGAAGGCACAGTGTGTATCGAAAATGAATGTGCACTTGAAATCGGCAAAAAATTGGATGCCTCGCAAGTTCTCGGTTGCCAGCTCTCTGCTCTTGGTGAGAAAATTATTGTGCAGTATTTTCTTGTCGATGTCCCTACGAACCGGCAAATCCTAATCGATCAAGTCACTGCATCGAATGTTGAAGATCTGGAGATGTTAATGAAACGAATCGCTAAAAGCGTTGTTGGAGGCGAGCGGATTGGAAAAGACGTAGAAGTAGGAAATATCCTTGCCTCAGAATCGCAAGAGTCATTGCGTAGAACTTCCAAGAAAAATTTCGGGCTATCGTTTGGTTACCTGTATCCTCAGCATGGATATGATAACTCCGATCGATCTTTTGTTATGGATGGACGTTTCGATTATGAGTTGGAAGATTGGGCGGTTGGTATGCTCATTGGAATACGTAAAGGATTTGCAATGAATCTTTATGGCTCATACCTTTTTTCAAGAAAAGATCTCTGTCCGTACTTAGGCGGGGCTTTCGGATTTCATTGGGTTTCACATCCCGATCCTTACATTGCGTATCCTCGGAATCAAAACGAACTCAGATCGGATGGTTTTGAATTGATTGGAAATGCCGGCATCCGGGTGTTGCATACTTATAACTTTCAGTTGATCTTCCATCTCGAATATATCGTTACGCTCAACGATTACAATGACCAGGCGATAGTTTTTACAATTGGCATCCTCTAAACTACTGATCAGTTGCTCCTCAACAGTGAATTTGAAGAGCACAGGAAGAAACAGCTCGGCATCGAAGCCGAACGACCACACAGGATTAAGTATAAAAAGCTTATACGATAAAAATTCCATTTGAGTAACTTGGTAGAAAGAAGGATAAAAATTATGTTTCGTTTCATCTCATGTGTCATCATCATCTTTATATCTTCATGCGCTCATAATGGAAATCCAGTTCTCACAAAAGCGCGTCCCTATAAGGTAATCAAGGAAGAACAATTTCCATGTTCTGTAGAAGGGCGTACTACACGTCACTGGGTTATCATTTCAGATTCAGATTCTCGTGAAGAATTCGGACAAACATGTATGCGCGCTGCCTTGGATTTACATAACGAATTTGGTACGGATTACACTTCGGTATTGTTAGTACCGACCAGAAAGTTACTGGGGATGGTATACTATGCTCAGGCAACATTCGTTACAGATAGTTTGGGGACAAAAGGACTTGAAAGAACAGGTGTAGATCCGCGACACCGGTTCATATGGGATGTTAGCGCTGCATCTCGCCCACTAACCGCTTTGGAAATTAAGATCGGAGAACTTTGGATGGATTTATCACCAAAATATCGTAGCTCGAATCCATTAAGTTCCTCCTTGTTCGACGGAGACCGTATCAAGCATGCAGTTGCTGATTCCCTTGGACTTAATCCGGATTCTGTAAAATTTCCAAAAGTAGATTATCGGAAAACTTATTACGTAAAAAATAAATATATGGTAAACGATAGATGAATACTTCCAAATCAAGATACGCCCACACAAATCTTATCGCCAAAAACTGGCGCGAGCTTGCGCGTTTTTATCAGGAAGTTTTTGGTTGTGTGCCCGTTCCTCCTGAGCGTCATTATAAAGGATTAGAATTAGAACGCGGAACCGGCATCCCCGGCGCAAAACTTGATGGCGTACATCTACGCTTGCCGGGGTACGATGAGAACGGACCAACCTTAGAAATTTTTAGTTACAATATCTTACAGGATAAACCGGTAACGGCAGTTAATCGTCCGGGCTTTGGGCATATCGCCTTCATCGTTGAAGATGTTACAAAAGCCCGGGAAGAAGTTTTAGCTGCAGGCGGAAAATCAGTTGGTGAAATTGTTACGCTTCAACCATCACCACTAAAAAAGGTTACATGGTGTTATGTAACCGATCCGGAAGGTAACATAATCGAGCTTCAATCGTGGTCTTAGGAGATTATCAGGTGTCATGGTCTAGACCATGACACTGGCATTGTTATCAACGTAGTGTCACGAATTGGTTCGTGACACCCGGAAAATGTTCTGTTTGCACATGACCTAAATATCGACTATATTATAGTCAATATGATGGAGATGTTATGAAACTCAGTACATCGGTAAAACCTATAAGCTATCTCAAGGCACATGCGTCTGAATTGATACGCGATATTACGAATAATAAAAATACTCTCGTAATTACACATAACGGCGAGGCGAAAGTTGTTGTTCAGGATATTAAATCATATGAACGTATGCAGGAAACACTTGCCTTACTTAAAATACTTACACGCAGCAAACAACAAATAAAACGCGGCAATGTTAAATCGATCGATAATGCCTTCGCCGGCTTAGAGAAAAGAATCCGGGCTTTCAAAAATGAAAAAATATAGTGTTCTTTTTGACCTCGATGCAGAAGAAGATCTTTTTGATATTTATAGATATGTAGTTCTGAATGATTCAACTGAGCGCGCTGATAAGCTGTTTACCTCCTTAAAAAATGCCTGTTATAAACTTAAGTCAATCCCCCTCCAAGGAAATGTTCCTACTGAACTATTTGAAATCGGGGTGGTTGAATTCCGCGAGCTGCGATATAAACCATATCGGATTATATATTCAATCGAATCCACATCGGTAATGGTACACTGCATCTTAGATGGACGAAGGGATATCCAATCTATACTTCAAGAAAGATTATTGAGGTAGCCGCAGACCTGCCTGCAGCAGGCAGGCTTTTTTATTCGCCTCTGGCGGAATGTCTGCGAAAACATTGCAAAAACGCAACCTGAAGGTTGCGGCTACCTCTCGAAACCTACTTTTTTGTCAGCCCCAGATGATTTCAATAAACGGAAACTTGTATTCGATGCAGATACCGAGGCACAACATCGATTGGGTGTGGTTGGCGAGATTGAGATTCTATGGCTAAATGATTGAATAATTAACAAGTTAGCTCGCAACTCAATCCGGCTCTTGCTACTCTTGCCGCTTTTTCATACCTTTGATAAGATTAACGCTTGAATATGATTGGTATTATGAAACTGGCACAGATGAGAAATAGTTCTTTTTTATTATTGTTTTTAATGATAATTCGGGGAGGGAATTTATATAGTCAGCAAACCGAAAATGTTGTGATAGCGGTAATCGACGGGGCGCGATATACCGAAACATTCGGCGATCCAACCCACCAATACATCCCGCGAATTTGGAACGATCTTCGCCCGCAAGGAACAATCTTCACATCATTTTATAATGATGGTATTACGCAAACCAATTCAGGTCATTCAACCATATTGACAGGTACATGGCAATCGATTCTGAACGACGGCGGCGAACTGCCTCACAAACCAACCCTCTTCGAATATTTCAGGAAAGAAAAAAACTCCCCCGCTTCTGAAAATTATGTAGTCCTCGGTAAAACCAAACTTGATATTCTCGCCTTCAGTGATCACGCGGATTATGGTGCATCGTATGGAGGAATTGTTGATACGACCGACTTCCAATACGATGATGTTTATACATTGGAGAACGTAAAAGATGTAATCACCACATTTCATCCGCGCCTCATGATTACAAATTTAGCCGCAACTGATAGAGCCGGACATGATGGACCGTGGTCGAATTATACAGAAAAACTCCAACGTGCAGATAGTATTGTTAATGAATTGTGGAACTTCATCCAAGCAGACCCGACATATTCTAATAAAACAACTTTAATCATCACCAATGATCATGGCAGACACACAACCGATTTCAGATCGCATGGCGACGGATGCGATGGTTGCAGACATATCTCCTTGCTTATGTTAGGACCCGATACACCCATCGACAAGATCGAAGCAACAAGATACACACAAGTCGACATAGCGCCAACGATTGGCAGATTGTTAAACTTCAATACTTATTATTCGACAGGAAATATAATTACACCCGCATTAACGCTTCCGTCATCAGAGACATATTCAATACAATCCGGCTGGAATATAATTTCAGTTCCGAAACTCGCCTCCTCAATGTTAAAAACAGAATTGTTCCCTTCTGCTATTTCATCCGCTTACTCGTATAACGGAAGTTATTTGAAACAAGATACACTTGAAAACGGTGTTGGGTACTGGATTAAATTTCCTTCGAGCCAGGATTTCACGATCACAGGGTTAAATATCGAGACCGACACTATTGATGTTGTTGAAGGATGGAATTTGATCGGCTCGTTGACAATTCCAATACCCATTACAAATATCGGTTCAAGTTCAGCGAACATGATCCTGAGTCAATTTTTCAGATACAGCGTAAATTATATCATAGCAGACACACTTCAGCCGTGTCGCGGCTATTGGGTAAAATCAAATCAAAGTGGTCAATTATTTCTTAATCCTATTGCAACGGCACATCCGGTAGCAATCATATCAGAAAACGAAAATCCACCGCCTCCACCCCACCAAGAAGGTTCATCAATAATTGAAACGTCATATTCTCTCAAGCAGAATTATCCGAATCCTTTCAACCCGGCAACCAATTTTCAATTTACAATTACCGATTGTCAATTGACAATTCTTAAAGTGTATGACGTGCTTGGACGGGAGGTCGCGACACTATTGAACGAGGTCAGGCAGCCCGGTGAGTATAATGTAAACTGGAATGCAAGTGGCTTCCCCAGCGGTTTCTATTATTATCGACTGCAAGTCTACGACTCTGACGAGTCGAAGACTCGTAGAGCAGCTACCTTTGATGAAACAAAGAAATTAATTTTAATGAAATGATTCCATTACTATTTCTTCTTTAGCAAAATGGTAAAACACACACATAAACGCCGCTTCAGCGGAGAAGCCGACCGGTTACGCCACCCCGAGAGAGTCGCTCTTCTGGAAGTGGAACTTGTTGTTGAACTTAGCATTGAAGGTATAAGAGTAAAAAATCTTCTCGATGTTGGAACAGGCACCGGTATTTTTGCCGAGGCATTTGCAAAGCACAAGATTCAAGTAACAGGTATCGATCCGAACACCGAACTGCTTGAAATCGCACGAGCCATTTTACCAGAGGCACAATTCCTAAAAGGTATTGCCGAAAATATTCCTTTCCCCGACGATTCTTTTGATTTAGTAATTCTTATTCATGTCTTACACGAAACAGATAACATGTTCAAAGCCCTCACCGAAGCAAAGCGCGTTGCCAGAAAAAGAGTTATCATACTTGAATGGCCCTACGTTGATGAAGAGCAAGGACCACCGATTGATCATCGCCTCAAACCTGAAGAGATCGAGATGATAGCGAGTAATGCCGGATTTCAGGTAGAGAAATTCCAATTAAAGCATATGGACTTTTATCGCCTGAATCCAATCCGCTGAACAAATCGCTCAATGAGCAAGAATCGAACAATAAGAAATATTTTTTTGGCTAAGCCGACTATTGAAGGTGCAGGAGTTCATCTAAAACGTGGTTTCGGTTTTAATGAGGTACCGTTGTTCGATCCTTTTTTACTGTTCGATCACTTCGGCTCAAACAATCCGCAAGATTACATTGAAGGATTTCCTTGGCATCCGCATCGCGGCATTGAAACGATTACATATATTCTTCGGGGAACCGTTGAGCACGGTGATAGTATGGGAAACAAAGGCATTATCGGTTCGGGAAATGTTCAGTGGATGACTGCAGGCAGTGGCATTATCCATCAGGAAATGCCGATGGGAGATGAAAATAATTGGAACTTGGGATTTCAGCTTTGGGCGAATCTTCCCAAATCCAACAAAATGATGAATCCTCGTTACCGTGATGTGAAAAGTTCTGAGATACCGGAAATAATAACCGCGAAGGGTGCGAAGGTTAAAATCATTTCCGGCAAAGTTGATGGAACAAATGGACCTGTCCAAGATATCGTTATTGATCCGGAATATCTCGATGTAACTATTCCGCCAAATACAGAGTATGTTCATCCAACTAAGTTAAGACATACAGTTTTCACTTATGTGGTTGAAGGGAAAGGATATTTCAGCGACGAGAAGAAAGTGGTTGTTAATGAAAATCTCGTTTTATTTAATGATGGAGAACAGATTGTTGTCTGCACTGAAGCTGAACCTGTGCGCTTCCTCCTTATCTCCGGCAAACCGATAGGCGAGCCGGTCGCATGGTACGGACCAATCGTTATGAATACGCAAGAGGAATTGAAGATTGCGTTTGAAGAGTATAATAATGGGACGTTTATAAAATAACAGTTTGATTTGTTTTTTGGATTTTCCTTCTCACTTCACATTTTCGTATATTCATACTAAATAATAAATCCTAATCTCTAAATCCTAAACACTTGTGGATCAAACAGTTTAAGAATTAGAACATTAGAATTTAGATATTGTCACGAAGTGATGGCTTTGCCATTTAGAGTTTACAATTTAGTGCTTCAGATTTAATAATCCTTTTTCTTTGTTTTTTAATTTTTATTTTTGACTTTTTAATTGAACTTTGCTTTCATTAGACCACATATCAATCCAATTCGGCGGACGAACATTATTCGACGATGTATCGATTACCATCGGTGCGCACGATCGTATCGGATTAATCGGCTCCAACGGCACAGGCAAATCCACTCTTCTCAAAATCATCGCGGGCATCAATCTACCGGATGACGGAAACATCAGTAAAGCACACTATGTAACGGTTGGTTATCTTCCGCAAGATGGTGTGATCGCTTCGGGTAAATCGCTTTACAAAGAAGTCGAGACTGCTTTTGAAGATATCATGCTTATTCAAGATGAGATCAACGAGGCACATGAAAAGATGGGGTCTCTCGATCCCACGAGTGAAGAATATTCTGATACGCTTGAAATCTACGGCGAGCTTCAGCATAAATTAGAAGACCTCGATGCTTTCAGGATGAAATCAAAAATCGAGCGTGTTTTAATGGGACTTGGTTTTGCGGTCATAGATTTTGAGAGGCAGACGGAAGAATTCAGCGGCGGTTGGCAAATGAGAATTGCCTTAGCAAAACTTCTTCTGCAAGAGCCCTCTCTCCTTCTGCTCGATGAACCGACAAATCATCTCGATATCGATTCGCTTCAGTGGCTCGAAGAATATCTCCGAAATTACAACGGCGCAATTATACTCGTCTCTCACGACAGAGCATTCCTCGATTCGCTCACAAAAAAAACCTTAGCACTCAGCATGGGCAAGTTCGATGTTTATTCAGGCAATTATTCTTTCTATGAAAACGAGAAGGTTATCAGAAAAGAACAGCAAGTCAACGCTTATAAAAATCAACAGCGGCAATTAGCGCAAACAGAAAGATTCATAGAGAGATTTCGATACAAAGCGACCAAAGCCCGACAAGTACAGAGCCGCGTTAAACAGCTTGATAAGATTGAACGGATTGAAATTGAAAATGATGAAGAAGAAATCCGCTTTCACTTTCCACCTCCTCAGCAAAGCGGTGTCGTTGTAATAGACTTGAAAAACATCTGTAAAAGTTACAGAGAGTTGAAAGTTTTTGAGGGTTTGAATTTCACTATCGAACGTGGAGATAAAATTGCTGTCGTTGGCGTTAACGGCTCAGGTAAATCGACTTTTGTCAGAATTCTTGCCGGCAGCGAGCCGTTCCAGACAGGTGAACGAAGAATAGGGCACAACGTAATCCTCTCATATTTCGGTCAGCATCAGGCAGAAGAGCTTGACCTCTCCAAGGAAGTGATTCAGATAGTTGATGATGTGGCGGTTGGGGAAGTTCGGACAAAGCTAAGAACGATTCTCGGTTCTTTCCTTTTTCATGGTGATGATGTTTTTAAAAATGTTTCGGTGTTATCGGGCGGCGAGAAAAGTCGGCTTGCGCTTGCGAAAATGTTATTGCAACCGGCTAACTTTTTAATCATGGACGAACCGACAAACCACTTAGACATGCGTTCAAAGAAAGTTCTTCAGGAAGCATTGATGGAATACTCCGGTACTTATGTAATTGTCTCGCATGACCGAGCTTTCCTTGATCCTATCATAAACAAAGTAGTTGAGTTTAGTTCCGGGAGTATCCGTACTTATATCGGAAATGTTACCGATTACATCAACAAGAAAAAAGAAGAACGTGCAGCGATTGCACCAAAATCCCACATCCCAAATCCGAAATCTCAAATCTCATTACAAGTTCCTCAACTTTCAGAGAAAGATCGAAAACGATTAGAAGCCGAAAAACGCCAAAGGTTGTCCAAGATACTTCTTCCATTCAAACAAAAATTAGAGTTGATTGAAAAAGATATCTCACAATTGGAATCACGCAAAGATGATATTTCAACTATGATGGCAAATCCTGATTTCTACAAAAATGGCGAAGAGGCAAAGATAATTTCACGCGAGTTAAAAGAACTTCAACAGAAATTGGGTGATCAATATTTATCGTGGAATGTTGTAGTTGGTGAAATTGAAGAAATCGAAAGAAAAGAAAAAGAAATCAGTTAATCTTAGCGACGATCAGAGTTATATCATCGATTTGAATCCCGTCGCCGATAAATTTATTCACATCATCCAAGATAAGATCGTGCATAGGTTGATGTGATAGATGGAGGTTCGATCCAACAAGCATTGTTAATCTTTCTTCACCATATTCTTCATGAATAAAATTTCTTGCCTCCGAAAGTCCATCCGTATATAATATTAGCGTATCACCTGAACAAAGCTGAATTGTATTCGGTTTATAAATTTCATCCGAGAATGCACCAATGACAGTATCGGCGGCATTGATCTTTATGATATCATAAAAATGATTATCGTCTGCCTCTTTCCTGTCGAACGACAGAGAAACCTCATCTTGATTCATATTTTGAGCCGGGTGATTATTTTTTCTTCTGAATATAATAGGAGGATTATGACCCGCATTTACATAAGTCATAGTCCGATTATTGTCATCGTACAATCCATAAAAAAGAGTGGCAAATTTACTTGAGTCGGTACAATTATAGAGCGAATTGTTAACACAACTCATAAGCTCCGCGACATCATCACAATGAAGTGGGGCAAAACTTCTAAGTAGTCCCTGTAAATTTGCAGTTAACAATGCGGCAGATATTCCTTTACCGGCGATATCGCCTAAAGCAATTCCAAGAGTCTGAGGTTTAATAAGTATAGCATCATAATAATCACCTGAAACAGTAGCCGCCGGCTTACAAAGTGCAGTATATGATAACGTTTTCATTGGTGGTAATGATTGAGGAAAGAGACGAGATTGCACTTCAGCCGCGACTTTGAATTCAAACTGTAGTTTTTCATCCATTGCTCTTTTCATAGCAGAAAGCGTATAAGCAATAATTAAAAAAACACTGAGCGAAATTAATGGATTCCACAACAACACCAGCCACGACACCGCCATTTGCGATGGCGATACGGGAAAAAATAGGACGTCGTGTATCGAACATCCAACAGCACTAACAAGCGATATCAGTAATCCTGCGCGTCTCCCTACAAACCATGATGTTATGATGATTGGTATTAAATAAAATACCAGCATCGATAAATATGGTCCTGTTATGAAATCAATGATTGCAATTATTAATACGGTAAGATACGATCGGAAGAGGATGGAGAATACCGAATGTCGGCTGATGTGCCGAACGATACGATCTATTACTTGCTCTTTTGAACGGCCCAGAGAAATCATAAGATTTTGTATTTATATGAACAGAGAGCACTGAGAATTCGTTCCTACATAATATGAAACAGGGAATCATTACAGGTTA
>PNNN01000057.1 GCA_013824245.1 Chlorobiaceae bacterium | reverse complement strand
CTTTAATTTTTCAGATGTCTCTGATAGAAAATTGTATCAATCAAGAAATGTAATATGATCATCAGCAATACTAAAGCACAAAGGAGTATCAGTGCCTAAACGTCCGAGGCAACATGAACTTGAAACTGAATCAAGGAATGCTTTCCAAGCTATTATTACAAGGACGTGGTTATTCCGGGATATGGATCAGGATTACGGGATTGACGGACAGGTTGAAATTTTTGACGTTGTTTCGAAAAACAGTACCGGGAAGACATTCAATGTCCAACTCAAAGCCACTGATGAGAAAAACGTAAAGAAAGCTTTGGCAATAAGGTTTCCAATTGATACACATGATTACTACCATAGTCTAACCATACCCGTATTGATAGTACGTTATCATTCTCCTACAAAAAGAATTTACGTTAGGTGGTACCATTTATTTGATACTTATTATGCATTAAAGGGGAAAAAGGGGTTCACCTTTAACTTTGTTAAGTCGGATCGATGGGATAAAGATACACCGAAAAAGCTACAAAAGCAGTTCGATTTATATCGACAATTTACATCGGCACAGATTTCTTTACCAATAAAACTCTCGATAAATTTTCATGGGGCAAAGTTCCACGGTATTCTTTCAGGGTTGGTTCACTCCGCCGTGAGGAAAGAAATCAGTAAACTCCATGACGTAATATCTTGTGAGAATCTAAACGGTGATAATGTTGAAGTCAGGATAGAAATAGACAATAAAAAAACAGTTATTCTAATTCAAGGTGTGGGTGACACTACACTTCACACATCAAGAAGATTGCAAGAAAAAACTGTATTAGAAAAATACCCTTCAGATGTGTTAGTTGGATTGGGGATATTACTCGATAAGTTTGGTCATTCTGATATTGCAGCAAGGATTCTCTCTGAGGTCGGTTGTAATTCGGCAATCATTAAGCAGCGAGAGGTATTAGTGCGAGTTCTGAGGTGTTTATCGCGTACAACTGATGTTACAAAGGCAGTTGAGCTTGCCGACTCGCTTTTTGCAAAGCATGGAGTCACCTTTGATGCTGAACTACTTCTGTTGCCAGCATATAAGAAATCTCTTTCGGCTCGGGAACGTGAGTTTCTCTTGGGATTTATGGAGAGGCGAATTCAGAGAGTTGAAGTGGGGACTGACAATCGAGAAAAATCTATCGCACATTACAATCTTGGTCGTTACATATGTCATACTGAACCGCTGAAAGCGGTGACACACTATCGAAATGCTGCGAAATATGATCCAGATTATTTAAAACGAAACTATTTTTTGGCTGAATTGGGGGGAATAATGTTTGAGAGTGGGCATTTTAGATTTGCGTCAAGATTTTATGAACGAGCCATCGATCTTGGAGGAGAAAATAAATACATAGCGCTAAAAGCGGATTCACTACTCTTTGCAGGCAATTATGAAATGGCAGAAAATGTTTTCGAGATATACTTAGACAAACGAAAAACGATTGACCTTGATGACATAGAATGGGTTATGAAGCACAAAGTAATCGGTGAAATTAGGAGAATAACTCACTTTAATGTTCAAAAGAGAGATGGTCTTGGTGCTATGAGAGTATTTGATGGAGTGGATAGCAAAACTTCTGCCATTGAGCAAGAAAAAGAAATTGAAATAGCACTTAACTTCGATGCTCTGTGTCCACTAGCTTGGTTTAACAGAGGAGTTACAAAAAATAAATCTAAAGAATTTCAGGAGGCTTTTATTTCATTTTTAACAACAGCTGTAATTTCAAGAATAGACATCGAAGCTTGGTGTAATTCAATCATTCTCGGTCTTAATCTTAAAGTAGACACAACTACTATAAGTTTTATTCTTCAACTTGCCTATTCGATTCATGGCGAGAGCTTCATCAACGAGATGCATAGGATCGCTTTAACGCAACCGCAAGGGTTTCCAGTTGCAGAATTTACAAACAAGTTAAGTGATATGGTTGCGATATTACCTAAAGAAAAAGAGCCGTTAGAAGTAAGGTTACTATGGAAGGGATCTTATTTTAAGAAGATAAATCTTAGTAATTGAATTTAAGAAATATAAATTCTCATATTTTCAAACATCAATCAAATACATATGAACAAATTATTTTTTATCCTCTTTCTGCCTGTGTTTATCGTTCTACTCCCACATGAAGTTAACGCACAACCAAATAATTTCCCTGTCTTTGTCACAACTTCGTGGCTGGCGGAACATATCAATGATCCATCGCTAGTAATACTCCACGTTGCACCTATCCGCCGCGATTATGAGAGGGGACATATCTCGGGCGCACGGTTTCTATGGAACGGATGGATATATATGTCGAACCCTGAACTTAGCTACGAGTTATTACCCGCAGAGCAACTTAACGCCACGCTCGAAATGCTTGGCGTTTCGAATGATTCACGTATCATCTTGTGCGGAATGAGCGGTAACGTAAATCAGGTTGCGCGCATCTTTGTTACGCTGGATTATCTCGGTATGGGTGACAGAACATCAATACTTGATGGCGGCTTCGATGCGTGGAAAATTGAGGGCAAACCGGTAACAAAAGAACTACCTGTCTATCAAAGAGGATCGTTCTCGCCTAAACTTATTCCAACCGCAATCGTCGATGCTGAGTTTGTGAAGTCGGGACTTCATAAATCAAATATTTCTATCATCGATGCCCGCGCACCGATGTTTTATAACGGTGCAAACAGCGGCGGTTACCTGCGCGCAGGAGCCATCCCAACTGCAAAAAATATTTTTGCCGGAAGTCTTATTGACAGTACAAACAAAATGATTCCGATGACAAGAATTGCTGAGAAATTTGATTCTGCGGGTGTTAAAAAAGGAAACGACGTTATTGTATATTGCCATAGCGGAGTTTCGGCATGCGTGGTTTACACAGCCGCACGTTCACTTGGATATACACCTCATCTTTATGATGGCTCGTTTGAAGATTGGAGCGGTCGGGAAGATTTGCCGATGGCGCTTCCTGCAAAGCAGGATTCTGTTAAAAGATAGTAGTTGTGCGGCGCATTAATTCGGATTGCTTTTCGCGAGTTGTGGAGCTAGAATTTCTATCCCAGACAAATGATTAGATTTTCAATAAAAAAATTATATTTTTACTAATGGCAAGTTTCAAATAAACAATATTCGAAGTGAGGTAAGATGAATAATCCAAAAAACATTAAAGAATCTGTAAAAGAAAAATACGGTCAGATTGCAAAAGGAAAGATCGGTGTGATACCCTCCATAACTTCATGTTGTTCATCTGATTCTTGTTGCGTCGGATCAGATTCGACTGTAATTGATATGAGTTCCAGATATGATAAAGCAGATATGACGGCAATTCCGGATGGCGCGGACTTAGGACTTGGGTGCGGCACTCCAACAGTTTACGCCGAACTTAAAGAAGGGATGATTATTCTTGATTTGGGATCGGGAGCCGGTATTGATTGTTTTGTCGCATCAAAATATGTGGGAAAAACAGGCCGGGTGATTGGCGTTGACATGACAGAAGAAATGATTACCAAGGCGAATGAAAACAAAAAGAAGATAAACGCGATGAATGTTGAATTCCGTTTAGGTGAAATTGAAAATCTTCCGGTCGACAATAATACGATTGATCGGGTAATAAGTAATTGTGTTATCAATCTCGTTCCCGATAAGAAAATTGCGTTCAGTGAAATTTACCGTGTTTTAAAACCGAGCGGAAAATTCACCGTGTCCGATATTGTTGTAGATGGTGTTATCTCGGAAAATGAAAGAAAAGATGCCGCGTTGTGGGCGGGGTGCATAAGCGGAGCAATTAGCCGTCAAGAGTATCTCGATATTATTTCGATAACCGGATTCAGAGACACTATAATATCATCCGAGAAGAAATATGATTACAAACTAAAATCGGGAGGAGGTCTTTACTCGATTACCGTATCTGGAACAAAATAATACTCTCGCGCAGATAATACCGTGAGCGATCACTTGATCACCTTCAACCTTTTCAGCAGGTGATATGTAGATACGATGACCAGTTCAACAAGTTTTTCGGTCGTTTGGTCCGGATGAAGTTGAAGATTGTTGAGAGCGCAAATGGTTTGCAGTTCGCGAAGGTATTTTCGGATACCGTGCCTGTCGGCTTTTGCAATCCATTCAACAAGTTCTTCTTCCAAGTATCGGCTAAAGTGCTGGATGAATAAATCGGCGCGGATAAGTTTACGTTTACCGTCTTTTTGTGAAGAAAAAATATCCTGTAAGTCTTCAGTGTATTCTTTAAGCCGCGGATCGACTTTCTTTTCAATATTAAAATATTCAGCAATGGTGCTGATAATATTTTTATAACTACTGGCTTCGGTGAAACGAACACGAAGCGGACGGCGTTGGGCAAGTTTTTCTTTCCCGAAGAGGAAATCGACATAGATTAATTTTTCAATCGCAGGTTTCCATGTCTTGTAATTTTGTTTCCATTTAGATACCGGATCGAGCCAAACAGCGAAGGTTTCGGCAAAATCCTCATCGGGGTGTTTTTGGGCGTAATGGGGATGACCGACATAATGCAGATATTTGACAAAATCTTTGCTCGCAGGATTAAAATGATAAAGGTTGGGGTATCGCTTATTTATTTTACCGAATAGTTTTTTCCAATCTTCTCGTATCCAGAGTTTATAAGCATAATTAATTGCATGACCGGTTTCATGGCGAAGTATCATCATGATTTCTTCTTTAGTGTAAGAGAGAAAATATTTTTCACCAATTCTGCGAAGCGTATTATTCGCAAGGTAAAAGGGGATTTCTACCGAGCCGGTTCTATCTATACATCCCCATGGTTCGTCGCCGAAATAAAAGTGCGGAAAGAACTCAATCTGTTTTTCGCTTAACTCATGTCTGAGTTGAATCAGACATTCGCGAAGTGTGTCTTCGGAACGCAATTCAAGATCGCACACCTTTTTGTTAAGAAGCGCCTGAAAAGATAATTCTCTTACCCTCGGATTTTTTTTTGATAACACCATAATATTCGCCTAAAAAATCAAAAACCCCTGTAACAAAAATCTGCATACAGGGGCTGAATAGAATAATTATATATTTATGTTACGTTTGCTTCGCTTGGTTTTTCTTCGGGGTCTTTTTTTATTTTCCTCGACTTATTCCCTTCAATAAATTTCAAAGATTCTGTTTTAGGATTCAGTTTTACCTTAATGATGCTTCCCTGACCGAATTTATTGCGAAGAATTTCTTCTGCAATCGAATCTTCGATATATTTTTGAAGCGCGCGTTTGAGGGGTCGCGCACCGAAAGCAGGATCGTACCCCTTATCTACAAGAAATTCTCTCGCCTGCTTGCTGAGGTGAATTGAAATATCGAGAGTAGCCATGCGCTTCACGAGTTCGTGCATCTGAATATCGATAATCTTATCAATGTGTTCGCGGCTCAAGCTGTGGAAAACTATTGTGTCGTCGATACGGTTAAGGAATTCAGGATTGAAGACGCGCTTTACGGCATCCTCAATGGTGCTCTTCATTGTTTTGTATATATCTTTTGGCGCATCAACACCGAAACCGAAGCTGCCGGAAGTTTTAATATCGCGTGCGCCGATGTTTGATGTCATAATTAGAATCGTGTTTTTAAAGTCAACACGGCGTCCAAGACTATCGGTAAGTATACCATCGTCTAAAACCTGAAGCAGAATATTGAAAACGTCGGGATGCGCTTTTTCTATTTCATCCAAAAGTACAACCGAATAAGGTTTCCTGCGGACTTTTTCAGTTAACTGTCCGCCCTCTTCGTATCCAACGTATCCTGGAGGCGCGCCGATAAGCCGCGAGACGCTGAATTTTTCCATATATTCGCTCATATCGATGCGGATGAGAGATTCTTCCGAATCAAAAAGATACTTTGCGAGCGCTTTTGCCATTTCGGTTTTGCCGACACCGGTTGGTCCAAGGAAAATAAACGAACCGATTGGTCGTTTCGGATCTTTCAAACCCGCTCGTGTGCGTCGGATGGCTTTGCTTAATTTTTGTATCGCTTCGTCCTGACCGACAATCATGTTCTTTAGCGCATCTTCCATCTTCAAAAGTTTTTCCGATTCAGATTGAGCGATACGATTCACGGGAATACCGGTCATCATCGAAACAACGTCTGCCATTGTATCATCGGTTACATCGTGCACGACATGATGGGCTTTTTGCTCCCAATCTTTTTTCGCAACTTCAAGTTCATGCAATATTTTTTTCTCAAGATCTCTGAGACGTGCAGCTTCTTCGAAATTCTGATTTTTTACAACGTTGTTTTTCGACTGCCTTATTTTTTCAACTTCTCCCTCGAGGTCTAAAATTTCTTTGGGAACATGAATGTTAGAAAGGTGAACCCGCGAACCGGCTTCATCCAAAACGTCGATCGCTTTATCTGGAAGATAACGATCTGTTATATAACGATCGCTTAACCTAACCGCCGCATCGAGTGATATTTCGCTGTATTTTACAGTATGGTGTTCTTCATATTTATACTTGATATTTTTCAATATCTGAATTGTTTCATCGACCGTTGTAGGATCGACCATAATTTTTTGGAAGCGTCGATCGAGCGCTCCATCCTTCTCTATATATTGTCTGTATTCATCCAGTGTTGTAGCGCCGATGCATTGCAAGTCACCGCGCGACAAAGCAGGTTTGAACATGTTCGATGCATCGAGTGAGCCGGACGCGCCGCCGGCGCCTACTATAGTATGAAGCTCATCGATGAACAGTATAACGTCCTTCGATTTCTCAAGCTCATTCATAACGGCTTTCATTCGTTCTTCAAACTGTCCGCGGTATTTTGTTCCCGCAACCAGAGCGGCGAGATCAAGTGTTACAACGCGCTTATCGTGCAGAACGCGCGAAACTTTCTTTTGAACTATGCGAATTGCAAGTCCTTCGGCAATCGCTGTTTTACCTACACCCGGTTCACCAATTAAAACCGGATTATTTTTCTTACGTCGGCTTAGCACCTGCGCAACGCGTTCAATTTCTTTTTCTCGTCCGACAATAGGATCGAGCTTATCTTCTATAGCCAACTTTGTAAGATCGCGCCCGAAGTTATCGAGCACCGGTGTTTTAGATTTTTCGGTTTTTGTTCTTTCCGTTGTAAGCGGTATCGACGGTGTTGCCGATGGTTTTCCGCTTATAATATTGTCAAGTTCGTTTCTCACCGCATCATAATGGACGTTGAACTGATGAAGAATCTGAGCGGCTATATTATCATCATCCCGAAGAAGAGATAACAATAAATGTTCTGTTCCTATAACATCCGATTTGTAAAGTTTTGCTTCTAAATAAGTTATCTTTAAAACTTTTTCAGCTTGTTTGGTTAGCGGGATATTGCCGATTGTCAGAGTGCCGCCCGATGTTCGCACGGTATCTTCAATGGCTTTCTTTAATTTAAAAAGATCGACGCCGATGTTGCGTAGAATTTTTACTGCGATTCCCTCGCCTTCTCGAATTACACCAAGGAGAAGATGCTCGGTGCCTATGTAGTCATGCCCCAGCCGCAAAGCTTCCTCGCGGCTCAAACGAATGACATCTTGTACGCGATTTGAAAAGTTACCTTCCATTGATATTATCCAATCTTCTTGTCTATTTTCTATAACAATTATTTATTAAAAAGTATTTCATACTTTTCTAATATAATTAAATGGGTATGATTACGCAAGGATGGAAATGATTGACTTTTCGCCCGAATTTTCATATATTTATACAACTTCTTTCAAAAACCCTCAAAATTTTTCTGGAAGAAATGATTCCGCAGTAGCTCAATGGTGGAGCATCCGGCTGTTAACCGGAGGGTTACAAGTTCGAGTCTTGTCTGCGGAGCCAAAAAATAGCAATCCCAGTCAATAGATTGGGATTATTTATTTATGGGGTACTCGGTTTATATATTGCAGTCAGAAAGGTTTGATCGTTATTATGTCGGACAATCTGAAAACCCGGAACGTCGGTTAGAATTTCACAACTCGATAGAGAAAGGATTTACTTCAAGATACAGACCGTGGAAGTTAATTTACAAAAAGGAATACCTCACACGAGAAGAAGCTATTCGATCTGAGAAATTAATTAAAGCATGGAAAAGTAAGGAGAAGATTAGAAAGCTCGTTGTAGGTGAAATAACTTTTTGAGCATCCGGCTGTTATTCCGTTCCGAGGGAACGGAATACAAGTTCGAGTCTTGTCTGCGGAGCCAATCACACCAGATGTGCGAACTAGCGCCGTCTGGTTTACTTGTTTTAGATCATCCCATGTTTGCTTCAAAGCTCCATTCCCACGTATATGAATTTCGATTTCGCCAGTAGTTTCACCACGTTTAAAATTGGAAGTAATTTCGGCAAAAATAAGGTGGTTTAATCTCTTTTTTTCTTCTTTGGGGAGTCCGCCATACAAACGTACGAAGTCACCCATTACATCTCGTAAGACCGTAGAATCAACGTTGGTATCATCTATTCTTTCTAGCTGTAATTCCTTTTCTTGAATGCTGTTTTTGATATCGTCTTGACGATTTTCCAATTCATGAATTTTTTTCAATAATACATCAGGTTCCTTTATTTCATTCGTCAGGCTCATGTGGTGAACAATATTACTTAATTGACCAGTTACCTCTGAAAGATTAGTCTTTAAATTTTGTATCTCATCTTCAATATTTGTTCGATCACTCCCAGAGTTTCCCTGTATCTGATTTACAAGTGCATCTAAAAATTCGTCGTTGTTAATAATTTGGGACATAATCTTTAGAATTATACTTTCCAGTTCATCCGCCGGGATATCTCTTGAGGGGCAATGGGTTTTCGTGTGATGTGCGGCTTTGGAACATTTATAAAAGTAGTATCTTTTATTTGTTTTCATTTTCAGAGTTGAACTTGTTGACAACAAACTACCACAGTGCCCGCACTTCGTGATTCCCAATAACGTCAATGGAGATTCAGTAATTGAAGTGCTTTTATTATCAATCGCGGAAAGATCGAGTCGCTCTTGAACTTTCTTGAATAAAGAATCATCTATTATAGAATCATGAATACCTTTGAAGGTTTCACCGTGGAATGGGATCTGGCCTATATATGCACGATTTCTGAGAATGTCATGAACTACTTCTTTATTAAAAACCTTACCTCCCGTTTGTTTGCCCGATTTTGTATTTCGAATTTTTGTAATGTATCCTTCTTTGTTCAATATCTCGGCAACTTTATTTGTCGAAGGTTGTTGTAAGTATAAATTGAAGATTTTATTGACAAGGCCGGCTTCGTTTTTATTAACGATTAGTTTTTTATCCTTCACATCATAACCCAAAAGAACATGACCGCCTCCCCAGTAACCTTTTTGAGCTTGCGAATAAAGTTTTTCACGTGTACGCTCTGCAATCATGTCACGCTCAAATTCTGCAAAAGCCATAAGAACATTTCGATTAAATCTTCCCATTGACGATGACGTATCAATACTTTGTGTCGCTAATACTAAATCTATGTCATCCTTGACCAACGCCTCATTAATTTCGTAAAAATCTTTCATGCTTCTAGAAATTCGGTCAAGTTTCGTGGCAAGGACTATATTGTACTTTTTTGACTTGGCATCGTTCAATAATCTATTAAGCGCTGGACGATCTATTGTCGTCCCGGTTTTGGTATCGATATATTCATCATAGATATCCCAACCTTTGGTCTTTGCGTAACTTTTAAGGAGATCCTTTTGGGTGTCTAATGAACTATAAGCGCCTTGACCCTGATTATAGGTGGACACACGGCAATAGATCGCGGCTTTTTTTGTCTCTGGGTTTTTAGGTTGATCAATTTTTCTTCTCATAAATTCTCTCCGATGAATACATATAATATACATAAAAGTTGAATGTGTTTTTGGGCGTGCATTCTTACTTGGAGACGGCCGAGTTGTTGAGTTCGGTGAGGAGATTAGCTAACCAAATCAAGTAGAATAAGTAAACCATGAGGATATTATTGTCCGAAATGGATGATCAGTTAGTAGTTAATTCGTTGACTTAGTGCTATAAGTTTGTTATTATACGTTGTTATAATGGGTGGGGATTGGGATAATTTATTTTGGGACTTATTTAGACTTAGCTGATTCCTCAAAAGCAATATAAAATTTCTATCATTCAATTTGGACCCAAGATGGGGGCAAGAACCTAGATCCAATATCCAAGATACGAAATGGATCGCTAAAAGGGGTTCAGGTCATTTCTTAGAGTAACAAACATAAAAATAATTCCTTTCTGTAGTTGATTCTTATTTGTTTATTGTATATTATTACGTTTATTTAAGAATCTTATCGATGTAAAATTGATATAAGGTTATAATAGGGGTCAGCTTGATGGATAATAAAATATATTCACTCGCAACAATTATTTTACAAAACGACATATTTAAAAGGCTTTATCCTCATCTTGTTGAAGGTGTATACTCTGAACAAGCATCAGATATTGTGTATTCATTTCCCCAATCTCAAAAATATTTGATCATGGATGAATGTTTTATATTCAATTTGCATCTGGTTAATAGATGGCTTTCCTCCGATTCTCAATGCAACTCCCTAGTAGCAAGGATCCTGAAGCAATGTCTATCAGATTATATACCCGAACTGAAGTATACTGAAGAGAGGCTTGACATTTTACTCACGTTGGCAGATAAAAGAAATAAAGAATACTTTGGGAGACCGATTATGGATAAACGAATTACTAATAATATTCTATGGGTTTTCAGCGGGAATATTTCTGAAATGATTTTCCCGGGGAATCCATCTCACATCACCCTTCCCATTTATATGGATATGATAGAATTTCTTCCAACTATCCTGAATAAGATTGAACTAGCAGCCCCGAATAAGTGAATTTTATTGACCTACCCCCAGTTCATGTACCACTTTGAAATATAGTAAATTCATTGTGGTACTTGTTTCTATCTTTTTTACACTTTTTCAAACAAATATACTAATTTATTTTTGGTCCACTTTTATGGGTGGGGGGACAACAGATGGATTTATAGATGTAAAGAAATTACTAGTTACAAAGTGAAAGCTAAATTTCAGCCCATCTCCGGAGATCTAGATAAGTCCAGAGATGGGTTTATTATACTTGAATCTCAATTTCTCTCCCCGCTCAAAAACAACTGTTTCCAGCCTATTTCTTTTTTCAAGTTTTCAATCTATATTAAAATAGAAGATACATTAGGGAAACAAAAAAGCTCAGAGTTGCATACCCTGAGCTTTAAAAACCTAACAAATTGCTTAATAAATATCACTTCTTCTGAGTGCCCGAAGGGGGAGTTGAATTCCCACGACCTTGCGGCCACTAGCTCCTGAAGCTCTCGAGCAAAATAAATATAACCATAATACACCCAATTTCAAAGAAACTGGTGTATCATAAATCACATACATGTAAGATTTTAATGAAACATGGTAAGATTTTGGTAAGATTTATTATCCGTTAGTAACGGCTTGTATCGGCTTAGGTAAGATTTTGTTACTGACGTTACTGATGTTACTGATGTTTTTGTGGGGGTATGCCCACCTGGGGACGGCTGAATTGTTGAGTTCGGTGAGGAGATTGAGATTTGACATTCTTATATCAATCAAATATATTCTTGTACAAGAAAATGTCCCACACAAAATAAAAACCATCAAAGCTTGGCTATTATTGTTGGCGTGTGGTGGGTTTTAAGCTTTTATTATTAACTTTTCAGTACCTAGTTGGTTGGGGAATATTTAATTTGGTTATCGGCAGAAACTTGTTTCGTTGGGTGCATGTTGCAATTTATCGGTGACGCAGCTTAGTTGCCATCCGTTAGGTAGCGCCTCATAAAGGGATTAAAAATGTCACAATTATATCTCAACAAAAATCTCAGAAGTAAACTCAAATCACAAATAAAAATGTTTTGTGATTATTTTATCACCCACCTTTTCCCAACCTTTGATAACATTGAACAAACTGCGTATAAATATGCAAATGATGTATACGCCGCGCTGATGAAACAGTTTGCTGGGCCTGATGAAGATGGCTCCTCAGTTGCTGATACCGCCATTGAGCATGGATTAAATCATTATACTGCGTTGGCTTCAATCCGCTATTCTTTTAGTGCATTAGCCTTAGCCAGTTTGTATCATCTCTGGGAACAGCAAGCTCGTGAGTTCCTTTTTAACGAACTCTCACGGGACCAACATATACCCCCCGATAAATTTTGCCCAAATGGACTTGAGGGTATAAAGGAAATATTCCTCAAGTATGGGGTTGACTTAACAACATTTAAATCTTGGTCCCAACTAAATGAACTCAGGATCATTTGCAACGTTGTTAAACACGGTGACGGTAAATCAGCGAACGAATTGCGTGGCCTTAAGCCAAAATTGTTTAATCCCGATGTGTACAGATCAACAACTTCATCTTTGTTTGAAGATATTCTTCTTGTTTCCTCGAAAGAGTTTGTTGAGTACGCCGATATGTTGATTGCATTTTGGGATGAGATCCCCGAACATGACATTTGTCCATAGACATTTCCCACTTAACCACCTAGTCAGCTTAACCCGACATTAAATACAAACGCCCCAACGAATGCCAGGGCGTTTTTTTTATTCTTTTATTTTTTTCATTTTTTAATTTTGCATAATTTCTATTACGCTGCCTCTCTCAAGAAGACAGTAGCATTTTATTTCTAATCAAGTTATATTTTGGTTAAATGAAAACATCAATGGATAAATCCAGTAAGACCCAAATAAAAAACTCCAAAGAGCAGACATGGCTAATCTATATCTTGCTGATCGTGCTTTTCACTATCGCTGTCCGTTACCGCCTAATCGATATACCGCTGGAGCGGGACGAACGCGGGTTCGCCTATTGTGCACAATTGATCCTGCACGGCATACCTCCATACACAGAAGCGTACGATTATAACCCCCCCGGTCTTTATTTTCTCTATGCATCAGCAATAACCATTTTCGGATCGAATGTTGAAGCAGTACATCTGCTCCTGTTAATTTTCAGCGCCGGAACATCTATAATGCTTTTCTGGCTTGTAAAAAAATGGTCGAATACAACAGGGGGTGCAATTGCTTCAATTCTGTCGATATTCCTTCTGGCTTCTTCATCAGTTCTTGGCTTTGCTGCCCACGCCACTCATTTTGTAATGTTTTGGGCGATGATGGGATATCTATTACTTGAGATCGGTTTAGAACGCCGGAATAACTTAATTGTACTTGCCTCCGGGATATCGTTTGGATTGTCGTTTCTGATGAAGCAGTCCGGTTTTCTCTTCCTGTTTCCCGCTCTTTTTTTCATACTGGCAAATACAAAAGGTGTGAAGTTTAAAGGATCCATCAAGAGCACCGGATTCATGTTGGCTGGCTTCATCATCCCTCTCGGGGGTATTGCTTTCTGGCTGATGAGCATCGGGGCACTTAAAGGATTCATATATTGGAACATCCAGTATCCCTGGCTTATCGCGCAGGGCTCTGGAACAAATGATTATTTTTTAAGGATCGGCCGCAACGGATTGCAGGCTGCAGGCAATTTTCTCCCAGTATGGATTACCGGATTGGTGTCACTCATCTATCTTGTCTCAAGGAAAAGTGGCATCGGGGCGAACAAAAAGATATTGATATTTATCATCTTTTCTCTTGGTGCTGTTTCCATAGGTTATGAAACAAGATCACACTACTTTGTACTTTTAATACCGGCATTGGCGGCAGCAATTGGAATAGCGACATCGGATATCTCCAAAAGTGTTAAATCGGGATTTGGTAGGAAAGCCATAATCGGTATACCGATAGCGATCGCACTGTTCGGCGCGATTGAAGAGAGAGACTATTTTTTCTTTGACAAACCGGAAGCTATTTCCCGCTCGATATATTATCCGAACCTCTTTGCGGATGCTGAAATAGTTTCGGAATTCATCAGGTCGCGGAGTGATGACTCTGACAGGGTTGCAATACTCGGCTCGGAGCCGGAGATATTATTCCTGTCTCAACGCAGATCGGCAACACGTTATATTTTTACAGATTTCATCAACATGAAACATGAACTTGGTGGTCTGATGCAAAAAGAAATGATCCGTGAAATAGATTCAGTTAAGCCGGCCATCATCGTCATGATCAATCAACCATTCTCATGGGGAGCTCTCCCCAGTGGCAGTTGGCCTTTATTGAGATGGATAAAGGGATATCTTGAAAACAATTATGAAATTGTCGGTACGGTCACACAGCGTTCGGTGAATTCTTCAGTCTTTCGTTGGGATCAGGAATCACGTGATGACCATGGAGCGCTGGCTTCATCGATCATTATATTCCAACGCATAAGGAGTGATTTTGAGAGTAAACCATAGGATTAAAAACCCTATTTAATACAATAGAGAATAATAGGGAATTTGACCTTTAAAAAAGTTTGCACCTCTGAGGCACTTGCGGAACCAAGAAATAGCAATCCCGGTCAATAGATTGGGATTCTTTATTTATGGGGTACTGAGTTTCTATACTGTGCTAAGAAGAATTCTGATCATTCATCCAGCCACGGTTCGTTATCTTCAACGTTAATCATCTTCCCGGTGCTTGTCTACGAATCGCAGAGTGGCGATGTAGTTCATTATTTCTATCCGTTTTGATTTTTACGATCTATTTGTTTAAGTTTCTTTCAACAGATAAAATTGATAAATAGATATGTCCCATACCAAAATTTCATCCATAGGCGAGTTCGGTCTTATCGATCGGATAAAGAAGATCGTGAATGTCAGCGTCGATGACGCTTCGCTTATCGATAATTTATTGATCGGTATATCCGATGATGCGGCTGTGTTCAAACCAAAACCTGGTAAAGTACAACTACTCACAACCGATGCTTTTGCAGAGGGTATTCACTTCGATCTTACATTTACATCGTTAAAACATCTCGGCTGGAAAACTATCGCGGCTAACATGAGTGATATCGCAGCAATGGGAGGAATACCAAGATATGCAACGGTGGCGGTTTCACTTCCACAAAAAATCTCGATTGAAATGGTGGAAGAATTTTATCATGGTGCCACAGCAGCATGTAAAAAATATTCTTGCAAAATTGTTGGAGGCGATACCATTGCTTCTATGGCAAACATGATGATCTCTGTCAGCATGACCGGTGAGGCGGATGAACTTAAAATAAAAACTCGCTGCGCTGCTATACCGGGTGAATATATTTGCGTAACCGGACATTTAGGCGCGTCGGTCGCCGGGTTAAAAATATTGAAGCGTGAAAAAGAGCGCCTTGAGCAAGCAAATGAAAAAGAATTATTCTCACCGAATTTAGAAGCTTATTCGATTGCATTGGAAAAACATCTGATGCCAAAACCGCGGCTCGACATTTCTAAAATTCTGACAGAGAAGATTAAAATCGGAGCTATGATAGATATCAGTGATGGACTTGCCTCAGAGGTTCATCATATATGCAATAGTAGTGGAACCGGAGCGGAGATATATGAACACAATATTCCACTCGATTCAATCACTCAAAAAATTTCTGAAGAATTCGGCGAGCCGGCAACCGATTACGCCCTCTTTGGCGGTGAAGAATATGAATTGCTATTCACCATCCGCGATGAAGAGTTTGCAAAACTTGAAAAATTGACAAGCGATGTAACGATAATCGGGCGTATTACCGAGAAATCGAAAGGGATCATTCTTGTTCGAGAACAAGGAGAGCAACTGCCTCTCACTTTTGGAGGGTGGAATCATTTTAGATTTTAGGTTTATAGATTAAGGTTTTATATTTCACCGGAACAATATCTATTTGAAAGGGATCACTTATGATTACAAATCGTCGATCTTTTATAAAACAAGTTACAGGTGGCATGATTGGTACATGGGCGTTGATTTCGGTTCCCGAAATTTCAAAAGCGCGATATATAATTTCGGGTGATGAACAAATACCAATGGACGATGAACAATTCTGGAAGGTCGTCAGAGATCAATTCCCGCTTACACACGACCGTATCTATCTAAACAACGGCACAATGGGTCCATCGCCTTTTGTAGTTCGCGAGGCAGTGAAAGGATTCATCGATAATATTGATGTCTCGGGCGAATATGGCGGCTGGGAAACTGCTCGTCCGAAACTTGCTAAGTTTGTGAATGTTGATGAATCTGAAATTTCACTCACACACAATGTTACCGAAGGAATAAACGTTGTTGCATGGGGGTTGCCTTTGAAAAAGGGAGATGAAGTAATTCTGACGAATCATGAACACGCGGGAAACGCTTTACCGTGGTTGAACAGGGCAAAGTACGATGGCATCATCATCAAAACACTTAAGCCCGCACAAACCGCATCCGAAAATTTAAACCGCATCAACGATCTGATAACAAAAAGAACAAGAGTTATTGCAATTCCTCATATCACATGCACAATCGGACAAGTATTTCCAGCCAAAGAGATATCGAAACTTGGTCACGATAAAGGTTTATGGGTATTCTTCGATGGTGCTCATGGTCCCGGTATGACGATACTCGATCTTAAAGATATCGGATGCGATTTTTATGCAACCTGCTGTCATAAATGGATGTGCGGACCCAAAGGTACCGGATTTCTATTTGTCCGAAAAGAGATGTTAGATGTTCTTCAGGCAAAATGGATAGGTGGCGGCTCGGATGTTGGTTGGGATATGACGGTTGATCCACCCGAATTCAAAGGATATGTAAACAACGCACACCGCTACGATTTTGGAACACAGAATGCGGCAATTTATCAGGGACTGAGTGCCGCAACAGATTTCCTTTATCATATTGGAATGGAGAATATTGTTCGTCGCGGAAAAGCTTTATCGGGTTATCTCCAGCAAGAATTGATGAAGATAGACAACGTTGAAATGCTGACACCAACCGAAGATGAATCACGTGGTTTCGTGGTCGGTTTCCGCCTCAAGAACATGCCATACGATAAGTTCGGCGAACATGCCGCGAAAAAAGGTTTCCGTATTCGTCTTGTTCCAGAAAACAAACTCAACTCTATACGCATTTCGACGCATATATATAATAGTTTTGATGAAGTGAATAAGTTCATTGAAGCGGTGAAGGAAATCTGAACCAAGATTTTTAGGATTAATGGATTACCACGATTATTTTCCTAATTGAGGTAATTTTTAAATCAAGCGAATCGTTGTTCAGACAATGCAACGAATCATCAATTTAATCGTACAAAAACAAAGTATCAATCATTCATCTTCAATAATATTTACAATCTCAAGGAACACTCTATGAATCGTTCTTTCAAAATCTTCGGATATTCCTATCTTCTCATTTTCTTTGCGTTTCTTTGTTCTGCCATCTCTCAAAATAAATATCACTCGTACGATGAGATGATGAAAGCAATCAACGCCTCTGTTTCTTCTCATAAAGATATTGCAAAAGTTGAATCGATTGCGAAAACAATTGAGAACCGCGATATTTGGGTTGTAACTATTGGCGGTAAAGACGCCGATAACCGGCACGCGATGCTTGTAGTGGGCGGAGTTGAGGCGGAACGAATTATCGGAAGCGAACTTTCATTGAGATTTATAAATTTTCTCATCGATAACTATGGAAAAGTGGATAGCATAACGCAGTTGGTGAACTCAACAACATTTTATATCCTTCCGTTTGTTAATCCCGATGCCAGGGAATCTTTTTTTAAAAAACCGCTATACTCAAGAACATTCAACGCTCGTCCTACAGATGACGACAAGGATGGAGCAATTGATGAAGATGGATTCGAAGATTTAAACGCCGACGGCGTTATCACAATGATGCGCGTTAAAGATAATCGCGGTGAATGGATTCCTCACCCGGACGATCAGCGAATTATGAGGAAAGCCGATCCATCCAAAGGCGAAATCGGATTGTATAAACTTTTCACAGAAGGAATCGACAATGATAATGATGAACAGTGGAACGAAGATGAGCCGGGTGGCGTAGATTTCAATCGGAATTTTCCACACAATTATCAATTTTTCAGTAAAGGGGCGGGACCACATCAAATTTCCGAAGCTGAATCACGAGCGGTAACAGAATTTTGTTTTGCACATCCTAATATTGCCGCCGTGTTTACATTTTCTTCCAACGACAATTTAATGAATCCGTGGAAGAAAGAACAAAGGCAAGGACCACCCCAACAAGAGCAGCGTTCAGGCAGAAGAAGAATGATGGACGATGAAGAATCTGCACCGCGGCTGCTTACATCGGTCTTAGATGAGGATGAACAATATTTCAATTTTATAAGTAAACAATATCAGGAGATGACAAAATTTAAAGTGGCTCCTCAAAGCGCAAAAAGTGAAGGCGCATTCAACGAGTGGGCATACTATCACTTCGGTAGGTGGTCGATTGCAGCTAATCCTTGGTGGATTCCGGAAATCGAACAAAAGAAAGATTCCGCATCAACAGATTCCACCAGGATAAAAAAGTTGGATGAAAAAAAGAATTCGGGCGGCGAAGGTAAATTCGATCAGAAGAAAGTAAAAGAAGAAAAACCAGATGAATATACAGACCAGATTAAAGGGCTTAAATGGATCGATGCTAACGGAATCAAAAATGGATTTATTAGTTGGACTAAAGTAAAGCACAAAGATTTTCCGGATAATGATGTTGAAATCGGCGGGTTCAAACCGTATATCCTAACTAATCCGCCTGCTGATAGTATTGATCTGATTGCTGTGAAAGAGAATGTATTCCTTACATGGCTTGGGGCGAAATTGCCAAGGATCGAAATCAATAATGTAAAAGTAGAATCGGTTGATAATAAATTATTTCGCTTAACTGTCGATATAGTTAATAACGGTTACTTGCCAACGAACAGCGCGATGGGAAATAAAGCACGCTGGCAGCGAAATGTAAAAGTAACTGTTGGCTTATCAAAAGATCAGAAACTTTCAGCAGGAAAATTAATCAACGTTATTTCCCCAATCAAAGGAAGCGGAGGCAGGCAAGAGATGACGTGGCTGATTGCTTCGAGGCATGGAGAAAAAGTTACTCTAACTGCAGAAAGCCCTGCAACCGGAACATCAACTCAAATAATTACGCTGAAGTAAGGAGATTATCATGACTGGAATGATTAAAAATATTGGAATAATTTTAACGATTAATTTTGGATTGATAGTTTTATTAAATACGATATCGTTCGGAAGGGCAGATAAGGAATTGACAAAAAGTTCACTAAAAGCGCTTGGTGCGCCGAATAATCCGAAAGTTGAAATTATCTGGAATCGTTATTACGACCAGAAGGAAATAGGCGAGATATGTCGACGAATCGCTAATGCTTACCCTAAACTTGCAACATTCAGCAGTATTGGAAAATCGTACGAGGGAAGAGATATATGGCTACTGACTATTTCGAATTCAGAAAAGGGAGATCCCGATAAAAAACCGGCAATGTATATCGATGGAAATATTCATGGCAATGAAATTCAAGGGGGTGAAGTTTCTCTCTACACAGGATGGTATCTCGCCGAGATGTACGGACATCTTGATTGGATAACTAACCTCGTTGATGAAAAAACATTTTATATTATTCCGACAATAAATCCCGACGGCAGAGATCATTTCATACACGACGCAAACAGTCCGAACTCTCCTCGTTCAGGTTTCGATCCGCGTGATGATGATGGAGATGGATTGATAGACGAAGACGGAGACGATGATTTGAACGGAGATGGTAATATTACGCAGATGCGCTTCAAAGATCCAAACGGAAGATGGATAACCGATCCCGACGATCCGCGCATTATGATTCAGGCAAAACCCGATCAAAAGGGAGAGTACGAATTAATCTGGTCTGAAGGCATTGATAACGACGGTGATGGTCAAGTGAATGAGGATGATCCCGGATCGTACGATCCGAACAGAAACTGGTATTGGAAATGGGCACCGCAATATGTTCAATGGGGCGCAGATCGTTACCCCGGCTCATTACCCGAAACAAGAGCCGTGGTAGATTTCGTTTCTAAACACGACAACATTGCGGCGTTTCAAACATATCATAATTCTGGCGGAATGATTTTGCGCGGTCCCGGCAATAAAGACGATCTGCAAACTTACCGATGGGAAGATTTACAGGTGTATGATTTCCTCGGAAAACTTGGCGAGGAAATTTTACCGGGTTATAAGTATTTGATTGTCTATAAAGATTTATATCCGGTTTATGGTGGCGAGCTTGATTTCTTTTATGGTGTGCGGGGTGGTATCACCTTCTCAAATGAATTGTGGACATCGTTCGATTATTTCAGAAAAAAACAGGAAGAAGAACGCAGTTGGTTCGGCGGTCAAAAAGAAACTTACCGGTTCGATAAATTATTACTATTTGGAGAAGGTGTCGTCGATTGGAAACCTTACGGCCACCCACAGTTCGGCAAGATAGAGATAGGTGGTATAAAGAAAGCGTGGACCCGCACAGCGCCGTCGTTCCTGCTTGAAGAGATGTGTCATCGCAATATGGCGTTCACACTCTACCATGCGTATCATACGCCACAAGTGTCTATTGATTCACTCTATACAAAAGATTTTCCGGGTGGGTTAACTGAAGTAACGGCTGTAATAAAAAACACACGGTTGATTCCAACACACACCTCGCAAGATATCCAAAATAAAATAACACGACCAGATTATATCAGCATCGCAGGTGGGAATGTTTTAACCGGTGGAATACTGGAAGATCGTTTCACCGGCGAGATGAAAGAACAAAAGCGCAATCCTAAGATTGTCGAGGTAGACAATATCCCCGGCATGGGGGCGGTTTATGTTCGATGGATTGTAGAAGGTAAAGGCCCCCTCACCGTTACAGTTAATGCGGCAAAAGGAGGAACAAGTTATAAGACTGTAAAATAGATCTGCAAAAATATTCACTCATGAGACACAGTATTTATCTCTGCGTTTCAGCGGTGAAATTTTATTTAAGAATTTCAATTTCAATCTTTGTCAATTCTCTATGTTCGCCAGGTTTTAATTCTCCGAGGTTTAAACATCCAATTTTAATTCTGACTAATCGCAATGTGGGATAACCTACCGCTGCAGTCATTTTTCTAACCTGGCGATTTCTCCCTTCGTATAATACGATTTCAAGCCATGCGGTTGGTATTTTTTTCCGGAATCGTATCGGAACTGAGCGTGGTGGAAGCTTGGGTTCTTCTTTCAGTAATGTCACCTCGGCAGGAAAGGTTTTTCTTTTTTCAATAATTATTCCAGCCCTTAATTTCGCAATCGTCTCCTCAGTAGGAATCCTTTCAACCTGAGCAAGGTAAGTACGTGGGTGATGATTCTTCGGATCAATGAGATAATGTTTCAACCGATTATCGTTCGTTAGTAAAAGTAAACCCTCGCTGTCAAAATCGAGACGTCCAACAGTATAAACTTCCTTTGGAAACGGTCCGTAATTAGAAAGCGTATCCCTACCTTCCGGATCGGTGAATTGCGATAATGTCCCAAATGGTTTATTGAATAAGAAATAACGGTGATATTGAGTAGAACCGGTTAAAACTGGAATACCTATCGAAAAAATTGAATTTCTTTGTTTTTCAGGTGATTTAACCCACCTCAGGTGACAATCCACACAAAACACCTCGCAGATTTTCCATTTATTATCATAGAAAATTTACGAGGGTCAAGTTTATGAAAGTAAAATATCAATTTCGGATGCTCAATCAGGAACAAAAAATTATTTTTGAGTATCTGCTTTTGAATGAAGTAGAAAAACAGCATTGGTTCTCGGTTGTTTACCTTAAACTCTGGAAATCTGTCGGATTAATTTGCACACAATAAATTCAGGAGTTGTTATGAATTTATGGAAAATATTCGGTTTCGCATCGGGATTATTTCTAATTACCGTGCTTGTCCGTAAGCGCCGCAAAGACCCGGAATATATAAACGATCCGGAAAAACGGTACGACACGGAAGATTTATTAACCGATCAGGAACTGTAATTTTACTTACTTAGTGTCGAGAATAATCGGAAGTCCGTCTTTGCCGCTTCCGATGATCACCACTTTCGCGTTTTGCGACTCAGCAATTTTCATCGTTGCTTCAATTCCCTTCCATCTCAATAATTGATCGCTGATTCCCGTTGCTACAATTTTCTGGAAATCTGCAATACCCTGTGCTTCAATTCTTTTTCTGTCTGCTTCCTGTTTTTCTTTTGTCAGAACAAATTCCATTCTCTGACTTTCCTGATCTGCCCGTTGTTTTTGCTCAATGGCTTCCGTCAGTTGTGAAGGCAGTCCCACGTTGCGCAACGGTGTGGCTTCGATTATAATTCCGCGCGGAGCTACGACCTTTGCAAGTTCTGCCATAATTGCTACTCCGAGGGCTTCACGTTCGGTTGAGTACAATGCGCTTGCCTGAAAACTTGCCGTTACTGCGCGACTCATCGATCTGAATTGCGGAACAAGAACAATCGTCTCATAATCACCGCCTGCAATTGTTTTGTATACACGAGCAGCAGAGTCCGGATTCAATCTGTAAAGTGCGCTAATCTCAAGTCCTATCGTCAAACCTTCGCGCGAGAGTACTTGCATAGCTTCTTTGTGCTCTTTTGTTTGGATAGAGTATTTCTGAATCTTCGCCATCGGATTTACCATATTGATTCCCGCCCCCAACGTACGGTCGGAAACAATACCGAAGAAATCGACCACGCCAACATGCCCAGCCGGGATGACACTGAAAAATTGTGAGATCGCAAGAATTACAGCAAGAACTGCTATTGTTCCGCCGACCATCATTGCGCTGCGATAGGTAATATTATGCTGTTGAACCACTTTTTTACGCGCTGTCACCCAGCTTACCGTTGCGACTAATGCTATGAAAAGAAAAAATATGAAAATCATATTGAGCTCCTTTTGTAATTTAAATGAATGTCAAATCCCTAAGAAGGTAAGAAAGTTATCCGATAATAGCAATTTGAGTAAAATTTTTGTTGAATTTGATTCGAAATCTAATTATCTTTTCGCATCTATGAAAATCATAAAACCCAAACGATTAAAACACGGCGACGTAATTGGTATTTGCGCGCCGGCAAGCCCACCCGCCTCGGCGGAAAAGCTGAATGACGGCATAAAATATATCGAGCGATGCGGCTTCAGGGTTGAAGTTGGCAAACATCTGAACCGCAGACATGGTTATCTTGCAGGCACTGATAAAGAACGGGCTGCAGATTTGAATAATCTTTTCGCGAACAAAAATGTAAAAGCAATTTTTGCCGCCCGCGGCGGTTACGGCACTCAGCGGATTTTGCCTTTGCTCGATTACCGTATGATAAAAAATAATCCCAAGATAGTTGTCGGTTACAGCGATATTACCGCGCTTCATTTGACGCTTCTTGAAAAAGTTGGATTGATATCATTCTCGGGTCCGATGGCTGCGGTAGAGATGAGCGAGGGATTGAAAGGAGAGATCGAAGAACGTTTCTGGGACGGATTGATGTCGGCAAAACCGCCAAAGCCGATTATTGCAAAAAATATAAGTTCCACTTTCAAGAAAAGCGGAAAAGCTGAGGGAAGATTGCTGGCTGGAAATCTTTCTCTTGTTGCCGCAATGTGCGGTACGAAATATTTCCCGCGATTTAAAAAGTTTATTTTGATGATTGAAGAAATAGACGAGAAACCTTACCGTATAGACAGGATGCTGGAGCAGTTGAAGCTTGCGGGACTGTTTAATGTTTGCGCCGGAATTGCTCTGGGAAAATTTATTTCGTGCGTGCCCGATAAAGGTAAGCCGTCGTTAACGCTTCAACAAGTTTTCAAAGATCAGTTTGGGAGTTATAAGTTTCCAGTGGTTTCCGAAATTCCATACGGACATTTCAAAACCTCATTGCCAATACCTGTTGGAGTGAAGGTGAGATTAAACGGGGATAAAAACATTTTGGAGTTTTTGGAATCGGGAGTTTGTTAATAGCTATTCCTGCTTCTTAATTTATTAAGTTAAAATTCCAAATGAATGATTCGTGATTAATGTTTTTACTTTCTCTTTGAAGAGAAAGTAACAAAGAGAACATTCCGCAATCATAAACGGTGGCTTAGGAGAGCAGGCGGGATTTTAGGCGATTCCATCTCTAATGATGAACGGCGGTTTGATGGAGTCGCAAAGCAGAGGTTGGTAAGGGCTAATTGATAACAATATGATTGCGGAGGCAGGGGTTTACGGATGGCCAGACCTGCATTATTTTATTAGCTGATATTATCATTTGAAACATCTGAAATATTCAGAAAATATCAGAGTCATTCCGTCCCGCTCAAAAAGCGGGATCGGAATCTATCAAATTTTAG
>PNNN01000008.1 GCA_013824245.1 Chlorobiaceae bacterium | reverse complement strand
TTTCTAAATCTCATACATACAGTATAGCACTTTAATCACAACACCACATCGTCTGGACTGCCTATCCATCACCAGACAGGAGTCTGGTGTTTTAACGGCTTAATAAAATTCGCGGCACAATACTCGTTGTTGATGAGGATGAACAAACGCTCCTTCATATTACAAGTGCATTACGCTCAAACCATTTCGCCGTAATTGGTGCGAACAATATCGAGGAAGCTCTCTCCTGTTTGAAAATTGCCACACCAAATGTGATTATTTCCGAATCGCATTTTCGGTCGGGTGAGGCAGGATTCGAGTTATACGATTTTATACGCGGGAATTCATTCTTGAGAACGATACCATTTGTATTTATAACAGGTTCATTGGATCGAATCACCTTGCTGATAGGAAAACGACTTGGCGTGGATGAATTCGTACCAAAACCGATAGATTATGAACTACTTGTCGCAATCATCAGCGGAAAAATTCATCGCAGAACTAATTGAATAAATCACAAAGAGCATTATAAACAAAAAGGCGAATTAATCATTCGCCTTTTTGTTTGTGTTTCTATACCGGATAAAATTAGAAAAATTTTGCGCGGATAAACTCGCGGTTCATGCGGGCAATATGGGCAACTGAAATTTTCTTCGGACATTCGATTTCACATGCATAAGTATTTGAGCATAATCCGAATCCTTCTTCATCCATCTGGCTAACCATTTGCTGAACTCTTATACGCCTTTCAGGATCTCCTTGCGGTAATAGCGCTAATTGCGAGATTTTTGCGCTCACAAAGAGCATGGCAGAACCATTTTTGCATGCAGCTACACACGCACCACACCCTATACATGCGGCGGCATCCATTGCTTCCTCGGCATTCGCTTTTGGTACAGGGACCGAACTTGCCTCAGGCGCTCCGCCGGTATCAACCGAAACATATCCACCCGCCTGCATTACACGTTCGAAAGCTGTTCGATCTATCACGAGATCTTTGATAACAGGAAACGCTTTTGACCGCCACGGCTCTACAATAATTGTGGTGCCATCCACAAAATGACGCATTCTGA
Organism: Chlorobiaceae bacterium; assembly: GCA_013824245.1. Lineage (GTDB taxonomy): Bacteria > Bacteroidota > Ignavibacteria > UBA10030 > SZUA-254 > PNNN01. The sequence goes on along the minus strand of PNNN01000008.1, from coordinate 23,336 downwards.
GTTCGCATGTTGTAACTCCGCGCTGCGGACCATGCGCTCTGCCGTTTATGTAAAGACCGCAACTGCCGCAAATTCCTTCCCGGCAATCGTGATCGAAAGCGATTACATCTTCATTTTTCTTAGCGAGATCGCGATTTATTGCATCGAGCATTTCAAGAAACGACATATCAGGTGATATGTCAGTTGTTTTATATTCGACAAACTTTCCGCGCGAATTTCTATCGCCCTGCCGCCAGATTTTTATTGTAAAATTCATATGAATATTATTGCAAAATTAAAAATGAAAAATTCAAAAACATTTCTTATCGGAAATAAGAACTTTTATTACTTATAGCTTCGTGTTGCTTGTTTTACATTCTCAAATGCTAACGGTTCCTTGTGCAAATCCCATTTCATACCATTTCCTTTATACTCCCATGCAGCAACGTATGAAAATTTTTCGTCGTTCCGTTTTGCTTCGCCATCTTCTGTTTGATGTTCCTCGCGCAAATGACCGCCGCACGATTCCTCACGATGCAAGGCATCTGTTACCATCAACTCGGCGATTTCAAAATAATCTGCCGCACGGATCGCCTTTTCCAATTCAGGATTAAAACTATCTGCCGAGCCGGGGACCATTACATCCTTATAAAACTCTTCCCGAAGTTGTGGTATCATCTCAAGTGCTTTTTTCAAACCTGCCTCGTTCCGAGCCATTCCGCAATAATCGTACATTACTTTCCCTAATTTTTTATGCAGCTCGTCTACAGTTTGCTTCCCTTTGATCGACAATAGACGTTTAATAGTTTCGTTGATATTCTTCTCACTCTCTTTAAATGCCGTATGATCACTTTTTACCTGTGCGAATTTAGTTGAAGCAAGATAATCTCCGATTGTGTATGGGATAACAAAATATCCATCGGCAAGTCCCTGCATCAATGCGCTCGCACCAAGTCGATTTGCGCCGTGATCGGAGAAATTCGCTTCACCAATAGTGTATAAACCGGGTATGGTTGTCATCAAATTATAATCGACCCACAAACCACCCATCGTGTAGTGAACAGCCGGATAAATTCTCATCGGCGTTTCGTAAGCATTTTCTGCTGTAATTTCATGATACATATCGAACAGATTACCGTACTTCTCCTCTACCCACGACTTACCGTTTCTTTTAATCGTATCGGCAAAATCGAGATAAACTGCAAGGCCTGTTGAACCAACTCCGAACCCTTTATCGCACATTTCCTTCGCTCGTCTAGAGGCAACATCGCGCGGAACAAGATTTCCAAACGATGGGTACATTCTCTCCAAATAATAATCTCTTTCATTTTCGGGAATATCTTTTGGATTGCGCTTATCACCCTGTTTCTTGGGCACCCAAATGCGTCCATCGTTCCTCAAGCTTTCACTCATAAGAGTAAGTTTGGATTGAAAATCGCTGGATAAAGGAATACATGTGGGATGAATCTGAGTGAAGCACGGGTTGCCGAAGAACGCTCCCTTTTTGTGAGCTTTCCAGATAGCAGTGCCGTTAGAATATTTTGCAAGCGTTGCAAGATAAAAAACATTTCCATATCCGCCTGTGGCAAGTATTACTGCATCTGCAACATATGGTTCAAGAGCGCCGGTTTCTAAATTACGTGCAATCACTCCGCGGGCTTGTCCATCAATCATAATGAGATCAAGCATTTCGCGCCGGCCGTAAAATTTCACATTCCCTGTTTTAATCTGGCGTGATAAGGCGCTATACGCACCGAGCAAGAGTTGTTGTCCGGTTTGTCCACGAGCATAGAAGGTTCTGGAAACCTGAGCGCCACCGAAAGACCGGTTACCCAACAATCCGCCGTACTCTCTGCCAAACGGTACACCCTGTGCAACGCATTGGTCGATAATGTTACCGCTCACCTGAGCAAGTCGATAAACATTCGCCTCGCGTGCGCGGTAATCGCCACCCTTCACTGTGTCATAGAACAATCGCCAGATACTGTCGCCGTCGTTCTTATAATTTTTAGGTGCATTGATGCCGCCTTGTGCCGCAATACTGTGCGCCCGCCTCGGTGATTCGTGGTAGCACATCGAAATAACATTATACCCCAACTCGGCAAGCGATGCTGCCGCAGATGATCCTGCCAATCCGGTGCCAACTACAATAACAGAGTACTTCCGTTTATTTGCAGCATTAACCAGCTTCATGTTGAATCTATGATTATCCCACTTTTGTTGAATGGGACCTTCGGGAATTTTTGAATTTAATACGCTCATAAAAATCAATCAATCAAAAGTATAAAAGAAAATAAAGTGGCATAAGTGCAAAACCTAATGGAATAAATAACCAAACAATCATTCCAACTAGATCAATAAATGAAACATATGACTTTGTACGAACACCGAAAGTTTGACATACAGATTGAAAACCGTGTTTGAGATGAAAACCGAGCAGAAACATTGCAACAATGTAGAAGATTCCGTAAACAGGATTATTTAATGTCTCTCGCACAACTTCGAACATCGAATAATTTGCGCCGGCTTCATAGCGCGAGTTGAACCAGAATTGCCGCATATGTACAACAAGGAAAATAAACACGATGCTGCCGGTGAGAAACATTGTCCGCGATGTGAGCTTACTTGTCTCGTTTTTTTTCTGGAGTTTATACGCTTCACCTCTGGCGAACTTGTTTAAGAACCAGGTGTATGCAGCAGTTATCATGTGAAAGATAAAAAGAAGAAACAACCCGATCTCAATAACCCGAATAACAACTACTTGAGGAAGAATTTCTGCATATGTATCGAATGCTTCTCCTCCATCGTTTCGGAATATTAAAAGATTGCCGAACAAATGAATAACTAAATATGAGATCAAAAGAATGCCGGTTAAACCGACAATCAATTTTTTCCCAACCGACGAGTTATAAAAATCTAATAGTGCACGCATTGCTTAATCAAAATGTAAATGGTTAAAAAAGTAGTGACGAAGAACGAACAACATGATAGCGTGATTAGAATAATATAGCCAAACATCACGTTGAAAAATGTAGGAAAAGAAATAGAAAGATGCAAGCCATAAAAATTTATTGCCACGCAGGCGTTACATTTATAATGAACTTTCAGATATCTCCTTTATTCAAATAGATTCTTGAATAAACCTTCTAACAGATATAACACTTCCGAAAAATCCGAGGAATATCCCGCCTAAAATGATTGAAAAATAAAACAAAGTCCCAACCTGCAAGAAATCAATAAGTTCGTTCGAAACAAATCCTGCCGCCATTGTAAGCAAATAATAGAATATTGCGGCAGAAATTACCCCGCCGATCAATCCTTGTAAAATCCCTTCAATAACGAATGGTGCACGAATCAACCAGCGCGATGCTCCAACTAATTTCATCGTCTGCACAGATTTCCGTTTTGCATAAATCGTTAAACGAATAGTATTTGAAACAAGGAAAACGGCAGACACGGCAAGCAAGATTCCTAATAAAAGCCCTACCGAATAAAGCATCTTAACGCGTTGATCTAAAAATTCTAAAAGCTCTCTTCTGTATGCAATATTATCGATACCCTTGATCTCCATAATCTTCTTATGAATCTCCTCGGCTTTATCTCTTGTTCTGTACCCTACCTTAAGTACTATTTTAAATGATGGTGGAAGCGGATTAAAATCGAGAACACTATTAATATCCTCTCCGAATTCTTCTTTAAATATTTTTGCCGCTTCTTCCTTTGAAATAAAACGAACCTGCTCAATACCTTCAATCGATATTAACTGACGCTCTAATTCGACAACGCGCTGACGGCTAACCGGCTCTTCAAGAAACGCCTCCAGCTCAACACGCTGTCTGATCCCTTCAACCAATTTCGATGTGTTTGTTGAAACGACGTAAAAGAGTCCGACAAGCATTAAAGCGATAGCAATCGTTATAATCGATCCGAACGATGCTAATTTTGCCCGGCGGAAGCCGCCGATTCCTTCTTTGATTATATATCCTAAACTCACTTATTATCCTTTCAGATAAACCAAGTTAAAAATTCGATTCATCCCGCCAATGAATAAGTTTCCATGCGTCGTTGGTTGTCGGTCGGGTAAAAACAAGATTTGCATATCCATCTATCCGTTCAACATCGCCGGGATTGAATGTGACAGTCAGGTTAAAACCACGAACTACCGATCTGCGTGTTTCTCCGGTATCAGCAGAGATCAATGTATTCCATATAACTGAGATCGATTGCACGCTTTGGAACAATCCGTAAGTCGATCTCATCTCATCATCCCTTCCCCAACTTACATCAACTCCGTGGTCGTAATCGCGATAGCTGAATGTAAATTTTGAGTCGATAAGTGATCCGTAAAGATTTGTATCTTTGAATGCGTACGCATTTCTGAAAGCACAGAAGAGATTTTCTATATTCCGAAAATCGGAACAAGATAGGGTTGATGATTCCGAATCAATTCTAGGGGCGAACGGATTGATACATTTAATTCCTGTCAATGAAATCATTGCCGTGAAGATAACGATGAATAATATTTTCGATGATTGTATCATCGGTCTGTTTCAAAAATTAAAATTGTATTTTAAATAACTCCAGGTAGAGTCACTCGTGGTTTTAATGTCCTCCCATCGGTATATCGACCAACGCTGCTGCTGATCTATCGAAAGAAACAAATGCATATATCCCTGAACCTGTTTTGTAATATTCGTTTTTTGGTGCGGATAAATTAGAAGATAGTTAGTTGTGAATTCTACTGATGAAGATGTTCGATTTTCTGAGTTGAGATTCGTGAATAGCAAAATCGGGACCGAGTAGAGCGGCTTTCCTAAGTTCTGAAAATATCTCCGTTCTTCTTCCAACGACCACGATTGGAATAATCCTTGAAAGTTTCCCGATGGAACAAAGGTGAAGGATTGAATGGAAACAGCAGAATCAACAAAACACCTGATATAATTATCGACATTTGATGAAACAATGGCATTAGTCAGATTATCAAGAACAATCTCTGGGGTTACGGGTGGTTCAAATTGAGACGTCTCGGATGCGGGATTCTCCGGCGTGCGGGGTGTAAACAGATCGCAGCCAAATAAAAAAATGAAGAACGGAAGTGTAATCTTCCAGAGCTTCAAACCACAACTCTCCCTTCAAGAGCTCGCGTAAGGGTTGCCTCGTCTGCAAATTCCAAATCTCCACCAATCGGAATTCCGCGCGCCAATCGAGTTACCTTTACACCGAGCGGTTTAAGCAACCGGGAAAGATAAATGGTAGTCGCCTCACCCTCGATGTTCGGATTGAGAGCGAGAATAACTTCATCAACATCAGAGCAAATTCTGACTAACAATTCTTTCACTTTAAGATCTTCCGGACCAATACCTTCTAACGGCGATAGTGATCCGCCAAGTACATGGTAAACTCCATGATATTCACTTGTCTTCTCGATAGCAAGCACATCATTCGGTTCTGCCACAACGCAAATCGTATCAACCTCGCGTTTACTGCTGCTGCAAATCCCGCACGGATCTGTTTCGGTAAAATTACAACAGATGGAACAATACTTCATTCTTTCTTTAACATTCACAAGCGCCTGAGAAATTTTCAGCACATCTTCTTTTGGCAACTTTAAAATATATAAAGCAAGGCGCTGCGCCGATTTTTTTCCGATGCCGGGCAACTGAGAAAATTCTTCTATCAATTGGTTGAGAGACTCAGAGATATAAAGCATGAATTAATTCGAGAGAGATTAAAAAGACATTTTCAATATAGGATTTAAAACCCGGGTAAATTCAAGCCCGGAATGTTTGGGATCATTCCGGCAGTAACTTTCTGCATTTCTTCCTGTGCCATCTTTTGCGATTCATCAAGCGCCTTGTTCACAGCGGCAACTATGAGGTCTTCCAACATATCGGCATCATCGGGATTAATTACTTCTTTTTCAATTTTAATTGAGGAGATTTGTTGTCTGCCGTTAGCAGTTACTTTCACCATTCCGCCGCCTGAATCTGCGGTAACGGTTTTATGTTCGAGTTCGGCTTGGACCTGAGCCATCTTCTCCTGCATTTTTTGAACCTGTTTCATCATCCCTTGCATATTGGGCATACCCATGATTTAATCCTTTGCTTTTTAAAATATTACTTAAATGAGATTTGAATTTCACATTAATATATCTTTTTTCGGAAGGAAAAACAATCTGTTATTCAAAATCTGTAAGTTTTAAATATATTCAGTGATTCCTTGACTTTCTATGCAAAATGCCGTAACTTTTAATACAAATCATCAACAAACTATCGAATCAAGAGGAAATTTCAAGTTTGATCTCCCGTCGAACTAAAAATTCACATATAGACGACAATCTTCTTCAGAGTAAGCTGAAACAAAGCGGCGCTATACCCGTTCATATTGCAATAATTATGGACGGAAATGGTCGCTGGGCGAAGAAACGAAATCTCCCGAGAGTTGCCGGACATAAAGAAGGTGTTGAATCGGTTAGAGACATTGTTGAGGTGTGCGGACAAATCGGCGTTCAGCATTTAACTTTGTATGCTTTCTCAACCGAGAATTGGAAACGCCCCAAAGATGAAGTTTCTATGTTAATGCGTTTGTTGATGAATGCGTTGAGAGATGAAACCGATAAGTTGCACAAAAATAATGTTCGCGTTAAGGCGATTGGAGATATTTTAACGCTGCCCGTTGAAGTAAGAAATGAGTTGAATGATGCGAAGGAAAAAACTATCAATAACACCGGCTTACAATTGCATCTCGCTCTAAGCTACAGCGGACGGTGGGATATTACCCAAGCAGTGCGTAAAATTGCTGATGAGATAAAGACCGGCACTCTTACTCCCGACCAGATCACCAGCGATATTATTGAAAAACATTTAGCCACACAGAATATCCCTGATCCCGATTTGTTAATTAGAACGAGCGGAGAATTCCGAATAAGCAATTTTTTACTTTGGCAACTCGCATATTCCGAAATTTTCATCAGCACAGTATGCTGGCCCGATTTTCGGCGCAATCAATTATACGAAGCAATCATAGACTATCAAAAACGGGAACGCCGGTTCGGTATGGTAAGCGAACAATTAGGAAAAAAATCTGCCGGTTCTATTCTCATTAAAAAAATTTTGAAACACGTATCAGGATAAAATACTTTGCAAAAATACTCAGTTCTTATAATCGCCTTAATCAGTATATTGTTAATCAACAACAAAAGCATCTCACAACGAATCAAACCGGAACAATTCAACATTCTCGGAATTTCTGTTGAGGGGAACACAAAAGCAACCGGAACCGACGCCGGTGCGATCATCGGCAATTCCGGATTGAAGGTTGGTGGCGAAATTACGATTCCCGGAGATGAAATTCGTCAGGCAATTCAAAAACTTTGGGCGTTAAGAATTTTTTCGGATGTCCAAATCTTAATCGAAAACAAAATCGATAAAGGTGTTTATCTTCTAATACGTATCAAAGAGTATAACCGCCTCGGTAAACTTGAATATACCGGGTTGGACGATGTTAGTGAGGATGACATTAAGAAAAAAGTTTCGCTCACCACGGGGCAAATTCTTACTCCGGCAGATATTCAAAGTGCTATCAGCAAAATTAAAACTCTGTACGAAGAAGAAGGTCATTTACTCGCCTCTGTTACACCCGAGGAGATCGCGGAAGATTCATCAAACAACAATAAAGTTACTCTAAAGCTTCATGTTGATGAAGGACCGAGACTTACTATCAAAGAAATATATTTCACAGGGGACAAATCATTCGATAAGGGCGATCTCATAGGTGAATTTGAAGACACGGAAGAAAAGAAATGGTATCACTTCATTCTTCCCTCTCCTAAGTTTGAGCGAAAAAAATATGAAGAAGATAAACGTCGCCTGATTAAGTTTTATCAGAAAAACGGTTATATCGATACAGAAATTCTTTCCGATTCTATATGGTATAGCGAAGATAAAAAGAAAATTTTTCTTCAGATCAACTTAAATGAGGGGATGCAATACAAAGTCCGAAATATTGCATGGGAAGGAAACACTGTTTATTCTTCTGCAATTCTTTCGGAGCGCCTGGGTTTCACGAAAGGCATGGTGTTCGATCAGGATAAATTTGAAAAGAACCTGCGTGGGAACGAAGAACAAACGGATGTCGGATCGTTGTATTTAGACGATGGTTATCTCAGGTTCAATCTTGATCCGTCTATCCAACGCGTTGGCACCGACAGTTTGGATATAAACATCCAGATTTATGAACGGAATCAATTCCGCATTGGCCAGGTTGATGTTCGCGGGAATAGAAAAACACGGGAGAATGTAATTCGCCGTGAATTATTCACAAGACCGGGAGATTTTTTCAGCCGTGCGCTAATCATCCGAAGTTTGCGCCAGCTTTCTCAATTGAACTATTTCAACCCCGAAAAACTTCGTCCCGACACCCGACTCGCGGATGATCAAACAGTTGATTTGATTTATGAAGTTGAAGAGAAATCTAACGATAACGTCAATGCCTCGGTCGGTTACAGTGGAGCGTTTGGAGTTACAGGCGCCCTTGGTTTCACTATCAACAATTTTGCTATTTCGAATCCACTTGAAGGTGGCGGTGGACAGATTTTGAATTTCGACTGGCAATTCGGTGAGGGCGCGCGCTTCCGAACTTTCTCTCTTAGTTTCACCGAGCCGTGGCTATTCGACCGCCCAACTACACTTGGCTTCAGCATCTTTGATTCGCGACAAAGATTTTCTTGGGACTTACGGCAAACCGGAATTTCGATGCGGCTTGGCAGACGTTTGAGTTGGCCCGATAATTATTCACGCGCTGATTGGACTCTTCGATACCAGAGTAATGATATTCGCGATGCTGGTGGTAGTCCCTATTATGAACTTGGAGTTTCAAAACAAGTCAGTATCACACAAGTTTTGTCAAGAAACAGCACAGACAGTCCGATATTTCCATCTATCGGTTCAAGCGTAGCTCTATCCACCGAAATTTCCGGCGGACCGCTCCCCGGCACTGTAGATTATCACAAATGGAATTTCAATTCCGAATGGTACATACCGCTGTTTGGATCGAGCAGGGTTGTTCTTTATTCTTCAACCGCAATCGGATTTCTTGAAGGTTTCTTCGGTAATTCAAAAATTCCTCCGATAGAATATTTTTATATGGGCGGTACATTGATGGGGTACGTTTCAACCACTCCGCTCCGCGGTTATGAAGATCGAAGCATAGGTCCAAGAAACAGCAGTGGTCAAGAAGAAGGCGGAAGAGTAATGAGCAAACACTCTCTGGAACTTCGGTTTGCGGCAACCATCAATCCGATGCCTATTTATTTTCTGACATTTGTTGAGGGCGGAAACGTCTTTCGTAATTTAAAAGAAACAGATTTCTTCGATCTCAAGCGGTCGTACGGTATCGGCGCACGCTTATTGATTCAACCGATTGGAATGATTGGTTTCGATTATGCTTACGGAGCGGATGACGTACTGCCTAAAGACGGTAAACCCGACGGCTGGCATTTTCACTTCCAATTCGGAAGAGGTTTTTAAAATTAAATATTTAATTCATCAACAATAATTCAAGAGGTAACAGTGAAACAGTCAATTTATATTCTCTCAATCATTCTTGCAGTGATTATTCTATCGACCGCAGCGTTTTCTCAATCGCTAAAGATCGGGTATGTGAACTCGGCTAAAATCCTTCAGGAATTCCCCGATGCTATCGAAGCTAACAAGAAAATTGAAGCGATGGGTAAACAATGGCAATCGGAACTTGAACGAATGAGCAGGGAGCTTCAGGCAAGATATGAAGAGTTCCAGAAAAAAGAACCTCTTCTCAAAGAGGAAGAAAAAAGATCACAACGCGAAGAATTAGTGATGCTTGAGCAAAAAGGGATTGCATACCGACAAGATAAATTCGGCAACGATGGTGAATTGGCAATCGTTAGCGATTCACTTATGCGACCCATAAAACAAAAAGTCATGAAAGTTATTGAGCTTGTTGCCAAAGACGAAAAAATCCAATTTATGTTCGACCGAAACGAGCAAATAATGTTTCTGCTTTATGGCGAAGCCAAGTACGATTACACAAATCTTGTTATCGATCGTTTAAAACGCGGTAAAAATTAACCCAACCCAAAGAGGTATATATGAAACGGATATCATTAATCGTTCTTCTTTTTCTTTTATTTTTTTCAACATCACCCACGTTTAGTCAGTCGAAAATCGGCTGGTTTAATTCCAAAACGGTGATGGAGAAACTTCCTGAAGCCCAGGACGCTCAAAGGCAACTAGATAATTTTGTAGCCGAATGGCAGAGTGAGCTTGCAAAAATGCAAAACGAATGGCAAAAGAAGTACCAAGAGTACGAAAAGAAAAAACTTATACTTACTGATCAATTACGAGTCCAAGCCGAAAAAGAACTGCAAGACCTCGATAAAAAAATTGCCGAATACCGGAATAAAAAATTCGGACAAAGCGGCGAACTTTTCACTAAACAGAATGAAATCATGAAGCCGATTCAAAATAAAATATTCAAAGCGCTTCAGGAAATTGCCCTTGAAGACGAATACGATTACATTTTCGATAAAAGCGGCGACGTTTTGCTGATGTATTCGAACGATAAATATGATTTAACCGTAAAAGTGATTGATCGACTTACAACTTATGATAAACAATAATGCTGCTCAGCGAGTTAAATAAACTTGTTCATGGAGAATTGACAGGAACAGAGGTTGAAATCCTCGGCGTGGCAAAAATCGAAGAAGCCGGCGCTAACGATATCACCTTCCTCTCGAATTTGAAATACAAGAAACATCTCGCAACAACGAAGGCGAGCGCAATTCTTTTGTCTACCAATGCTGAGTTTACTGAATTGCAAACACGCAAAACACCAATCAGCATCATCAAAGTGAACGATCCTTACATTTCATTTCTTCATTTGATCGATTTATTTCATCCCCCAGCTTCACCGCCGGCAAAAGTGATTCATCAGACAGCCATAATCGCATCAACGGCAACGATTGCTGTGGATGTAGCAATCGGAGCGAATGTGGTAATCGGTGAGCGATGTATTATTGGGAAAGGTGTGATAATTCATCCCAATTCTACAATTAGTGATGATGTTAAAATTGGCGATGACTCTCTCATCTATGCCAACACAGCGATTCGCGAACAATGCAAAATTGGTGAACGGGTAATCATTCATAGCGGTGCTGTTATCGGCAGTGATGGATTCGGCTTTGCGCCCAAACCGGATGGAAGTTATGAAAAAATTCCACAGCGGGGAAATGTTGTTATAGAAGATGACGTTGAGATTGGATCAAATTGCACAATTGATAGGGCAACATTGGGCAGTACAATAATAAAACGCGGTACCAAATTAGATAACCTGATTCATGTTGCTCATAATGTGATCATCGGCGAGAACACAGTGATTGCCGCTCAAACCGGAATTTCGGGAAGTTCTTCAATCGGAAATTTTTGTCAAATTGGCGGTCAAGTTGGATTAACCGGACATATTTCAATCGCAGATCGGACCACTATCGGCGCACAATCGGGTGTTCCTAAATCGATAACCGAATCGGGTAAAGTTTTTTTTGGATACCCGGCACGCGAGATTCATGAAACGTGGCGCATCGAAGGGGCGCTGCGACAGTTACCCCAGCTTCTTTACGATTTTCGCACTCTCCAGAAAAAAATTGAAGAATTAGAAAATATTATTTCTTCACTTAAATCAGAAAATAAGTCATAGAATATCATGTTAGAACAGCAACGAACCATCAAACAATCAATATCCATTACGGGAACCGGACTTCATACAGGTGTTTCCACAACTTTAACATTCAAGCCAGCCCCGTCCAATTATGGAATAAGATTCAAGCGAGTCGATTTGCCGGGGCATCCCGAAATTCCTGCGCTTGTTGATTATGTTGTTGAAGTTGCACGCGGCACAACACTTCAAATAGGTGAGGCAAAAGTTCATACTGCTGAACATGTTCTTGCCGCGTTAGTCGGATTACAAATTGATAATATTGTTATCGAGTTGAATAATATCGAACCACCGATAGAAGACGGAAGCGCAAGACCGTTTGTTGATGCTCTTTTAAAAGCGGATTTCGTTGCCCAAGATGCGCCAAAAGATTATCTCATCATAGATCAAACCGTTCAGTATATTGACGAGGCGAAAGGGGTGCACATTGTTGCTCTTCCAACAGATGAATATCGATTGACGGTGATGATTGATTATCACAATCCGGCATTGGGTAGCCAGCACACCGGTCTTTTCAATTTAGAAAAAGAATTCATTGGAGAATTTGCGCCAGCCCGCACATTTTGTTTTTTGCACGAAGTCGAATCACTTCACGATCAGGGTTTGATTCGCGGCGGCACTTTGGATAATGCTATAGTGATTGCAGATGAAGATCTGACCGAAGATAAAATAAAGGGCATCTCAGAAAGATTGGGCATCAGCGATAAATTGATAATCGGCAGCAATGGAATGCTGAATAACAAATTGCTCCGTTTCAAGAACGAGCCGGCTCGCCATAAGCTGCTCGACTTGATGGGCGATCTCGCATTGATCGGCGCACCGTTCAAAGCCCAAATCCTTGCCGCTCGACCCGGACACGCGAGCAATGTTGAGTTTGCAAAAAAAATCCGCAAACTGTATCAGCAACAGGCGCTTATAAAAAAATATCAGTTCGAGAAGAAAGAAGGAGTTGTTTTCGATATCAACGCCTTACAGAAAATTCTTCCGCATCGTTATCCTTTCTTGTTCGTTGATAAGATCATCGATTTCCACCTCGACGAAAAGATCGTGGGAGTAAAAAATGTTACGATGAATGAATGGTTCTTCGAAGGGCACTTCCCCGGATACCCGGTTATGCCCGGAGTTTTAATCATTGAAGCGATGGCACAGGTAGGCGGAATATTACTCCTCAATGGTCTCGATAATATGCAGGGAAAGCTTGCTGTTTTTACTTCAATCAACAATGCAAAATTTCGTAAGCAAGTTGTACCGGGCGATCAATTATTGATAGAAGTAGTGATAAAAAACCGACGATCCAAAATTGCAGTCCTTGAAGCGAAAGTATACCGCAACGGCGAGTTGGCTACTGAAGCAGAATTCAGTGCTGCTATTGTTGAACGCGAGAACTCGGAATCCGAGAAGAAAAATTAAATTCATTATTTAACCATCAGATAATTTTTATGAGTATTGTAATCGATAGTCATGCCATTGTCAGTTCCAAGGCACAGATTGGTGATGATGTAAAAGTTGGACCTTTCACGATAATCGAAGATGATGTAATAATTGGTACCGGAACTCATATTGGCGCAAACATCCTCATTGCAAACGGCGCCCGAATTGGTAAGGATTGTACAATACATCATGGTGCTGTACTCGGTACTCCTCCGCAAGATATCAAATTCCGCGGCGAAGTAACCACACTCGAAGTCGGAGATCATAATGTCATTCGTGAATATGTAACAATGAACCGCGGCACCCACCATCGGATGAAAACGACCGTCGGGAGTCACTGCTTTATTATGGCGTATGTGCATGTTGCCCACGATTGTTCCGTGGGCAATCACGTTATCATCGCGAATGCTTCAAATATGGGCGGGCACGTTGTAATCGAAGATCATTCAGTAATTGGCGGCTTGGTCGGCATACATCAATTCTCTCATATCGGTTGTCATTCTATGATTGGCGCCTGTTCAAGAGTTACAAAAGATGTTCCCCCCTACACTCTCGCGGGTTCAGAACCTTTATCGTTCAAAGGATTGAATGCTGTGGGTCTTAGACGACGAGGTTTTAGTCCCGACACTATCCAAGCAATCGATCGCGTATATCATCTTATCTACAATTCTCAAATGAATGTCTCCCAAGCTCTGGAAATTATCCGCAATGAATTGCTTGTGAATGATGAAGTTAGGCATGTAGTTGAATTCGTCGAGAGAAGTAAACGGGGAATCATCGGCCGAAGATGATTTGGCGTTTTCTCAACACCGGTTTGAATACCGGAAAGTTCAACATGCAGCTTGATGAGCAATTAGCCCGCAATTTCGATTTTAATTCCGATTCTCCAATCTTCCGTGTTTATGGTTGGAAGCCGTTTACTATATCACTCGGGTTTAATCAATCTGAATCTGACTTTAATATTCCCAAAATTTTCGCTGACGGTTTAGATATTGTTCGACGACCTACAGGTGGACGCGCAATCTTTCATGCCCACGAATTAACTTACAGCGTTATCATGTACATGAGAGATCAAGGACCGCGGGATATTTATCATTCTATCAACAACGCCCTGTTGCGCAGTCTGAGAATGATGAATATTGACGCTCATCTTTCACCAGAGAATGAAAACTTTCGCAAACATTATCAATCCGTAAATTCAATCCCGTGTTTTTCATCTTCTGCGAAATATGAAATTCAATACCAAGGGAAAAAAATTGTAGGAAGCGCCCAGCGACGTTTCGGAAGAGTTATTTTACAGCATGGTTCTTTTTTACTCGGCACCCAACACCGCCAACTCACCCATTACTTAGCAGATCATATTGTCGATAAAATGAATATTGTCGAAGAATCATTTACAGCGATAACAACCGAAGCAGAAACAATATTAGATCGGAAAGTTTCATTCGGGGAATCGGTTGAGTATATTAGAGAAGGATTTCAGGAAGAATTTAACATCAGATGGGAAGATATCGGAAGTGAATCGGTCTCCCAACTTATTGATGGAAAGGTAACAGCAAATGAAAAAGATTAAACCGAACGGCAAAAAACCTCGTGTTGTAACAACGAAGACAGTTGTGAAGATGAAAGAAACCGGCGAAAAAATCGCGATGCTGACCGCATACGATTACCTCGTCGCCAAATATCTCGATCAGGTCGGCACAGATATCATACTTGTGGGTGATTCGCTTGGCAACGTTGTTCACGGTTATGAAACCACACTTCCTGTAACTGTTGATGATATGATCTATCATGCAAAGGCAGTAAAGCGTGCAGTTAAAAATGCCTTGATTGTAGTCGATATGCCATTCATGTCTTTTCAGGCGAGTATTGATGATGCCATTAGAAACGCCGGAAGAATAATGAAAGAAGTAGGCGTTGGCGCGGTGAAATTAGAAGGCGGAGCGTACATTGCCGACATCGTTAAGCATCTTGTAAAAATCGGAATTCCAGTAATGGGACATTTAGGTTTGACACCGCAGGCAATCAATAAATTCGGCACTTACGAAGTACGCGCCACAACGAAACAAGAGGCGGAAGAGTTGATAGAAGATGCAAAAGTCCTTGCCGACGCAGGTATATTTGCGCTTGTCCTTGAAAAAATTCCTGCAGAACTTGCGAAGAAGGTAACTAAATCGATTTCTATACCAACGATTGGAATCGGTGCAGGTCCACATTGCGACGGTCAGGTGCTTGTGGTTTACGATATGCTTGGACTAACAGAAGAATTCAAACCGCGTTTTGTACGCCGCTATTCCGAATTGGCAGAAACAATGCGTGATGCCTTCCGCCTGTACATTGACGATGTAAAATCAAATAAATTTCCAACAAACAAAGAGAGTTATTAGGATCAGAGTGAAGAATCAATCAAAGAAAAAGCGACCCACAATCCTTGTCTCAAACGATGACGGCATTGATGCACCAGGAATATATTATCTCGCACAAGAATTAAAGAAGATCGGCGATGTTATAGTAGTTGCACCCGATGAACAACGCAGCGCGGTGGGTCATGCTATTACGATGAATTATCCGTTACGCTTGAAAAAATTTTGCAAGAACGGTAAATTCTTCGGGTATGCAGTTGATGGAACACCGGCTGATTGTGTAAAACTTGCCGTTCGGAAAGTGTTGAAGATAAATCCGGATTTATTGGTATCAGGGATTAATCATGGATCTAACACGGCGATAAACATCATTTATTCCGGAACAGTCTCTGCCGCAACAGAAGGAACAATCCTCGGGATACCCTCCATCGCAGTTTCGCTCACCACATACGATAAACCAGATTTTCGTTACGCGGCAAAATTTAGCCGCCAGTTGGCATCTTATATTTTAAAACGTTCAATTCCTAAAGACATGCTTTTAAATGTGAACATACCACATTTAAAGGAAAAAGAAATTCAAGGCATCAGAATCACCCGTCAGGGTAAATCGAGATGGGACGACACGTTTGATGTACGCCGCGATCCAAACAATAAAGAATATTTCTGGCTTACAGGCAAATTGGATGTTGTTGATTCATCTGAAGAGACTGATCTTATTTCTATTTTCCAAAAATATGTTTCAATCACACCAATTCATTTCGACCTCACGGATTATAAAGCGCTCGCCGAAATTAAAACGTGGAAGCTTGAAAAAGCTCTACAACCGAAATCAAGAAAGAAGTAAATCCCTCACCCAAATTCGTCGGGCGATTATGATTCTTTTAGAATAAACGCCAGCACTATCGCTGTTAACCAAACGTACTGCACACCCTTTGCGATTCGTAAATTCCAATTTTTCAGCCAATGCCAAATGTAAGCCATTAGATACATGGCAGCGGTTAACAGGATGAATAGACCTAAACATTCAAAATAATTTAACGTCTGACCGAAATATCTTATAAAACTCCACGGGTAAGTATAACCGTAAATAATTAGCAAGTGAACGACATATACGAGCAGTGATTCTTGTCCGAACAAAGAAAATACAGAGTTACCTGTAGATTTTTTCAATTGTTCAAACTTCCACAAACCAACCAAGCTTAGAATAACGAGTCCCAAACGAACAAAGAAGAATTCGGGGCTTGCCTTCCAAAAATTATGATTCGGATAGACAGAAAAAGGAAGATATTCAAATCCAAGCGCAATTACAATCATCAAGAGCGATGCGATCCCTGTACGATTTATAAAAGATTTCTCAACTCCGGAGATTCTGGATTTGATGAATAAAAACCCGAGTATCGTTCCGCTGATTAAGAACGCTGACCATGGGAAAAGCGGAAATTGGGATTTATATTCTATCGTGAAAAGCGGTCGCAACCATACATTCCAATCAGAATAATCGAGCGCTCTGATTATTGGAGCTGAAAAAACTATAAACAATCCAAAGATGAGGATGGCGTAAATAAATATTTTCTCTTTTCTAATAATCACGGCAATTAACGTAAGTAGAAAAAGAGTTATAGCTATCGTCTGAAGAATATCGATTTGAAAGAATGAACTCCACGCCTGAACATCGCTCAACGCAAGTAGTTTTTTCAGAGAAAAGAACGGCAGGTGAAGCGAATATCCGACAATCAGAATGAAAAAAAGGCGCTGAACATATCTCCAAAAAGTTTTATCAAGTTGGATGTATTGATTCCACCTTTTAGACAAAGAAATAGCCAACGCAAAACCGGCGCAAAACAGAAACGACGGAGCCACCAGCCCATTGATAAAAGTTAAAACCTTGAATGTAGATTCATCTTTCAGATTCGGAACCAGCAGTGCATTCACCACGTGCGTTTCGATCATAACAAAGACCGCCCACCCCCGGAGGATATCGACAAAATGAAACCGTTGAGATGTCAATTATTTACCGGATAGGGGTTGTAAATTATTTATTGGCAATCTTTTGTTTAATCACCGAGTCAAGGTAATCAAGCTCGATCGGTTTAGTGATATAAGCATCAACACCAAGCGTTTGGCCGTATTTCTGTGCGAGAAAATCATCTACCGCAGTTAAAAAGAAGAAAACCACAGACTGTAGGTTTGTCTTTTTCTTGATCTCCAAATACAATTCGAATCCGTTCATCGGTGCCATTCTAAGATCGGCAATAATCACATCCGGTATTTCGGTTTTCAAAATCTCAAGCGCATCGGCGCCCGTTTCTGCTATCAGCACTTCGTACCCACGGTCTTCCAATCCAAGCATGAGAGCATGCAGCGCATTAATCTCATCATCAACATACAATATTTTAACTTTAGGTTTCATAGAAATTATTCATTCCTCATAGTCTGTTGGTATTAAAAATCTTTTATTTAATTCCCCTCAGCGCTTTTTCAGTTGCGATAATCAAAGCATCCGGTCCAACAAATGAGCCGGTTGCTATTTTCATCCATAAATCTGGTGCAATTCTGCCAATCAAAGCCATTCTCTCGACTTCCGACCCTATATTCCCAACCTTCTTAACCTGTTCTTCAATCTGAAATGCAATCAGATGACCGATAGTATAATCAGGAAGATACATGTACGAATCGATCATATGCGAATAAATACCAAGTAAAACAACATCTTTAATCTGAAAAACCGGCGCATAGTATTGATTCCAAATCTCCTTGGATATCTTAATCACAGCATCTCTCAATTCGGATGGTGTTGCATTTGGATGAGCGTACATCCAATGCCACACGGTCATATCAACCAATGAAACGCCGGCAATTTCGTAAGTTGCCCAAAAATCGTTCAACACTTTCAATGCAACGCTTTCTGATGTTGGAGCCGCCAAACCCAACAATTGTAAATCGTTATCTTGAAATGTGTAGGCAATCGCCTCGGTGAATGCCGTATTGGGAACACCCTGTAAAAACCAATTATCAATATTATCGAGAGAAAAAACTTGCTCAACATTATGACCCATTTCGTGAACAGCTATATTGAAACCTTTGTAATTCATACCACCCGCCGCAACGCGTGTGCGAAGATGCGCTTTTTCTCCCTTCATACCGGCGCCCATTGCATGTCCCGAACCGCGCGCGGGATCAACTTCAATCCTATCGGCGAGATATTTTGCCCGTTCTTCGGTGAATCCAAGTTTTATGAGCATGTTGGGAATATCATTTTTATAAGCATCGGGAGTAGGATATTTTTTTGATACAAGCTCATCCAACTGAGCTTCAGTATATGCGCTGCGTTGACGGAAACCATTGTACCAAATATCGAATGGCTCAAGCGGACGGCCCAAACGCTCTTTGATAATTTTTGCAACCTTTGCCACTAACAGTGAAGTAAGCACTTGCTCGAACATCGCTTTCACCCTTGATTCAGGTATCTCGCGGTTCTCGTCAAATCGCCGGGCAATAAGTGTTGGCGCCGTTGGAGAGTATACATCCACTTTTTGCGATGCTTTGAAAGTTGATAAAAGGGTTGCATATCTTGTATCCGGTTCCGAAGCGTTTGATATTTTCAGATCTGATTGAACCGGTTGATCGAAATCTTTCACGTCAGTCAATTTTACGTCGTTAGTGTAGGGATTCCAATCCACATTCGGATTGTTCACAGCGAGAGCGGGAATCGTTTGTGTAACTATCCTCTCCATAACTTGCTGAATCATTTTTTGTTTGACAAATCCATTCTTCTCATCACCGTAATTTGCTTTTAATTCATCTCGTAAATTCCAATGAGAAAGTAATCTAAGTTTAGGAGTGAATAACCTCTCTCCTTTTGAATCAAGTAGATGATGCATCCAGATATTATAATCAGAGATGTACCTATCGGCGTCAGAAGAAACTTTGGCTACCTCAAGGTTGACTTCTGCCGGAATACGTTTGGAGAACATCTGTGCCAATCGGGCTTCTGCCCATTGCCTGCGTGTCCATTTTTCTCCTTCGGTTAGTCTCTGATCCAAAGTTGTCAGAGGGAAATTCATAAGAACTATAAATGCAAGTTTATTTTGGAAAAGATCATCGGCTGTATGAGCCGATACGTCGTAACCGGCAAATATTTCGTCGTAATTTTCAACAGGTCCAAAATCGAGATCAACTTGTGTGCGAAATTCGCGCCCAATCTCCTGCATGTGTCCGTTAAGCTTTTCGAGAAGATACTGATAACGGTTGAACATAACATCGAGTTTCGATTGGTCACCTGCGAAATTTGCTCCAACGAATTCTTCGAAAACTGTTGCATTGCCGTCTTCAGACCGCCAGAAATCGGCTACTTGTTTAAGTCCTCTTACTATCCGTTCTCTTTGATCATCACCATATTTTTTTACAAGCTCCCCTTCCATTTTGGTGATTGACGCTTTAAGGGAAGATGGAGAAATATTTTGGGTGTGTGCCATTTGCATTCCAAAGATTAAAAGAATGAATGAAGTTAAAAATAAACGTATCCGGTTCATCGTGAATAGCTCCGTTTTATAGATATAGAGATTTATGCTAACGGAAAGAATTTAACTCAATTTCAGAAGGATTGCAAATTCATGAGATAAAAATAGAAAACATATAAATAAAAAACCTCCGGAATTGAGGATCTCAATCCCGGAGGTCTAACTTTTACCTCCCGCATATGATGAAGATACTTATTTCATGAGAAGCATCTTCTCTACCTAGCTGAAGGATTTATTTGGATCGCTACTCCAACAACGGTAACTGAGTAAATCGTACGATCGACAATATAGTTTGATAATATTTTGATCAATAAAATATTCCGCTGAACCCAAATCCAAGACTATAGACAGTTCCTTTTTCATCTTCAACGTTCATCATGACAATACCAAATTCTACCGGGATTCCTAAATTATCGCCCGCCTTGGTTAGCAGTCCAAACCCTATTTTAATCGCACTACCCGATGCAGTGCTGTTACCGCTTGATCCTGTTATGTAGTTAACACCTAATCCGATGTATGGAAAAACAGTCCCATCCGGCTGACCAAATGCGGCCATAATTTTTGGTCCTATCATAACTGCAGAAGCACTCAAACCTCCTACGGTCTTCAAAGTCAGACTGCAATCACCCCCTATCCCGAATCCCTTTACCACAAAATTGATGATGCTCGGAGCAAGAGTCAATGACATTATTGAATTATCGGAACCTTCTACTGTTGTAACGGAAAGACTCCCCATCCCGCTCACGATTTTACTTCCCGCACCAATGGGACATCGTACGGTTGGGCTTGCTGTCGTTTCATTTTGACTCTGGCCGAAGCAGAACGGTGCGGACAGATAACCGATAAAAATCAGAAGAGAAAACAAGATTATGGTACGCATGATTAACCCATTTATAATAGATTGTTTATAGGAACATAATTTAAGAAAACCCAGGATGAATTGCAAACATTAAATATTTTTTAACAATTAAATACCTCCAAAATCCATCTCTGAATCTTGGAGGTATTTAATTAGCAAACTAATATCTGATATCGGATATCGGACATCGGATATCAGATGACTGCTTTTATCTTGCCAATATCATCTTCTTGACATCGGTGAATTTTCCTGACTGCAAACGATAGAAATAAACACCGCTGGAAAATTTGGTTGCATCCCATTTTACATTATATGTTCCGGGATTTAACAGCTCATTCACCAGAGTTTCAACTTCCCTTCCCAATACATCATAGACTTTCATAATTGTCAATTGTGAGTTGGCAATTGAAAATTGGAAATTCGTTGTCGGGTTGAAAGGGTTTGGGTAGTTTTGAGACAATGAGCAAACGAACGGTAAAATTGATTGGTCTTCGACTTTCGTCGGTAGTGCATTTTTCAATTTCCACACTCCACTTCCATAAGTACCTGCATAAAGGATTGTGTCAATGACTGCCAGCGTTTGTATCGTTTGGTTTTTCAAATCTTCATTAATCGCTTCCCATACACTACCGTAATCAGTAGAGCGATAGACGCCGGCATTATTTGTTCCAACAAAAATTGTTGAGTTAATAGATGCAAATGATCGAATATATTTGGAAGCTAAACCATTGTCCACTTCTAACCAATTGTTACTGTTAATAGTCGAACGAAAAACACCATCCTGCGTACCGGCAAAAACCATAGTATCAACTACCATTAGAGAGTTTACATTTTGATCCAGCAAACCATTATTAACGGCTGACCAGGAGATACCGCCATTTATTGAACGAAATACTCCGGCATCTCTCCACATTCCGGCGTATACGGTCGCCCCAGCCGATGCCATTGCATAAACGGATTTTTCCGTTAAACCATCTTGCATTTGAATCCAAGAATCTCCATCATTTGTAGAGCGATACACACCTCCGCCTACAGATTCGCCAGCAAGCAATGCCGAACCTGAAATTGCGAATGATGAGATGTAGTAATCGTTCAAACCAGCGTTCATCGGAATCCAAGTATTACCGCTATCGATTGAGCGAAAGATACCGCCGCCGTAGGTTCCGGCAAATAGTTTTTGATCCTTCAAGCCAAGTGAAAATATATAAGTTCGGGTAATGCCATTATTCTTTGATACCCAACTATCACCACCGTCTGTTGAAGAAAAAACTCCGCCATTTATTGCACCTGCGAATAACATCGATCCATGAACAACTAAGGAACCAATTTCAGTGGCGCTTAATCCATTATTAACTTCTCTCCATGTACTATCATCATTAGATAGGAGAAAAATGCCATTACCGAATGTACCTGCAAATAATTTTCCATTTGCAACTTGAAACGCCTCGATGAACAGGTTAGTAAAACCATTATTAATTGGAGTCCAAACCGAATCACCATCGTTCAATCGAAAAACACCACCATATTGTGTGCCCGCATATAAAGACGAGTCAAAAGATTTGAGTGCTAATACTTCTTTTTCAAGCAATCCATAATTTGTAGCATACCAGGTATTCCCGCTATCGTTTGAAGAATAGACGCCGCTACCGTATGTTCCGGCATATATAAATTTCTCTTTTGTTGTAAGCGAATAAATGTCCGTGTTCATCAGACCAGCGTTAACAGAAATCCATGTACTACCACTATCTAACGAACGAAACACGCCAGCCGAGGATGTGCCTGCAAAAATAATCGTTCCGTTAATAGTAAGCGAAGTTATAAAGGGATAGTTTAAACCACTATTCGACTCTGCCCAAGTCTCTCCACTATCGGTCGAGCGGTATATTCCGGTTCCGTTGGTGCCGACAAATAAGTATGTTCCATGAACAGCGAGTGCGCGAATGTAATAATTTGTCAAGCCGTTATTTATTGGTGTCCAGCTTTCGGCGTAATTTGTTGAACGATAAATTCCTTTACCGGAAACTCCAGCATAAAGCGTTGAACCGCTTGAAGTCAGCGCTCCGATGTTTAAACCCTCTAAGCCATTATTCACTGTAATCCAATGAGAGCCATTATCCGACGAACGAAACACGCCGCTTCCTATGGTGCCCGCGAAGAGGGTGGAATCAATAATGGTGAAACAAGAAACTACCCCGCCGTAAGGTCCTTTAGTTTGCACCCATTGTGCAAGAGCATAATGGGAAAGAAAAATATTTACGATAAACATATACTTTAGAAGTCTCATTATTTGCTCCATTAACAATTGAGATAACAGAATATACCAATTCTGGGAATAAAAAACCTCCAAAATCCATCTCTGAATCTTGGAGGCATATAATTAGCAGACGAACATCTCACATCGGACATCTAATATCTGATATTCGATGTCCAATGTTC
>PNNN01000066.1 GCA_013824245.1 Chlorobiaceae bacterium | reverse complement strand
AGATGTCTCTTAAATTTAATTGTTATTCTATGCTAATTTCTTTCCGAATAAAATAGTGAAAAAGAAAATTAATGTCAAATAAAATATGGAAAAATCCATTTTATTTTGAGAAAAATGCTTCTGTAGCTGAGCCACCCCTTTTTATTTCTTTCCCTTTTTTTCCGTATATTCATTCCTATTCAAGGATTATAATATTGATCGGAAGTTTTTATGTCATCTAAATCCAAACTGTCTACTTCAAAGAATGCATTCAATTCAAAGCCGACATGGTTCGATAATCTTTCTTCTTTGAAGAAAGATATCTTCAGCATGCTCGTTCTGTTTGCACTGCTGTATATTCTTTTCTTCAAGATTATTACATCCGATATGATGTTTGCCGATTCGGGCGATACGGCTTCGGCTCATAGCTGGGATAAAGCTATGGAACATATCAGATCAACGGAGAAAGTCGATCCGTTTTGGATACCGTACATCTTCAGCGGATTGCCTGTTGCAAGCGCGATGATTTTCCCTCGCGATCTCAACTATGCCGAAATCATTTTACAATTTATCGGCAATCCACTTTTCTTCGGCGGCGAAATGTCGTGGTTCATTCTCCACTATTTCCTGATGGGTGTATTCACTTACTTCCTTGCGCGTCAATTGAAATTCTCTCATCTTCCGTCTCTCTTTGCCGCGATAACCATGATGTTGAATCCGTATGCAATCGGGCTTGCACAATCAGGGCACGGAACGAAAATGATGACGCTGACTTTCATACCTCTTGTGTTTCTTTTAGCCGTATCATTATTTCAACGCCGCGATACACTCAGTCTCGGTTTACTTGGCGCCGCCACCGGTACAATGCTGCTAAACAAACATCCTCAGATCGCATTCTACGGATTACTTTTGATAGGTATCTATTTCCTTTATGAATCGATTCTCGATATTAAAACACAACCTGTTGTTGTTGCAAAAAGGTTCGCTCTGTTTGTTGTCGCTATGGCGATTGGTTTCGCGATATTCACTTATCAATATTTCCCCACCGAGCAGTACAAACCATATTCCATACGAGGCAGTTTAACATACGAATACGCAACAAGCTGGTCTAACCATCCTTTGGAAATGCTAACTTTTATTCATCCGTCATTTTTCGGATTCTCTAATAATTACGTTACTGAATGGCAGGGCGCAGAGCAGGCGTTGCCTCTCTATTGGGGTTGGATGCCTTTTGTGGATGGACCTGTTTACGTTGGCATTATTCCCGCGCTACTTATGATTTTTGCTTTTGCTTACAAACGAAATCGCTTAACCTGGTTCTTGGCGATCTTCACAGTTTTTATTTTATTTCTTTCGTTCGGAAATCATTTAGGAGTAATTTATAATCTATTTTTCGATTATGTGCCATATTTCAATTCGTTGCGTGCGCCTGCGATGATATTATCTCTTGTCTCGCTCACATGTGGTTTGATAGCAGCAGCAGGAATTTCATTTTTGATGGATTTGTACCAGCGTGGCAAAGAATTTGATTTTGAAAAATTCAATAAAAAAATTCTTTTATGGATTGCGATTATTGGAATTGCTGTAGTAATTTCACTTGTAGGAAAATCTTTTCTCCAAAGTTTTCTATCGGATTTTATGTTTTCAAAGGAAGGAGAGTTGAGGGAGTTTATCCAACAAGCTGGGCAACAAAGTGCTATCCAATATCAGAATCTCTTAAAAGAAAAGCGGTTTGATATATTCTGGGGAGATATGATTAAAATGCTTGTGTTATCGGGCGCTTTGTTGGGATTAATCTATTTTTATGTTAAGGGGAAGAAATCACCAACAATTGCCGTTGCCGGCATGATTTTACTGGTAACCATTGATCTGATGGTTGTTGATGTGAAGTTTGTAAATCCAAGGTCCCGGACTGCACTTGAGGAACCGCAGGCAAATGCAACAGTTCAGTATTTGAAGAATGATAATTCGCTTTATAGAATATTCCCGCTAGGACGCGATCAATCTCAGCAAGATCTGTTTCAAAATAATTCTTTCATGTATCACAATGTATCATCTATTGGTGGTTATAGTCCCGCAAAAATCAGGATATATCAAGACCTGATTGAATCGGTGCTTTATAACGGAGCCGATCCGCAATTTCCGATCAATATGAACGTCGTCAACATGCTCAACGTAAAATATCTTGTCGCACCGGGGCAACTTCCGGCAGATAAATTCCAAATGGTAAACTTCGATCAGGAAAAGAAGATGTTGACTTATCTCAACCCCGGTTATTTACCAAGGGCATGGTTTGTTGATACAGCGATTATTGCATCATCGAAGAATGAAATTCTTGCTCATCTCAACTTGCCAGAATGGAATCCACGCACGACAGCAATTCTTGAAACTGTCCCTTCGTCAGTTCCATCAAAGTCAGATTCAACGAATGTATTAGATATTCAATATCAATCGCAGAAACTAAGCATGAAAGTATTTACTACCAAAAACGCACTGCTGGTTGTTAGTGAGATATATTATCCTCCGGGATGGAAAGCATTCATAGATGGAAATCCGTCGGAGATTTATAAAACAAATTATGTTTTACGTTCACTTGTTATACCCGCAGGTGAGCATACGGTTGAGTTCCGGTTCGATTCTTCTATTTACGAAACCGGTTTATCGATTACAAATGCCGGATGGGGTCTGAGTTTATTGTTGATTCTGGTCGGGCTGATTCAGATTCCGGCTGTGAGAAAACGAATTGGCATAAAGAAGGGAAATCAGACGGTGGAAAATAAATCGGTCTGAGTATAGTTTTAATGAGCTAAGAAATAAAAAAGGGTCGGTAGCAATACCGGCCCTTCAATTATTCTGTGCAAACGTATTTTACATCTCTTCCATATTTGTGCGATAAGCACGGCGTACGGCTTTAATTTTCTCCATGCGTTTCTTCACGGAAGGTTTTGTGAAGTATGAACGCTTCTTCACTTCTTTCAGGATACCTGAGCGTTCATATTTCTTTTTGAATCTGCGGATCGCACGGTCAATGTTTTCATTTTCATTTACAACAATACCGACCATTCGATTCACCTCCTTCCGATCTTAGTAACAAACGAATTACGATATAATTTCGCTTTCTACCGGTTCTTCCGGCTTTAAATTTTCGATCAGCCGTCGCTGACCTGCATTTTCGAACGACACTACAATCGCCTGATTGCCGTCCGACATTTTTATTTTAGATAGAACTTTTCCTACTTCATTCCATTCTTGATGAAATATCGATTCACCAATATGAAATGATTGCCATGGATTGTACACTGTTGCTTGTGAAGAATCGAGTGCAGCTTGCGCTTTTTCAACAGACTCTTCATCTAACAAAGCCGCATGATGACACCGTGTACATCGGAACCAAGTTTTATCTTGAATTCCTTCCATTGCACCAACCAGCACCATCCGAGTTTCTTTATTGCAGTATGCACAGAAACGTCCAGAATATTTTGTACGTCCCATTCGTACTCCCCAATTGGTTCATTGGAAAATTAGTTAATTTCTGAGATGCACCGAAGATATGAACGAGATTTATTTAACACGTTCCCAAGATTCAGTTACCGAATACTTACATCACAGCTATTACAATATATGAAATTCTTTCAAATGAATCAATTATAAAGATTTTTCATTATTTTTCTTTGAAATTTGACAAAATAATGATATATTTATCAAGATTTAGTAATGTTTAGTTTATTCAGGGGCCCTTAGCTCAGTTGGTTAGAGCAGCAGACTCATAATCTGCGGGTCGTAGGTTCAAGTCCTACAGGGCCCACAAAACCACAAATATGATACGAATATTTGTGGTTTTTATTTTTAAAATCGAGGTGAATAAAATGAATCAAAATTTTGAATCAAATACATCAAATAAAAATAGCACCGCAATGATTAGAGGTATCGCTCTTGGTGTTGCTCTATCCGGTGGAATTGGTGTGGCGCTCGGTAATCTTGTTCTTGGTCTTTCTATAGGCATTCCAATCGGAATTGTTCTAGGTATCTTTTTTAAAAGAAAAGAAAAAAAAGAATAGAAATGTTAAATCCAATCACTTCACTTAAACCGCGTCAAATTATTTTATTTATTCTGCTTCGCTAAATATTCAAACACTTTTTCTCTCATCGTACGTGCTCTTTCATCGCGCGGATTATTCAAAAGATATGTGTCGTAATTCGATAATGCGCGTTTTAAATCGCCCAACCGTGCGGCACAATCGCCAGCGTAAAGAAAGAGCAGCGGTTCGTTCATGCCGAGATCGATAGCCATTCTGAAATGCTTATCGGCTGTTACAAAGTCGTTCCTGGAAGAATATAATATACCCAAATTTGCATGAGCGCGAGAACTATTATTATTTAACTGAATGGCACGCTCGTTATATTCTATTGCTTTCATCGTGTCGCCGCGTGTTGCATATTCAACTCCTAAATTTGAATAAATACCGGGATCAGGACTTTTAGCCGCGGCGGCGCGTTTAAGTTGATAAAAATATTTTTCGCGTTCTCCGATCTTTCTGTAAACATCCGAAATGTTCCCGATGATTCGAGGATTCATCGAATCAATAGTCATGAAATGCTCATAATAAATACGTGCATCCTTGTAACGCTGACTGTCGAAGAATAAATTTGCAAGCGATTCGTCGTAAGCCATATTAGCGGCTTTTGAAAGAAATATTTCACTATTGAGCATTCGTGCGCGAACCAAATGTTTTTCCTCCGATGAATTAATGCCGATATATGAAGCAGTTCTCATCAACAGGAATATTGCAATCAGAAGAAAAATGAATCGCCGTTCTTTCCATTGATTTTGTTGAATCAGTAGATAAACGGGCAGGATGGATAATGGAACGAAGAAACTCGAGAATAAATCCCAGTCACGAGCCATACCGAGCGCACTGTTGATAACAAAAGTAAAAAACAAGCCACAACCGATTGTGATTAAGAAAAAGAGGAGGATCGGATTTTTCCAACGTCGTTCTTTTGGCAGTGCCGGTATGAGTATAGTGGATAAAATAATCCCTAACGGCGCCAGCAGTAAATGTGCATTGCCTAAATCAATAAAATGTACTAAAGAAAACATCGCATACGGGAAATTCCCATATCCGCCTTCGAACGGTTTCAAAAAATCGACGCTTCCCGAACGCAAATGTTTCATCATATCGATCGGGTTAAAACCAACGAGAAATAATGCGCCGATACCGGCTATGCTCACTATCCCTAAAAAAAGAATTGCATCTGCTTTTTTCTTTTTCCACGATAAAATTATAAGCGCGAATAAACTCGGTATAAATACGATACTTCCCAGATGAAGAGCAGTCATCATTACAAAAAATATTATAGGTATGCCGATATGAACTCTCTTTTCAAGCGCCAGCCAGCCGGTTAAAACATATGCTGTTGTTGCAAGATATTGCAAGACGTAATTCTCAATATAACCGAAGAAGAATTGAAACCCCGCTCCGAATAGAATTAATCCGCCAAGGAATATTTTTTCCAGCAACGGCTGAGATACGTAACGGAAAAACCAAAATAGCAATGCAAGATACGCGAGCATCGCAAAAATGTCGATAGAATAATAAACGGTGTGTGCGTTCGGAGCGGCTTCAAACGGATGTAAAGACATAGCCGTTCTGTAAATCCAGAACATCAGTGGTTGATTACGGAAGCTTAAAGTGATCTGATCGCCTGTTATTCCCAATGGAACTGACCTAAGAAGAACCGCACCGTCGCCCAATAAATGTAATTTTGCGGGAAAAAGAAAAATAAAAAAATATGTTATTCCGGCGATAATTATAAAAGCTATCGGTAAAGGCAAGCGTGCGATTTTCTTTACCGCAATATCGAATTTATTTGAAACTGTATTGCTGATGGGTTGAATAGAAAACATAAAGAATATTATGAGCGCTGCAATTCCAACAGGCAATGAATAAAAACTGAAAAAATGAAATCCCCAATTTGCGTGAGAAGGATAAATAGCCGCCCAAACGTGAAGCGCTGCCAGCATGAATATGGAAATTAAGATATATAAAGATTTTTTCGGCATTAGATCGGATATAATTTTATTATCGATGATTCTTTTTTAATGTACTAAATTTTATCAATTTATTTGATATGGCGGTATCATTCGGAATTTCCATTAAATATTTTGTATAGAAACTGATCGCTTTCGCTTGGTTCCCTTTCATTTCGTATGCGTCTCCCAGCGAGCGAAAAAGTTTTGCATCGGTCATTCCGAGCATAAGTGCTTTTTCGATATTATTAATTGCATGGTCAATTTGATTTGTGTTCATGCACATTAAGCCAAGATTTGCATGACCGAGCGCGTAATCCGGATATATGATAAGTGCGGTCTCTGCCATGGCGATGGCTTCGGATATTTTTCCGTGGTTAAATAGTTCAACCGATAAATTTGAATATACTTTCGGATCGCGTGTTCCTAATTCAACCGATCTCTTCAACATCCGGTAAACATTTTCCTTCTCGTTAAGTTTGCGGTAAACATCCGATAGATTTGCAATGATGCGCGGATTGGAGCTGTCGATGGCAGTGTACCGTTCATACCATTTCTTAGTGCGTGCGTAATCGTTCCGTCCCCAAAAAGCGTTTGCAAGCCGATCGTAATAAAATACCTCGGCGAACCTTGCCATAAATTTCGGATTTGTCAATATCTCTGCGCGAGCAAGGTGCTTGTTCTCATCGGCGTTTATCCCGATTCTCGCGGTTGTATGAATTAAAGCCAGAACGGTTACGACCAAAAATATATATTTTTGCAAACTAACCGTAATATTCTCGACAAACATAATAACGCTGAAGATCATTAACGGGACAAAAAAGCTCGCCATCATATCCCAATCGCGAAACATGCCAAGAGCAGGATTCATGATGAATGTAAAGAGCAGTCCGAATAACGATGTACCGAGAAGAAATATATTTTCCGGTTTGGTTACCCAATCTCGTGAACGAATCATGAGGATAAATATTACGACTGCGATTAGACTAAATGGAGCTATCAATAAATTTAGATTTATCCAATCTAGTATATGTATCGGAGATATCATTGTGTAAGCGGCGCCGGCAGAGGGGGTAATAAACGGAAGAAAATCATATTTGAACGCCGCTCCGATTCTTACCACAAGCTGTAATAAACTGTAATTACTCAACCACAAAACAATTCCGGCGATCGAAACTGCTCCTATCCCAAGAAGAATTGCATTCAGTTTATTTCCTCGCCAACTCATATATAAGAAAATAAATAATGTAGGGAGGAATATTAATGCGCCGAGATGCAATCCCGCCATCACCATAAAAATTACGAGAGGAATAAAAACCGGAATATCTTTTTTCAATGCGAGCCATCCGGTTACAACATAACCTGCCGTAAAAGCATAAAGCAGTCCGTAATTTTCTATGTAACCGAAAAAGAATTGAGTTCCGCCTCCGGCAAGGAGAAATAATACGGTAAGAATTTTATTCAATATGGTTATTTTCAATCGCGACATGAAAAGGAAAACGAACGCAAGGAAAATTATTCCTGCTGCAAGATCAACCCACTTGTAAACATCTTTAATATCCCCCGATCCGTTCTCTTTTAGTAGACTCTGAACTGTTCGTAGAGTCAGCAACACGAGTGGCTGGTTGCGAAAGTTTGCCGATTCTTCCGTGCTTGATGGCACTTCCGGTGTTGTTAGTAAAATTATTTTGCTATCGCCCCACATCATTCCTTCGGTTGGATATTTGATTGCGATAAAAAATATCAAACCTGCAATCGCTATAAAACTTATCCATGCAGGTACGGCGGATGATTTATTTATCCTTTTTTCAAGAAATGAGTAAATTCTAACTCTTGAGAACACGACAAATGTTGCTCCCGAAATAATTATTGCTGTCAACCCGATTGTTAAGTTGTAAAATGCAAACGATTGTGTCCCCCAATTAAAATGTGAAGGAAATATCGCTCCCCATATCTGCAGCAACAAAAAAGCGATACAGAAGAATAAAATTATATATTCTAATTTTCTCATTATTGAATGTAAATATACAACATTCTCCTGAAACAATGCAACCCTTGGAATGCTTTATGTTATCAGACACTTCGTTAAATTGCTGGTGTAACGTACAAGTAAATTCTAATACCTAATTCCTAATTCCGAAATACTAGATAGAAACTTTTGAAAAATTCTCCAGAAGTCTCACTGAACATCTTGTCCCGAATTTGTCTTGGGATGTTTCAGTGCCTAAAATTGGATAGATTCCGATGGGATTGAACAAAAAATAAGAAAGGGCTGTGTCATTCCCTGGGCTGTCTAAAAAGGTTCTCTTGATACTCAAGGTTGAAACTATGAACTCGAGAACCACAAAAACTCGCTCAGTTTTCCCGCCTGCACGCCAACGCTCGAAGAGCTTAGGCGTGCCTGCTGGTATTTGTCACTAAGTGATGACATTGCCATTTAGAATTTAGTAATTCTGATTTAGAATTTTGCTGATTAAACCTTATTATTGCTCTTTTGCATAACATCGGTTCAATCATTGAATCTTGTTTCTCATCCAAAGATTATGTAACTTTGGTAAATTTTTATTTACCCATTACCCACCCGCATTTGTCAAATTTATTTTGGTGTGCCTCGTATTTATATCTGTGAAATATCTTTGCTATGTAAATGAAGTTTTCCGTCATTATTCCAACATATAACCGTTTCGAATCTTTAAAAAGAACTTTATCTTCCATCTTTCAACAGGATTTTGGCGAGTATGAAATTATCGTTGTGAACGACGGCAGTTCCGATGGTACACACGAATATCTTTTATCCATCTCATCGAAGCATAAAATCAAATATCACCATCACCAGAACAGCGGACTTGCCGCAACGCGAAAAGCCGGATTGCAATATGCAACCGGTGAGTTTGTCGCTTTCACGGATGATGATTGCGTTCTTCCAAAAGATTGGCTGAAAAAATATTATCACTTATTTCAAAACTCAAACGCAAGTGTGATCGGCGGTCCAACAAAAACCGGCGATCCGTCTAATCCCTGCGCCGACGCGAACGATTTCATCAACAATTATTTCAAATCCAAACTCAACTCAGCTCGCAGAAATACGCCGTACCTAACAGGTAACAATATCGCATTTCGCCGCACAAGTCTGGAAAAAGTCGGTGGTCCCGATCCTGTATTCCGCATGGGGGCTGAAGACCGTGATCTTATCTTCCGTTTAAGTCGTGCCGGAGAAAAAATTGTCTTTGCCCCGGATATTATCATCACGCATTTTAATAACTCCAATTTTAAACAATTCGTCCGGCATCAATTTGTGCAGGGTAAGGGGTCTTATATTTACTATACGCACACACAGAATCGGGATGGAGGTAAGCCGACACCAATTCCGTTAAAGGTATATTTAGGACTTCTCTTCGCGCCGTTCCGTTCGCGCGGTCTGCTGCGCGCATTCACACTTTTATTTCTGATTATCGTTGCACAATTCTCTGTTACACTCGGTTTTTTTATCTATTTTCTTCGCGGGAAAAGAATTCCATGAAAATAAAAATCTGTTTAAATGCTTTGGGGAAAAGAGATGCCGCCGCCTAAAAAAATCGCTTTTATATCCATCTATACATCGATGGGCGGGGGTGAATATGGTCTGCTTTACCTGATGCAGAACCTCGACCGCTCAAAATTTCAGCCGGTCTTAATAGTAAACGAAGATGGACCTTTAGTTGAACGCGCGAAAAGTAAAGAGATAGAAATTCTTTATCTTCCGTTCCGCACCGTGATGTTGAAACATCTTATCCGCCCCAAAATATTTTGGCAAAATCTAAAAGCATCTTTTCAACTGAAAAAATTATTGCGCGATAACCTGATTGATATTATCCATTGCTCAGATGTTCTATCATTGCTCCTGCTCTTGCCGTCGTTGCTCACAAGAAGAATACCGGTTGTTTATAATGTTATATTCTTTTATGAAAATATCCGTGCTATTTTATTCAACCTCCTCGTTCCGTTCGGCGTCAGGAAAATTGTTTGTCTCTCGCAAATGGTTCTGAACGATCTGAAATATAAGACAGTTGGATTGAAGAAAAAACTGTCGTGCATTTATTGGGGTGTCGATACCGAAAAATTCCATCCGCGAACCATAGAAGAAAAAATCGGTTTGCGTAAAAAATATCATCTGCCTCTTGATAAAAATGTTATCGGATTTGTTGGCAGGTACGACCTATGGAAAGGGCATCACACATTCATCGATGCGGCTGTACGCCTTCTTGCAAGAAGAGACGATCTCATATTTCTGATGGTTGGCGGTTCAATGACTGAGGATGTGATCCCGGCAGTTGCCGCTTACCATAAAAGCGTGAAAGATAAAATCGCGAGGATAAATAAACCATCGCATTTTATTGTTTGGGACCATAGCGACGAAATTCCCGAAATCATCTCCGCTCTCGATCTATCCGTATGCCCGTCAGATGCTGAGCCGTTTGGACTTGTGGTTCTTGAGGCAGTTGCAAGCGGAATTCCAACAGTTGTGAGCGACACAGTTGGGGCTGTCGAAGTTCTCGCGAATGTTGAATCTGTGTTGATCGCGTATCACCAAGAACCGGAATCGTTTTCGCACTGCATCGAAACTGCACTCCAGTGCAATAATTTGAAATCTGCCGGCATAAACGATAACATCAAATTAATGGAAAAATTCAGTTGGAAAGAATACACAAAACAGTACGAAAATTTATACGATTCCTTTTAAAAAATCCTTGAAATACGCCAAAAAAGTTGTTACATTAGAAATGTCTAAGATTTTAACTCGATTATCTTGAAAAAGAAAGAATATAAAATATTTTCCCTGAAATCGTGGAAAACTGATGCCTCAGATCGGCTCTATTGGTCGTCAAAAACTCCTGAAGAGCAACTTGCCTCCATAAAAATACTCAGACAGCAATAGTATAAAATCAAAAATGAGCGTCCCAAAAAATTACAAAGAGTTATTCATATTATTGAATTAAAAAAGAGTAAATAGATCGAATGAGCGATATTTCTTATAAAAATAACAGATCTATAGAGTATCTTAAATCGAAAATTTTAAACTACTTCGATTCTAAGTTGAATATTATCGCAGTATATCTATTCGGGTCGGCGGTTTCGGGTAGAATGGATAGTGAAAGCGATATTGATATTGCAATAATTACGCAGCCCGAAGAGTACAATAAAGCAGAATTATTTGAAATGCGTATTGAACTGTCGGAATTGTTAAACAGTGATATCGATCTAGTTTGTCTAAACGATGCACCGGTAATACTCCGCATGCAGATTTTCGGCAAAGGAATTAAATTAATCGACCGAAATGCGAAATTAACGAACACTCTTATTGTGCGCTCGCAATTTGAGTATGACGACTTAAGGCATATGCGCGCTCCTATCGAAAAACAAATCCTGAACCGGAGAGTATATGGTTGAGCGTGATATCGTTTTCGAGAAGATTAAGAATATTCAGAATTGCCTGACCAGAATTAAGGATGTAACTAAATTCAATCCATCATCGTGGCGTTGTTGCAGCATTACGGTCTCAAATGAAGTTATAAACGTAGAGGGGTTGACTAAAAAGACACAGGCTGTCACTCCCGTCCCGCTTTGCGGGATTATCGGGAGTCCAGTATCCGGATTTTCCAAATTTCTGGATTCCCTGCCTGCGTGCCGCTCCGGCAGACAGGCCGATTGAAGAATTCGGGAATGACAAAATCCTTTTTTACTTTTTGGTCAACTTCTCACTGCGCTCAGACAGACAAACAAGGTAACCGTCACCCTGAGCGATCCAAAAGTAACAGTCATGTTGAGCGCTAGTCGAAACATGACGCTAGTCGAAACATGACGCTAGTCGAAACATGACGCTAGTCGAGTCTTCGACTTCGTTCATTCCGTCTCACGACGGTACTAACTGCGCTCAGACAGACTAACATAGCAACCGTCACCCTGAGCAATCCTGAGCGAAGGCGAAGGACGAAGGGGTCACTGCGCTCAGACAGACTGGGTGTCACGTTGAGCGCAAGTCGAAACGTGTTATTAGCCATAACATAACCACGATAGAATTGTAACTTTGCATTCTTTAACTTTAAATATTATCTTTTACTCGTTCCTCAATAACGAAAATACTCAAACTACCACAAACAAAATCTTAAATGGCAATCGAAGCAACAATTAGTAGCAACACCCGTAGCAATAGTCCCGCTGCCAAATCAACAAAATGGAAGCAGTATTACAACATCGTCCGCGAGCTAGCGCTCGTCGATTTCCGTAAAAAGTACCACGACTCAACTCTCGGTTACTTCTGGTCAATGCTTAACCCGCTCTTGATTTTTGGTGTTTATCATTTCGTTTTTTCTTATCTCTTTGTAAGCAAGTTGCATAAGTTTACACTGTATCTCCTGACCGGCGTGTTCTTTTATAATTTCTTCCAGGATGCAACATCGAGCGCTATCGGTGCCTTGAGAAGGAGGTCCCGCTTAACGAAGACAATTTATTTTCCCCGTTATCTGATTGTATTTTCTTCAAGCACTACCGCCATTTTTTCATTCGCGATCAACACGCTTCTTATTTGTGCTGTTGCAATGATTTTCGATCACGTATCCTTTCTCCAAATTTTTGTGATCGTTCCTTTTATCTTGTTGATACTTCTTGCAACCGGTATAGGAATGATGATCGCCATTTTGTTTATTCATTTCCGCGACATCTCGGATATTTGGGGTGTATTGCTTACTCTTGGTTTCTGGCTTACACCAATCATGTACGACCCTCATTATGTTCCGGAGCCGCTGGCAAATGTTGCGTTACTTAATCCGGTTGGTAGAATTCTTGTCATGCTTAGGGGTTTCCTGATATATGATAATTATCCCCCCTGGACATTTACTCTATCTACAATTCTCTTTTGTGTCGGTATATTTATTTTGGGTTGGTGGATTTTCGTTAAGTACGAACACCGAATACCGGAATATGTGGCATGATAATTCTGGAAAACATATCCAAGATTTTCAAAATTCCTCACGAGCAGACAAAGACTTTGTTCCACAAGATCGTTTCTGTCTCAAAAAGGGGATACACCTATGAAGAATTGTATGCGCTTAAAAACATTTCGTTGCGTATCCAACCCGGTGAATTTGTCGGTATCATCGGCAAAAATGGTTCTGGTAAATCGACTCTCCTAAGAGTTATTGCCGGTATTTATAGACCATCCTCCGGTACTGTAACTGTGAATGAAGAAATTTCTCCGTTGCTCGAATTAGGTCTTGGATTCGATAACAGTTTTTCTTGCCTAGATAATATTTACGTGTACGGGGCACTGCTCGGATACTCTCGCCAGCAGATGGCGAAGAAGGTGGAAGAAATTCTCGCCTTTGCTGAGCTTGAACGCTTTGCAGATGCGAAATTGGAAACTCTATCATCCGGTATGCGGATGCGCCTTGCGTTTGCTATTGCTATTCAATCTGTCGCACCGGTGATTCTTGTTGATGAAGTTCTTGCAGTTGGCGATAAAATATTTGCAGAGAAATGCACCGATATATTTAAACAATTCCATAAGGAAGGACGGACAATCGTTCTTGTAAGTCATGCAATGGACACGGTGGCAGAATTTTGTAATCGTGTTTTCGTTATGCATCTGGGTGAACTTGTTGCCGAGGGTCCTCCTGTTGAAATAATTAAGTATTATAACGATACCGTACTTCCATCTTCAGGTCCAATTGGTGCGAACCGTTTGATGATTCCGGTTCAATCTCCTGTCGCAGATAAAGAACAACCGATTTCACCACCGACCGAGATAAAACCTAAACCATCGTTAAATGAAATTGAAATTCCGGCTCCGGTCGTCCCCAAACTTCCGACAGTCGCCGTTCAGGTGAACAACAATAATCAGTACGACCCGAAGGAATTTTGGGAAAAACGACTTGCCGCAAACTTCAATCTGAGAGGTGTTGGGAATATTTCATTCGATGAGCGGTATAACGAGTACCTTTTCAAGCAGCGACTTGCTATATTAAAGCGTGTTTTACGAAAACATGAAATTGATTTAAACGGCTTAAAAGTACTGGATGTTGGATGTGGTACGGGTTATTTTTCTGAGTTCTATTTAAACAATTCGGCAAAAGTTGTCGGTATAGATGTTGCACCTATTGTCACAAAGCGTTTACAACAATTAATACCAAAGGGTGAATTCCTGACGTTGGATATCACGACGTCTGAAAATCGTTTGAAAAAACAGTTCGATATTATACACATGTTCGGTACAACGTTTCATATTACCGATGATGATGCGTTCAAGTTCGCGATTTCTAACCTTTGTAATAGATTAAAAGTAGGCGGGTATATTTTTATCACCGATATTTTTGTTTCCACCGATTACGCTCCGGCTCCACACGTAAAGTTCAGAAGTCTGAAACAGTACGAGATAATCAAAGATCACGGAATAAAAATAATGGAGATTTTGCCGATTCATCACTTAATGAATAAACGATTGAAGCATATTTCAATAGAGTTGAATAATACACTGGCGCCGGTCTTGACATTTTTGGATAAGACAATCAATACATTTCATCTTAGTGAAGGAAATGATGTGAAATTATTGGTGGGAAGACGTCAGAAATGATTTTGAGGAAGAGTTTTGGTATCGCTAAATAAAATTATATTTGTCATTATCTGCTGTTTATCTTCGAGTTCTATTGGCGCCTTGCATGCTAAAGATAGTTTAACTATCAATGATAAATTATATTCAGTGATAATGACGTTTGAGAAATCATATATTAATGCTAAGTTTGATTCTCTGTTGGATGAACGTATCTATCGAGAGGAAGTTAAGAAAGGGCAGAACAACGTTCCACGTTCATTGGCGGCAACCGCAATTGTGTTTGCTTTTTTCTCTCGAACCGATAAAAGCACTAAACACAATCAACGGGCACAGTATCTTATTGAAGAAACGCTTAAAAAATACCCGCTCTGGACTTCATCATTGTTGCCGCATGAGGAATCCTTTAATCTAGCTCCAACAACTGCTTACAACATAGGGCTTGCCTCATGGTTGTTGTGGGATTCATTGAATAGGGAGACTCAGGGAAAAGTTAAGGAGATGCTTATCAGGGAATCAAATTATCAATTATTGCGTAATCCAGCCAGTGGATATGAAAAAGATACTAAAGCAGAAGAGAATTCGATTGTACCTGCCTTGTTGGTTATGACAAGCCAATTTTTCCCGGAAGAACAAAAAGCGAAATTATGGGAAGATAAAGCTCGCTGTTTTGCATATCATACGATAACAGTTAATAGTGATTCTGCTTATTGTGGACTCAAGACCATAACTGCCTATGAGAATTTCAATATGGATAATCATAACTTTGGACCTCATCCATTATATATGGCTGCCCCATTAGTTCATTTTGCAGATGCTGCGCTTGTTTATAAAGCAGCAGGCAAAAATGTTCCCCTCGAATTTTGTCATAATGTACTCCCCTTATGGGAACGTTTAAAAAGCTTTTTAAAACAGGATTATTCATGGTCGGCAAATAGTTCGTGGCATCCAACAGGTTTGAGCAGAGAAATTTCAGGGGCAACGTTTATGTCAATTATTATGAATGTTGATTGGGAAATTGAAAATAGTTTATTATCATATAAAGTGAAAAACCAAAAATACTTCGTTGAGAAAAAAGTAGATGTCGTTAACAGGCAGCAGTATTATGATACGGATTGGTTCAATAATTGTATTGTTGCAAAACGCTATGTCGTTTCTTGGTTACTGCATAACCCAAAGATATTGCCCAAAACACCATTAATGATTAATTGAGGTCTTTTGTGAAGATCACCTACATTGTCGGCACATTTCCAAAACTGTCTGAGACCTTCGTTCTTAATCAGATGACCGATCTCATCGAGCGCGGTCACGAGATCGATCTTATCTCTCTCACGCGTTCCGGCGAAGAACAGGTTCACGATGATGTTACAAAGTACAACCTTTTAGAACATACGCACTTCTTAACTCGGAATTCCTCTTCATTTGGTTTTGAGATTACAGAAAAACTCGTAACATCTCTTATATTTACCGACATCATCCATGCGCATTTTGCGGTAGCCCCAACTGACTTTGCTCTTAAGCTTTCAAAAATCTTTAATATCCCTTATGTTTTCACGGCTCATGCCTACGACATCTTCATAGATCCCAATGAAAGCATGCTTCGCGAAAAAATTCTTAATGCCTCACGCGTTATAACTATCTCAGAGTACAACCGCGAATACCTCGCATCGCTTCTCGGTGATGATGTTACTTCACATATAGATGTAATTCGTTGCGGTATCGATCTGGGGAAATTTCACTTTGTTAACCGCGCGCACCAAACAACTAAACGGATACTTTTCACCGGCCGGTTCGTAGAGAAAAAAGGCATTCCGGTTCTCATCGATGCCTTCACATCTGTTGCACGCGAACACCCTGATGCTGAACTGCATCTTATCGGCGATGGTCCGCTCAGGAAAGAGATTGAAGCGAAAATTGCCGCATCGCCCGCCACAGGGCGCATCCGGTTATTTGGCGGTCAACCGCAAACAACTGTTGTTCGCGCAATGGAAGAAGCAGATATCGTTGTGATTCCCTCCGCTACAGCCCCCAACGGCGATAAAGAAGGTGTTCCTGTCGTACTCATGGAAGCCATGGCAATGGGTCTGCCTGTTGTTTCTACTCTCCATAGCGGCATTCCTGAACTTGTTCAGGATGGAAAAACCGGATTTCTTGTTCCCGAAAACGACTCGGATGCGCTTGCACAACGAATTAACCAATTGCTTGCAACACCTGCCTTGCGTTTGCAAATGGGGAAGGAAGGTAGAAAAATTGTTACAACTTCCTACGATCACCGTGTTGAAATGCAGCGCCTTGAGCATCTCTTCAACGGACTGATGGAAGGAAGAACGTCGGTATCGGTGATGCA
This sequence comes from Chlorobiaceae bacterium, assembly GCA_013824245.1. GTDB lineage: Bacteria > Bacteroidota > Ignavibacteria > UBA10030 > SZUA-254 > PNNN01. The sequence goes on along the minus strand of PNNN01000066.1, from coordinate 8,632 downwards.
GAAAAAACAGCGGGCGCTCATCGAACAGCGTGTGCGCGATATTGCCGTCGCTCTTATAGGGATTCGAACCGACCAGTTGCGGAACATCGAGCAGTCAATCGCACGGTACGACGACCGCATGAAGAAAATGGACGAAGCTGTAAAGCTCCTCGGCGATCTGAAGCAGAAAGACGATCAGATTCGCCAGCGCGAACAACTACTCGTGCAGGAAGATCAACTGATTGCTCAGAAAGACCAACAACTCATTCAGAAAGACGAACAGCTCCGGCAGAAGGCTGACCGTCTCAAACAAAAAGATGAACAACTGTGCCTGAAAGATGAACAACTCGAACAAAAAGACGATCAACTACGGCATAAAGATGAACATCTCAAACAAAAAGACGATCAACTTCGCCAGAAGGATGAGCACCTCAAACAAAAAGACAATCAATTGTTGCTTAAGGATGAGCAGTTAAGTCAAAAAGATTTACAGATCAGCCGGTTTGGAACTGAGTCGAAGGAGAAAGAACAACAGATTCATGAATACCGCGAGCGATTGAAACAAACAAACTCAGATTTAAAGAACGCCGTCGATACGTTGTCTCACTCCAAAGCCCTTCTCGATGAACAAAGCGGGCAGTTACAAAATCTAAATGAATATGTTGACAATCTCGCCGCGATCTCGAAGAACAATGAAGCCAAAATTCTCGAACTCCAACAAACTTTATCCGAAAAAGATCAACTAATAAGACAAAAGGATGAACACCTTCATCAGCGCGATAATAAAATTAAATTGCTCGATGCAGATATCAAACGCAAGTATGACGAACTTGTTATTCTTCGCAAATGGCTTGGCGATATCACATCCAGCTTCCCGTACAAAATTTTTAAAACATTTCTTGCACCCATTCGCGACCTGCTAAAAAAAAAGTCTGATGTAAACAACCGACAAACCCCATCAGCATTGCCACCTTCTGGAAAGCGGGATGAAATAGTTTATCTCCCCGACTGGTCAAGTGCAAATCCTTACCAGAAGATGCTCTATGCCGCAATTGAAAAATCTGGTACTACATGCCGCGGTATGCAGGGAAAAGATTTTACGCTTGGGTGGTTATGGAAAAATCGCCGTAGAGTTCAGATAATTCATCTACATTGGCTTTTTGGAGTTTACGCTCCAGGTGGAACAAAGTTGTCTTACACGTGTGCTTGTATATTTCTTTCCAAAGTCATGATTGCTCGTATTCTTCATTATCGATTTTATTGGACGGTTCATAATTTCATTTCTCATGAAGCGACGAACAAAAGACTGGAATCTTTGATTCGGGAAATAATATCTTCAATTTCAGAAATAGTTATTGTCCACTGCCAATATGCAAGAAAACTCATAATGGAAAAATGGAAGATCGGGGATGAAAAGATTCGCGTTATTCCTCACGGTTCTTATGTAGGATTTTATCCTAACAACTGTACATCCGTCGAATCGCGAAAGTACCTGAATATTCCTAACAATTGTACCGTATTTCTTTTTTTTGGTATGGTGAGAAAATATAAAGGATTAAATACACTTCGGGAAAGTTTTTTGGAATTATACCGTCAACATCCCGATGTCCACCTGGTGATCGCTGGTCAACCGCATAATGAACAATTTAGGAACGAGATAGAATCTGAAATGAAAAAGGAAGGAATATCCCTATTTCTCCAATTCATACCTGATTCGGAAGTTCAGTATTTCTTGAATGCTTCTGACATTGTTGTTCTGCCGTACGTTGATATTCTCACATCGGGAACAGCGCTTCTTGCGTTTACTTTTGGTAAGCCTATTATCGCGCCGCTAAAGGGATGTTTGCCGGAACTTGTCTCTGCCCACAATGGTTTTTTGTACGAACAAGGTGATCTCACAAAGGTAATGCAAAAGGCATACAAAACTCTCCAGAAACATAATTTACGCGATGGTGCACTGTCTACAGCTGATGATCAACGTTGGGAAATCGTACTTCAAGAACATGCGGATATTTTTTCTATCTCTAAGTGACGAAATATGACAAACTCTATTTTAGAAATTTCAATTATTGTTTGTACACATAATCGTGGTAAAAGCATTGGCGAAACTATTCAAAGTCTTCGTAATCAAACTTTCCCTGTTGAGAACTTTGAAGTCGTTGTTGTTGATAATGGATCGACCGATAACACTCGACAAACAGTTGAGGAAAATTCTATTGGTGCCGATAATATTAATTACATTTTTGAACCGATGCTTGGATTATCTATAGCCAGAAACAGAGGTATAAAGGAATCACAGGGAGAGATTATTGCCTTTATTGATGATGATGCAGTCGCCGTCCCTAATTGGATTAATGAGGTCCTGAATCGATTTTCTGATCCTGCGGTTTGGGCTGTTGGCGGAAGAGCAGTAGCTCGTTGGCCAGTACCAAAACCAGTATGGATGGGTGAAAATCTCTCTGATTATCTTGGTTTAACGAATTATGGTGATCAGACGCGGTTTTTAACATACCCTCACTATCCAGTTGGTGTGAACATGGCGTTCAGACGAGAAGTATTCGATGTCGTCGGAATGTTTTCAGAAGACTTTGGAAGGAAGGGGAGTAAACTTCTTTCAAACGAGGAATTCGATTATTGCTATAAGGTAGAAAAGGCAGGGGGGAAGATTGCATACGCACCCAATGCTATTGTCCAACATTGTATTTCACTTTCACGGATTTCTAAGTGGTGGTTTCTTAAACGTGCATATTGGCAAGGACGTTCGCAACACCTTTCCGAAAGAAAACATTTCGATCGAGAGTATGTCTCAAAACGATTAATACAGTTCCGCCATGACATTGTTAAACGCATCCGAAAAATTTTTCGCGAGGAAGACAAATTCGATTTCATTCTGTTATTTCGCATTTCATACTTAATTGGATACTTTGTTGAAACCGTTCTCGCTAATTACTCTAAATTAAACGGTTACAAGTCGACGCTTGTTGAGAATAACCGTCAAAAAATACTATTCATGTGTCCAGAAATACCATATCCACCCACTGCGGGAAATAAAATTAGGAAATTTAACCTTTTAAAACAACTTTCAAAATATAATGATATTACACTTGTTCCTTTTTTTATCAACGTTAACGATAACGAAAATACAGAAACTTTTCAGGAACTGTTAAAATACGGAATTAAGCTTAAAAACTATAAATCACACACTCCTTGGTACGGTAAACAGTCATTGGGAATGAAATTCTTGAATCGATATTTTTATCTCTGGCTTGAATTCAGATTGCTTACATTGTTCCCTCGCTGGTTTTATATCAATTACGATTACAACCGGTTTATTCAGCAGGAACTAAATTCAGGAAAGTACAATCTCATACTACTCGAAAAACCCTGGCTTGCACCATACGTAGCCAAAGTTCGAGGGATTAGGAAGATACTCGGGCTACAGGATGTTGTAAGCGACGTAGCTAAGAGGAAACTTCCATTTGCAAATGGAATCGTTAGCAAAGTAAAGGCATGGAAACACTATCTTGGGCACCGGCACTTTGAAAGCAATATTTGTCAATTTTTCGATACTTGCCTTGTTCCATCTGAAACCGATAAGGATAAACTAATCTCGTTGATTGGGGCAACTATTTCCATTGAAGTAATTCCTAATGGTGTAGATACTTCTTTTTTCCATGCTGAAAATGATCGCGGGGGAAGTTCCATAGTTTTCACCGGTACGATGGACTATTCGCCAAACATTGAGGGTGTGCTGTTCTTTGTACACAAAATATTACCACTCGTAAAACAAACGCAACCATCAGTGACTTTCTCAGTAGTAGGTCGTAAGCCTCCTGCGGAGATCATGGCACTTGAAGGTTCAGGTGTTCATATATATGCCGATGTTCCCGACGTTAGGCCATATATATATGATTCAACGGTCTATGTGGTCCCACTGCTTGTTGGTGGCGGCACACGTCTAAAGATTTTAGAAGCGATGGCATGTGGTAGGGCTGTTGTTTCAACGACGCTTGGAGCTGAAGGGCTTAACGTTACTAATAATGAGAACATACTTATAGCTGATACGCCAGATGAATTTGCTAACGCTGTTATAAGATTACTCAAAGATCCAAAACTTAATCGGAACATTGTGGAAGCAGGCAGGAGACTAGTCGAGGAACAATACGACTGGAATAGAATTGGAAAAAAGCTTACAAATATCGTTAGATTATTCATCCCTTTTTCAGAAACTGGTAAATTATTAAAATCCATAATTCTAAATAATTACGTTCCTTCTCATCCACTCGTTACGGAACTTGTTGCTAAAACCCAAGTTTCTATAATCCCTTTTAAGGTAAATCCTGATTCGTTTCAGAAATATTTTCAGAGATGGGAATACGATAAAATGTGGTATGGAAAGAATACGAAGGAGAAGGCGCTAGAGCACTTTATTTCTCTCGAACTTCTCCAACCTGTCAAAGGAGATGTTTTTATGGATGTGGCATCTAAGAATAGTCCAGTCCCGAGAATTGTGGAATCCACATATGGATGTACTGTTTTTAAACAAGACTTATCGTATACTTTTGGGATACATGGACAATGTGTGGGAGGTGATGCTGGGAATCTTCCATTCGCTGGAAACTCTATAGACTATATGACACTCCATTGTTCATTTGAACATTTTGAGGGTGATGCTGATGTGAGGTTCATTAAAGAGGCTGCTCGTGTATTAAAACAAGGAGGAAAAGTTTGTATTCTTCCGTTGTATTTAAAATCAGAATATTACATTGTTACCCGTGCTCCTCTAGATCAATCCATTACATCCATATCTGATGGTGCTGAAGTCCGCGTTTTAATCAATCATACTGAACGATTCGGCAGAATGTACAATGTCACTAAACTAAAGGAACGAATATTTGACAACTGTACTGGTGTAAAACCAACTATTTACTATTTAGAGAATGAGAATCAAATTGATATCTCATGCTATTTAAAATTCATTCTTCTTCTTTCTAAAGAAACCTAATAGGTAATATCCTGATGAAATTTTCACTTATTGCGGAACAATTGAAAAACATTCCCCACATGTCTATAGAGCAAGGTAAAATCATCTACGATTTTGTCCTATTTCATAATATCGTTCATCCACTTGAACTTGGTTTTGCTCATGGTACATCTAGTTGCTTCATAGCGGCAGCTTTAGATGAGCGTAAGAGTGGATTATTAATAACGATCGATCTTAAGGGTGCTCTTTCCCGAGAACCAAACATTTATGCTCTGCTTCAGACGACAGGTTTGTCGAAATATGTTTCTCCTATTTTTGTTGATACATCATACAATTGGGAGCTTTTAAAGATCATCGAAGGACAAACAAAGGAGAACTTGTGCGTCCCTTTATACGATTTTTGTTTCATCGATGGTGCTCATACTTGGGTTGATGATGGTTTCGCTTTTACACTTGTTGACAAATTGTTGAAGCCTGAGAGTTGGATACTTTTTGATGATATTGACTGGTCGTATAGCAACAGCCCAACCCTCTCTGGGATGGATTGGGTTCGGAGACTTCCGGAAGTTCAGCAGAAGACACCACAGATTAGGAAAGTATTTGACTCTCTTGTTCGTCAGCATCCCAATTATGATCAGTTTAAAGTTGAAGAAAATTGGGGATGGGCGCACAAGCGACATACTGGAGTAACCCAAGTGGAAACAAAAACTAATATGATAATTGATGAAAAAGGGTTGAGCGAGATGGCATACTGGCGCGGACGCCTGAATGCAGAAGGTGTTCTTAAAAATTCTCATTACGAGCCTTTCTATACGTCACATTTCGGATTTGATCATAATTACTATAAGGGAAAACGAATTCTTGATATTGGTTGTGGTCCACGAGGAAGTCTTGAATGGGCACACATGACAACCGAACGAGTAGGTATTGATCCTCTTGCGGACCTCTACAAGGAATTTGGGACCGAAAAGCATGGGATGAAGTACGTACCAACCGGTTCCGAAAATATTCCATTTCTGAATGATTATTTTGATGTTGTAGCATCATTCAACTCACTCGACCATGTCGACAATCTTGATAAAACCATTGCTGAGATTAAACGTATCCTGAAGCCAGGAGGATTTTTCCTCCTTATTACTGAATTGAATCACGAACCTACCGATTGTGAGCCAATAGCGTTCTCCTGGGATATTATTGAGAAATTTACCGATGTACTCACTTTGATAGATGAGAAACATTTTGAGCGCAGCAAAAGTGGGATATATGATAGTATACCTGCAAATATTTCATATGATCATTCAAATCCAACAAAGCGTTATGGAATTCTTTCAGCGAAATTTCAGAAGAATCTTAGCATTAAAGGTGGCGAAGTTCCCTGTCAATCTTTTGACCGATTATCATCGGTAATTCCTACAATCTCGGTTATCATTCCGGTACTTAATGCTGCCGAAACACTTTCAAAGTGTCTTGACTCGTTAGCTACCCTTGAATATCCTGCTGAAAAACTAGAAATAATCGTTGTAGACAATGGGTCAACTGATAATAGTATAGATATTGCAAAATCTTTTAAAGTAAAATTACTTTATCAGCACACCATGAAGAGTTCATATGCTGCTCGCAATGTTGGTATTCAAGCAGCAAATGGAGAGCTTGTGGCCTTTACAGATGCGGATTGTATTGTAACACCAACTTGGCTTTCTATTATTTCCAAAGAGTACTCCGAATCATCGGTTGGTTGTTTTGCTGGCGAAATCGAGGCATTCGAACCAAAATCACTGGTTGAAAAGTATTCCCATCGTCATGGAACCCTGAGACAACGAGGAACACTCACATGTCAGTACCTTCCATATACGCAGACAGCAAACTCGGTGTATCGAAGAGAAGTCTTTGAGAAGATTGGTCTGTTCAATCCTGAAATTGTTTCTGGAGGGGATGCCGACCTTGCTTGGCGGATGCAAAAGCAGTTGGGACTGAAAATTAAATTCATCCCTGAAGCCCTTGTCTACCATAAACACCGTTCATCTATCATTGGTCTATACCAACAGTACAAGAAGTACGAGAAAGGGAAATTACTCTGGAAAAAATTCTATCCTGATTATAATTTACCATCTCTCAATCAGCGTAAGGTTGAGCTAATACAATGGTCAAAAAAGTCAATTAGAAGTTTCCCTGAAAACATAGTAAATTATTTTAATCGGAAGATTGATTTCATTGATCTTGTCTCACCTTTTTTGCGTGTTATAATGGCATACGGTACATACACAGCACGGAAAGAAAAAATATCCAATTGAATTTATGCCATGTGTAAAGAAGAAAATATGTTAGTACGACTACAAATATTTATCTAAGCGCTGACTTGGATTCACAATATTCAATGAGTAAGATGTATCTTATGATATATACAGTTTCCTGCTAACACATTCAATGTCATCTATGGAAATTCTGCGATGAAAATAAACTTAACGTATTGTACCTCCAACCCTATGGCGGTTATCCCGATGTTCTCCTCGACCTCTACAACAAGAAATACGTAACCACAGAAAAAGGCGTCCGTCGTTTCATGAAAATCACATCATGGATTCGCTCAACAAAATATTATAAAAAACTTAACGAATCAATGATACGTCTCTTCCCACTCGGCTATTGCCTCGTCGCCCAAAAAATATAAAATGCCACCCCGCCCAAACCCGATGTAGCCGCAGGCTTCATGCCTGCGGAGGTAGCCAAATACGCGACCGTAAAGGTCGCGGCTACACGAGGTATTCAATCGCGCAACCGTGCAGGTCGTACCCGCTGTAGCCGCTGACTTTTATTGGATGTCCAGAGGTAAATGTCCGCGTTGTTTGTCATAATACGCAATCATCTCGAGGAAATGGCTGAGAGGAGATTGCGGCTACGCGTGGGTGTCCAAAGATAAATGTCCGCGTTGTTTGTCATAATACGCAATCATCTCGAGGAAATGGCTGAGAGGAGATTGCGGCTACACGAGGTTGTCGACGCTAAATGTCCGCGTTGTTTCTTATAATACGCAATCATCTCGAGGAAATGGCTGAGAGGAGATTGCGGCTACGCTCAGATGCCGCGCGATTACCATTCATCAAAATTGTAAATGGTTGAACCTTTGTGTGGGAATTGTTTACAATCTACCACAAACCCTTTTCTGACTGGATTATTTAAAATGTATTCGATTTGTTTCCGAAGGTCTTCATTGTTGCGGATTATATGATCGTAATAATCTTTCTGCCAATGAAATTCACGTCGGTGTAAATACAACCAACAACCGGTTCGGTGTTTGAACTTATCGACCAACTGTAAATTATTTGAATGATCTGACATTCCCTCGATGATGAGATGTAAATGGTCCGGCATGAAAAGGTAGACATGAATGTTACATTGTTGCTTGGCGGCTTCTTCGAGCAATATTTTTCGAAAATATTCGACAATATCGTTATCTGTGAAAATTGGTTTTCTTTGTTGAACACAAAGTGTGAATGCAACGATTTGTTGACCAATATAAGAATCAGGTGTTAACCTGTGATGCTTTTCCCTAATTAACATTCCCATGACTCAAATATATTACAAACAATAAATAAAATCAACTCCGCAACGATGGAAACCGCGCTGTAGCCGCGGACTTTTATTGGATGTCCAGAGGTAAATGTCCGCGTT
>PNNN01000059.1 GCA_013824245.1 Chlorobiaceae bacterium | reverse complement strand
CAGAATTAGCGCTCTGCAAAAGCGAGGAGCAATTCCGACTTATTTCAGAAAACGTTGCCGACATGATTGCGGTTCTTGACCTTGATGGAAAGCGGATTTACAACAATCCAGCATATAAACCAATATTCGGTGATCCAAAATTATTAGAGGGGACGGATTCATTTCAAGAAATTCACCCCGATGACAGAGAGAAAATCAAGCGCATTTTTAAAGAGACAGTCGAGACCGGAATCGGACACCAATCAGAGTACAGATTTGTAGCGAAAGACGGAAGCATCCATTTTATCGAATCAAATGGTAGTATTATCCGTAATGAAAAAGGCAAAGTTTCAAACGTGGTGGTTGTTTCCCGCGACATAACCGAGAAAAAATCGATAGAGCAACAATTACTCCGCTCTCAGCGGATGGAAAGTATAGGTACACTTGCCGGCGGTATAGCACATGATTTGAATAATGTGTTAGCGCCGATAATGTTGGCGCTTGAGATTTTACGGAAAAAACATACCGATGCCGATAGTCAGCGAATGCTTGAGACAATGGGAACAAGCGCAAAGCGTGGTTCCGATATTGTAAAACAAGTATTGGCGTTTGGTCGTGGTGTGGAGGGTGAACATAGTTTACTTCAGCCGAGACATGTAATAAACGAAATTGTAAAGATTGCTCAAGAAACATTTCAGAAGAACATTCAAATCCGCAACGATGTACCCAAAGATTTATGGTTAATAAATGCAGACCCAACTCAGATGCATCAGGTATTGTTGAATACTTTTGTGAATGCAAGAGACGCCATGCCAAGCGGCGGAACTCTTACAATCTCTGCCGAAAATATTCGCCTAGGCGAAAATTATGCAAGGATGCAGATTGAAGCAAAAGCCGGTAATTACGTTCTAATATCAGTTACCGATACAGGTACGGGTATTCCTCACGAGATACTTGAAAGAATCTTCGAGCCGTTCTTCACAACAAAAGAAATTGGAAAAGGAACGGGGCTAGGACTGTCAACAGTACGATCGATAATTAAAAATCATGGCGGTTTTATCGATGTTTATAGTGAGAAAAACAAAGGAACTACATTTAAATTTTATTTACCTGCTGAAATAAAGTATCAGGCGATTGAAAAGGATGAGAAGAAACCAGAGCTTCCGTTGGGAAATGGCGAATTAATACTTGTGGTAGATGACGAAGCATCCATTCGTGAGATCACAAAAGAAACACTTGAGGCATCCGGATATAAAGTTCTCACGGCAAACGATGGAACAGAAGCAATAGCAATTTATGCGGATAATGATCAGAACATTGACGTGGTAATTACAGATATGATGATGCCATTCATGGATGGAGCGACAACAATTCGCGCCTTGAAAAGAATGAACCCCGCTGTTAAAATTATCGCTGCAAGCGGAATGGCTATGAACAAAGACACCTTTATTGCAGAAGATTTAACAGTAGATGCATTTATATCAAAACCGTATACGGCGGAGAAATTACTGAAGGCGATAGATGAGATATTGCACCAAAAATAAATACAAGTAGCGAAGCGAAACATTTATCCCTTGCAATTTTTAACCAGATTCTTCACTTCGTTTAGAATGGACATGATCACATTTCTTGTTTAAAAGTTTTAGGACACTCTCGTAGACCGTGACCGCCCGAGAAAGTGAGTTGCACTTTTATAGTCAATTGGAAATAACCCTCTCCCTTCTTATCTTACAATATCATGAAAACAATCACACTCAAGAAAAACGAAGACCACCGCATTTCAAACGGGCACCTGTGGGCGTTCAGCAACGAGATTGCCGAAATTAAAGGTGAACTGCAGTCAGGCGATATAGTTGAATTATCCAACCATCAAAATAAATTTTTAGGGATTGGGATATACAATCCGAATTCGCTTATAGCTGTCCGACTTCTTTCTCATCAAAAGGAAGAGATCGACTTCCAGTTTTTTAAAAAGCGGATTGAGATGGCGTATTCGCTTCGACAAAAAATTTACCGTGAAACAGATGTATATCGCCTTGTTCATGGTGAAGGAGATTCACTCCCCGGTTTAATAATCGATCGGTTCAACAATTATTTTTCAATCCAAACTTTTTCTGTTGGCATGGATAAACGCCTCACTCTTATCTGCGACGTCCTTGATTCTTTATTCAAACCAAAAGGGATTGTTGAACGGAACGAAGCGCCGATTCGTCTCATCGAGGGTTTGGAGCAAAAGAAAGGAATTATTCGCGGGGCGATTGAACCGGTTACAATTTCAGAATATGGAATCAAGTACACCATTGATTTGCTTGATGGACAAAAAACAGGTTTCTTCCTCGATCAGCGGGAAAACCGCAAAGCGTTCCAACGGTATGTTAAAGGGGCAGATGTCCTCGATTGTTTCTGCAACGAAGGCGGATTCACACTTCACGCTGGTTACGCCGGAGCTAAGAGTGTACTTGGCATTGATATTTCGGAATCGGTTATCCAGCGGGCAAAGAACAATGCAAAGTTGAACAACCTTGATAAAATTGTCAGCTTTCACACCGGCGATGCTTTCACGTATTTAGATCAAGCCGTCAAAGATAAAAAACAATTCGACGTAGTCAATCTTGATCCTCCTTCATTTGCTAAGAGTAAAAAAACAATACGGAAAGCAAAACGCGGCTACAAAGAAATCCACACTAACGCGATTAAAATATTAAAACCCGGCGGCATACTTGCAACAGCTTCCTGTTCGTACAACATCACTGAAGAAACTTTTTTAGATATCATAAACGAAAGCGCGCGTGAACTTGGACGCCATACATCATTGTTAGAGTGGCGAGGCGCCGCACCTGATCATCCGGTTCTTATTGCTATGCCTGAAACAAAGTACCTCAAGTTCGGAATATTTTTTGTGGAATGATTGTTAATATTATTGAACGGTTATTTATATGATTAAGCATTTTAAAATTCTTTTACTCGGCGTTGCAATACTTGCCGCAATCCCGATTAAAGCACAAGACTCCACACTGCGAAAACATGCGATGGGAATCGACATACTTGTTTCCACAGGCGGACTTGGTTTCGGCACATTTTATAGGCACGAATACTCAAATAACTTATCGGGTTTTATAGATTTCTCAATCTCCGAGGCGAGCGACGAGAATGAAGTGAATTATATTGATTACTACACCGGTCAAACTTACACGCCGGGCAAGACAAACCGATTTCTTGTGTTACCATTATTCATCGGTGCACAGTACCGTTTATTCGAGGATGATATAGTGGATAATTTCCGCCCGTATATAAACGCGGCGGCTGGACCCACAATGATTTATATGTTCCCATACCAAAACGATTTTTTTACTGATCTCGGAAGCGGCAGACCTAAATACACCGTAGGTGGCTATGTTGGCTTTGGTGCATACTTCGGCTCTGAACGCTCAACATTGTTAGGATTAAACGTCCGTTATTACATTATCCCCTATCGCTCCGGTTTACAGAGTATGTGGAATAAACAGATGAAAGATTTCGGCGGGTTTTTTATATCTCTCAGTTTTGGAAGCGCGTGGTGAAACTGTTGATATTCGATGTTCGATATTCGTATTTAAAACCGATTAACAAATAGAGACTTCTGAAATATTCAGAAAATGTCAGAGTCATTCCGTCCCGCTCTAAAAGCGGGATCGGAATCTATTCAATTTTAGACCCTGAAACAAGACTTCGTCGAGCTCAGTCGAGGCGTTCAGGATGACTCATGAAGAATTTTTCAGAAGTCTCAAATAACTAATGACAAATGACGAATAACAATTAAAGATATTTCTTTAAGAACTCCCCCGTATACGATCTCTTACATTCCGCGATTTCTTCGGGTGTACCGACAGCTACAATTCTTCCCCCCTCATCGCCTGCATCCGGACCGAGATCGATAATCCAATCGGCGCATTTGATTACATCCATGTTATGCTCAATAATGAGAACCGAGTTTCCTTTCTCAATCAGCGCGTCGAAACATTTCAGCAGTTTGGCAATGTCGTCTAAGTGAAGTCCGGTTGTCGGCTCATCAAAAATAAAGAGTGTGTGCTTCAACTCATCCTGATTTACGAGATGCGATGCAAGTTTGATGCGCTGTGCCTCACCGCCAGAAAGTGTGGTTGCCGATTGTCCAAGCCGTATATAACCAAGTCCCACATCGTCTAACACCTGAAGCCGTTTTGCAACACGTTTTCCGTTCGCATGAGATCCGAAAAATTGAATCGCCTCTGTTACTGTCATATTCAAAACATCATCGATATTCTTAGCGTGAAAACGTATTTCCAATATCTCTTTCTTGAATCTTTTTCCTTTGCAAACCTCGCATGTAAGCTCAAGATCGGCGAGGAACTGCATCTCAATCGTTTGTATTCCGCTTCCTTCGCACGTTTCGCATCTGCCGCCCGGTACGTTGAAAGAAAAATGCCCGGGCATGAATCCGTGCATCTTTGCCGATTGCGTTGATGCGAATAAATCGCGAATCAGATCGAATGCTTTTATATAAGTCGTAGGATTTGATCGTGGTGTTTTGCCTATCGGCGATTGATCGACCAATTCTACACCATCAATTCCATCCGCACCAATGATCGATTTATGAACTCCAACTTTTTCAGAGAAATCTCCCTTAATTCTTTTCAAACCCGCATAGAGAATTTCATGAATGAGTGTGCTCTTTCCGGAACCGCTTACACCGGTTACGGCTACAAAAAGATTTAACGGGATTTCAACATCGATACCGTGAAGATTATGCTGCGAAGCGGCTTTAATAATAATTTTCTTTTTTCTAGGTTTGCGGCGTTTTAACGGAACAGGAATTTGCAACGCTCCGGATAAATATTTTCCGGTTAATGAATTTTTATTCTTCAACAATTTCTTGTAATCACCCTGATATACAATTTCACCGCCGAACTCGCCTGCGCGCGGACCCATATCCACAATTTCGTCTGCGGCTTTCATCATGTCGGCATCATGTTCAACAACGATCACCGTATTACCAACATCGCGCAATGATTTCAAAATACTTATGAGTTTTTCATTATCGCGAGGATGCAAGCCGATGCTTGGTTCATCCAGAACATACAACGAACCGATTAGCGATGAACCGAGCGCGGTTGAAAGATTTATCCGTTGCGATTCCCCTCCCGATAATGTGGAAGAAAGCCGGTCGAGCGTAAGATAACCTATTCCAACATTAACAAGATATCCCAACCGTTTTTTAAGCTCATCTAATATTCTTCTTCCAATCTCAAATTCGTAATCGGATATTTTTAGATTTTGAAAAAAACTTTTAGATTCATTAATTGTCATCCGTACAACATCATGAATAGTTTTACCATTGATTTTGATGTTGAGCGCTTCACTCCTCAACCTTGATCCGCCGCATTGATCGCAATCGGTGTATCCTCGGTAACGACTAAGTAAAACGCGATAATATATTTTATAACTTTTCCTTTCCACCAACTTAAAGAAATCTCGAATTCCTTTATAATGACTGGCGCCATTTTCGATAATGTTGATCTCTCTTTCAGTCAAATCTCTATACGGAATATTCACGCGAATTTTTTCATCATAGGCAATCCTTAGAAGCGCACCTAACCATGAATGCCATTTAGGTGTGGTCCATACTTGAATTGCACCATCACGAATCGATAAATCTTTGTTGGGAACAACAAGATCCATATCAACACCCACAGCGCGACCAAAACCCTCGCACTTTGTACAAGCGCCGAATGGATTATTGAACGAAAAAAGGCGCGGGTCCGGCTCTTCAAATCGAATACCGCATGTGGAACATTCAAAATGCTGGTTAAAACGAATCTCTTCACCGTTCGAGATAAATTTTATTACAGCGTATCCGGAACCATGAGTGAACGCAGTTTCTATTGAATCGGCAAATCTATTGTCAATTTTGTCGGCACGATATATTAGACGATCTACGAGAGCCAATACATCATGGAGTTTTGCTTTTGAAGGAATAGATTTTTCATTCAGATCAATAATTTCATCTTTATAAAAAAATCTGAAAAATCCCTGTCGTTTTAAATTATCGAGTTCTTGTTTGAGAGTGGCGTCTTTATGATGATGAATTGGGAAAAGAATATATAACTTTAAATCTCCCTGATCTGCGCTTACAGATCGAAGTTTTTCCAGCACGCTGCCGACGGAATCTTTCTGCACTAATTTTCCGCAGATCGGACAAACCGTTCTGCCAATCCGCGCAAATAGTAAACGCAAGTAATCGTAGATTTCGGTCGTAGTGCCGACAGTCGATCGTGGATTGCGGGTTGATGTTTTTTGTTCAATTGCGATTGCCGGACTGATACCCTGAATGAAATCGACATCCGGTTTATCCATGCGTTCTAAAAATTGTCGCGCATAAGATGAAAGCGATTCAACAAAGCGTCGCTGACCCTCTGCATAAATCGTATCGAAGGCAAGACTCGATTTCCCTGAACCACTGACGCCCGTGATAACTACAAATTTATTCCTTGGAATCTCAAGCGAAATATTCTTGAGATTATGAACACGGGCACCGCGGATGATAATACCCTTTTTTCTTTTTGGCTTAGCGCTTTCCAATATATTGCCCAATCGGATTTGTTAAACTATAATTTGATAATACCAAGTTAACATTGAATACCAAAATTTAACCTTTTCACCTTCAAAAACAAGTGGAGACCACGCTATTCAATCTAAAAAACACCCAGTAGCATGAATATTTATATTATTTTAATTAATCGCTTGACCTTGGTCTAAATATTCCGTAACATCATTAATTATAAATTGAGTGCAAGTTGCCGGAATTAATTCATACCATTACCGGACGATGAGGGTAGAAGAACTTCTCTTTATTTAGAGGTAAACGCTGTATGCTTGGAAGTTTGTTTGCTTTTTATCAAAAATATTTTTCAATTATTTTTATTTTCACCATTGTCCTGTTAGTTGCATTCGCCTGGTCGCAGAGGTTTATTCAGGACGATGCCTTCATATCTTTCAGGTATGCACAAAACTTCATCAACGGTGAAGGTCTTGTTTGGAATACCAACGAGCGGGTTGAAGGATACACTAATTTCCTCTGGACAATGTTGATGAGCGCCGGCATGATCTGTGAAATGAATCCGATAACGTGCAGTTATTTTTTCGGATTGTTATTCTTTGCCATCTCACTGATTGTCACTTATAAAACCGCACGATTACTTTTTAAATCCCACGATTCAGCATTCTTGATTATGCTTTTCCTGGGATTGAATTATACTTTCTTAGCATTCGCAACCGGCGGATTAGAAACTCAGATGCAGACTGCTTTTCTCGTCTCATGTTTCTATCTCACGATTAAAATAATGAATATTCCGCAAGTCGGTGTGATAAATTATTTGTATCTCTCCATCGTTCTTTCACTGGCAGTTTTAATACGACTCGATTCCGGAATAATTGTTGTACCCATCGTTATTTTCACTGTCATAAAGATATATTCTCAAGATTCATCGACTGCATTGAAGTTTAAAAGAATAGTCACACTTTTTATTCCCATGGCTTTGATTATCGGAACATGGTTCATATGGAAACTTTCATATTACGGAAACATATTGCCAAATACTTTCTATGTTAAAGCTTCGGCTATAACTTCACCCATTAAAGGTCTGAAGTATGTGTCAACTTTTTTCTTCAGTTATCTTCTATTCCCTCTTGCAGTCATCTCGATCTTTTCTGGAAGAGAAATATTTAAGCACAGAATCTCGCCCTTTATATTGATCAACTCTGTAATCGGACTTTGGATTATTTATCTAATTAAGATTGGCGGGGATTTCATGGAATTTAGATTCTTTGTGCCTATCCTCCCTTTTATCTTTCTCTTATTCGGTTGGACGATATTTGTATTCATTAAAAATAGAGTCTATCAATGGGCATTAGCGCTTCTAATTATTAGCGGATCGGTTCATCATGCGCTTACTTTCGCTCTCGATCCCGATGAACGTATTGAACCGATTCAAAATCTTCACAACCATCTTTTCGCTCAAGATGAGAATTGGTCGGGCATCGGAAAATCTTTACGCCATTATTTCAATCATATAAAAAATGTAACAATAGGCGTTACTGCAGCAGGCGCAATTCCTTATTATTCCGGGCTTCCATCAATCGATATGTACGGATTGAACGACCATTACTTGGCGCGTGAAGGTTTTTTAATCGGAGATACACCGGGTCACCAGCGAATGTCGCCTTTTAATTATCTTATAAAACGCGGCGTAAATCTGATCATCGCGCATCCGATGGTTATGAAACGAACAGATGAAGTAAAACATTTTCCTATTCTTCCATCGAGTCCGAACGATAAATATTTTACAATAAAGGTATTGGAAATTCCGATCGATTCATTATATAAGTTCCTCACCCTTTACCTTACACCCAATTCGGCGGTCGATAGTGTAATTGAACAAAATAATTGGAAGGTTCATCTGATTACGAAAAAATGAACTCGCAAGCTCCTTTACTAAATAAAAATAGGCAAGCACGCTTGCCTATTCATAAAATATTTCGGATGATCCATTTTATTTCTTAACGTAGATATACAACTCCTGCCCCGGTTTAACCGCAATCGATTTTAAAAGATTCCACTTGATAATTTTTTCAGGTGTAACGTTATATTTTTTCGCTACTGTTGTCATCGACTCGCCTTTTGCAACCGTGTGAACGATCAACTCTCCTTCTTCATCCGCTTCAGGTGGTGACTGTGTTTTCGATTGATCGATTTCTTTCTTCGATTCAGCTTCCTGCTTAGGCATGGATTCCTGCTTTTTGAGTGTCTCTTTCTTCGGTTCAACTACCGGTTTTGACATCTCCTTTTCTTTGGCAACAGGAGTTATCTGCTTCTCAATCGGTTTGGCGGTTTCTTTTGATTTTTCAATATTTTGCTTTGCCGGGGCTTGTATCGGTTTTGGTTTTTCAATCACAGGTCTTGATACTTCTACCGGCTTAACTTCTTCTTTCTTTGCCGGCGCTATGTTTTCTACCATTTCTGTTTCGGGTGATGGTTTTACGCTTCCGACCGTTTTCCCTGTCGGTTGTAATATCTGCTGCACCGTCCACTTGTTCACCACGAACAATTGAGGTGATTTAGCTGAGCGAACAAAATATTTTCCAGAATCGGGTAATATCGGATAAAGAGAGAGTGATATATTATCAGCACCTTTAACAGACACCACAATCGGTTTCGATTTTACCTCGGTAACAGTATCAACAAAATCATCGGCTCGCAAATTTGACAGCGTGTTCAAAAGCGGATTTAACTCATTATTATCGATAACCATGTCGCCAAAATGCCAGCCATCCGATTCACGGCTGAATAGAAACTCTTTTGTTGATGTTGTAATTGTTATATCTTTGATCGATTCGGTCATGGTTCGATATATAGATTTATCGCGCCAATCTTTTACACTCTTGTTGACGTTCCATGTATCCACTCCCTCACCAAGGTATACATCTTTAGATTCCGGTAATCGGAAATATAATTCTGAAAATGATGGTCCCATTTTCCCAATAATTAATCCCGTTGCTTTTCCGGTACGGTCTGTGAAAGTTAACCGTGTACCGGAAGAATCGACTTGAAATAATTTTTGCTTTTCGGGATTTGATGAAATTAGACTGCCGATTTTAAACTGTGAGAAACCATTCAGCAATTGAGCGATCGCAACAGGATCGGCGGTGGCATGTATCGGTGATGTTACTTCCCATTTTCCACCGATATTTTCCAACATTACGCTGGTTTTGGGCTGGACGATTTCGATTTTAACCACAGCGCCTGAATCTATTATTATCGCAGTAATTGGAAGATCATAACTAATTTCTCGTTCGTTTGATGAAGGTAAAATCAAAATCACTATAACGACGAGAATAACAAGTACTGCGATCAGAATTTGAGTTGTTCTATTCATCGATATTTTCCATTGAAAAAATAATCACAAACCGCGTGCTTCTAATTTTCTTCGTGTTGCAATGCGCAGGCGCCAACGAATTAGTCCGACAATAATAATTAAAACCGGAGGAACAGCGAGGTTGATTCCTTTGATCCATGATTTCGTCCCTTCGCTAACTTCATCCAACGGCTTCATGCCGCTTTCCCGCGAACGGATTGCAGCAAGCCCGATATCATCAGCGAGCCAATCGATCATATTACTCGCGAGTAGAAAATTATCTTTATTCCCGCCGGAGAATTGATCCTGCACAAACTCACCATCGCCTACAACTATAATCTTGGATAACTTGCTTGTTACCAACCGGTTTGTTGTATCAAGCGAACCATGGAAACTGGAATCAACGCCGATCGGTTTGTTTCCAAATGCACTTGCAAACGATCCCTCGGCTGTAACGGCGAGGGGAATGCCATTTTCTGAAAACATTTCTTTTGTAACTTGCATAGTTGGACTGATAATAAATACATTTTCCTGCCTTCCGCTTTTGTTGGATGTTCTAACCAATACCTGCGGGGTAAGCCCTTTTGAACGTATCATACTTGTATCAATTGAGCTTGCAAAATAAAACACGACAGAACTTAAATCTTTAACCATGGGGCTTGACTTCTCGAATTCAGCCGCACGCGGTAAATAATAGAACGGTACTTGATTCTGAATCACCATATAGCCAGCTTGCTGCTGAACTGTAACATAGGCACAGCTTATGTCGCGCACGAGATCGGTATTTATTCGTACGCCATACGATTCGAGCATATCATCCAGACTTATATTAAGTGGCTGTCCATATTGAGTTTGAAGAGAAGCATTTACCTTATTCAGGAAAAATGCTATCTTACCACCCTTCATTAAATATTGATCGATAAGAAATTTTTCCCAACTCTTAAATGGCTGAGTCGGAGCAATCATCATTAACACCGCTACATCGCTCGGAATAGGTTTACCGCCATTCAAATCGACTGTAGTAATCTCATATTGTTTTGCTAAAATCTCTTGAAGTCGACTCATCTTTGGAAGATCCGGTTCTCCATGCCCTGATAGGAAACCAATTTTTTTCAATCCCTTCGATGTCATCTTTTTAACAGCAGAGCTTATTTCATATTCCATATTCAGGGTTGACTGAATGACGGGGACTCTTTCCTGTTTATCGCCGTACAGGAAAACCATTCCCATATATGCTTTCTCAATTTGAAGCTTATCTTCTTTCAGCACCTGCACTTGAACGGGCGGAATTCCATAACGCTGCGCTTCCTGTTCCAATTCTTCCTTCTTTCCCGGATCGATGAATTCATATTGGAAATTTCCACCGGCATAAGCACGGTATTCATCCAATAGATCGCGCAGATCGCGGCGATTATTTTGGTAATCGGGCGGCAAATCGGATGTAAAATATGCTTTCACCAAAAATTTATCGTCGAGCGATTTCACTAATTCTTTACTCGCGGGAGAAAGGGTGTAAATATTAGAGTTTGTCAAATCGAATCTTTTAAAAAATCTCAGACCGACTATATTTAACAAAACAACAATTACTAAGAGAAGTATTATGCGAAAAATGAAATATCTTTTGTTCATGTTAGCTCCGATACCTTATGCCCATCTTCGTTTTTGCAACACGGAAGTTGCTAAATATAGCGAGAATCCGATCATCGATAAATAATAGATGATATCGCGTGTATCGATAACACCGCGAGCAATGTTGGAAAAATGATAATCTACACTTATATATTCCAATATGACTGCAAGTGTAGGCGGTAAATAGAATAAAACTTTATCAAGGATAAAAAGTGCAAATACAATAAAGAGACTTACAATGAAAGCAACGACCTGATTCTCGGTGAGTGCAGAGCCGAAGATACTGATGGCAAGAAATACTGCTCCTACCAGCATCAATCCTAAATATCCTCCTATAACTGCCCCTGTATCTAAATCTCCGATCGAAGTTATGGTGATATAATATAGAAGTGTAGGCAACAATGTGAAAAAGTATAGCGCCCATGCCGCAAGAAATTTACCTGCAATAATCTCGAACTCTTTGATCGGTTTGGTAAATAACAATTCAAGCGTACCCGATTTTTTCTCTTCAGATATCGAGCGCATAGTCATGGCTGGGGCAAAAAAGAGTAACAGGAACGGTGTCATTTCGAAAACAGTTCTGAGCGTCGACATATTATTCAGAAAAAGATTGCTCACGAAGAACCACCCCAAAATCGTAAGGTAAACAACGATAACGATATATGCGACGGGTGAATTGAAGAAGGAACGAAGTTCCTTTAAATATATATTTTTTATATTCTGAAAGTTCATTTTGTTACGTCCGATGTTAGTTGCCGGAAAATATCTTCAAGACTTGTTTGGGCACGGTGTAGTTCAAGCAGTCCCCAATTTTTTTGTACGCATAACTGAAAAAGTTCTTTGCGGATATCGATTGCACTGGAGGTCTCAACGCTGAATCGCATTACATTGTCTCGTTCTTCTATGAGTGAGACGGTTTCAATTGCCGGTATAGTTTTAAACTGCACCGAGATCATCTCAAATGATTGCCCGTCCGGGAATTCAATTTCGAGCACAACTTTTTCTCCACCGTGCAAACTTCGCTGCAAGTCGGCAATCGGTCCGTCTGCAACTATTTTACCGCGGTTGATAATTACAACACGATTACAGGTCGCTTGAACTTCAGGCAGAATGTGCGTAGAAAGGATAACTGTTTTTTGTTTGCCAAGTTCTCTGATCAAACTTCGAATCTCAACGATTTGATTCGGATCGAGCCCGCTTGTGGGTTCATCAAGAATCAGCACCTTCGGGTCGTGAATCATTGCCGCCGCCAACCCGACACGCTGCCTGTAACCTTTGGATAACTGCCCGATATCTTTATGCTTCATCTCACCTAAACCGCATGCTTCTACCATCTCTCTCATTCGTTGAGGGATATAAGATTTCCCAACACCCTGTAATTGCGCAGTGTACTCTAAATACTCGAGCACATTCATATCGTGATAAAGAGGATTTTGTTCAGGGAGATATCCCACTAACTTCCTCACAGCAAGGGAGTCGGTTTGGATATCGTGCCCCTCCACTTTGATAGAGCCGGCGTTCGGCGATAGATAACAGGTAATTATACGCATGGTTGTTGTTTTACCCGCGCCATTAGGTCCAAGAAATCCTAAAATTTCTCCTGAATGGACCTCAAAGGAGATGTCTGAGACTGCTTTTGCATCTCCATATAGTTTAATTAAATTTTGTACTTGAATAGACATCGCGCTTCTAACGATGATTGTTAAGAAAAGTAATTTGATTTTCCATAGTATGGATGAAAAATATCAAAAAAAAATTGGAAAAATGCAAGTTTGTCAATTTTCCTCTAAACAAATCGTCTTAATCTCATGGAAAAAACAGTCAATTTGAAACATTTCACACATAATATCGTTAATTGATCTAAACCTAATCAACCTTGATTACAAATTTAAATACTATGAAATATTTTTTAACAGTTTTTTTGCTCTCATTACCGGTCACACTCTTTTCTTTCAACCTCGACTCGCTAACGTCACGACCCATTCTCGAAGCTCATCTCATAACTAATCCAATCAAAGTCGATGGAGTACTATCAGAGGAAGATTGGCAACGACCAGGTATAACTGAATTCACACAGCGCGAACCCATAGAAGGCGCGAAGCCAAGCCAAAGATCTGAGGTATGGATTGGATATGACGATGAAGCAATTTATGTTGCCGCCAGATTGTACGATGATCGTCCGGATTCTATCGTAAGCAGAATCGGACGAAGAGATGCCGAACTTAATTCTGATTGGTTTGCAGTCGCATTCGATTCTTATCATGACAGACGAACGGGATTTTTCTTTGGTGTTTATCCAAGTGGCTCTATCTTAGATGGAATTTTATATAACGATTCATGGGACGATAAATCGTGGGATGCGGTGTGGGATGCCGCGACAACAATTGATAATAAAGGTTGGACTGCTGAATTCCGCATACCCTATTCCCAATTACGCTTCACTGAACAAAATGAATATGTTTGGGGAGTGAATATTGCACGATCTATTGAACGAACAAAAGAAGAATTGTGGTATGTTATGATTCCCAAAAAGGAAAGCGGATTTGTTTCTCATTTCGCCGATATGATAGGAATTAAAAATATTCACCCTCCGGCAAGAATTGAAATTCTCCCATATGTTGTCTCAAGTTTAAAGCTCACAAACCAATTTGAAAAAGGTGACCCGTATAATGACGGAAATAAATTCTTTAGAAATGGGGGAGCCGATATTAAATTAGGTCTTGGAAGTAATCTAACTTTGAATGCCACCATCAATCCCGATTTCGGACAGGTCGAAGTCGATCCTGCTGTCGTCAACCTTAGTCAGTTTGAAACTTTCTTTGATGAGAAGCGCCCTTTCTTTATTGAAGGTTCTAACTATTTTAACTTTGGCTACGGCGGTGCGAATAATAATTACGGATTCAATTGGGGAAACCCCGACTTTTTTTACAGTCGCAGGATCGGCAGGCAACCGCAGGGTGATGTTCAACATGAGGATGGATTTCAAGACTATCCGGACGCAACAACAATCCTTGGGGCTGCTAAGCTCACAGGTAAAATTGTTGAAGGATGGTCGTTAGCAACGGTAAGCGCTTTGACACAGCGTGAATATGCGAAGATTGATGATGGAGCGGGAAATAGATTTGATGATGTAGTTGAACCTTTAGCATCTTACAATATTGTAAGAAGTTTGCGCGAGTTTAACGAAGGGCGTCAAGCTCTGGGAATCATCGGCACTGCTGTATTTCGCGATTTGAATAAACCATATTTGGTCAACCAATACAACCAACGCTCTTATGCGGTTGGTTTAGACGGATGGACGAATCTTGATTCAGACAAAGAATATGTTGTTACCGGATGGCTCGCATCAAGTATGATAAAAGGGACTGCCGAACAGATGATCGATGTGCAACAATCATATTTACATTATTTCCAAAGACCCGGTCAAAATTATATAAGTGTAGATTCTTTTAAAACAAGTCTGAGCGGTTACGCTGGCAGATTTGCGTTGAACAAAGAAAAAGGCAACATCATCTTCAACACAGCATTCGGATTTATCACACCGGGATTCGAGGTAAATGATCTCGGATTTCAGTTCCGCGCTAACACTTATAACGGACATATTGTTTTGGGATATCGGTGGTATGAACCCGATGGAGTGTTCAGACGCAAAAGTTTTCAGATTGCAACTTTTAGGAATTACGATTTCGGAGGAAATAAATTCGGTGAAGGATACTTCCTCTTTTGGAATGCACAATTGATGAATTACTGGAATTTCGGCGGACAATTTTCAACAAACTCGCCAGCATACGATCTCTTTTCAACGCGAGGCGGACCTTTGATGACAAACCCTCGTTCTTATCATCTCGGTTGGTATGGATCAACAGATTCTCGAGATCGAATAGTTTGCGAATTGGATCTCGGTGGATCGCGAAGCGAGTCGGGTGGATCTTATTTCGAAATAGAACCGGGAATTGAATGGAAACCGACATCGGGTATTAATTTCAGATTCAGCACAGAATTCAGTCGCGGTTTGACCACTGCGCAGTGGGTCCCTGATTCAAACCCGGTCGATGACCCGACGGCTCTTTCTACTTACGGAAAACGATATATCTTCAGTCGTCTCGATCTGAACGAAATGTCGGCGCGTATTCGTCTCGACTGGACTTTCACACCGAAACTAAGTTTACAACTATTTCTCCAGCCGTTAGTCTCGGTTGGAAAATATTATGGCTTTAAAGAATTAGCCCAAGCAGGCACGTTTACGTTTAACCGATATGGTGAAAATGGTTCAACAATTTCATATATCGATAGCACAGATAGCTATACTGTTGACCCTGATGGATCAGGTGAACGGAATTTCTCATTCAGCAATCCAAACTTCAACGATAAATATCTTCGTTTCAATGCCGTACTGCGCTGGGAATTTTTACCCGGTTCAACAGCGTTCTTGGTCTGGACAAGAAGCGGAGATCATTCCGGGAATGCCGGTGAATTCAAATTTGGGCGTGACTTTGGAAATCTTCTAAGAGCGCCAAATCATGAAGATGTGTTTCTTATTAAAATTGCTTACTGGTGGCAGCCATAGATGATTGGTAATATCCGATGATGTTTGGAAAAGCTAAAGTCATCCGATAGAATTAATCATCGCGTTATCGATGACGCATATTACTGCTTTTTTCCCATTGCCCGATACTTAGAACTGCGTCTGCATCGGTCTTAAATTCCGATGTTAAGTGGAACTCGATCTCCGGAAACATATCCTGTGCAGATTTGAGTGACCAGGTTCCTTCGGCAAGAAACACCGGATGATCATCTTTATCGAACGCTATATGATGGTATTGGAGTGAATGAAAACGCTTGAGTTGCTCATCATCCTCAGAGGTAAACCAAAAAGCTTTATAAACATTCAATGGCTGAAAATCACACTCCGCGCCGTACTCATGTAACAATCTGAATTTTATAACCTCAAATTGCATCTCGCCGACCGTGCCAACAATCTTGATGTTCCCTTGCTGACGAAGGAAGAGTTGTGCGACTCCTTCATCAGAAAGCTGTCGAATTCCTCTATCTAATTGCTTTGCCTTGAAAGGATTCCTGTTGAAAACCTGCCTGAATATTTCGGGCGAAAATCTCGGGATACCTTTGTAACTGAACTGTTCACCTTCCGTCAGCGTATCCCCAATCTTAAAATTGCCGGTATCATACAACCCCACCACATCTCCGGGCCATGCTTCTTCGATTATACTCTTTTCGTTTGCCATAAAGCTCGTAGGACTTGTGAAGCGCAATTCTTTATCAAGACGCGTATGGTAGTAAAATTTGTTACGTTCGAATTTCCCGGAACAAACACGACAGAATGCAATACGATCCCGGTGGTTAGGGTCGAGGTTCGCATGAATCTTGAAAATGAATCCGCTAAACGCATCCTCTGTTGGATCGACCTTTCTGATGTTCGTCTCCCTCGATTGAGGAGATGGTGCAATTGTAACAAATGTATCTAACAATTCTTTCACACCAAAATTATTTATGGCGCTGCCGAAAAAAACCGGAGCGAGATAAGCATCGCGGTAGTGTTCTTCATCGAACGATTCATACACTCCTTCGATGATGCCAATATCCTCACGAAGCTTTGCGGCAGAATCGGCGCCGATATGTTCATCGATTAACGGACTTGCAAGGTCATTAAGAGCGATTATATCGTCCGAAATTGTGGTTTTATTTGGAGAGAAAAGTTCCAACTGCTTGTCGAACAAATTGTACACACCTTGAAAGCGCGTACCGATACCGATGGGCCACGTGAGTGGACGCGCATGAATGCCGAGTTCCCGTTCAAGCTCATCTAAAAGATCAAAAGGATCGCGCCCTTCTCTATCTAATTTATTAATGAACACAATCACCGGTGTGCTCCGCATCCGGCAAACATCCATGAGCTTTCGTGTTTGTTCTTCAACACCCTTCGCACAATCTATAACGAGAATAACGCTGTCCACAGCAGTCAGAGTTCTGTAAGTATCTTCAGCAAAATCTTTGTGACCCGGTGTATCTAAAATATTCACCTTATAACCATTATATTCAAATCCCATCACGGAAGTTGCAACCGAAATGCCGCGCTGTTTCTCAATTTCCATAAAATCGGAAGTAGCACTTTTCCTGATCTTGTTGCTCTTCACTGCGCCTGCGATGTGAATAGCACCTCCAAACAACAACAGTTTCTCTGTAAGTGTAGTTTTCCCGGCATCGGGGTGACTGATAATGCCAAAAGTGCGGCGTCTTGTAAGTTCGGTATGTTTCATCAATGTTTGTATGGTATATTTAACTGAATTTTTAGTGAATAGATGAAGGGCGGGACATACATCATGCCCCGAGTATCAGAGATGAGCTATGGTTGTGTAAGGGTTATATGACTCAAAAATAAAATCATTCAGTTTTAAGATACGAATTATTCGCCTTGGAGCCAAATTACCAACCTGTGCGACATGGGAATCATTTTACAACTTGAAAAAACACACATGATTTATATGAAAATTCCGATGTGCGAACATTCGAATATTCACTCGGTGTAATTTATTGATTTCTCTTTTTCGTGAAATAATATTTCAGAAAATAAAATTAAAGATGTAGCCGACTATTATAATCCCCATTGCCACAATACCGACGAATGTAAAAATAAGCCGTAGCTTTAAAACTTTTCTCAGTATGATAGTTTCGGGAAGCGATAGACCTATCACGCTCATCATGAACGCAAGAACGGTTCCAAGAGATGCGCCTTTCTCCAGCAATGCTTGAACGATCGGAATAATACCGGCGGCATTTGAGTACATTGGAATTCCTATGATTACCGCAACCGGAACAGACCACCACGCGCTCTTCCCCATCAAGCCAGCCATAAAATTTTCAGGGACATACCCGTGAATACCGGCACCTACGCCGATGCCGATTACAACATAAATCCAAACTTTAGAAACAATTTCTTTCACCGCGCCGGTGCCTGCAGTAATTCTTTCTGAGAAAGGATTTTTTTCTTCTTCGACATCTAAGCGACCAGCTTTCACCTGATAAACCCACTCTTCCACATACCTTTCCAGCTTTAGTCTGCCTATTATGTAACCAGAAATTATTGCAATAATCAATCCTGTTGACATGTACAACAGTGCGGTTTTCCAGCCAAACAAACCGAAGAGAAGAACGAGGGCAACTTCGTTTATCATCGGCGCCGCAATGAGGAATGAGAATGTTACGCCAAGCGGCACGCCCGATTCAACGAAGCCGAGAAACAACGGTATCGCTGAACAAGAACAGAATGGCGTTACTATACCAAGCAAACTTGCCAATACATTTCCGACAAAAAGTTTTTTCCCGCCAAGAATTTTTCTTGTGCGCTCCGGTGAGAAATAACTTCTGATTATCCCAACCACAAAAACAATCAAGGTAAGCAAAAGCATAACTTTTGGGACTTCAAAAATGAAAAAGCGAATTGATTCTGTGAGATGACTCCCTTTCTCCATTCCTAAAAATGAATCAACAAAATAATCGGTTATTGGTTGTAGATAATTGTAAAGTACAAACCAAACAGGAAGAAGGATGAATGGTATTAATGATTTATTTTTCATTTTTATCGGCGTATTTTGAGATAAAATGACCGGAGAAACCGCCAAGAATAATTGTAACAACAATAATCGGTATTAGCGATCTCGGTTCTTGCCAACCTATGAGAACTCCGCATGGTAAGAAGGTCAATAAAGAAATTATTATTCCTTTTAGAATGCGGTTCATCTTCCAATTTACCGATGCGATAAAAATACCGACTACCACCCACATAGAAAAAGCCGATAAATTTGCATCCCAAGTTAAATTTTGAAATATCATTGGGATTACATCAATGATTCCAACGGCAGAACCGAATGCTAAACCGATAAGTAATTTTTTATTCGATGGCATGAACATTTTCCTTAAAATATTTTCGTTGAAAATATAACGAAACGTTTACAAGACCGATTAACACCGGAACTTCGACTAAAGGACCTATCACTGCCGCAAATGCCTCGCCTGAATTTATTCCGAACACCGCAATTGCAACTGCGATAGCTAATTCAAAATTGTTGCTCGCCGCTGTGAATGAAAGCGTGGCGGTCTTGGAATAATCCGCCCCGATTTTTCTGCCCATATAAAAAGAAACGAGGAACATTATGACAAAATAAATGACGAGCGGAATAGCAATGCGGACAACATCGAGTGGGATTTTAACAATGTATTCACCTTTTAACGAGAACATTACAACTATGGTAAACAAAAGCGCAATCAATGTAATTGGAGAAATTTTCGGGATAAATTTAGCTTGATACCAATCTTTCCCTTTTGCTTTGATTAAAGTGAATCGGGTAATAATTCCTGCCAAGAAAGGAATACCGAGATATATAAAAACACTTTCTGCAATCTGTCCGATTGTTATATTGACCGTAAAAGTTTTTAATCCGAGCCATGAAGGAAAGACTGTTAGAAACAGATATGCGTAGACAGAAAAGAAAAGTACCTGAAATATTGAATTGAAAGCAACCAGTCCTGCGGCGTATTCAGTATCTCCTTTTGCAAGCTCGTTCCATACTATTACCATTGCAATACAGCGGGCAAGCCCAATCAAAATTAAACCAGCCATGTATTCCGGATAATCTTGTAAAAAGATTATTGCCAGTAAAAACATTAGAATTGGTCCAATAACCCAGTTTTGCACAAGAGAAAGCGAAAGTACTTTCACATTTTTAAATACATCGCCGAGTTCTTCATACTTAACCTTTGCCAGCGGCGGGTACATCATTAAAATCAAACCGACAGCGATTGGGATGTTTGTTGTTCCGCTCTGGAATGAATTCCAGAAACCGACGATCCCCGGAAAGAGATAGCCAGAAAAAACGCCGATAAACATTGCAAGAAAAATCCACAAAGTTAAATAGCGGTCTAAGAACGATAGTTTTTTTGTAATCGTTGACATATGTGCTGTTACTTAGTTTCTTCTTCAGCTAATGCGTTCATTATCCAATGTATGAGGGTTGACTTCGTTGGAAGTTTACCGCTAATAACAACCGTGCCGTTAATAACTAATCCGGGTGTGCTCATAACTCCAAAACCCGCTATTTCCTTGAAGTCGGTTACTTTCTGTATATTCGCTTCGATATTATTTTCAGCAACAACCTCACGGCAAAGTTTTTCCAGATTTACACAATTTGTACATCCAACACCTAACACTTTAATCTCTAACATTTTTGATTCCTTATATTATCTTGATAATACTTTAAAAAATCTTTCTTAATCTGGTCACGGATTTCTCTGAAGATAGAAAGTATCTCCTCTTCCGTACCTATTGCTTCTGCCGGGTCTTCAAATCCAATATGTAATCGCTTACCAACCCTGCCAAGAAAAACCGGACAAGTTTCTTTCGCGTTATCACACACAGTTATTACGTAATCGAATGATTCACCGAGAAATTGATCTACCGACTTCGGATAATTTTTTGAAAGATCGATCCCAACCTCCTTCATCACTTGTATTGCTTTTGGATGGACTTCAGCAGACGGTTGTGTCCCCGCAGAAAAGACTTCCAAGCTTGAATCGAATGACTTCAAAAAACCCTCTGCCATCTGACTTCGGCAGGAATTACCTGTACAAAGAATCAGTATTCGCATGTTAGGATACGATAATTCGTGATAACATTTATTTTTCTTTCTTTTCGATTTAGCCGGATAGATTACACAATAGGTGGTGCATGTTCCATCCTTTATTGCATGTTTCAATTGAGTAAGATCTTCTTTTAAATTCGGATTTAGATCGAAAATGTCTTTCAATTCTTTCATCAATCGTTTTGTAGTTTCATCCTCGGCATTCGCGAGTGAGTAGATAACCCACATCCCTCTCCGTTCATCCACAACCAAACCTGCTTTCTTAAGATATGTGAGATGGCGGGAAACTTTCGGTTGTGAGAATTTTAGAATACGTTGTATATCGCAAACACATAATTCACCGGTATGTACAAGGAGATTTAATATTCTCAATCTCGATTCATCGCATAATGCTTTAAAAAGATTTGCAAGATCACGCATGAGTAACTCCTTTTTCAAAAATCATCATAGAACACGGAATATGTAGATCAAACAAAAATAAATTCCAACAATGATAAATAGACCGCCCGTAATTCGTCTCACCCACAATTCTATTTGAGTGAGTTTGTTGAATACCTTACCGACCATCTGAGCGCTGAACGCGATTAAAAAAGAAAAGACAAAAACGGGCAATGCCGTTCCGGCACCGTAAATTGAAGGAAGTAAAATGTTCGATTCATGCTTCAACGACAACGGAATAAGACTTCCGAAAAATAGCGCAGCCGAAGTCGGGCAAAACGAAAGCGCGAATAACATCCCTAACAAACCTGCGCCCATAACTCCGCTTCCCGCAATGCGCTTTTGTATATTTCCATCGGTCCGAATCCCGGGAAGAGAAAATGAAAGAAGTTCGAGCAAAAACATGCCGACTATTATCAAAATCGGTCCCAACAATTTATTCATATATTTTTGGAGTGTGTTCGAAATTTCCGGTATCGCCTGAATGCTTGAGACCACCACTATTGCGATTATCAGATAAGTCAACATCCTACCGAATGAATACATTATACCGGATAATAACACCGAACGAGTATTACCAACCTGCCTGCCGATGTATGAGATTGCAACTATGTTTGTTGCAAGCGGGCACGGACTGATACTCGTCATGATCCCAAGCCATAATGCCGATAGACTACCAACGAGTAGTGTATCCATCAGGTATTCTCCTCAAGATACGATTTGACCTCCTCTTGTACATAACGGAGATATACCTCCTTCGTACCGACAAGTTCCCATATTTTTTCTAAATTCTTCCAGCGCTTCTGTTTACCATTTTGTAGTTCGATAAGAACCAGCGATTGTGAATAGAGTTTGTAATCATTTTCAAAATGTTCATTACCCGCGTCTTCAATGTTGATTATCTTCCATTCCAATTTCCCATTTTTTAATTGCGAAGCAAATCCACTTTTAATAGCTTCATCCGAGTATTCTTCTAATTTAATGCATGTGGCACACCGCATCGTTCTGTGGAAATAATAGACTACAATTTTGCGATCTTCGACTTGTGGATTTTTATTTTGAGTGATTTTTACTTTGGCGAGATTTTTATCGATCACTGCTGTATCACGAGAACTTGAATCACCCACTGCGCCCTGTGTAATAAAGGATTCGTCTTTCGGTGAGTCGATAGCAACTTGCTTTGGCGTAAATTCTTTCGCAAGAAGAAATACCACGCTGACAATGACAAAGAGAAGGAGCACAACCGTTACGATTTTTTTTGCGTTCATAAAGAATTATTTCAACATGTTTAACATACAGGGACCGATTAAATATTTGAAATCGGGCATTAAAATTGGTTATAAGGATATTTGCATAGGCAAATATACTAAATATCGATATTTAGTGCAACTTAGAAATTGGAATGATGCATGGAAATGGAAAATAGGTTCATTTAAATTGAAAAAGCCGATCCACTATTTATGAATCGGCTTTGAGAATCACTGGTCGGTTACCAATATATTATCGCTCGTATATTCCTGTTATCCTTGCTGATGCGATCACCTTACCCTCAATCGTCTTCTCGAATGCAACTAAGCTTGAGTTGGCGGTAAGATCGAGCTTCTCGACATTCATTGCATAAACGGTGATGATGTAAGGATGTGGTCCCGATCCTTTCGGCGGCTGAGGTCCTCCATAACCTAATTCGCCGTAAGAATTGTAAAGTTCTTTTGAACCGGATGGCATTTTCTTCCCGGAAACCCCTTCAGCAAGTAGGGTGATACTGACCGGAATATTAACCACAAGCCAATGCACCCAATTCCGGGCAACTGGATGCGGATCAACAATTGAGAGAGCAAATGATTTTGTTTCTTCAGGAGTATTTTCCCATTCAAGCGGAATTGAAATATTCTTTCCTCCAATTACACCCGGATGAGCATACTTTGTTGGTATCAGCTGATCATCTTCGAATGCCGATGATGCGATGTTCATAAAACGACCAATTCTAAGTTAAGATTTATTTCTTTTTAGCACTAAAACTTGCAGTCGCACGATCGACCGTTTCATATGTATCAAATACTTTTACAAGTTGGGTGATGATGAAGAGATTCTGAACTTTTTTCCCAACTCTCGCTAACTTCAACTCACCTTCCGCGTTTCGCATTGTCGTTAGAGTTGAAATCAATGTACCCAATCCGCTGCTGTTCATGTAATTCACGCCGCCCAGATCGATTACAACTTTTTTTACCTCATCGCCTACGAGACTATGAATTTTATCTCTTAGTGTTGTCGTATCCGGCTCACCTAAAAGATCACCCTTAAGATTGAGTACGGCGATATCGTTTTCCATTTTTTCTTTGATTACCATAAATTCCTCACTTTTTGAAATTTGAATTCTTTATTTGAATGCTGAATCTTACGAAAGTATTGTTTAAAATGCAACTTTACACACCTTATGAGTTCGTACCGAAAATAGATGGAAATATGACGTTATTTTTCGATTCGATTTTTAATCGATATTTTTGTAGATTCATGCATGAAGCAAAAATCTATAATTATTATAGGCGGTGGAATAGGTGGTATTGTTACAGCCCGTGATTTAAGGAAGCATATTGGCAGTCAGCATAAAATTATTCTGATCGACCGACATTCATATCATGCTTTTCAGCCGTCATTTCTTTGGGTAGTTATTGGCTGGCGGACTCCGGCAGTAATAATCAAACCGTTTACCTCGCTCGAAAAGTATGGGATCGAATTTCATCAGGCGGATGTAATATCTATTGAGAAGAATGATAAATTAATCGTAACAGATCAAGGTAATTTCCATTTCGATTATCTGGTGATAGCACTCGGAGCCGATAACGATTTGCCTGAAGGGATTTCCGAAAATATTCGCGCCAATACTTTTTACACATTTGAAGGCGCTGTTGAATTAAGCAAGGTAGTTCCCACATTCCCAGGCGGTAAAATCGAAATATCTCAATCGGATGAAGATATAAAATATCCTTTCGCTCCTTTTGATGCCGCTTTCCTTCTCTCATCCTTTTATCAGAAAAGAGGAATTGGAGATGTTGAGATTATCATAAATTCACCAAACCAAGAACCTCTTCCATTCGCTTCAGCAGAAATCAATTTACACCTGCGAAAACTTTTAGATGAGCACCATATCAATTTTTTATCGGATAGCCACCTTAACAAAAAACAAAATGGTCAACACTCATCCATATTGATTCAAAAAAAATCATCATCTCAAGATATTTCCATCTACATCCCTTCCATGAAACCACCCGACGCTCTTCGAACATCGAATATGTTAGATGAATCAGGTTGGATTAAAGTAAACAAACGCACCTTGCAAACCGATTTTGACAATATTTATGCGATAGGCGATTGCATTGGTATAAAGATGGAAAATGGTAAGCTTATGCCTAAGGCAGGCATATTCGCAAACAATCAAGCTGAAGTTGTTGCATATAATATTAGTCAAGAGTTGGAAAAAAACTCAGATCGAAAAGAATTTTCCGGTTATGGATTTTTTTTCGTCGAAACCGGAAATGGCAGAGCATCATACATACATGGGAACTTAACAACCGATACAAAATCTAAACTATCATGGACCGATCCGAATGTTACGTTGCATTGGAGTAAAGTAGTGCTGGAAAAATATTGGCTTTGGCGGTGGCTATGAGAAAAAAATATTTTTCCCATCAGAGGAACTTTCGTCTACGCGACCGGCGTTAGATAAGGTGAACGACATCCTTCCGATTGAATGTGGGATACGTAATGATATGGTGGATATGTAGAAGGATGACCGTTTAGCCGCTTTAGGTACGCCTATGGCGGCTTTTTTATTAAATCCATTTTTTCCATTGCTTATCTTGCATTTTTCTCGTATATTTTGAAGTATTTCTAATTTCCTGAACATTTTCTCAAGGATACCTAACACATGCCTTTAATGACACAAATACGAGAGAGATTGGCGACATTTTTCTCAATTTTCGCCGGATTATTCGTAGTATACATCGTTCTCGATTGGGGAATGGACATAACCGGTCGAAAACAATCTCAAATGCAAATAGAAGCACAAGAGATCGGTAAAATTAACGAGCGATCTATCACATCAAAAGAATTTGCCGATATGTTTCGGAAAGCTCTTGACAATCAAAAAGCCCAAACCGGAACCGAACCCGACGAAAACCAGCAACAGTCAATCCGAGAACAAATTTGGCAGCAATTGGTCGAAGAAACACTATACGACGAACAGATCGAGAAATTGGGAATTAAAATAACCGACCAGGAAATAGTTGAATGGGTGAAGGGTGAACAACCGCCGGAATTTTTGACAAGACAGTTTACAGATTCAACCGGTCAGTTCAATAGACAAGCGTACGATGCCACAATCATGGATCCAAAGAATAAAGGGATCATGATACAGATCGAACAGCTACTGCGAAGGCAACGCCAGCGTGAAAAACTTCAAAGCATAATTACCGCGAGTGTCAATGTTTCGGAAAATGATGTTTACCAGAAATATTCCGATCAGAATATAAAGTATGATGCTGATTACGCATTCTTCGATCCAAATACGCTTGTACCCGATAACGAAATTTCAGTAACAGATGATGACATTCGCCGCTATTACAACGAGTATTCCGAAGATTATAAAGTTGAAGCAACCAGGAAGTTAAAATATGTAACATTTAGCGAAGTGCCTTCAACATCCGACACGAATGATGTTGTAGCTGAACTTCAAGATATAGTAAAACGTGCCAAAGCCGGAGTAGAGTTTGATACTTTGAAAAATATGTACAACGAAACAAATGTACCCGAGTCGTTTGTTGGTCACGGTCAGATGAGTGCTGAAAAAGAAAACGCCCTGTTTAAAGCTAAAGTGGGAGAAATTGTTGGTCCCGTAAAAGACTTTGACGGTTTTCATTTGATGAAAGTGAACGCATTTCAATCCGGCAAGAATGAATTCCTTCATGCGAGTCATATCTTGATAAAAATTGAAAATAATGACAGCGTTGCCGCGCTATCGAAAGCAAGAGAACTGTACAATGCAATAAAAAAGGGTAAAGATTTCGCCCAACTTGCCAGGGAAAATTCACAAGACCCCGGATCTGGAAGTCGTGGTGGTGATCTCGGTTGGTTCAACAAAGGTAAAATGGTTAAACCGTTCGAGGCGGCTGCATTCAAAGCTAAAATCGGCGAGTTAATTGCCCCGGTCCGATCCGATTTTGGATATCATATTATCAAAGTTCATGCTCGCGATAGTCGAGAGGTAAAATTTTCAGATATTCATATGCAAGTTCGAATTAGTTCAAGAACGCGCACAAATATTTCTCAACAAGCTCAAGATTTTGCGTACCTTGCTGAGGAAGGTGATTTTGAAAAAGAAGCTCAACAGAGTAACCTGAATATTTTGGAAACATCTCCATTCCAAAAAGATGGAGGAATTTCAGGAATAGGGACGAACAGTGCGGTTAGCAAATTTGCTTTCTCTAACAAGCTTGGAACTGTGAGTCCTCTCTTTTCGATTAATAATGGCTACGGTGTTTTCAAAATAACAGAAGTTAAAGACGCCGGAATACGCCCCTTCGATGAAGTAAAAACGGTTGTTGAGAGCCGCCTTAAGCGAGACAAGAAATTAGAAAAAGCAAAATTGATTGCGACAGAAACGCGCAAGTCGTTAACTCAAACAGACAGTCTTCAAAAATTATCTCAAATTAACCCCAAAATAATAGTACAGCATTTAGCATCATTTTCTCTCTCAGGTTATATACCCGGCATCGGCCGTGATCTTGGATTCTACGGTGGAGTCAGCCAATTGAATACGGGCGATCTTTCTATGCCTGTTGAGAGCCAACGGGGTGTTTATCTAATAAAATTAATCAGTAAGTCCACATTCGATTCTACGATGTTCACTTCTCAGCGGGCAATGTTGCGTAATCAGTTGCTCGGTGAAAGACGAAATCGCTTCTTCAGTCAGTGGATTGAACAACTGAAAAAGAATGCTGAGATTGTTGATAATCGAGATAATTTTTATAGATAAATTTATATAAACAGAAAGGGATAGATCGTGCGCTTGCGAAGCAGCACGATATTGACACTCCTCCTCCTCTTATTCGAATTGCTGCCGGCACAACACCGGCAGCAAAAAGTAACACTCTTCGGATCGTTGACAACCACATCAAAAGTTTATCACCACTCAAAGGATTCCGATCCCGCAATCCGAAATCAGTATTTTTCAATCGATGAAATTTGGGGTATTGGAATCGATTATCGATTCCCTGTCTCAGATAATCAAATAGAATTTGGGTTCTCCATTGAATATCTTTCAGCTCATACAGATAAAATAAATCTTTTAGATCAATCAGACCAAGTAAAGATAACCGATGGTTATTACTCAATTCCGCTTGAAGCGTCATCATATTTCAGAATACCTATCGGAATCAAACCACTAAATTTTTACATGGGCGGTGGAATAGGAGTTTATTTTGGTGGACGTAATTTAGAAATAGATGGCATCAAAAATCATATCAACACCCTCACTCCGGGAGCCGGGATTCATATTCTTACCGGTTTTGAATATCAGATTACATCGAATTTGTCATCTCGCACAGAAATAAAATTTAGAGATATACAATTCTCATCGCAAAGCGACAAAATTGAATTACATAATAACTCTACTCTACCATTTTCTATTGAATCGGCAGACTCCCGCGTGAGTATAGACGGTCTTGCACTCTATTTAGGGATTGTTGTTAGATGGTAACTGAAGAATTACGAAAACAAAATTTATACTTAACAGGATTTATGGGAAGCGGTAAAAGCACCCTCGGTCCAATTCTTGCAAATACAATCGGTTACACTTACACCGATCTTGACAAAGAAATCGAGAAACGAGAGGGTAAATCCATCACTCATATTTTTGAGCAAAAAGGAGAAAAGTATTTCCGAAAATTTGAAAAAGATATTCTCTTTGAACTATCAAATAATATGAAACAAGTGATTTCATTGGGTGGCGGTGTTCTTCAAGACATCGATAATTTAAGGATAGTTAAAAAACATGGAATATTATTGTATCTAAAAATCGAGCCGGAGTTACTAATGAAACGATTAAAAAATAAAACGGATCGACCCTTGCTTAGAAACATCGATGGTGGGAAATTATCAAACGACGAGTTCAGTGATCGGATTAATTCGCTACTGCTCGAACGCAAAAGTAACTATCAGCAGGCGGAATTGGTAGTTGAAATAGAAAACGAAAAAGTAGGAATCACGATTGATAAGATTGTTAAAACTTTAAAACCATTTCTCACATTCTAATAAAAAAGCCCTACCAAGTTTGATAGGGCTACTCATCAATTTCATGGAGGGTTTTAAAACCCTCCAACTCGTCTCCCAACCTAATCCACAACACTGAGAATGAAGAATCTCCGTACTTGTTAAATGTAACTCTAAAGATGCTCATTGTCAATAAGGAAATC
>PNNN01000061.1 GCA_013824245.1 Chlorobiaceae bacterium | reverse complement strand
ATCCGAGAATCTTCTTAGCACCGGGTGTCGATGCTTCACGTAGCTCTGCTGTTATTACTTGATCGCGGAGAAAACGTGTGCGACTCGCAAGCTCCCGTGCAAGTGTCTCGGCAGTGAATTCTTGTGGAAGAGAAAATTGGAAAAACTTTTCAAGCAGTGCAAAGAATTCTTCCGTATGCTCGGCGGGCGGCGCTGTTTTTAGTTTATCTGCTATAAATGGCCGCGCAAGTAATACTGAGACAACTATCTTCCCATGACGATATAGACGGAACTCATAGAAGTTCGTGAGAATTAAGTTAGGAAATGTTTCGATGTATCGTTGTAGTTGTTCTGTATCCTCGAGATCATCAAGATTTGACTTCGGTGGTTTTGCTTCAACATATCCAACTTGTGAATGCTTTCCATCCCACACCCGAAAATCTGGATTACCACCCTGTGTTGGTTTGGGTAATACAGTAACCTGTACTGCCTTCTTGCGTTTTACCCGTGAAAATTCTTCGAGCAATGATTCCAGAGTGGAATAATACGATTCCTCTCGTGCATCTCCTCTTTTTGTAATAGACGCTATCTCTTTTAGATACGTTTCAATCATCAGTTATTTTTATCAGTGTAAAATAAATCGCCTCTAAATATAGTAATTTCTTTTTAAGATTCCATGCCCACAATCTTCCTTTTATGAAAAACCGGATTTATATTTTATCTATTTAGCAGAAATAATTAGCATTTCTTATATTACTTTAAAGGATATTTCATCATGCGTATCGCAATCATAGGCACAGGCGGAGTTGGCGGTTATCTTGGCGCTAAACTTTGGAAAGCTGACAACGAGGTTATCTTCGTTGCACGGGGTAATCATCTAGCTTCTTTGCAACACAACGGACTATTACTCGAAAGTCCTGAAGGCAATTTTACTGTCCGTTCAATATTTACAGATACGCTGAACAATCTTCCTCCTTTCGATTTAATTATTATCGCAGTGAAATCTTTCGATACTAAAGCGGCGGCAAATCTTGCCATGCCTGTTCTAAAAAATGATACGATTGTAATTAGTATTCAGAACGGCGTTGAGAATGAAGATATTCTTGCTCGTGCGCTGGGAAACCAACATGTGCTTGGCGGTGTTGCATATATCTTCAGTACTATCGCAGCTCCCGGAGTTATCCGCCACGAAGGAGGAACCGGGAAATTCAAATTCGGCGAGATGGATGGAACGATAAGCAATCGATGTTTGAAATTGAACGAGATATTTCAAAAAGCCGAAATAAATTCTGAACCTATCGAAAATGTCCGTCGCTTGTTGTGGGATAAATGGATTTTCATTTGCGGACTTGGAGGCATGACCGCTTACACAAGAAAACCGATTGGAGAAATTATTTCAGAACCATCATTGAAAACGATGTTGAATGAAGTAACACAGGAAGCGGCAATGATTGCACGCGCAAAGAAGATTGATTCATTCGAAGGTATTGAGGCAAAAACAATTAAACATTTTGAACGCTTGCCTTTCCGAACCACATCATCAATGTATTACGACATTACTCACGGAAAGCGAATTGAACTTGATGCACTCAACGGAGCTATTGTACGTTTCGGAAAAGAACTAAATATTTTAACTCCTGCAAATGAAATAATCTATAATTCACTCAAAGAATTTGCTCAATCAATTTCCTGAGCGGCTTTTCGCTCTTGCCTAACCCTCCGGTAATCTTTAATCGCTTTTTGATGTTCGCTGAATGATGTTGTAAATCTGTGCCCACCCTCTCCGGTTGCAACGAAGTAAAGATATTTATGGCGCAACGGATATAGCGCGGCAAGTATCGATGTTTTACCCGGATTATTTATAGGTCCCGGTGGCAAACCGTAATTTTTATATGTGTTGTAAGGTGAATCATAATCAAGATCGCTGTAGTGTAAACGTCGTGGTGTTCCACCGATTGCAAACTGAACAGTTGGATCGGCTTGCAAACGCATTCGTCTCTGTAATCGATTATAATAAACACCTGCAACAATAGCTCGCTCTGTATCAATTCTTGTTTCCAGTTCTATGATTGAAGCCATTGTGAGAACTTCATTCATCGTCATCTTCCTGCGGTTCATCTGCCGGATCATTGAACTATCAAATTCATTCCAAAATTCCGCAACAAGCGTTCGAATTATTTCTTCCTCGCCCGTTTGCCAATAAAACTTGTATGTCTTCGGCATCAGATAACCGGTTAAGTTGTGAGCATCAACTCTCAAAGATTTTGCAAATGATTTATCCTCCATTAATTCCATGAACCTGCTCGAATCGATACCTAATTTTTGAGAAAATATTTGCGCTTGAGTGGTTGCGCGAAGCCCCTCACGAATTAAGACGGTGATTGTTTCAGCCGTCCGACCGTTCTGAATATTATCAATGATTTCTGAATTCGACGCGCCGCCTTTAAATCGATATTTCCCGATCTGGAGCTTCGTGGTTGATGCGGTTAATTTCCCGGCTATCTTAAATAGAAACACACTCCGTATTATTCCAGTATTCTTGAGCGAATCGGCAACTTCACCGAATGTTTGTCCTTTTGAAACTATCAGTATTTTATCACCCTCAAAATTATTCGGCGCCCAAAGCACTCCGTAGGCAAATAAAGATATGCCAACTATTCCGATGAATATAACAATCCTAAGCGTTCTTTTCATTCTTTCTCTTTCGATTCATTTGATAAAATAAAAATCCAAAAAGAATTACACTTGATGCCGTGATCCAAAATCCAACTTGAACAGTTTGCGGTTCAAAGACAAATTTGACAAGATGATCGCCTTTCGGTATTGCAACAGATCGCTGAGTAACGTTCGCGCGATATATTTTAGTTTCAGAGTCGTCAATGTAAGCTTTCCAACCGGGGTAATATGAATCTGAAAAAACTAAAAGCACATCTTGTGAAGCAGAAACTTTCATGATTACTTCATTCGGTGAATATTTTATGATATCCACGGTTCCATTAATGCTATCCGCCGGTAAATACCCGGCAGGCAATTCTATTAAGATTACATTCTGTCGTGGATTAAATTGATTTGATGCAATCAGTTGCAGAGCATGTTCTTCGCTTTGAGCTTTAATCGCTTTGCAAACTAAATAAACCCGCGGCATTGATCCATTATTCTTATAAAAGAATGCCTCGCCAAACTTTCCAATATCTTCTACATTCGGATTTGGTTCGATCCGCCAAAAAGAACTGAGGTACTTCACATTGTACATATCCATCAATCGCCAAAATATTGGAGATGGCTTAAAAATATCACCATCTATTGAAGCGGTTTTATTTAAAATTCCGGTGCGGTTTTGATCGCCCCAAATATCGACGATGTAATTGGGAGTTAGATTCGCGTAACCATTCGCGGCAGATATTCCATAAAGCACATTGCTGCTCGGCTGAATATATTCTCTCTGATCAATAAACGGCTGTAAATCTCCTTCCCACCCTCTCGCCTGCTGAAATGTTTTTATGTGCGCTTGATTTGCTCCGACAGAAAAATATCTATACAAACTTGAATCGCGAATGAGATATTCAACCGATTTTGGAGCTGTCAACCATTTATCCGCATCGACAATAGGATTTTGACGAAGTTGGAAATAGAACAGATCGACAACGCATATAACAATAATTAATATCTCAACAGGATGTCGAATTATAATTTTGGATATTTTATGTTTTTCAGATTTACTTTTAATAAAATAATACTCAACAAAATGTGAGATACCAATTGATGCAAGTACTACCAAAGATAAATCGGTGATTAGAAGAAATCGAGTGGGGAAGCGGAAGAATTTCATTCCGGGAACATAATTAAAAACAAATTCATACACAGGCGTGTTTGGACCAAGCACGAGTATAATCGAAACTACTCCGGAAATTGTGAAAAATTTGACAAACCAATTTTTCCAATTCCTGAAGATAGCGTGAAGTGCGAAAATTAAAGCAACAATTCCAACATAACCGTAATCTTCCCAGAAAATACTATTACCTGTATATGTTCCATCACCGATATCGCCATTGATATATGGATAAATAAACATTCCTAAATTCTTCGGATCGTAAGCATAGTTCGATGCGTAGTCGAATGTAACTCCCCTCGACCTCTGCGAAAGAGAGACTAACTCATAAGTTGGAATCAATTGAATTGCGGCGATTAACGAACCGAGAGCAAGCATGCCGATGAATAACCAACTTTGCTTACTGAGTGCAAGTTGTTTTATTTTACTTGTACCCGACAACAAAACCTTTTGAGTTTTCTGAACAGCGAGTGATCTGAAAATAAAATAGAAGATGTACAATACTCCGGAGTAATATGCGATTTGAGTATGACCGGATAAATGTTGGAAACCGAAAACGATTCCGAAGAGCAGGAGCTTTCGATTATCATTTGATTTAATTGCGCGTTCGATTAGGTAAAGCCCTAACGGCAGCCAGCAAGCGGCATTGACATTGCTGAGATGTTTTAGATGAGATAAAAGATAACCGCTGAAACCAAATGCAATTCCCGCAACAAGTGCACCTGCAAAACTCGCTCCAATTTCTTTCGCATAAAGATAAGTTGAAATACCTGCCGTGATAATTGTGAGTAACAAAACAAGGTTCAACGCGACCCATGGTGATAGCAGTCCGAATAATATCAAGTTGAATGGATAAACAATTCCTGCTTCAGCACGAGCGAGTAACGGGAAGCCACTGTAAATTTCCGGCACCCAGAGCGGAAGATGTCCTGCTTTAATTGATTCACTCATTGAGAAGCGGTAAGGAAATCCCTCATTCATGATATCGCTTGTAAATATATCATCGGTGATGATAAAACCGTTCATTGTAATCAACTGCCAAAACGCTGTCATCACAAGAAGACAGATGAGGACAAAAGCAAAGATTGTTTCTTTCTTGATATATCTTTCGATCATCATCGAGTGGGAGAAGTGCTGATATTTAAATTTGAAATTGCGTTCAATGAAAAATCGGATTGGTATCCGTGCTCTAATTTCATTGCGCCAAGTTGAGCTATCATCGCACCGTTATCCGTGCAATACTCGAAAGCAGGAATAAATAATTTAAAACCATTTTCATCCGAAACTGATTTTAAACGTGTACGCAACTCGGAGTTTGCCGATACACCGCCTGCCACAGCAATATCCAGAACACCAAGATCGCGTGCGGCTTGAATAGTTTTTTTAACCAAGACATCAACCACCGCCGCCTGAAAACTCGCGCAAAGATCGGCAAGTTCTTGCTTAGGAATCGGTTTTATATTTTCATTGTTCCGATAACCATGATCGCGGAGCCAATAAAGGACAGATGTTTTTATTCCACTAAAACTGAAATCATATTTCCCGGGATC
This sequence comes from Chlorobiaceae bacterium, assembly GCA_013824245.1. GTDB lineage: Bacteria > Bacteroidota > Ignavibacteria > UBA10030 > SZUA-254 > PNNN01. The sequence goes on along the minus strand of PNNN01000061.1, from coordinate 24,552 downwards.
GAGATACGAGCGCGGGAATTTTACAAAATTGGGATTTCCTTCCTTCGCTAATTTATCGATGACGGGTCCTCCGGGAAAACCAAGCCCCAACATCTTGCCAACTTTATCATACGCCTCACCAGCGGCATCGTCAAGTGTTTCGCCCAACAATTCATGATGAAGCGGTTTACGAACGTAAACAAGTTGCGTATGCCCGCCTGAGACTATAAGACAAAGAAATGGAAATGTCGGTTTAGGATCATCAATGAAATTTGAGTACATATGCGCTTCCATATGATTGATACCAATGAGTGGTATCTTCAAACCGTAAGCGAGCGCTTTGGCAAAACTCATTCCTACAAGCAGTGCGCCCATTAAACCGGGTCCGTGCGTAACAGCGACGGCATTGAGTTGTTCTTTCTTGATTTGAGCGACAGTTAATGCTTGCTCAACAACCGGAACAATCAGCCGCTGATGCGCGCGGGATGCCAACTCCGGAACAATTCCGCCATATTGTTGGTGAATTAGTTGTGACGAAATTATATTCGATTTCAATTTTCCGTCAGCCAACACAGCCGCGGAAGTTTCATCGCACGAAGATTCTATACCTAAAATAATCATAGTGATTATAATAAGTGAAATATCTTAATTTTTTCCAAGAAATGAGCCGGTATACTTTCAGAGTATGCAGATTGAATAAAAAACCCCGCGTTTGTTCGCGGGGTTTATGGAAATTTATTAGATTAGGTTCACTTCATCACAACAACCTTCTCAGTATTCAGATATAATTGCTTACCTTCTTTATCTGTAACCAGCAACCGCAGATAGTACATACCGCTTGGCGTATTGATAGCATCCCATGATCTCTCATAGTAACCTGCTTCCTGAAGTTCATTGGTAAGTAATGCAACTTGCTGGCCAAGTTGGTTATATATTGATAAAGATACATTGCTTGCTTTGGCAATCTGATACCGTACTGTTGTCGATGGATTGAATGGATTGGGATAACTCGCTTCTAATCGAGTTTCTTCAGGTATCTCACCATCATGAGCACCATTCTTCCAAACTATGTCATAATATGTCACGAAGGAAACCTTATTTGATCTTCCTGACATTTGATTGAGGGCATTCTTAGCTCTCACAATGTAGTTCACATATCCTGTTCCATATTTTAGAACTACTGACATTGAATAATCGGTGAAAGTCAATGAGCTTCCTTGATAAACAATTTCAAAAGATTGATCAATTCCATCATCGCAATCGTTTGTCTCGCCGCACTCGTGGCGGTACAGTACATAAGATGTTGCGCCTGGGACAACACTCCAAGTGAGTTTTGGAGAATATGCTGTACCATTTACTACTTTTGAACCTGATAGTATTGGTCCTGGGAATGGGTCTGGGATTGTTGTAAACGACCAAATTGGCGATGGATCACTTGAGCCAATATCATTAACAGCCGTTACTCTCCAGTAATATGTTGTAGAATAATTAAGATCCGTAACTTGATATGATGTAGAAGAAATATTCAAGCGGTCTAATATAATACCATCTTCAAAATACTCTGCAGGCGAAGTTGAAATTTGGAGTTGATATTTTGCAGCGCCAATTGTGCAGTTCCAACCTAATGTTGGAGTCATGATAATATTCTGTTGTTGATTTGATGGGGTTGTTAAGAAAGGTTGTTGTGGAGTGGCTAATATATTGGCTGATGAAATTGCATAAGGTACGACTGTACCCGTGGTCCAGAAAAGATATGAATTACCTGATGCGTTTAGGCTGGGGTTATAGCCTTGGCAATAAGAGCAGAGGTTATACCATGTTACTGATGATAGTAGGCGTGATTTTCTTGCTGGGTGATCACCACAATTGAAGACAACATTTATTAGGTTTGCACTTTCGTCAATCCCTATCGAGGGTGAACTCATTTGATGTGTATCGTGACTAAATTCTGAAACTGTTTGCCAAACACCGGATGAGTTTCGTTCTCTTGCAAATATGTGGCGAGTTGTACCGTTCAGGGCATCCCATGATACGAATATTCTTCCATCGATTGCTTTCGTTATACTTGGATTTGAACAAGTTGTATTTGTGCCAGAGATTGTTGATGCTTGCGTTACGATAGTCGGACTACCTCCGTAATAATCTAGAGTAAACTGTAAAAAGTCAATATTACCTCCACCGTTTGTATATGTCAGTGAATACGCATTTTGTGCGTTAGGATCTGCGATGCTTGGAAGTTTTCCTTCAATGAAACCTAGATCATACGTTTGCATTGTTGGATCAAGCGGATCTAACCGAACCTTTAAATTAGTGCCATATCCATTTAGAGCTGGGTTACCATCATACATTTTCCAAACCACTACTGCCTTCCCTGCATATCCCATTGTCGATAGAACCGGAGTAGCATCATAATTTCCATCAAATATTGCTAAATCAATTTTATTACTCCAAGTTGATGTATTTTCATCGTACCTACGATAACATACAACTTTCCAACCATTAACTATTTCCTCCCAAACAAAATGAACGTAGGGCCAATAAATTGCTATTGATGGATTCTTCGCAGTTAAATTAGTGAGAGAAGAAACTAATTTCTCACTAGACCAATTTTCGTCGTTATATTTTGTATGCCAAACATAACCACCAGAAACAAACACAGAATAGTAATTATCACCATAGTAAACAATTTTTCTTTGGTTGCTCTGACTGGTTGCGGATAATGTTGAGGACGCGAGATGTTTTTTAAACACTGCGCTAACGTCAATATTTTCACTAGGGGAGATGGTTCTAGGATTAGATAAGTCACCATCACTCCACGAAACAAATACATATCCAATTGGAGGTTTCGGAATAATCGTGATAGGGTTTGAACCTTGAAAATATGAACCCCTCCACCAAGATCCAACGTCATTTCCATTAACTAAATAGGAACCACCTGATCCCGATTCTACATAATTTGCTGTACTCAACGCAATTGTAAATACTTGTTTATAAATTTCATCATAAGAATCACCTGTTGTATTGTATGCGCTAAATTTATATTCACCTGAACAATTAGCTCCAGTTGTGAGATATTTATAATTAGTCCCCAATGGGATATCAGCATGTGATTGCCATGCTCCGTCAACATATTTGTAAATTTTGTATCCTGTTGGAGGATTCAATTCTATGCCACTAGAATAATTTTGGGGTGTCCAGGAAAATTGTATCTCACCAGGACTTATATTAGCAAGATTCACATCCTTAATTTGCGCTGATCTCATCTTGTGATCTGGAATATTATAAAGATCATCAAACATAAACGAATAAATATCATCTAAAGAAGCACGCTCTTCGGTTGATAAATTTACTTTAAATTCATTATGGTACCATGTGACATTAGTTAAAGTTACAGACCTCATCGTTTCAAAAACTTTTTTCCGATGACCAGAAATATCATCATTATCACCAATATTATACTGGTTTATTTCAAAATTATCTCCTGTATAACCATCGTAAAGATTCCAAAGGTAGCATGCTATAGCTGGTCTAATGGGGCCATCGCTGTACATCATATTAAAAAAACGGGGGTAAAATGGACCTTGTTCAGCATTACTACAATCATCTATCAAATCAGTATAAACTTTATTCATGAAATTTTGCGAAGCAAATGAAAAAAATATTGCCCAGCCTTCCTTAATCTCATCACCTGCATTATCAAATTTATCATCATCCCACATAAGATAGTTAATGAAATGCCCATATTCATGAGTAATAATTTCAGAAGTTGTATGATCTGGATCAATCTTAATTAATGGAGGAACAATGTTCAAACCATCCCAATATTTCGACGAGAATTCGCCACCGCGACCATCATTCAAGTCTGTTTTATCAACTTGGATCGAAGAGATTGTGAATGGACAATTTCCCTCATAAAGTTGTATGATCATTTCGCGAGCAATTTGCATATTCCGCAATATGGAACCATCTTCAAAATTAACTTCTCCACTATCAATAACAACAATATTACTATTACCTCCATCGATAGGGGCTGTTACACCTTGAGACTCATTGAAATAATATCTAAGATTGATTAAATCTGTGATACCATCGAGTGGTGCTGGAAGCCATGCAGCATCGTTACGAGTGCTAACAAGAACGACGGCTTGGTTATATGCACTTAAATCTCCAGTAAAGGTAAAGTTGAAGCTAAAATGTCCTTGTTCATCTAAATAATCGTATTGAACATGCCTTTGATTGCCAACAATTGGGTGCATTCTATCAGTTGGATTATTTGAGTTGCTGAAATATAAGCGGACTCCGTTTCCATATAATCCTTTCTCAAGAATAGCAATTTTAATATGTCCACTAATATTAACATTATAAGTTATAGATTGTAAATTTCTATTCTCGACAGGACGTTGTAACGAATTGGTCTTTTTATTTATTTGCTTTGAATTATTTTTCGTTTTTTCCCTTGGATCAAGAATGAGCAAATCAGTATTTGATTTTACAATTTTAATATATCGATAATAATTTTTCTTATAACCTCCTGCAATCGAGGGAATTGAAATATTAATATTCACAGTCGTTACATCATTGAATAAATAAAATGAAATATTTTGGACATGTACCCCATCTTTATTAATTATTATTTGTTGATCTGATAGAATTGGATTTTGAGAGTTTGCATCTGGAAAAATTGTTAATCTAAAAATTCCATTTATCGATTCTTTACTTTCAATAGTAACTTCTAGATCAACTCTTTTACTTAACGAATCGTAATTTGTTATTCGAAACTTACTGAAAAATAATATTTCTTTTAACCCAGGATCATGTGTTTCGGCGGTTAATAATAAAGAAGTAAAAATATAAGATATTAGTAAAAATATGCATCGTAAAATATTCTGCATAAAAAAGTCTCCTCAAATTAACAATAATTATTTTATTTTAGTTTGGATTATTCACAAATGTTAAATCATTTATGTACGTTACCATTTATTATTTGAAAAACATTAACAATAAATAAGAAAAATAACATTGGTGTCTCGATAAAATTGTTTATCATTCAATTTTTGTAAGTATGTAAAGATGGCGCCTTCCAAGCGAACCTTCAATTGATACATTACCACTACCAAAAATGATAGCTTTTTCATCCGGGCTCCAATTTGGTGCTAATTGAACACTTAGATATTTTGTGTTACTCTGTGTGTTAACATCAATTATTCGCTTATTCATTGTTGATGATTCAATGATTCCGACTTCGCTTCCATCATTGCTAATCGCCGTATAAGCTCCATATGGAAAACAACAATACAATATTTTCGACGCATCTTTATTATATCTAACCCACAATCCAGATCTACCCTTGGAGAAACTAAAATTAATATTTAAAGTATCTAGTTTTTGTTCTGATAGTGAAACTTTACCTAATTTAGGTGGTTTTAACATTAGAGGTGTAGAGTGGGAAATTGGAATTAACAAACTATTTCCATTCGGATGAATATCAAATCCGTTGAGCATCTCGGTTGGTCCTGCTGTAGATATATATGAAAATAGTAAGCTGTCTCTATTGGTTGTTTTATCATGTAAGTAATATCCCGCACCTACAAAATTATCGTCACCATATGAGTAATAAACAATTTTCATAACATCATTTGGAAAGTAACGGGCACTCGAAATATTATGTGAGCGATCATAAATCATCTGAATATTACCGGTCTGTCTATCATATTCATAAAGAGCGCCTGAGGATGCATCGCGAAAACGAGATGCGACTAATAATATTTTTGAACCGTTCACATCTGCATCAATGTATGTCCAATATTTCTCGTAAATGCCAACGTCGAGAAGTATTGTGTCGTGTTGTACATTATAATTTTTGTCAATTATAAACCGTGAGAACTGTTGGATTGCGTAAATAGTACTATCTCTCCAAACTGCCATATGGAATATACCGGTTTTCTTGGGGTCTAAAAATTTAATTTCCTTTAGGTATGGATTCAAATTATATAATGGTTCAGTCCCTTTATCCTTGCACGTAAACCCAACAATAATTTGAAGGATAAATAGTATCCTTACTATACATCTTAAGAATGTAAAATTTTGTTTTATATGCTTCATTTAAAACCTTAAAAGTTAGTCATCACTCATTCCCAAAATCCTCTCTGAGAACTTCATCAAAGTTAAAATCAATTATCAGAACAAAAAAATCAATAAACACACCTGCCGGCAGTCATGAACCATTTCATGACTGTGAAATCGAACATCCTTTATTCGTGTCATGATATGAACCATGACACCCGGTAATAAACCAGAACAAAAAAATCTATCAACACACATCTGGAATTTTACGGTGGAATACCCACAATCTCAATTTCCACGGTAGTGGAATTTAAATTAAATAATTTGGAAAGTCAAGCAAAATATTTAAATGGCAGGTTTTTTTTTGCAAAGCAAGCGGTTTGCGCCAATTATTTTTAGGGAATAACAAAATAAATCTCCGGTATCTTCTTAAGTATTATGTGCAACGCACCTTCAAAGAAGGACTAACACAGGAGGTGAGTCGCACTTGAGATACCGAAGGTTTATCCCGGCAAGCTTGTATTTGTTTTTAGAATATCATATTTTGAACGATGCAAATGTACAACATAGATAGCACAATTAGATAACAGATGAAAACCTTTCTGCAAATTATCAATAACCGTACTTGGATTTTTTTGATATCCGGCTTAATATTAGCTATCGGATTAATCCATGCGTATAATTATGCTTTCGTTAACGATGATGCTTTCATATCGTTCCGCTATGCCGAAAACTTTGTTGCCGGGAATGGCTTGGTTTACAATACCGGTGAACGGGTTGAGGGTTATACAAATTTCCTCTGGACACTTTTAATTGCTGGCGGCTTAAAACTTCAGATAGATCCGGTTCTTTTCTCATCAATTCTTGGAATATTGTTTCATTTAGGAACGTTAATTTTATTTATTTTAATAAGCATTAGAACTCAACTGCAAGAAACATCTTTCAAATATTTCATCCCACTCACTGCTTTACTTCTCTCACTTAACCGCGATTCGAATGTTTACGCAACCAGCGGTTTAGAAACGTCGATGTATACATTTTTTATCGTTGCCGGATTTTTCTTCCTATCTCTCGATAAAATTCGACGGAACATATTAATCGCCGGCATATTCGCGCTTCTCGCAATGCTCACACGTCCTGATGGAATAATTTTCCTTGCCTCTGTTTTAATATATTTTATCATCATCACTGAGAATAAATGGAAGAATTGTCTAATCTTCTTACTCCCTTCTATCTTCATATTTCTTCCTTATTGGATTTGGAGATGGAATTACTTTGGTTTCTTTTTCCCAAATTCTTTTTATGCTAAATCAATCGGCTTGACTTATTACAGTCAAGGTTTGGAATATGTTTGGCTTTACTTTCAAACATATTACGGACTTATCATCTTGTTTGTCGCAGCGATAATTGCACTATTACGATTTAAAACTATCAGCCGAATAAAGCAAGAATTAAAAATAATATCAAATCATCCAATCCTCATTGCCGGAATATTTTCCATCCTCTACATTCTCTTTGTAATAAGGATAGGCGGTGATTTCATGCACGCCCGATTCCTGATTCCGGTTACTCCTTTTTTATATTATTTGATAGAAAGATTCATCCTGTCAGTTTCAAAATCTTATCTTCAAGTTTCTCTCACTTCTGTCATCATATTGACAACTATATTTCGATATGATCTTTATACAAAAGAAATAAGTGTCGGTTACGTTGTTGATGAAGTGCAATATTATACGCGCGATCATCTTGAACGGGCGAAATATTTAGGGTTTACTATCAAAAAATATTTTGATGTATTACCTGTTCGGTTTGCATTCTCAGGTGCACAGGCAAGAGTAATTTATTATTCGCAGACACCATATGCGTTGGAAGCTTTGACAGGGTTAACAGATACTGGATTAGCTCATCAACAGATTTCAAAAAGAGGTCGCCCGGGGCATGAGAAGTCTGCATCAGTTGAGTTTCTTCAAAATAGAAAAATCAATTTCTTCATAGGTCCTGTCAGCACTCTTTCAAATGGTGGATTACCGATCAACGGAATGAAGATTGATTCTTTCATCTTACAAATAATCAGATACGATAAAAGCATCATGGACTCTTTGCAAAAATATCCTCAAATACAATTTGTGCCGATCGATAAATATATTGATTCCTATTTTTCGGATGCCAAAGATGTAACCAAAGAAACCGTGATGAACGATTACAAATTTTTGCACGATTACTTCTTCAGCGTCAACAAAGATTCGATGCGTGAGCACGAATTCCTTCGGCAGTTAGAAAATATTCGTTAACGAAACATTAATCTAACTTTCATAGTTTCATTTGGAAACAATTAGAGATTTCTATATCTTTTTCCATCATTTTCCTCAATTTGCGGTGTAGTTATATGTCTGAAAATAAGCTCGATTTATCGAAATTAAAGATTAAACGCGAGGGAGATCAACAAACCGGACCGCATGAACCTCCTCATAAACCGCACTTTGCATATTTCATGTATTTTATCGGAGTGATATTTTTGGGGATAGCGATTTATTATGCGATCAGAAATATTTTCGTTGAAGATCCGATCGTCGATGTTACAACCGTTTCGTATATCTCACCCGCACAGGCAGATGCGATATTGACTGCGAACGGATATGTAGTTGCTCAGCGTAAAGCGGCTATCGCATCTAAAGCAACGGGTCGGCTTGTTTACTTAGGATACAAAGAAGGAGATAAAGTAAAAGAGGGACAGATTATCGCACGAATAGAGAGCGCAGATGTTGAAGCGGCACTTACTCAAGCTAAAGCTGATTATGATGTAGCTCGTGCTGATCGGGTCGAAGCCGAGCAATCTTACGAACGCGCGAAAAAATTATTAGATCAACATTTGATCTCTCAAGCCGAATTTGATATTGCAAAGTCGCGCACAGACCGAGTTACTGCATCGATAGCTTCACGTGGTGCCGCAGTTAAAGCGGCTGAAGTGCAATTGGAAAACACACACATTCGCGCACCGTTTGACGGAACGATATTAACGAAGAACGCAGACATTGGTGAGGTAGTTACACCTTTTGCCGCAGGCGCCAGCTCGCGTGTTGCAGTTGTAACAATCGCCGACATGAACTCACTCGAAGTTGAAGCGGATGTTTCGGAATCGAATATCGAAAGAATCCAGAGTGAATTACCTTGCGAGATAACTCTTGATGCATATCCCGATAAACGTTATCGTGGTGTAGTGGATAAAATTGTACCAACAGCAGATAGAGCAAAAGCAACCGTAATGACAAAAATAAGATTTGTTGAAAAGGATAGCCGTGTTTTACCAGAGATGAGCGCGAAAGTCCATTTCCTAAAAATGAAATCGAGTGATAGCATTGATGTTACTCCCATTCTCGCTGTCGATCCAACAGTTATTACAAAACGTAAAAATGAAATTGTCGCATTTGTTCTTAAAGGACAAATTATTGAGGAAGTTACAGTCGTAACCGGGAATAAAATCGGTTCTTTAATTGAAGTGAAATCGGGTTTGAACGCGGGAGATAAAGTTGTTCTGCGTCCCAGCGAAAGACTTCAATCGGGCGCGAGCGTGAAACTTAGAGAATGAATTTATCGTTATTAATTAGCAACCACTGGTTCTAAAAATAGCTGGGAAATTAAGAAATGAATATAGTATCTGTTCAGAACGTTTCTAAATCATACTGGAGAGATTCGTTAGAAATTCCTGTACTTCATGATATTTCCTTTGAAGTTCCTGAAGGAGAATTTTTGGGTTTGATGGGACCATCCGGTTCAGGCAAAACAACTCTGCTAAATTTGATAGCAGGAATCGATCAACCATCAAAGGGCTCGTTGGTTGTTGCAGGTACCGATGTTGCCAAACTAAGCGAATCACAGTTGGCTAAATGGCGGGCACAGAATGTTGGGTTCGTTTTCCAGTTCTATAATCTTCTTCCTGTATTGACCGCTTTTGAAAACGTTGAGCTTCCACTCTTCCTTTCCAAACTTTCGAAAAAAGAGAGGAAAGAACATGTTGAGTTTACATTAAAAGTGGTTGGACTCGAAGATCGGATGAATCATTATCCCAAACAACTATCTGGCGGACAAGAGCAACGCGTGGCTATCGCAAGGGCGATCGTTTCAGATCCGACTCTTTTAATAGCCGATGAACCAACCGGCGATTTAGATAAAACCTCCGCAGAAGAAATATTAAAACTTCTTGTGCAGTTAAATACGGAATTCAAAAAAACGATAGTGATGGTTACTCACGATCCGCGCGCTGCCGAGCGGGCTCACGTGATAAAACACCTCGATAAAGGCGAACTGACGTAAGGAGGAATGCCATGCACATAATTAAATTAATCATAAAAAATATGTTGAGGCATAAACTCCGAACATTGCTGACTATTTTAGGAATCGCGATAGCTGTTGTTGCATTCGGATTATTAAGAACGGTTGTTACGGCTTGGTATGCAGGCGTTGACGCATCCTCGGCAAATAGGTTGATTACGCGACATTCAGTTTCGTTCATTTTCCCTCTCCCTCTGGCTTACAAAGATCGTATTAGCAATATCGACGGAGTAGAAAAAGTTACATTCTCTAATTGGTTCGGCGGTGTTTATATCGACAAGAAACAATTCTTCGCGCGGCTCGCGGTTGATCCTGAAACATTCTTCGATGTTTACCCTGAGCTTATAATTCCGAAAGAACACCTCGAAGCATTCAAGCGTGAACGAAACGCTTGCGTGATCGGCGAACAATTAGTTCAGCGATATAATTTGAAGATCGGAGATATAATACCTATCGAAGGTGATATTTATCCGGGCAGATGGGAATTTGTCATTCGCGGAATTTACAAGCCACGTGATAAAACAACCGATCCATCTAACATGCTGATACAATGGCAGTATTTAGAAGAACGGATGAAACAGGAAACACCCTCACGTGCCGGTTACGTGGGTTGGTACATTACCCAAATTAAAGATCCGAACAACTCGGCTTTTATCTCCAGTGAGATCGATCAGCAATTTAAAAACTCGCCTGCAGAAACAAAGAGCGAAACAGAGCGAGCGTTCCAGCAAAGTTTCATGGCATCTGTAAGCGCCATCATCACAGCGATGGATGTTATGTCGTTTGTGATTATCGGGATTATTTTACTTGTACTTGGAAATACAATGGTCATGTCGGCACGCGAACGTGTGCGCGAATATGCCGTACTAAAAACGCTTGGCTTCTCGACGTTTCATTTAGTCGGACTTATTGGTGGAGAGTCTTTAATAATCGCTGTAACCGGTGGTATAATCGGGATAGGTTTAGCATTTCCGATGATCGATGGTTTTTCTGCCATTTTACCGAAAGGATGGTTTCCAATATTTAATCTCGAACCGATTACACTTTTACTTGCAAGCATATCGGCATTGCTGGTGGGATTTCTCGCCTCTGTGTTTCCAATTCAGCGGGCGCTGAGCACGAAAATCGTCGATGGTTTACGGCAGGTCGGATAGGAGATTGAAATGAAAATTCCATTAAAATATATTACCAGAAATCTGAAAACCCGCCGTCTTACCACTACTCTAACAGTTGTCGGTATTTCATTAGTTGTATTCGTCTTCGCGGCAGTATTGATGATGGCGCATGGCATACAGAAAACTCTTATTCAAACCGGCTCGGATGAAAATGTGATTGTGCTTCGTAAAGCTGCTACCGCTGAGATCACAAGTATCATAATGCAGGATCAAGCAAATGTTGTTCAAACAATACCATCAATCTCAAAATTATCATCTGGCAAACCATTCATTTCGAATGAAGTCGTTACGATCATCAATCTTCCTTACTCTCAAAAAGAAAGTGGCTTAGGAAATGTAACAGTTCGCGGCGTAGCACCCGAAGGATTTCAACTAAGGCAAAATATGAAATTAACCGGCGGACGTTTTTTCAATTGGGGATCTCGAGAGATTATCGTTGGATCTTCAATAAAAAAGCGATTCAAGGGAACCGAAATCGGAAACAAAATAAAATTTGGCGGCGATGAATGGATGATTGTCGGTTCGTTCGATGCCGGGGGCAACGGATTTGATTCTGAAATTTGGGGAGATCAAATTCAATTGTCGCAATCATTTGGATACACCGGAGCGTATTCATCTTTACTCATTCGTCTCGACAATGTAAATGCGTTCACCCAATTTCAAGAAGCATTCAACAAGGATCTGCGGCTTCAAACATTGGATGTAAAACGTGAAAAGAAATTTTACGAAGAGCAGTCGGAGGATATGGCAATGTTTATCCGTATTCTCGGCATTGCTATCACTGTAATATTCAGTTTGGGCGCGATGATTGGCGCAATGATTACAATGTATGCGGCTGTATCCAATCGAACAATTGAGATCGGCACATTACGGGCGTTAGGTTTTCAGCGCCGAAATGTTTTATTCGCATTCCTTATTGAATCATTATCAATATCCATCTTCGGCGGGTTGATCGGTTTATTCCTCGCATCGTTTCTTCAATTCTTCGATATCTCGATGATAAATTTCGGGTCATTCGCAGAACTCGCATTTAGTTTTTCTCTTTCACCTTCGATAATAATAAATTCTTTAATATTTACAGTCGTGATGGGATTGGTCGGAGGTTTTCTTCCTTCAATCAGAGCATCTCGCTTAAATATCGTTAATGCACTAAGATCATCTTGATAAACATGAGGTTAATATGAAATATCTGAAACTTATAATTCTTTCATCAATATTGTTCATCTCGATTAATTATTCATATGGGCAAGATCGCGGATTCGGATTGGGTATAATGATCGGTGAGCCAACCGGAATAAACGGTAAAGGATGGCTTACGCATCGATCTGCGATAGATGCCGGACTTGCATGGTCGCTTGTTCACAGAACATCTCTTCATATTCATGTCGATTACTTGATGCACTCTTTCAACGTATTTCCACAAGCTGAAAGATTACCTTTGTATTACGGCATAGGCGGTAGAATCAGAACAAACGAAGGTCATAATACTCAACTTGGTTTAAGAATGGTAGGTGGAATTGAATATATGTTTGCCTCTGCCCCATTCGATATTTTTTTCGAAATAGCTCCAATACTTGATTTAACGCCGAAGACAGAGTTGAATATGAATGCCGGAATCGGTGCAAGGTTTTATTTCAAATAAAAGAGCTATTGCGAGATATTTTATTTTTTTGTATATTTATGACATTGAATTTGATAAGTCTTTTCACTTTGAGGTAATAATGTCAAAAATTTGTAGAATTTGCGGAAAAAAACCGGTTACCGGACATAATATCAGTCACGCTCATAACCGAACCAAAAGACGCTGGCTGCCGAATTTGCAAAAAGTTCGTGCACAAGTTGATGGCAGAACGCAGCGAATGCGCGTATGCACAAATTGTATTAAGAGTGGCAAAATAACCAAAGCCGCCTGACAATAAGATTTTTTTATATTTATAATTGAAGCCCGAATAAAATCGGGCTTTTTTGTTTTTGGAAAAAATAGAGTAAATAGGCGATAGAAAATACCCCCTCATCTTTGCTTCTAAAAATCTTTGTAAAAATCTTACTTTATGATTTGACTTTGAAATAAAATATTTGTAAACTTACCGTCGAGGTTTACCATGATTTAAGGAAGTGAGGTAGAATTTGGTATTTAAGCATTTCAAAATATTGATTCTTGTCTGGTTAGTTGAATTTCCAATGCAAATCTATGCTCAGTGGTCTACTGATCCTTCCAATAACCTAATTGTTGGTTATGGGCTTTTACCTGAGCTTTGCAGTGATAGTGCAGGCGGTTGTTATATTACTTACGAACAAAACCTTAGCTATCCACGAAGATTAATTTTAGAGCGATTAGATAAATATGGCTATAAGCCATGGGGAAGTGGAAAAAGAATTACGGGTGAGTTTGCAGAGCAGTGCGGTGCTAAAATTGTTGAAGACGGACAAAACGGTGTAATAATAACGTACCTCGATGCACAAGAGACAGGTATTTATAACAGGATAACACGCTTACGAGTACAAAAAGTGGATAGCAGTGGTAATTTCTTATGGGGATCTAATGGTGTACGTGTTTCACTTTCTGAGACAAACCAGTACGATGAAGAAATTGCATCCGACGGAAACAACGGATGTTTTGTCGCCTGGTACGATACAACAAATATTCTAAGAGTACAACGAATTAATAATCTTGGGCAAAGAATGCTGGGTGATAGTGGAATTTACGTTGATGCCTCAAATTCCAATGATGTACAAATTGTGAGTGATGAAATAGGTGAATGTTTCTTATACGTTAACGATGCAGGTGGAGCAAGATTACATAAAATAAATTTTATTGGAAACAAACTTTGGGAATCGAGTGGCAAAATGATTGATGCCTGGGCATCACCCAAATTTATCTCCGATGGACAAGGTGGTATTCTCTATGGTGGAATGAAGGGTATTAGTTATAACAACGGTGATCCATATTATTCTGCAAGATGTCAGCATATTGATTCTCTAGGAATACTTCTCTGGGGAAGTGAAGGAATAACACTTGATGATTCGATTCAAAATAATGTTTTAAATGCCCCACGAATTTCATTATTCAGATTTTCCAGCGGGATAATAGTTTTCGAATGGTTCAAAAGAGCAGGTATTGATAGTTTAAACACGTTCACACAGAGAATGAAATATGATGGAAATTTTGTATTTAAATATGGAGGTGTAGCGGTCAGTACCATACCTGCTAAATTTAAAGTTGGTGGCCAATGGATAATGAACAGTTCTATATCAAATAGCATTCACATCTGGTCTGACAATCGTTCTCCGTCAGGCATCTATACCCAGATGATTGATTCCACTGGTCAAAGAGTGTGGGGGCAAAATGATGTTGCCATTTGTTTACAATCTATTGGAGGTTTAAGAGTATTATCTGATGGAAACGGAGGTGTAATTGTCATAGGTTGGCGTGAGACTGATTTTACTATTAGAGCACAACAAATAAGCTTAAATGGGAATTTGGGTGAAATTATTACAATAGTTGAAGGAAAGAGAAATGAAATACCGAGTGATTTTATTCTCTATCAAAATTATCCCAATCCCTTCAACTCATCAACAATTATAAGTTATGATTTACCAAAGAATTCCCATGTATATCTTTCTGTGTACAATTTATTAGGGCAAGAGGTAAACGTATTAGTAGATAAATTTGAATATTCAGGTGAGCATCAAGTGTTATTCGATGCCGAAAGTTTCTCAAGTGGTGTATATTACTATAAACTCGTGACAGATATAATAACTAAAATAAACAAATTAACAATTTTAAAATAATATTATGGAAGGGTAAAACAATGAAACAGTTAACATTTTTTTCTGCATTAGTGGTTACTATTATTTGCTGTGTTGGTATCACAATTGCAGCACCGTTTGATACGGACTTTGTAACCTGGCATCAACCGAATGGAGTAACTTTCATTGCACGGTTGTGGGGTGATGAATTCTTCTCTTGGTTCGAAACGCAAGATGGCTACAGAATTTATCGCTCTGCTGATGGTTGGTACTACTATGCTAAGCTTGATGCAATCGGTGAGTACACAGCAAGTACGTCTCGTGTTGGTATTGAGCCACCGTTAGCATCATCATATAAGCTTGAGCGTAGCGCCAGTCGGATTGCACAAATAAATCAACGCATCTACGAATTCAACCACGCATATCAAAGTAATACTTTACCGAAAAGGCAAACCCCCGATGGTTTAATGTCTGCTATTCCAGAAACATTGAAGCTTGGTGTTATACTTGTGGAGTTTCAAGATACATTACATTACAATCCGAATGTGTATCCACGTATTGGTGGTTATTTAAAAAGTGATTTCGAGAATGAATTATTCTCACAAAATTATTGGTATGCACCCGCAGAATCACTTCAGCAATATCCTAACTCACCACATCCAGAAGGAGATCGCGTTTATGGCAGTATGCGAGATTATTATTATCAAATGTCGAGAGGAAATTTCATACTTAAAGGTCAGGTTGTAAATCCAGTTAATCCACAAACCGGTGTACCTAAATGGATAAAGCTAAACAATACAAGGGCGTATTATCATGGCACAGTACACGATGTACTCGCTCACGAAGCAATTCAGAAGGCTTTAGATTCTGGGTATATTAGTAATACACCCGGTCAGTCAAATTATTACGATAAGAAAACTGTGATATATGCAGGAGCTGGAGATAGTCATGGTGCACTTATGGTTCATGCTGAAGCGATCAATGGAACTTATTATCAAATGCCGGAACGTCATGGTCTACATATTTATCAAGAAAATGTTGCTTTTATGCACTTTGGAACGCATGCTCATGAGTTCGGTCATCTAATAGGCTTTTATGATGAATATTTAGGGGGAGCCGTTGGCAATGATTGCGATTGTACTGATCTCTATGATTTTGATTTAATGGCATTGGGTATATATAATGGACCACAAGAAAAGGGGGAATGCCCGGCAACCCTAAATCCTTATGTTAGAATTCAAAATAATTGGATACCAACTCCGACATTAGTATCGAACGATTTGACAAATCTTAAAGTTACTTATAATTATGAAACACCAAAATTATACATAATTAATCCAATGAATCGTGATACACTGGCAGATGAACATTTTCTGATAGAGTCAAAACTTCGAAAAGGATTTGACCTCTACTTACCGACTGAGCCTGATAGTTTCCAAGTCCAATCAGGTGTATTGTTAGTTTGGCAAATCGGAGCTTTTGATCAAGGAAGTGGTAAAACTGATAGGATAAAACTTATTCCGGCTGATAACATTAGAAATCTTGGTAAGATAAGAGATTTCTTTCCCAAAGATTCAATACCTGTCTTTCAAAGTTTTAATGATACTTCTAGACCACAAGCATTAGCCGGCCGCATCGGAGAACCGGCTCACATTTCATTGACAAATATCAGTCGGCATAAACCTTCGAATCCAAACGATTCAGATTATGCACTGATTGAAAAAATATCATTAAAGCTTACATTAGCAACCGGTTTTATAATTCAATCCACGACATGGACATACGATGTAAGAGTAGTAGGTAATGTGATAGTATCAAGCGGAGTAAAACTAACGATCCAACCTGGAACGAACATAATGATCGATCCAGGCTGTTCAATAACGGTCAATGGCTCGCTGATTGCCAAAGGTACATCCGCCCAGCGTATTACATTTACATCAGGCAGTTCAAATCCTTGGGTTGGTGAATGGCCTGGAATAATATGCAGTGGCGGAGGACCTGATACGCTAACATACTGCGATATCAAATATGCCGAGAGAGGAATAACACTGGCAAACACAGCCGCAAACAGTTATATAGCAAACTCAACAATACAGAACAACTGGGAATATGGGGTGTTGGTAAGCAATACCGGAACATCGAATACAACATTGAAGATTTACAAGACTGAGATCAAAAATAACGATATGAGAGCACTTCAAATAAACAATGCAAAGGTTCTGCTTTCATATTCAAAAGTTGAAAATAACCAGTTGCAAATTGTCGGCACACCGAATATCTCTGTAGGCAACGGTGGTAAATTATATATCGACAGCACCAGAATTCAAAATAATATTGGCAGAGGTATAGAGGTAAGCGGTGTGAACTCAAGAGCTTCGCTTTCAATTGATGGTGTAAAACGTGGTTACAACACACTAACACAAAATGGACTCGGTGAACTATATATACGCAACTCTGCAACAGCATATCTTGGGAACACTGCTCAAATTCCGTATTGCTATTGTGATGATGATAGATTGTCAATTAACACAAGTATACCGGGAGATTGTCCGCCGGGTTGTTATATTGCTTACAGATCCGAAACGCGCGGAGGTTGGAATAACGTATTCAATACATATACTTTCCCGGGTAAACTTATCGACAATGCAACATCAGTTATTGTGTATGCACAATATACATATTGGGGAACACATCAATCAGGTGAATTTATTGGTCCTGTTGATTATTCCAATCAACTTACAAGTCCGGCATTTACTCCATCAAAAGCAACTTTCACTCCACCCGGGAGCGAACTGTTTGCTGTCAGTTTAGAGAGACAACGCTTCATTGAATGGTTGCTAAAATTAAAAAAAGATATAGAATCGAATAAGGAAGAAGCAATCGATGCATTACATAATTTAGCGCAATTTATTGGTCCGGGCGGAGAATATCAGGATGTGCTTGGAGTATTCTGGGAAAATTATTTAAGCGGAATTGAGACATCGAATTTACCTAAGCGGCTGAAAGCTGTCGCATCCGTACTTAGATTGCAGTCAAAGATTGATACAGAAAAATATGATGAAGCAATAGAATTAGCCGACAATGTTTTAAATCGCTTCGGCAGCAATCAAGATGTCTGGTTGTATTGCAATACGAGAAAGATATTCGCCTCAATTGGTAAAGGTGATCGAGTAGGCGCATGGATGATATTCAATGCAATAAAAGAACAAGCGAAAACAATTGATAGTACCTCAATCAAAGCGCTTGATGATTACCTAAAATTAAGTGCGGGTGAAAATCATGGGAGGGCAGCAAGCGGTAAATATTATGGTTTTAATCCGGAAATCTCAAACGATGTTACACCAAAAGAATTTATATTATCACAGAATTATCCGAATCCATTTAATCCAACGACAATAATCAATTATCAATTGCCAATTGATAATTGGGTAACGGTTAAGGTATACAATATACTTGGTGAGGAAATTGCTACGCTGGCTGATGGATTTGAGACGTCAGGATACAAGTCTGTTCAATTCGATGGTTCCAACCTTCCGAGTGGAATATATTTTGTTAGAATGAACGCTGGTTTCTCATCAACCGCGGGGCAAGCATTTTCAGATGTGAAAAAGATTATTCTTATGAAATAGTATCAATAAACATTTTAAAATATCGAGCCAATCTTGGGTTGCGAGATTGGCTCTATTTTTATACCGCAATTATTAATAATTTGTAAATTTCTTAAAATTTGGTAAATTAAGAAAAATTTTACATCCAAATGTCAATCCCAAATTCACTCACAGCGCTTCGCATCATATTAACACCGGTTTTTGTAATTCTGTTGTTTGATGAATCATCTTTCTGGAAACAGATTGCACTTCTGGTTTACATTGTTGCCGCGCTTACCGATTGGTACGATGGCTGGGTTGCCAGAAAGTATGGATATGTTTCGCGATGGGGACAGTTCTTCGATCCGCTTGCCGATAAAATTCTCTCACTCGCCGCTCTCTTTTCTTTTGCTTATCTAAATTTAATCGATGCTTGGATGGTCTGGATTATTGTGGTTCGGGATATCATTATCACTTCTTTAAGAAGTTATGCAGAATGGACAGATAGACCAATCGTTACATCTAAAAGCGCGCAGGCAAAAACTTTCGGCGAGTATATCGTTATATATTACATCCTGGTCCTGTATGTTGCCGGTTCTGTTTCTTTTATAAAACAAGATTTTCGATCTCTCCTCGACTCTTTGATGCATCCGCAGGTTTTATTCGGGATGCTTCTATTAGTTACGCTCTCGACTATCGGAACCGGAATAATGTATCTTTTCGACAATAGAAAATTGTTACAAGAATTATATGCTCGATACTTCAGCCACTCAAAATAGTCAAAATAAAAAGACAGTCCCTTTTATTTCACGTCTGATAGCCACAGGTTTATTTTCTGGATATTCACCCGTTGCTCCCGGTACTGCAGGAAGCATTGTTGGAATATTATTTTACTTGATTCCATCATTCGAATCTCCTTTAATCATCTCTTCTGCCATCTTCATTTTCTTTTTCATTGGTGTGTATGTTTCTTCCAAAATGGAAAAAGCATTTGGGGAAGATCCGCCAATTGTTGTAATAGATGAAGTGATTGGGATGTGGATTTCAATAGCTTTTCTTCCTAAAACAATACTAATCTGTTTTCTTGGATTTTTATTTTTTAGGTTCTATGACATTTTCAAGCCACCTCCCTGCCGACAATTAGAATCACTCAAAAACGGTTGGGGAATTATGTTAGATGATGTGATAGCTGGAATTTATGCAAACCTCACGATTCAATTAATTCTGCTTTCATTTTCAAATCTTTGAATATGTTTTACCTTAAACGTTCAGTCCTCTTTTTTACTTTTAAATTTTTAATTTTTAATTGATATGAAAGCCGCAATCATATCAATCGGAGATGAAATACTGATAGGACAGGTTATAAATACCAACGCCGCGTTCATTTCACAAAAGGTAAATCCGATCGGGATATCTATTTCTAAAATAATTGTAACGGGAGACAACGAAAAAGATATCATCTCGGTTCTTGAATCCGAATTCTTGAATCACGATATATTATTCATTACCGGCGGATTGGGTCCCACACACGACGACATCACAAGGTCTGCAATCTGTAAATTCTTTAACACTAAGCTTGTTTCATCTGATGAGGCGAGGAAGTATGTTGAAGAATTTCTAAGACAACGCAATCGTCCTTGGTCGGAAGCGGCAGAAAATCAAACATTAATACCCGATGGCGCAAAACCTATACCGAATAAATTCGGCACAGCGGCAGGTGAATTTTTCGAGCGCGATGGTAAGTTTGTTATTGTAATGCCTGGCGTTCCATACGAAATGGCAAGCATGATAACTGATTTTGTTGTTCCTCATTTCCAAGCGCGCCCGCAAACAAATTTTATCATTCACCGGACACTTATGACAACCGGCATACCGGAGTCTGAATTAGCAACTCGGTTGGGCGATTTGAATCAAATGTTGAAAGGGGCTAAGCTCGCCTTTCTTCCCTCCCCTGTTGGAGTTAGATTGCGAATTACGGTGGAAGGAAAAGATTTAAATACCTGTAATAATTTACTTCAGACCATCGAATCTAATATCAGAGAAAAAGCAGAAAAATATATTTACGGCGCCGATGATGAATCTTTGGAAGAATCTTTAGGTAAAATGCTCACTGAAAAAAAGCTTACACTTGCAGTAGCGGAATCCTGCACCGGTGGATTAATCGCTAATAAATTAACAGATGTCTCCGGAAGCTCACGGTATATTGAGAGAGCTGTTGTAACATACAGCAATAGATCTAAGAGAGAGATGCTCGGGATTTCAGAAAAACTAATCTTAAAACATGGTGCAGTTAGCCGCGAAGTGGCAGAAGAGATGGCGCACTCAATAAGAAATCTATCTGGTACGGATATTGGTATCTCCACCACGGGTATTGCCGGACCAACCGGCGGAACTCCTGATAAGCCGGTGGGCTTAGTATGGATAGGATACTCCGATTCGAACGAAACAATCGCTCTTAAATTTAATTTCGGCGAGGGTCGGTTAAGAGTAAAAGAGAGAGCCGCTCAAGCAGCCATGGATTTGATCAGAAGAAAGATCATGAATCTCAAATAGGTTATGAAATACGTTCGGACATTCATAGCATTCGACACTCCCCCGTCCATTAAAGATAAAATGGAGAAACTTCAATCCGAATTAAAAATATCCGGTGCCGATGTTAAATGGGAAAGAAAAGATAAATTTCATGCTACAATAAAATTTTTAGGAGATGTTAGCGAAGAGAAACTATCCGCCGTATTAAATGAAATCGATGCGATTGTCTCAGATTTTTCAGAGACAGAGGTAATATATCAAAGCTTGGGTGCTTTCCCGAACAAGAAGAATCCACGTGTCATCTGGATTGGATGCGATAATCCTGACGGAATTCTTCTTAATTTAAAAAACGCTTTCGATCATAATCTTTCTCGTTTCGGTTTTGAGATAGAAAATCGTCCATTTCATCCTCATATTACTTTAGGGAGAATAAAATCATCGAATCAATTGAAAAACTTGCATCCGATGTTAGAAAATCTTACCTTTGAACCACAGAAAGCTCTTATAAACGAGATATTAGTTATGAAGAGCGTTTTAAAACCTGAAGGATCGGAATATTCGATACTTCAAACTATTCCGTTAAGCAAAATAATATAAAAACGAAAACAGATGAAACCGGCACAAAAACAAAATCTTAAAACAGTATTATTCGTTGATGATGAATCGATGTGGCTCGAAGCAATTCGCTTATCATTGAAGGGTGAGAAGTTTAAAATACTAACTGCGGATGGCGGTGAAGAAGCATTAAAAAAACTTGAGAGAAAAATACCCGATCTCATAATGAGCGATGTTCGTATGCCATTCATGAATGGATTTGACCTTTACGAAAAAGTTAAAAGTAACCCGAAGTTCAAAAACATACCTTATGTTTTCATGTCATCGATCGATGATTTCGATGCAAAACGAACCGCGAAAGATTTGGGCGCAGAAGGGTACATAGAAAAGCCGTTCGATTCGGAACAGATCAAGACAATTGTACTTGATTTTCTCAAACGGTTTCCCCCAAAAGAATAATTAAACACACTCGATAGAAATAGAAAGGATATAACATGGCAGAAGATAATAATAAAGAAGCCCGACTTCAGGCATTGAAAATTGCCGTCGAGCAAATTGAAAAACAGCACGGCAAAGGCGCCATCATGAAGCTTGATGAAGGTCCGATAGCGAAAATTGATTTTATATCTACCGGATCAATATCACTTGACGCCGCAGTTGGTATCGGCGGAGTTCCACGAGGCAGGGTGGTCGAAATTTTCGGTCCTGAGGCATCAGGAAAAACAACTATCTGCCTTCATGTACTTGCAGAAGCCCAGAAGAAAGGCGGTATAGCTGCATTCATCGACACAGAACACGCACTCGATTTAAACTATGCTAAGAAATTAGGCGTTGATACAAACAACTTAATGCTTTCACAACCGGAGTATGGCGAGCAAGCGCTTGAAATAGTTGAAACGCTTGTTCGCAGCGGCGCGCTCGATGTTATCGTGATCGATTCGGTTGCGGCATTGACACCGCGGGCAGAAATCGAAGGCGAGATGGGCGATCCGACTATGGGCGTGCAAGCCCGGCTTATGTCGCAGGCGCTCCGCAAATTAACGGCAGCAATAAGTAAATCGAAAACAACCGTTATGTTCACAAACCAACTGCGTCAGAAAATCGGAGTAATGTTCGGTAATCCCGAAACAACAACAGGTGGAAACGCTTTAAAGTTTTATGCTTCTCTCCGGCTCGATGTTCGACGTATCGAAGCTATCAAAGATGGCCAGAATGTAGTCGGTAACAGAGTGAAAGTAAAAGTTGTTAAAAATAAAGTGGCACCTCCATTCAAAGAAGCTCAATTCGATATTCTTTACAACGAAGGTATCTCAAAATTAGGCGATCTCATTGATACCGCGGTGGAACATAACATTATCTCAAAGAGCGGTTCCTGGTTCGCTTACGGTCCAGACCGTATCGGGCAAGGTCGCGATTCTGTTAAGAAATACTTGCAAGAAAACGATAAGCTTGCAAAGCAGATCGATACCGAAGTGCGAAAAATATTGGGGTTAATTGATGCTGAACCGAGCAATAAATCAGCCAAAGCCGAGACAGTTAAGAAACCGACATCAAAATAAAAATAAATTTTAGTTTGGTGTGAAGAATATTTCCAAACTTGAACAACAAAAACGCCATCCGGATCGTGTAAACGTTTATCTGGATGGCGAGTTTGCTTTCGGGCTGAACAAAGAGGTGGTACATAAATATTCACTGCGAAAAGGAGACGCAGTCACAGATAAATTAATTGAGCAATTATCCGGCGAAGAGGAATTCTCAACAGCAAAAAATAAAGCATTAAAATTTATCAGCACAAGAATGCGAAGCGAGTATGAAGTGAGAAGTAAACTCAGAGAATACGAATTCCCAACCGATATAATTGAAAAAGTGATAAAATATCTTCTTGAAATTAATTTCCTCAATGATTTGGCATTTGCAAAAGCTTACACAGCCGATCTGCAACGGAATAGATCCGCAGGCAAACGCCTCCTCTTTCAACGATTGAAGAGTAAAGGTGTTGGAAAAGAAACTATCGAATTGGTGCTTAACGATATTGAGAATGCGAAAGAAGAAATACTCGCACTCGAAACAGCAAATAAATATTTAAAAAGATTCAAGACATCAAGAAAACCTGTCGAGAGGAAAGATCAAATCAGACGCATTTCACAAACCTTAATGCGTCGCGGGTTTGATTGGTCTATAACATCAAAAATATTAAAACAAATATTTAAAAATATTTCCGATCAGGAGGATGATTAAATGACATCTGTTATATTCGATATTGAAACGCTCGCAGTTCCTTTTGAAACGTTCGACGAAGTTCAACAGGAATATTTGATGAAATTTGCCGACACGGATGAAAAGCGGGAAGTTGAATTGCAAAAACTGAACCTCTACCCTTTGACTGCACAGATCATTGCAATCGGCATGTTAAATCCCGATACAATGAGCGGAAAGGTATTTTATCAAGCTGACATAAAAGAAAAATATTCATCAGACGACGGAAAGATTGAATATATTTCGGGCGATGAAAAAGATATCTTGAAGAACTTTTGGACAACGATTCAACGATATGATAGATATGTAACATTCAACGGTCGTGG
>PNNN01000014.1 GCA_013824245.1 Chlorobiaceae bacterium | reverse complement strand
TCATCAATTTGGGATATAAATGAAATTCAAAGATTGGCACGTAAGTACAAGGTAACACCTTTAGCTTTTGCAACACGCCTTCTTATTCTTGGGAGGATGAATCCAGCATCTTACCGAAACTGGAAAGATTCGTGGAATGAATATCTAGATCAACATCCAGCAAAGAAGGGTGGGATCGCAACACCGGCTGAGAGATCTCTTAACCGTAACGGCTTAACATATACTACGCTTGTTATCGATGCATTGAATATGGAAAGGATAACACCTGTATCTGCATCTAAATATTTGAATGTAAGCTACCCTTACGTTGAAGATTTGCGGCTTCACATTGCTTTTGGAGAACCATTACCTACATATAGGAGGCAGGGAGAATAATGTATTCTATAGATACAAATGTTTTTATTGATTGGTGGGAGAGACGGTATCCACCAGATGTATTTCCTTCAGTACAGAAAGCTATGGAACAGCTTATTATATCCAAGAAACTCTTTGCACCTATGCGAGTGAGAGAAGAGATAAATGATGTTGGTTCACCTGAACTTAAACAATGGGCAAAGATGAATAAAACTATCTTTGTTCAACATGAAGAGGAATTACAAGAAATTGCAAATAAAATCCAATTTGATTATCCGGACCTCATTGATAACACAACGCTTGAAGATGAAGCAGATCGTTGGATTATAGCGTTAGCAAAACTGCATTCCAAAGATCAATGGATTGTCGTGACTCATGAGACACCATTTAAGAAGAAGAAAAAACCGGATCGTAAGATGTATATTCCAGATGTATGTTGATCAATGAATATAGAATGCATCGAATTTCTCAAACTTATGAGAAAAGAAAGATGGACATTTTGAAACCCGCCTTGGGGGATAGATCAATAGCACGAATAAAATTTACTGAATAAAAACTTCAGTAAACTTACCTCACCAACTTTATTCTAAACGTTGTTCCTTTACCGAGTTTGCTTTCTTTGACGAAGAGTTTTCCTCTGTGGTAATCCTCAATGATGCGTTTTGAAAGACTCAGTCCTAAACCCCAGCCGCGCTTCTTTGTACTGTAGCCGGGGCGGAAAATATCTTTTTTATATTTCATGTCGATACCTTTGCCGGTATCCTTTGCATCGATAAATATTGATTTGCCTTTTTGCTGAATTGAAAAAATAATAGAACCGGTATTTTCTTCCATCGCATCGAGCGCGTTCTTTATTAGGTTCTCAATTACCCATTCGAACAACTCTTTGTTGATCGAAGCGTTGATCTCATCGCCTGATTCAATAGACATTATTATTTGTTTCCCCTGACCGAAACGGGAAGGAAGCCGTTGTCTGAAATAACCGATGACCGATTCGATCACTTCACGAAGATTTTCTTCTTTCAATGACGGCTTCGAGCCGATTTTAGAAAATCTTTCCGTTACTTTGTGTAATCGATTAAGATCGTGTTCCATCTCTGCAAGTGTTCCCAACTGCTTTGGGTCATCTGAAGATCGTTCACGCATCATTTCTATCCATCCCATTAAACTCGAAAGCGGTGTTCCCAGTTGATGTGCGGTTTCTTTCGCCATTCCAACCCAGATGTTACTTTGTTCGTTTCGTTTAATGTAGCTGAAGCCGATGTAACCGAGCAGGATGAACATTCCCGCGACTGCAATTTCGATATAAGGGAGCCAACGAAGTTTGGTTATAAATTCTGATTCACCATAGTGAAGAAGTTGAACGAGTGAATCTGTTTCTGATGTTCTTATGATAACGCGAATAGGTGGATTTTGTTCATCTAATTCTGCAATGTAAGAAGAGAGATATTGCATCTGTTCGTTTGCAGACAAGGTTGTATCAAACCGGATATTGCGTGCGCTTAAACGGATATCGCTGAGCGGCTGATTTTTGTCGTCGGTGAGCGCCATTGGGAAGTCGATAGATTGAAGCACTACCTCGTTGAAAATAAAACTGACTTCCGATTGATCGAACGGTGAATTGACAAGGAATTCAAGCGAACGGGCGTAAAGATCGGCAACTTTCCGTTCCTTAATCAAAAGCTGCTTAACGATGTAGTGAGTATAAAACAAAGTGCCAACCACAATAACGACTGCGGCTATAATCAGAATCAGTTTGATATTTGCAGAACGGGGAGAGCGCATCTTTATATTATTTAGTGAAAATTGTTTGATCTCTTCGCGCGCCAACTGAAACAATGGTAACTTTGCATCCGGTTAATTCTTCAATGGCATCGAGATATCGTCTTGCATTCAAGGGCAAATCGTTGATATCCTTTGCGGATCTGGTGGAGCTCTTCCATCCATCGAAGATTAAATAAACAGGTTGCACTTTATCCAATGTGCGTGAATCGGTTGGATACGATTTCAACGGTTTTCCATCAATTATATATCCCGTACAAATTTTTAATTGATCGAACTTATCCAACACATCTAATTTTGTTACGGCAATTTCTGTGATGCCATTTATCATTGCAGAGTAACGCAACATTGGCGCATCGAACCAACCACACCGGCGCGGTCTTCCGGTTGTTGCTCCATATTCTCCGCCGATGGTACGAAGTTGTTCCCCGGTTTCATCTTCTAATTCTGTCGGGAAGGGACCATTTCCAACACGCGTGGTGTATGCTTTTACAACTCCAAGTACTGAAGAAACTGCTGTGGGTGGAACTCCTAAACCGGTGCAGGCGCCACCGCTTGTGGGATTAGAGGAGGTTACGAAAGGATATGTCCCGTGATCGATATCTAACAAAGCTCCTTGTGCTCCTTCTGCTAAAATATTTTTATTTTCTTTCATAGCATTATTCAGAAAGAGTGCCGTATCGGTTATGTACTCATCGATCTGCTTATCGAACTGTTCATATTCATGAACAATTTCATTGATGTCTAATTCCGGGTTATCGTAAATTTTTCTTAGGATTTGATTTTTCTCTTCGATATTACGTTTCAATTTATGAACGAATGTATCGCGATCGAGCAAATCGACGATCTTAATTCCTACCCGCATAAATTTATCGATATATGCGGGACCGATTCCTCTTCCGGTTGTTCCTATTTTTTCGGAACTCTTTTCACGAATTGAATCGAGTAATTTATGATATGGCATAATCAAATGGGCGTTATGGCTGATCAACAATCTTCCTGTGATATTTATGTTGAGTGAACGCAATTGTTTGATTTCATCCATAAGGGCGATTGGATCGATCACTACTCCATTACCGATAACGCATGTAACATGTTCGTGAAATATTCCTGATGGAATGAGATGAAGGACATACTGTTTTTCCCCGATTACTACCGTGTGTCCCGCGTTTGCACCGCCCTGATATCGGGCAACAATATCTACCGAATCGCTTAAGTGATCTACGATTTTCCCTTTGCCCTCATCGCCCCATTGGGCACCGACTATAATTTTAACTGCCATATGATTTAATAAATAAAAAACTCCGATGTAAAGCAATTACATCGGAGTTTCATTGAAGTGAAATCCATAACAGAGTTATTGAAAACTTGCAACCGCCTTTTTGACGGTTGGATACAGATCGAAAACGGTCGAAAGCTTTGTGATTACCAATAAACTCTCGATTTTTTTAGATGCAGCGGCTATTTTTAAATCACCGCCTGCGTTACGCATAGTTGATAACCCGCTGATTAACATGCTTAAGCCGGAGCTATTCATCGATTCAACGCCCGATAAATCAACAACAATCTTCTTCTTTTTCTTTTCTAAAAGAAGATGCAGAGTGTCGTTCAGTTCTGTAGCGTCGGGACCGCCTAAAACATTGCCGGTTAAAGCAATTATTGTTATTCCATCGGTTTCTTTAGCAGACAGCTTCATAACTTACCTATGCTTTTGTTGGCTTAACTTTTTTTCGCTCTTTATAGTTATTAAACTCCAGAACAATTGCCGATGCAATGTAGATCGACGAGTATGTTCCGGTGATAATTCCAACTGTCAGCGCAAATGCAAAACCTTTGTTAACTTCGCCGCCAAAGAGGAAGAGGATGATCGTTACAAGGAATATCGTTCCCGATGTAATTATGGTTCTGCTCAGGGTTTCATTTAAGCTCTTGTTCATCAATTCAGGCAGTGAAGTTGATTTATAGATTTTCTGATTTTCTCTTAGTCGATCAAACACAACTACCGTATCATTCACAGAAAGACCTACGAGCGTTAGAAATGCGGCAATCATATTTTGATCGATCTCGAAGTTTGTGTATGGCGTTAAACCATCGACAAGCGAAATGATTCCGATAGTTACAAGCACATCGTGAAATAATGCAGTCACCGCACCAACACCATAAATAAATTTGAATCGGAAACCGATATAGATCAGTATGGCAATTAACGAGAATAATATTGCCATGAACGCGCCACGTCTAAGCTCAGCACCTACCTTAGCTCCGATCTTTTGCTCTTCAAGAACCTGAGGATTAAGACTGGCAAACGATTTTTGCAGTGCTTCACGTATGCGATTGCCTACGGTTGTGCCTTCTCCTAATTCCGCTGTGCGAATGAGCAGTTTTGTTGGTTCTCCGTAGGTTTTAATTTCGGCTTTCGGAAATCCGGCGCCATCCATCATAGAACGAACTGCGCCGACATCAGGTGGTTGCTGGAATTCTACCACAAGCTCTGTTCCTCCGGTGAAATCTAAACCGTAATCTAAACCGCCTTTGAATAAGATGGAGAGCATGCCGATTACAATGACGACACCTGAAACCATGTACCACGTTCTCCGTGTTCCAAGAAAATCAATATTTGTTTTTCGAAAAAATCTCATATTCTAAACTCCGTATTTGGGATTAACCGAAACTGATAGATTTACTGCGTTCGGTCATAATATCGAAGATCACGCGAGTGATCACGATTGCACTGAACATGCTTGCAACGATACCGATCATCAGTGTTAATGCGAATCCCTGAATGGGTCCGCTGCCGAATTGATACAAGATAACACCTGTGATAAACGTGGTAACGTTAGAATCGAAAATTGCGGTGAATGCTTTGCTGTATCCAACATCGATTGCCGCTGAAAGCGTTTTACCTGTAACCGATTCTTCTCGTATGCGCTCGAAAATAAGAACGTTCGCATCAACAGCAACCGCCATAGTTAAAATCATACCTGCGATACCGGGTAATGTGAGTGTTCCCTGAAATCCTGCAAGCACTGCGAGCACAAAAAGCAAGTTAAGCAACAAAGCTATATCAGCCATAGTGCCGCCGATTCGGTAATAAAAAATCATAAATAATATCGTTAAACCGAATGCCAACAATGAGGAGAAGATGCCTTGCCGGATTGAGTCTTCGCCGAGCGACGGACCAACTGTGGTTTGTTGTATGATATCCACCGGCGCGGGTAACGCGCCGGCTTTAAGTACAATCTCTAATAATTTTGCTTCATCAACATTATCCATCCCGGTAATTTGAGAATTACCACCAACAATTTTTGACTGGACAACAGGTGCTGAGAAGCATGAGTTATCCATGATGATAGCGATACGCTTATTTAAGTTCGCGCCGGTTATTCTCGCCCAATCGCGGGATCCTTCATCATTCATCTCCATAGTAACAATCGGTTTATTATAAGTGGGATCAATGGTGGCGCGAGCGTTTACAATTACGCCGCCCGTAAGTTCGGGTACGCGTTTGACTGCATAAAGAGCATAGTATTTTTTCCCTTCAGCAATAAAATTATGTTTAGCAGACCACACGAATCCCATGTCGGAGGGAATCAATCTTTGGATCTCGGGACGGTTGAGTATCCGCATCACTTTCGCTTTATTCTCTTCGGCAGTATAAAGCTCGCCGTTCCAACCGCCGCCTTCTCGTGGAAGGATGTTGGCGAGTGCAAAGAACGGATTATCTTTTGCCTCTTGTTCTCTGGATTGGTTTTGATCTTCAGGAATTTGAGCAAGCGAACTATCGAGTCCGGTAGTATCTGTTTTCGCTATGTTTTCTTTTTTCTTAGCGTCGCTTGCTGTTATATTCTTAGAAGTATCTGCCGTGGTATCTATAATTGATTTACCGGCAAGAATTTTATTGATCGATTCATAAACTTTCATCGAGATATCCGGTTCGATCAAGAGTTTGAATTCTAATAGCGCCGTGCCTTGAAGCAGTTGACGGACTTCAGCTTCTTTGCTAACACCCGGCAACTCCACGATGATTCGTGTGCCACCTTGTTTCTGTATCGATGGCTCCGAGACGCCGTATTGATCGACACGGTTCCGGACGATTTCCATTGCACGATCAATCGCATTGTCCGATTCGCTTTTCAAACGGCTAACGACATCGTCATCTGTGTCGCGGATGTTGCCATAATATCGGCTCATCCTAACTTCCCGTGCCTGGAATTTAGATAAGAAAATATTGATTATGTCTTGATCTGTTGTCGCCGAAATAGCTTTTGTTTCGTTAAGTATTGATTCGAATAACGAATCTTTGCTTTTTGCAACGTCTTCAAGAAGTTTTAATACATTAACTTCGAGAACGACACGCATTCCGCCTTGAAGATCAAGTCCTAATTTAACGCGCTTCATTCGCGCTTCACGCATTGCCGATTCATTCTGATCGAGATACTTTACGCTATCTTCGCCGACCAAATTTCGAAGTTCTTTAGTGAACTTGTAGTCTTTGTAGGTTGGATAGAGGAAGTAAAACGAAAGCAGGATAGAGGCAACGATAAAAATCAGCTTGCCACGGTTCTTCTTCACTTACAGTTTTTCACTCCTAAATCATGGAAAATGATGGAAAAAGGATAGTATTGTAATTTCTGAAGTAAAAATATAACGGAATTTTTAATGAAAGTCAATCAATTTAATCAATTTTTACTTGCTTATCTTTCAAATGATTTCTTATATTTCATCCTATTTATTTTTTTCAGCAATGTAATCTTTTAAAATGCGTCATATTTCGATCTGTTGTTTTTTGTTTATTGGCTATTGTTTTTCGAACTCACAGTCTGAAAACTCCCATTCATTTTTTCCCAAGTATGAAGTGCGGGCGGTGTGGCTCACCACTGTTAACAGTCTCGATTGGCCCCCCTCGCTCAACGCGGAAGAACAGCGTCAATCTCTAAAGGAAATGGTTCGAAAACTAAAAGAGGCAAATTTCAACACAATATATTTTCAAGTGCGCAGTCGTGCCGATGCGATGTACAAATCGAGTTTTGAACCATGGGCGCAGCAACTCACCGGTGTACTTGGTAAAGATCCGGGTTGGGATCCTCTCCAATTTATAATTGAAGAAGCACATGCAAATCGGATCGAAGTTCATCCGTGGGTTAATACATATATCGCATGGACAAAAAAAGAACCGCCCTCACGGACGAAACCTTTACATGTTTTTTTTGAACATCCTGAATGGCTGCAACAAGTGAACGGTGAGTCGTGGTTCGATCCGGGAAATCCTGCGGCGCGAGATTATATTCTTAGAGTTGCACTCGAAATTGTAGATAAATATGATATTGATGGAATTCAATTTGATTTTATTCGATACCCGGGAAAACCGTTACCCGATAATGAAACTTTTAAAATTTATGGGAATGGATCTCGCCGCGACGATTGGAGGCGCGAAAATATTAACAACTTTGTAAAAGCTTTTCACGATTCAGCAATGAACAGAAAACCGATGTTAAAAATCGGAGCCGCACCGATCGGTATTTATAAGAATTTCAACGGTGCAAAAGGTCAACAAAGTTATTCCGAGTTATATCAAGATTCGCGTAAATGGCTTTCAGAAGGTTGGATGGATTATCTTGTTCCGCAAGTTTATTGGTCATCAGGAACTACAGCAGGTGATCCCGATTTCAACATTATCGTGAAAGAATGGGCAGCGAATTTATCAAACAGACAGATCATAGTCGGCGTTGGCGCATTTAAGCAAGATGTATTCGAGGAGATTCCATCGTTAATAGATACCACACGACAATCCGGTTTGTTCGGTAACTCATTCTTCAGGTATGATAATATTAAAGAAGCATTGTTGATGGGGAATCGATATAAATATCCCGCCCAGATTCCACCGATGGAATGGAAAGATTCGATTCCGCCTCTACGACCAACGAATGTTTTGGTGTCGAATATAACAGACGGAATTTTTCAAATTAACTGGGATAGAGGGGGTATTGCGCACGATGGAGATAATGCGATTGTTTACAACATCTATCGTTCACCTGACCAGCCGATTGATAATAATAATCCTATCAACATAATTGGAACAGTATCATCGGGTGTAACGAATTTTCTCGATACCATCAAGCATATATCTTCGTCAAAATATTATTATGGTGTAACATCATTAGATAAGGGTGATAACGAAAGTTCACTTTCGGTCGAAAGTGTTATTATCCCGGAGATTGTGGAGTTGTCTGCCAAATTGCAATTTCAGAAATATCTTAAAATAATTCGTGCTGAAGCGGAGTCATCCGAACTCTTCTTCATGTACGAAATTTCAGATTCATTGCCGGTGATTGTAAAACTTATCGATCAGTATAATAAGGAAATCGTTACTGTGGTAGATAAATATCAGACTGCGGGCAGGTACATTGCAGGAGCCGATCTATCCGAACTGAGAGAAGGAGAGTACACTTGTCTTTTCCTCGCCGGAAGCTCTATAACTAAAAAGAAATTCTTTCTGAAAGACTGAAATAAAAAATTACTTGAATGCCTGCCATTCATAAGTCGATCCGTTCCACGTAAATTTTCCTTTTCTGGATCGGTTCGATATCAAAATAATTTCATCCCGGTTATTTGTATCGTTAAATAACCATCTATCAGCCCATTTGAAATCATCTCCCGCTTTGTCGACGGCTTTACCGGCTCCCAAAATAGTGTATGATGTGGAGATAGTTTGCGGTTTCTTTCCGTGTATGATTACGATGCCTGATTTACCGCTCTCGTTATTTATAATCTGAAGAGCGATATCATTACGTTTGTCGTTATTAAAATCTCCCTTGTAATAATGCGGGTAGTATCTGAATGTAATTGTATAATTTTTATCCAATCGGTGATTTTTGAATTCTGTTCGCGCCCACCTTGGAATATTCTTAAGCGGATTCGGGATGAGCCGTCCTTGCTGCGGAAATGCCTGAGCGATAACAATGAGTATCAAAAAAAATATTTTGTACATAAATCTATCCTCCTGAAAAAGGATAAATGATTATTGAACACCAAGTAAATTAACAAGCCACAAACTCAACATTGGATAATAGGTAACTATCAATAACAATACAAGCAGTATTGCCATGAATGGAAGCGTAACCCGATACATTGAAGCCATCGGTCGCTCAAATCGTAAACTTCCGATGAAGAGATTTAATCCTAGCGGTGGAAGCATATAACCGATTTCGAGATTGAGAAGGAATATTATCCCTAAATGAACCGGATCTACTCCATACTGATTTGCAATCGGAATGATGAGTGGTACAACGATAATAATTGCCGAGAAAATTTCTATCATGTTCACTATGAGAAGAACACAATTCAATAAAACTAAAAAGGTATATTTATTATCGATGAATTGCCTGATCCATCCGAACAATTGTTCCGGAATCTGGGCATCGATAAAATAATTGGTTAATCCGAGCGCAGTTCCTAAAACCACGAAGATGGCTCCCACCAAAAGCATGCTCTTTTGCATCACACGCGGAACATCTTTAAACAGATTTATATCTTTGTAGATAAATACTTCCACTACGAGAACATAAAAAGCGGTAACCGCGGCAGCTTCGGTCGCGGTGAAAACTCCTCCGTAAATACCGCCGATAACAATAACCGGCAATGGTAATTCCCAAGCCGATGCTCGAATTGTTTGAAGCACATTCTTCCACTCGAAAGGAATTTTCGAAATCTTGGATCTCATGCTGATGGTTATTGAATATAGTGCGAGTAAAATAATCAGTAATATACCCGGCACTAATCCTGCGATAAATAATTTGTTTATTGAAATTTGCGCCACAAGTCCGTACAATATTATCGGCAGACTTGGGGGGAACAACAATCCTAAGCTTCCGCTTGTAGTAAGTAATCCGAGTGAAAATTTCTCGGGGTAACCTTCTTTTAACATAATCGGGAAGAGGAGTCCACCGAGCGCGACTATTGTAACACCCGAAGCGCCGGTAAACGCGGTAAAGATAGCGCATGAAAATAATGCAACAACTGCCAGCCCACCGGGCACAGAACCGACGATGGCTTGAGAAAGATTAACAAGCCGCTGCGGAGCTTTGCTTTCGGCAAGGAGGTAACCGGCGAATGTGAATAATGGAATTGCGATGAGTGATGGAAAATCGGCAAGCCGGGTTAGTTCTGCAATTACAAATTTTGCCTCTCCGCCGCTGACTGTGAAAAGATACAAAGCCAACGCACCGATTAAAGAAAACAGCGGCGCGCCCACAAGCGCGAGAAGAACGAGAATAATACCAATTATGAAATATTCCATTGAACCGGTTTAAAAAAATGTGTGAGGTGGTTCTGGTGTTTGTGTTCGATCGTCGGGTGAAAACAACTTCCGTGCATCTTTCAAAATATTGAAAAGAAATTGCAAACCGATTAAACCGAACCCGATAGGTATGATCGAGAAATAAAACCGTTTCGGAATTTCAAAAAGATCAGTCTCTTCAGCACCGATTGCTTCAAATAGGAATTGAAATGCTGCATACATCAGCAGGCAAGATACAACAGCCGCGAAAGTATTGACAAATATTCTGACTCCATGTAATATTTTTTTGGGAAGATAGCGATTTAAAAAATCGACGCCAAAATGTTTCCCTTCGCGCGTTGCGATTACCGCACCCAGAAACCCAACCCACATTACCATATATCTTAATAGGGGGTCTGCCCAAAGAAAGCCAAAAGAAAATAAATTCCGGAGAATCACCTGCGTGAACGCTAAAGTTACCATCACGATTAAGAGGATAACAATTAAAGATCGTTCGAACCAATGTATTGTGCGGTTAATTGTTTCGAGATATTTCACTTTGTTTTAGTATTGTTTTTCTTTCTGAATTCCGTGACCGCAGCTTCAACCTTGTTCAGTAAATCTTCCGTGTATAATTTACCCGCAAGCAAATGGCGTGCTTTTTTCCCATTTTCTTCGTAAGAAGAAATTGCTGCCTCAGACGGCGGACTGAGAACCGTAATTCCTTTTTTCTTCAACGTCTCAATCGCCTTGGCATTTTCTTGTCTGCTTAGCTGAGTCAGTTTTTGCATATATTTTTTCCCGTTTCTGAGTAAAATATCCTGCAAGTTATTAGGTATCTGATCAAATTTTTTCTTGGAAATGATAACAGCGCCTGCGGCATCGGCTAATGGAAGATCGAGCATATACTTCACACGCGAGAACCATTGAAGTGCGATCGCGGCATAAGGAGAGATATAAATTCCATCAATCAATTTTGTTTGTAACGATGTTAGAACATCGGTTATGGATAAAGGAATCGGATGAATACCGATTGATTTGAATGTTGCCTCGGCAATCGGATCGCCTTCCCACATCCACATTTTCACACCTTTCAAATCGTCGGTTACTCTTACGGGTGTATTCGTGAATATGTAAACGAAACCAACTTCTGCCCAGCCCAAATTTACAAAGTCGTTATCGCTAAACGATTTTGAAAAATCTTTATCAAAGAGAGAGTATATATTATCGACTTCGTTGTACGATTTGAAAAGGAATGGAGAATCCATGATGCGCGCAACCGGTGCGACGGTTGTTAAACCGTTGCCGGTTACACCTGCGCTGTGCAATTGTCCGAGGCGTATTTTCCGTAAAAGGTCTTTCTCATCACCCTGAACACCGCCGGGGTACATTCGGAATCCAAGTTGTCCGTTGCTTTCTTTTCTTATCGCCTGATCGTATTCTTTCATCACGTTCATCCAAGTGCTGCCTTCCGGGGCAACCGTGGCAAATTTAATAAGGTATTGTTGCGATAAAAGGGGATAAGTAAAAGATAAAATTAATGTGAATAATATAAAGCACTTATTGATTTTCAATTGTTTCTCCTGTTTCTGTTTCGAATAATTCGTCTATTTTTTCGCGTAATATAACTGCTTTCTTCTTCGCAATCGCATTTGAAAGCCGGGCTTGCGGCAGCACGTCTAATGAAGTTGTATCAACCGATGTCAAACATTGCTCGAACAATTCTTTGTTTTGAGTTTGGACCGCATAAGATCGGGCGTAATAGACATACGTCATTAAAAATTTTCCACCGTTGATTTTTAAACACTCTTCAAAATGTTGTTTCGATTTTCCATGATCTCCTCCAAGCATTTTAGGACGACTTCCGTATAATGTCCCAAGGAAGAAATGCGCTCCACCGTAAAAATAATTCGGTTCTTTTTCTGAAACGAATTTCATCATCAATTCAACTTTTTGAAGGTCGGCAATCGCATCTGGATCGGTTAAATTTAAACTTATATAACTTCCCCACGCGGCGGCAGTCCAAAAAATTGCGGGTATATCATCTTTGGAAAAAGATTCAAGTGCAGAAAGAAATATGTCGCCGCTCGCATTCTGAGCGTCTGCAAATTTGGAATTGCGGTTTAATATTTTCATTCCGTATTCTTTGCTTCTCAGATAAAAAAATCGGGCGCGTTCCTGACTGTTATCTTCCACGAATCCCAATGCGTAACTCGCATATCCAACTGTAGCAAGGAAGAGATAATGCTCGTTCTCAGGATCGCTTTTGAGAATAGTTTCAAGAAGTTTAAGATTAGACCCAACACTCACTTCGGCAATGCCGAGGTCTGCCTCTTCGTTTAATACTTCGAATCCGCTGTCAATTATTCCGCCAAGCGATTTTACGGCAATTTGCTGGAAACATCCTGCAAAAAGAAAAGAAAAGAGAAGAAGAGCGATAGTCGTTATTTTCATAGTGAAGGTAATATACAAAAAGTTGTAAAGAAGTGAAAAATCTTATTTAGCAGTTTAATGAAAATGTTTTTATATTCATTCAACCATTTTTTTTATAGAATTTGCAGAGGGTGCCATGAAAATTCTTATTATAGAAGACGAAAAGAAAGTTGCGAAATTTATCAGGCAAGGGCTGGAGGAGGAACATTATACTGTTGATGTTGCTAATGATGGTGAGAATGGCTCGAAGCTTGCCCAAAGCGGATACTATGACCTCCTGATTCTCGATATCCTGCTTCCTAAAAAAGATGGAATAACTATATTAAAAGAGATCCGGGCGAAAAAAATCATGATGCCCGTAATAATGCTGACTGCCAAAACCTCAATCGAAGATAGGGTTGAAGGGCTTGACAGCGGCGCCGATGATTATTTGACCAAACCGTTTGCGTTTGCAGAGCTTCTCGCCCGTGTTCGTTCATTGCTTCGCCGGGGATCAAATGAGAAAACTACTATCTTGCGTGTTGCCGACCTCCAACTTGATATTGTATCGCATAAAGCGAAGCGTGGAGAGAAAATTATTGAACTGACCGGTAAGGAATATGCATTGCTGGAATATTTCATCCGAAATGTCGATCGTGTCCTTACCCGAACAATTATCTCAGAACATATCTGGAATTATAATTTCGATACCGGAACCAATGTTATTGATGTTTACATTAATCATCTTCGCAGTAAAGTCGATGATGGTTTTGAAAAGAAACTTATCCACACCGTTCGCGGGGTTGGATACGTTATGAAGGATGAATGAGATGTTCCGGGTTTTAAAATCGATACGTGTGCGGCTCACATTTTGGTATTCGTTACTACTTCTTACCACCCTCGTAGCGTTTGGCTTGATTGCCTACACTTACTCACGTCGCCAACTCACAGATAGTCTGGATATCTCACTGAGTAATGAAGTGCAGTGGGTGAAGGGATTCATGGAACCGAAAGGTGCGAAGGTTAAGCCAAGTAAACGGTTTACGATAAAGAAAAAAACACCAATTCGAAGTCAGGTTATCGAAAGCTTAGAACTGGATACAGTTGCAATGAGTCAGGCAGATGAAGATCTCTGGAACCAAATCTATGAACACGCATTGTTGAATCCGAAGAAGACATTAATTGAGGTTACAGATAAAAAAGGTGCGGTTATTTTTCGTTCTTTCACGATTGGTGGAGATAGTTTGTTAGTTGGGGAAGCCCCTTTAAATACGGTTCAGATTAAAACAATTAAGAATGAGAGGGGAGAAAATTTACGGGTTGCATCCACTTCAACAAAAACGAATAATATTTATGTCGCTTATCCGCTTGCCGAAGTTCGTGAACTGCTCGATAATTTATTTTCGATCTTTCTGATACTTATTCCAATCGCCTTGGCAATTTCAATCGGTGGCGGATGGTTCTTCGCATATTCATCTCTTCGCCCGGTAGACAACATCACAAAAACCGTTCAGAAGATCACCGCTCACAATCTCGATCAGCAAATCCCTGAACATCCTGTCAACGATGAAATAGGCAGATTAGTCTCGACATTTAACGGAATGATAGTTCGCCTGAGGCAATCGTTCGATCAGATTCGCCAGTTCTCTCTCGATGCATCGCATGAATTGCGCACACCTCTGACTATAATGCGCGGTGAAGTTGAACTCGCACTCCGGAATCCAAAAGAAAACGAAGAGTATCGCCGTGTATTGGCAAGCATTTTAGATGAAGTGTTGCGGTTGTCGACGATCATTGAAAACCTTTTAACTTTAGCCAAAGCCGATTACGTTCAGACTGAAATTCTTTTCAAAGAACAGGTTCATCTGGATGAGTTAATGGCTGAAATGTATGAAGACAGCGAAATGCTCGCACTGAAAAAGAATATTCATGTTGTAAATGTAGTAAACGAGAAACTGATTGTGAATGGTGATCGATTGCGGCTTCGACAATTACTGCTCAATCTTGTTGATAACGCAATTAAATATACACCGGAGGATGGGTCGGTTTTTCTTTCTCTT
Organism: Chlorobiaceae bacterium; assembly: GCA_013824245.1. Taxonomy (GTDB): domain Bacteria; phylum Bacteroidota; class Ignavibacteria; order UBA10030; family SZUA-254; genus PNNN01. The sequence goes on along the minus strand of PNNN01000014.1, from coordinate 15,235 downwards.
GAAAAAGATAACGCATATGCAAAGATTACTATCAAAGATACCGGAATCGGGATCCCGGTTGAAGTGCAAACAAAAATATTCGATAGATTTTATCGTGTTGATAAAGCCCGTTCACGCGAATTAGGCGGCAGCGGTCTTGGACTTTCCATTGCTAAATGGATCACAGATATGCACAAAGGGCGGATATCCGTTGAAAGCGAATTAAACAAAGGAAGCACGTTCTGCGTGTTTTTACCTCTTAATCTCGAGCAGGTTTCTTAAATATCAGCGCCTAGTGAAAAATAATATTGAGGTGTTGATGTATGCTGTAAATTAAAGTTCCATGCAACATCCATCTTTAATAAGAAACCTAAGAAAATCATACGAACACCATAACCGGTTCCGGCTAATAAATCGCGCATGTATGTATTGCCGTTAGCATCCTTATCGAACGCTTTAAAATCTTTTCGCCACCTGTATGCACCGCCTACATCTAAAAATAATGCGCCGCTGAAACTCTGAAAGAAAACCGGAATCGGTCCGGCGGCAAAATATCCAAATAATGGGAATCTCAACTCGGTGTTCATCATGCCGTATTTCGTCCCAATTTTTTTATTGAAGTTATATCCGCGCAACGGCACACCGTAAGTCAGGAAAACAAAATCTTCCGCTTCTGTAATCGGGATTTGATTATTCTCAACGCGCCAGTTGAGCCAGTTCGATACGCCGCCGAGAACGAATCGTTGCGGGTCTTTTCCGAAACTACCGCCGCCGGCAAATCTTAGAGCGATTGTATAATTGCGACCTAATCGTATATATCGTCTATAATCGGCAGTAACCGAAATAAAACCGAGCGATGAATTATTTATTTTCGGACTTGCCATAACATTGATTGCGTAGCGTTCGCCGTTTGCCGGCGCAATAATTCCCCATAAACTATTATCGTGCACATAACCGACAGACGGAACAACAAGTGTGCGTTTTTGGACCGGAGCTTCAGCCAAGCTTAAATTGTTGCGCGTAAGGTTCATCCATGATAAACCAAGATCAACTCGATTGAATTTATTTAATGGATATGTTGCTACTCCGGTTAATCCGTAATTCCGAAATCTGTAACGGTAATAGTTCTCAGTTGTTTTATCGAAAAGATCTAAAAAGCCAACGTTATGATATCCCTGTAGACCGAAATCAATTCGCTTTGGAAGATAAAAATAAGCAAGAGCGTAATTGCTGTTTGCCAATCCGAATTGCAAATCGAGTAGGAGAAAAAATTGGTGATCGCCCAGCATATCGCTGAACGCCATTATTGTCGATCCCTGAATGCCGTAAAAAGTATTGTACCCGGCATTGCCGTAAATTATGTCCGGAGAAAAATTTATTTTGTACTTATTAACCCGATATTGACCGAGGGAATCGAGATTATTTGTCAGCACGCGACGGGCAGAACTATCCGAAGTTTTCGCGCCGCGGTCTCTATAAATATCGTTGAATATATAATTCTTTAATTCAAGTTTTCCTCCATCAACATCGAAAGTCTCGACTGAATCTTTTTTCTCTAATTTGATTATAACATCATCAGTCAACTCGATATCCGGTTGCCGTGTCGATGGTTTTTCCGTGTCAATCGGTTTTGCAGTTAAGCGGCGAAAGAATTCAGTCTGCTCTAACGGTGCAGAGTAGGTTGGTTGTTCAAACGGGCTTCTCATGAGGAATAAATCGAAGCCGGCATTCGACAAAGAACTGAACGCTAGCTTATTTCCGCTGCGTGATAGAGATAGCTGATAAACGCCGCTCAGTGAATTAGTTATCGCGAGTGTCGAATCGTTTGTGAAGTTATGAACATAAATATTGTTAATGCCGTTCTGGTCGGATATGAATAAAAGATATTTCCCATCAAGTGATGCGCATGGAGACGTTTCATCACTATTCGGTAAATCGGTTATTCTAACAACCTGTTGAGTTGTTAAGTTTGTACTGTAAATATCTTTTTTCCCGAAATTGGGATTATAAATTTTTAGATCTTTTAATTGATGATCGGTGGGAGTTTCGTTATCACGGTCAGATGAAAAATAGACGGTTGAACCATCCGCAGACCATGAAGGGTCGGCGTCGCTGAAAACATCGTTCGTTAAATTAGTTAATACTTTTAAATCAAGATCGTATGTGAATATGTCGGAATGGTGTCCGTCAATTCCCACAAATGCAAGCTTGCCTTTTTTGTACGCTGAATCTTTTTGAATAGGCGCCCAATCTACTGAAAATATTCCGTCGAGATCAAATTCAATTTTATCTTCTTCTCTTGTTTCAACATTTATGATTATTACAGCGTCACGCGCTCCGGTTTTGGTAGCGAGGGCGAGATATTTTCCGTCGGGTGACCACGACATGCCCGGTGTTAGAAGATGCAATTCCTCGAAGTTTGGTGTGCGTTGTCCCTTAATAAGTTTTTGTTCGGTAGTTCCATCGATTGTATTCATTATGAAAACGTCAAAATAATCATCCCGGTTTGAAATGAATGCAAGTTTGTTCCCTTGCGGCGAAATGGCAGGACTTGTGTTATAGAAGCTGCCGTCTTTGCGGTGATCTGTAAGCCGGCGAGCGTAATCTGATGGCTCTTTGCGCTTGGCAATGTCGGGCCAGTATAACACTTTTTGTTCTTTTTGCCAGCGCTCCGAAAGTTCCTCAACATTCAATCCGATTGAGTTTCTCAATCCTTGATCCACACTGCGCGATCCTTTGATCCGCGTTAATATCTCTGCAATCTTTTGCTCTCCATATTTAGCAGCAATATAATTCCAAACCGATTGCCCGCCGCGATATGCGAAGTAGCCGTACAATCGGTCGATCTTTGGCAGATATTCGTGGACTGCGGCATCTCTTAAAAACATGTCGGAATCTGTGTCCCAACGCAATGCTTCATATTCAGCCAACCCTTCACTAAACCAAAGCGGCAATTGAAGTGTGATATTATTCGAGATGATTGATTGAAGTGAGCCGCCGTAGAACATTTCGTTCATGACAGCATGTACAAGTTCATGGTGAATAACGTGGCGATATTTTTTGTAATCTCCCTCAAAAGGTATCACAACTCTATTCTTAAACAACTCTGTAACGCCGCCGATTCCTTCTTCCATATATTCACTCACGACATTCGTTTGCTGAAAATCGTTATGTGAATTATAGATGATTAACGGTATACGATCCGGGATTTGATATCGGAATGATTTGCTTATTGAGTAATAAGAAGATTCGGCGATTTCGGCAGCGACCTCGGCAAGCTCTTTTCCTCCCTGGGAGAAATAAACATCGAAATGAACCGATTGAATGAAGTACCACTCAAAGTTTTTGTACTGAACTTTATTCTTTCCGAACGTTGCATCCTGCGCGGGGGAAGAAGCGCCCAGAATGTTCATGAGGAATGATATGATTAAAATAAATTTGATTTTCATAGAGATGATCCTTTGCCACGTTACTGTAATCAAATTACAAAACAACGGCGGGAAAAGCAAAGTTTCGGGAATAGATTATATCTCAGAAAACCTCCGGTATCTGACTATGATTAACGGAAGAAGATACCGGAGGTTTACTTTGTATTCATAATTCGTCGAATGGGTATTAGAAATTTACATGTTAGAACTCAGAGTTGTCCATCTATATTAAACAAATCACAACCCGGAGTTTTGCTTTTAATTACTTTGAACCTTACGAAGGTTGCTTGGAAAACTCTTTAGAAATCTTCGTAAGGTTTCTTAGTTTCCTTTCCTAAAAATAATTACCGTTTTTCGCTTATTTTGCAAAAAAAATAATGACGATTTAAAAATATCGCTTGACATTATGAGAGAATATCTCTAACTTATGCGAGATTTAAAAGCGGCTTAGGTGGGTGCATGCCCTCCTATGACGTAATGATGGTGTACTAATTCTCTTAACTTATGGAATAAATTTATTATGAAATTTATAATATTTCTTACAATAACATTTATCTTATCCTCATCGATTGTTTTCTCTCAGATAGATACATCCCTCAAAGAATTCTATCCACTTAAGCTGGGCAATCTTTGGCAATATCGCGACCAAGATAATACGCTATATACAGAGCAGGTTGTTAAAGAGGATACTGTCTTACCAAATGGAAAAAATTATTTTTATATCAAGGGTTATTATTTTGTTCGCATTGATAGTGCTTTACGGATCCTTGTCTATGGTAGTGATCCTTTTGATGACTGTGATACAAATAATGAATATTCAATTTATAGACTAAACGAACCAGTTGGTTCAATATGGAAAATTTGTCATAACTGGATAGACGCACTTTGCGGACCCCCTTATTTTATGCAATACGCAGGAGTGACACAACTCTCGAATACTAAAGAAACAGTCAATATATTAGGTGTAGAATTTGAGATTATGAGATTTTATCCGGGCGTTTACTGTTATAGTGAAAATGATACAATGTGGTACTATGGGGATTGGCTACTCGCGAGAGGATTGGGGATAATTCGTGAAGAAACTATTGAGGGGAGGTACAGATATCTAACAGGTGCAATAATCGATGGCGTTACATATGGCACCATAGTAGCAGTTGAAGATATTCCAGAAACAATCCCATCTATATTTTTGCTTGAACAGAATTATCCTAATCCATTCAACCCTACAACAATCATCAATTATCAATTGCCAACAGATAATTATGTAACAATCAAGGTATACAACATACTTGGTGAAGAGGTTGCAACGTTGGTTGATGGATATGAAACCGTAGGATACAAGTCTGTAATATTTGATGGCTCGAATATGTCGAGTGGGATTTATTTTATCCGCATGAACGCCGGTCCTTCGTCAAACTCAGGACAAGTGTATTCTGATGTGAAGAAAATTGTGTTAGCGAAGTAACCTTTTGTAAATGTCCGACATTTGACTTAGCCGATCCGATGAAAATGTAGGACATTTTACTAGCCAAACCTCCGGTATCTTCAAAAGAATAACCGGGAAGATACCGGAGGTTTACTTTGATGACCAACTCACAGAGCGGGCTACTACAATTATTTTCTTGTTATTTCGGCAGGAAGGATTTCATTCATTGAACCGGTGCGATATCCCTGAAGATCGAGCGTGATGTAAATAAATCCGAGTGTTTTCAGTTTTTCTATAATCGAGTTGCGAATATCTGCATCGAGTATGCGCGGAATTTCAGTCGGTAAAACTTCAATTCGGGCTGTTTTCTCGTCGTGATGCCGGACTCGGAAAGCCCGAAAACCGAGTGAACGTAAAAAAGTTTCTGCCTGATCAATTTTGCTGAGCGCCTCTTTTGTTATTCCAAATCCGTATGGAAAACGGGATGAGAGGCATGCAAACGATGGTTTATCCCATGTCGGTAAACCGAGATGCTTCGAAAGTTCGCGAACATTTTCTTTTGTAAATCCCGATTCTAGCAACGGGGATCTGACATTTTGTTCGGCTGTGGCGCGGCTTCCGGGACGGAAATCTTTCAAATCATCAACTATCGAACCGTCAGCGATCCACGGAATGTTTTGCGCTTCAGCGATCTTATGAAGTTTAGAGAACAATTCTGATTTACAATAATAACAACGATCAATTGGGTTCTCGCGGAATTTTATATTATCAGTTTCTTCCGTTTGAACCTCTAAAAATTTTGCACCGATTAGTTGAATCAACTCCAGCGCTTCTTTATACTCATGCTCGGGATAAGTTACCGATTTCCCAATCACGGCGATGGCATTTTTGCCCAGCGTATCAACTGCAACTTTCAACAATAATGTACTATCTACGCCACCGGAGAAACCGATGACAATTTTTCCCAGTTCACCCAATAATGTTTTTAACCGGTTGTATTTATTTTCAAGTTCTTTATTCATGGTAGATTAAGTTCATAACATTTGTTAAGAACTTTCTTTCGTTGGATAAATCGAATTATTTTTCTAAAAGGTATGTGAATTCTTTAAGCGACCGAACACCGGGGAATTCTTCCTCGAATTCATTTTTCTTTGCCGGATCGAGTTGAAACGATCGCTTCAGCGATTCAAGAGCGTCGAAAGTTTTTCGCATCAGAAAAAGTACTTTTGCTCTGTCATAATAAGGATCAGCCCAGTCGGGATTCAATTCTATACATTTATTGAATGATTTCAGCGCTTCTTTAAAGTAGCCGAATTCAAGAAGAGTTTCGCCTAAATCGAACCATGCGCTCAAATTTGTTGGGTCCCATCGTACTGCCATTTTATAACTGTATAATGCCTCACGCCATTTACCCAAATTATAAGCCGCATCGGCTTTTGCGTGCCACAGCTCAGGATAATTTTTGCAAAGCAACAATGCAGTCGAGTAATCGTTGTATGCTTTCTGATAATTCTCTATCGAGTCGTAACAGCTTCCCCGTCCGAAATACGATTCGTAATGCTTCGAATCGATTTTGATTGCCTGCGTAAAACATTTTATTGCAAGTTTGTACATCCCTAATTCTTCGTATGCATTTCCTAAGTTATGCCAAGCCGGAACATCCGACTCGTCGAATCGGATAGTCATTCTATAACAATCAACCGCATCGTGCAATCTGCCCATGTTCGCATACGTGTTACCTTTGTTATACCACGCCGACGGGAAATCTTCTTTTAGAGCGAGTGCAAAATCATAACTTTCTATCGCTTGTATAAAGGAAATTTTTCGGTTTAGAACGATACCTCTGTTGTACCACGCAGTGTAATTGAACGGGTCTAAATCGATATGTTGGTTGTAGCAATTTAGAGCATCATCCAACCGGTCTAAACATTCGTAGCAAAACCCAAGCTCGTAGAGAGCTTCTTTATGCGAAGGATTTTCATGCAGAATTAATTTCAGAATTTTAATAGCATCATCGAAACGATCCAGTCGTTCGAGTGATAATGCTTTCATGAACAGAGCATCGTAATTCTGTTCATCAAGTCCGATAGCTTTATCGTACCAGCTTAACGCTTCTTCCATGCGGCCGATATTCTCCAGTGCGTATGCGTAACCGATGCAGATATCGGGATCGTTCGGGTTTAACATTTGAGCATGGTTGAATGATTCCAATGCTTCCTCAAAACGATGAAGGTGGTTTAAAATTGTTCCGCGGCGAAGCCATACATCGGAATTGTACGGAACAAATTCGAGCAGACGTTCAAAATAATCGAGCGCTTCCGGGTATTTCTGCCGTTCAAAATAAAAATAGGCAATCTCTTCTAACGCTTCGATGTTAGTTGATCCGCTTGTTTCGGCTTTCAATTGCTCGGAGAGTTTTTGGATTTCTTCTTCGGTCTTCTGATCATCACGACGCGGTTCATCGAACTCGTCGTCAAAGTTTTCAAAATCTAAACGATCCATATCCTGATGGTTAATCTGTATGTTTCAATATAAATAAAAAAAGAATCGGAAGTCAAGCGTTTCATGTAGTGGGGCGAAAAATTCTTCATTGTTTTTAACGGAAAAATCAGGTATATTTATTGTCGTTACGGCTAAATGATCGCAAATAATCTAAAAAATATCAGGCAGCGTATTGCCAATGTATGCCAGAAAAGTGGTCGGAAAGCGGAAGAAATTACGCTAATTGCCGTTTCAAAAACGGTAACTGCTGATCTAATACGAGAAGCGGTTCGTTCTGATATACTGGATCTTGGAGAAAATTATGTCCAGGATTTACGTGCAAAAAAAGAAGCGCTGAACGATATTCCCATTCGATGGCATTTCATCGGACATTTACAATCGAATAAAGTAAAATATATCGCGGATTGGATCTACCTTATTCATGCGGTAGATTCGATTGAGTTGGCTTCTGAGATTTCCAAACATGCACGAAGATTATGCCGGAATATAAATATTCTCGTCGAAGTCAATACGAGTGATGAAAAATCTAAATTCGGTCTGTCGATTAAAGACACTCCTGATTTTGTCCGAAGAGTGGCGGATGTTAAGAATCTTTCTGTTTCGGGATTGATGACGATGGGACCTTTTTCATCAGATCCTGAAAACTCAAGAGAAGGATTTCGAAAACTGCGCCAAATTAAAGAATCACTTGAATCAGAAAGTTATCGACTTCCCATTCTATCGATGGGTATGACGAACGATTTTGAAGTGGCGATAGAAGAAGGTGCAACGATGTTGCGTATAGGCACGGCAATTTTTGGTGAAAGAAAATAATATGAATATCTCAGTTTCGGAAATACGATCACATAAATTCCGATCAAAACTTTCGGGTTATGATCATGCGGAAGTGTCGGCGTTTCTTTTAAAGATCGCAGACGAGATGAACAATCTTAATAATATCAACGGCAATCTTTCTGAGAAGGTTATTGAACTCGAGACGAGATTAAAAGATTACCAATCGATTGAAAAAGCATTGCAACAAACTTTAATGCAAGGGCAGGAGACTGCCGGAAAAACCGTAGAGATAGCACGCAAGGAAGCGCAGTTGATTTTACAGGAGGCAGAAGTTAAGGCGGCACAAATTCTTGATAAAGCACGGACTGAACTCACTTCAACGAAAGAACAAATTACGATTCTTAAAGCGAAGAAAGATTCAATCGTTGTTCGCATGAGAATGCTTCTAAACTCAGAACTCGAACTGATTAAGGCGTTAGAATTCGATGAGAAAATTGGCGGAGGTATCGAGTTTGAAGCAAAGCCCTTGGCTGTGGAAAAGACAGCAGAAATTGATGAGATTATTAAACGAATAGGTTGAGTATGTCAATGACGTTTTTAGAGCAAGTGCAAGAATCTATTTCATATATCAGGAAGCATACTAAAATGCGTCCCGAAATTGGAATTATACTTGGAACCGGCTTGGGCGGTTTGGTAAAAGAGATCAGGAAAGAAATTGTTTTAGATTATGATGAAATACCGCACTTCCCGATTTCAACTGTGGAATCGCACCATGGTAAATTAATTTTCGGAACGTTGGCAGGACGTAAAGTTGTGGCAATGCAGGGACGATTTCATTTTTATGAAGGATATACATTGCAGAATGTTACCTATCCTGTTCGGGTTATGTCGCATAAAATAGGTTTAGGTGTGAAGACGTTGCTAATTTCAAATGCAGCCGGAGGTATGAACCCGGAATTCCGGCGCGGCGACCTGATGATTATTGATGATCATATAAATATGCAGGGTGATAATCCGTTAATCGGCGAGAACATAGACGAATTAGGTCCCCGTTTCCCCGATATGTCTGAGCCGTATAGCAAAGAATTAATTTCCCTTGCCAATAAAGTTGCCCGTGATTTAAAAATTAAAGTTAAACATGGTGTCTTCGTTGCGGTTCAAGGACCGAATCTCGAAACTCGTGCCGAATACAGAATGCTCAGAAACTTTGGAGCAGATGCGGTGGGCATGTCGACCGTTCCGGAAAATATTATTGCGAACCATATGGGGATGCGCTCTTTCGGCATTTCAATAATCACAGACGAATGTTTTCCCGACACACTTGAACCGGTTTCTGTCGAACAGATCATTAAAATAGCCAACAGAGCTGAACCGAAGCTGACTAAATTAATGAAAGAACTAGTCAGGCAAATTTAATCGAACAGCTCGAATTATTTATTTAATGCTTCAACCTTTTGGAAAAATTTTAATCCTTTTCGGTTTCATAATCATCGGAATTGGAGTGTTGCTTCTTTTTGCAGATAAAATTCCATTAATTGGAAAATTACCTGGCGATATAAATATTAAGAAAGATAATTACCGCATCTTTATTCCCATAACAACGAGCATCCTAATCAGTATCATAATAAGCGGCATTTTCTGGCTGCTCTCATTTTTCAGTAAAAAGTAAAAGAGAAAATTGTGTTTAAAGAACTTACAGATAAAATAAACTACTCCGCAATTGAGCTTGAAATTTTAAAGTTCTGGAAAGAAAATAAAATATTCGAGAAAAGCGTAACAGAGCGCGAAGGCAAATCGGGTTTCACTTTTTATGAAGGACCCCCAACCGCGAACGGACGCCCCGGCATTCACCACGTAATGAGCCGCACGCTGAAAGATTTGGTCTGCCGTTATAAAACTATGCGCGGCTTTCAAGTTCACCGCAAAGCCGGATGGGATACGCATGGTCTTCCGGTTGAAATCGAAGTTGAAAAAATGCTCGGCTTCAAACACAAAGATGATATTGTAAAATACGGCGTCTCAAAGTTCAATGAAGAATGTAAAAAATCCGTCTGGAAATATTTGGGTGAATGGGAAAAGATGACCGAGCGGATGGGTTATTGGGTGAACCTCGACGATCCGTACATTACTTTTAAAAATGAATATATCGAATCGATCTGGTGGGCGCTGAAGCAATATTACGATAAAGGATTGATCTACAAAGGATTTAAAATCCAGCCGTATTGTCCGCGTTGCGAAACTCCGCTCTCATCTCATGAAGTATCTTTGGGATATCAGGATGTGAAAGACCCGAGCATCTATGTAAAGATAAAAGTGAAAGGAGAAGAGAACACTTTCTTTCTTGTCTGGACTACCACGCCATGGACTCTGATCTCGAATGTGGCATTAGCCGTTAATCCGAAAGTCGATTATGTGAAGATTGAACATAAAGGAGAAAAATTAATTCTTGCCGAAGCACGCCTCGGTGTTCTCGAAGGTGAATATACAGTTCTTGAAAAATTCAAAGGCAACACGATCGTCGGTAAAGAATACGAACGATTGTATAGCTATCATTCTGTAAGCGAGAAAGCTTGGTATGTCATCGAAGGAGAGTTCGTAACAACCGAAGACGGTTCGGGTATCGTTCACATAGCGCCGGCGTACGGTGAGGATGATTATCAGGTATCGAGGAAGTACGGACTTCCCGCAATTCATCCTGTTAATAAAAGCGGTGAATTCGGACCTGAGGTAACAGAATTTGCAAATAAATTTGTTAAAGAAGCTGACCCGGAAATTATTTACAATTTAAAACAGCGTCATCTTCTTTATAAAAAAGAAATGATCACGCACAGTTATCCGCATTGCTGGAGATGCAAAACGCCGTTGCTTTATTACGCGCGCGAATCGTGGTACATCGCTACAACCAAATATGCGGCAAGAATGGTTGAACTGAACAAAACAATTAACTGGTTCCCGCCCGAAGTGGGTGAGGGAAGATTCGGCAATTGGCTTGAAGAAAATAAAGATTGGTCTCTCTCTCGCGATAGATTTTGGGGAACACCTCTCCCAATCTGGATGTGCGAAAGTTGCGGCGCTCAAAAGTGTGTTGGCAGTATTGCCGAACTGAAACAGGGAAACAACCTTCGCGAACCGATTGATTTACACAAACCGTTTGTTGATGAAGTTACATTTAATTGCAGTTGCGGCGGAACAATGAAACGCACTCCTGAACTGATCGATGTTTGGTTCGATTCGGGCGCCATGCCGTTTGCGCAATGGCATTATCCCTTCGAGAATAAAGAGTTGATTGACTCAGGTGAACAGCATCCTGCCGATTTCATTTGCGAGGGTGTCGATCAAACGCGTGGATGGTTTTATTCGCTTCATTCTATCAGCACATTTTTATTCGACAGGCCCGCGTATAAAAATATACTTGTGAACGATTTGATCCTCGATGACGAGGGACAAAAGATGTCGAAATCGAAAGGGAATACGGTCGATCCTTTCATGATTATCGAAAAATACGGTGCTGATACAACACGCTGGTATTTAGTGGCAACAAGTCCTCCTTGGCGTCCAACGTTATTCGATGAAGAAGGATTAGTTGAAGTGCAGCGGAAATTTTTCGGCACATTGCTGAATACTTACGCTTTCTTCAGTCTTTACGCGAACATAGATAAATTCAACTACAGCGAACCGCAAATACCGTTGGCAGAAAGACAAGAAATTGATCGCTGGATAATTTCATCGCTGAACACGCTGATTAAAAATTTTGATGAGGCGATGGATGGTTACGACGTTACAAAAGCGGCGCGTGCGATCAGCGATTTCACAATCGACCAGCTTTCGAATTGGTATGTTCGCAGGAACAGACGCCGTTTCTGGAAAAGCGAAATGGGACCCGATAAGCTCGCCGCGTATCAAACACTTTACGAGTGTTTAATCGTCATAACGAAATTGATGGCTCCATTCGCGCCATTTACAGCCGAAGAATTATTCAACAATCTTAATTCGGTTACAAAAAAAGAGAAAGAAATTTCCGTGCATCTTTCTCATATTCCAAACGTAGACGAAACTGCTATAGATCTTGATCTTGAAGCGCGGATGGAAAAAGCGGAACGGATTGTATCGCTTGTAAGAGCGATCAGAAACAAATCGAATTTAAAAGTGAGACAGCCGCTTGCGCGTTTAATCATCCCGATCTCGAATGAAAAAGACAAAGACGTTGTCAGCAAAATGGAAGAAGTAATTTTAGACGAAATAAATGTAAAGAAAATTGAATATGTCCATGACGATTCAGGAATAGTTCATAAATCAATAAAACCAAACTTCAAATCGCTCGGACCCAAGCACGGTAAATCAGTGCAACCGGTTGCCGCAGCGATACGCAATTTTGGAACGACTGAGATCAAAGAGATTGAGCAAAAAGGTAGTATCACGATCAACCTGAACGGAGAAGGAACTGTAATCACACGCGAGGATGTTGAAATTATTCATGAGGATATTAAGGGCTGGGTCGTCGAATCAGATTCAAGCACAACTGTCGCGCTCGATATTGAATTGACCGATGAATTGATTAACGAGGGCATCGCGCGTGAGTTCGTCAATCGCGTTCAGAACATGCGCAAGGATGCAGGGTTTGAAGTTACAGACAGAATTCGCCTCAGGGTTAAACCGAGCGTGAAATTACGTTCGGCTCTCGCGGGATTGAATGAGTATATCCAAAACGAAACGCTTGCTGTTGAAATAGGTGAAGATGTGAAAGCAAATGAATTCAGCGCGGAACAAGATATCAACGGTGAAATTTGCTCAATCACGATAGAAAGAGTATCTTAGACATAATTCTATATTTAAAAGGGACGAAAATATCATGGCAAAGACGAAAAAAAATACGGTTATCGCTGATAAGACGATTAACTTAATGAAAGAAAGAGCAAAAAAGCGAAAACTCGCTTCGGCGAAACCAAAAGTTGCGCCAAAATTAAAACCGAAACCGGTTGCTAAGCCGGCGCCTGCAAAAGTGGAACCGCCAAAGCCGGTAAGCAAAGCGCGCTATTCCAAAGAAGACCTGGCACATTTTAAATCTATTATTATCGAGAAGAAAAAGGAAATCGCCGAAGAATTAGAAACATTACGCGACACTATGATGGATTCACAAACAGGCGAGTATGCCACAGAAAATTCCACGTACTCAACACACATGGAGCAGGGCACCGACGCGATGGAGCGGGAAAAAACTTTCATGTTCGCATCGCGTGAAGGAAAATTTTTAAATCATTTAGAAGACGCATTGATACGTATAGATAAAGGCGAATACGGTCGTTGCAACGTTTGCGGAAAGTTGATTGAAAAAGAACGCCTCGAAGCTGTCCCTCACGCACAGCAATGTTTGCAGTGCAAATTAAAAACGCGTAAGTAAATAATTCCCAAAAGCGAACCTGAATTGTGCGCGTTCTTTATTTTACTCTTGTTATTATTTTTTCCGATCAGATTACAAAATTATTGATCAAAGGGGTTGATATTCCGTTTCTTGGAATTCATCATGTCGGCTTCCCGTACGGAACCAGCATACCTATATTCGGAGATTTTCTTCGGCTGACATATATCGAAAATCCCGGGATGGCATTCGGTATCGATCTCGGCGGAAAATTATTTTTCTCTATCTTTTCAATAATAGCGAGCATTGGAATTGTAATTTATCTTTACAAAGTTCGAAAAGAAAATCTTCTATTCCGAATTTCGCTTTCAATGATTCTCGGCGGCGCTGTTGGAAATTTAATCGACCGTGTCTTCTATGGCGTGATATTCGGCGGCAAACCGTTATTTTACGGCAGTGTTGTGGATTTCATTGATGCCGATTTTTTCAATATAAATTTCCTCGGTTATCATATGAGCCGCTGGCCCGTCTTCAACATCGCAGATGCGTCTGTAACCTGCGGAGTTATATTGATGCTCTTCGTTCACAGGAAAGTTGTTAGTGAACAAAATCCCTCACAGCGATTGGCTGCCGTTACCGATGACGGCAAAATTATACCGCAAGAAATTCCACCCGCCTCCGCTCAATCCAACTCCACACAATCGTGACGACTATGTCGTCCCGCGAATTTGATATAATAATTCCTCCCGGAAAAGTTAAAGAACGGCTCGATGTTTATCTTACTCATCATATCGAAAATGCAACCCGCTCTAAAGTTCAGCAAGGGATCAAGGAAGGATTCATAACCGTTGACGGCAAAAAAGTAAAAGTAAGCCACACGGTTGCCCCGGGAGAAGTGATACATATAATTATTCCCAAACCGCCCGCGCCCGATGTAGTTGCCGAAAACATTCCGTTAGAAATTTTATTCGAAGACGATTTTCTGCTTATTATTAACAAGCCCGCAGGTATGGTTACTCACCCAGCATACGGACATTATACCGGTACGCTCGTCAATGCGCTGCTTCATCACTGCAACGATGGGCTTTCAACAATAAACGATCAAACACGTCCCGGCATTGTTCACCGGCTTGATAAAGATACTTCGGGTATAATTGTGATAGCGAAGAACGACACAGTGCACGCGCATCTTGCGAAACAATTTTCAAAACGGACAATCGATCGCGCTTACTGGGCTATAGTTTGGGGACGTTTTGAAAAAGCCAAGAAATCTGGTTTGATTGATGCCGCGCTTGGTAGAAGTAAATCTGACAGAAAAAAGATTGCCGTAAGTGATACAGGTAAAACCGCCGCAACCGAGTATGAAGTGTTGGAAGAGTTTGAATATCTTTCGCTCGTAAAATTAAAATTGCGCACCGGGCGCACTCACCAGATTCGCGTTCATCTTCATCATATCGGTCATCCTGTCTTCGGCGACCCGACGTACGGCGGCAGGCGGATTGCCTGGGGCGGCACTGAGAAAAAGAAAAAAGAGGAAGTGGGAAAATTTCTTAAAATTATAAACCGGCAGGCATTGCATGCCAAGACACTCGGATTTATTCACCCCGTTACAAAAGAAACATTGCACTTCGAATCCGAACTGCCTCCCGACTTCAGCGAGATGTTGAACCTTCTGCGAGAAACTATACCTTAACCTGCCATTCAGTATCCATTAATAACTGGTTGCTGAGAATACATCTTAGAGACTTCTGAAAAATTAGTATAAATATT
>PNNN01000056.1 GCA_013824245.1 Chlorobiaceae bacterium | reverse complement strand
GCCCATCCGTTAAAGCTTCCATTGACCGAAACAATATTTTCCGCGGGATTAAATCTTCCGGATAATCTCTCCAATTCCATGTTGCACGAGAATGTAAAAGCTATATCGTATTGCTGTATGAATATGCTATCGTTATTGAACCAGGCATAATACGAACTTGAACCACCTGGCAAAGTATAGAAACGATTTGATACACTTTCCCAATTCATTGTTCCACCATGGTCGTACCGAAATTTGAATTCCACAGTTTCATCAATTGCTCCCGGGGTCAGAGTTATCGTGTAAATGGAATCAACATCTGCATCGGTCAACATATCCGCAGTTCCCCAACCGTTAAAACCACCGCTAATATATAACATATCTGCTGCTGGATCAAACAGCCCTTTCTTCATCTGTACACTCATATTGCATTGGAACTCGACTGTCTGCGAATATCCGACGCTTACTAATACAAGCATGAGCAAGATAGTAATGAAACTTTTCATCTCGTTTCTCCTTTAATTGTTATTTGTTTTTTTGTGAATTATAGTTGTTGTAGCAATCGTTTACTATTAAATTTTTATCATAGTAGGGATAAATGGCAACTAATCGTTAAGCAGAGGTCATCTGATAATCGAAGATACACAGATAATTTTAAATAGTCAATAATTTTAATTTTTGGTCATTTTGTCGAAAAGTCACCATGAAATTGGTTTTTCTGATCGGCTCAAGGAATATTTTTCTTCCTTTTTGTGAAATCCAACTTAAATAGCCATTCCTGTTGCAATCACCATGTTTCCTGTATGAGCAATGTTTTCATGAGCGCTATTACTTATCTCAACCTCCGCAAGGTTAACAAAGTAAACCTCCGGTATCTTCTTAAGTAATTCAAAGTCAGATACCGGCGGTTTAGCAATTGAAAAATTAGTTGTAAAACTACTTTATCAAAATCATCTTCTTCACCGATGTAAAATTACTCTTCATCCCGTTTGCCGATAAACGATAGAAGTATACACCATTCGGGAAATCGGTGGCGTCGAACTGTATGGATTTGTATCCCGCAGTTTCAAATCCGTTTACCAATGTTGTAATTTCTTCACCCAATATGTTATACACTTTTAGTGTTACCCAATTATCAATTGGCAATTGATAATTGATAATCGTTGTCGGGTTGAATGGATTTGGATAATTTTGTGCAAGCTCGAATACAGTTGGTAAAGGTTTTACTTCCTGTATCGATAACGAAATTGAATTGATTTTGGGATTATTGATTTTAAAATCTTCACCACTGCTGAAAATTCCGAGTGTTCTACCGGAAGAAGCATCTGAAACTTGTATGCTGTAAGAAGCAGGCGAGAGAGATTGCCACGAAAAAGTTACCGGATATTCAGCCGAGTTGATTGTTATGTTTGCGGTTCTGTCTTTCGATCTTAAATATTCAACTAACCTATTTGTTGAAAATCTAACATCCATAATTCCAGCAGGTGGACTTGGCGGTAATTCAAAAAGATCGAGATCAACAGGCGCATCTTCTACGTCGGTGAGGTATAATTTTTGAGAATTTGAATTCCGGTCTGTGATTGTAATTGAATTGAATGAGTTTTGAAGATCGTCATTCGTTAATATATTTTTTTGATATTCAATCATTGACTGAGAAGAAACGACCAGCTTTCCGGGTTGAGTTGTTTTTACCCAATATCCCTTAGTCGGTTCAAGAGAATCAGCCATCGCGTATCCTTGATTGTATTTAAAGAAAGAGCCGGTGATGATTCCTGCCGGGATAGACTGAATTGTATTCACGCGCACCGGTGATGCTATTGAACCAATCAAATTCCATCCACTCTGAACGACAATCGTATCTTTTGTTACAGGGTAACCATCCATACCTACCGTTTCAATGTTTTCAAATTTAATCCAATATCCTATGCCATGTCTTAAAGTATCTGCAATACGGTAGCTTAATCCAAAATAAAAAGCATTCGATACAGCGGTGGGGAAGATATCTCTTTTTTTGTTGCTCACAAAAAATTGAACCGGCACCGAGATCATATTCCATCCTCTTATGAATGAATAATATTCAGGGGCGGTGTTCACAATACGAATCTGAGTGACGGATGAATTTGTAATTGTATAACTGCTCTGTTTCCGCATATCGATTGAAAAAATTGTTCCGTTAGTTGCGGCATCCTCAAGACGAATAGCACCAAGAAGAACGGCAGCAGTGTCCCAGCGTAATGTTATTGGATATCCGCCGGTACCGGGTTGAAGATTTGCTGTAAAAATATTTTGGGGATGAGTTTTTCCTAAAACATCGCGGATATCAATGTCAGTTCCGTTGGTTGTAGGAATGATCCATCGAATATCAAATGTCCCGGTTGGAGGTATTGTGCCAAGTGGAGTTTCAAACCAATGTGAATCAAGACCGTCGGTTGCGCCGGCGGCAGAGCCGAATGTCAAATATCCGGTCCCTGTTCCATTGTCGTTAACATACAACGTGTCGAAAAACTGATGCGGATGTTTCCATTCGAAATCAGATTTCCCGATATACCATTTTGAAAAACGCTGGACTGAATCGAGCACAATTGCTACAAAATCGCTATCCAAATAGTCTGTAACTCCAGCGTTAAGAATTATTCCACTTGAATCTCTGAAGAAAGAAAGATCATAACTCGGTATAGAAGTTTCAGACGGATCGTACCGTAGAGAGAGAGACGAAAGGTAATCGTTCCCACCGCGAGCGGAAATAGAGTAGAACCTTTTCACGAAGGCAGTATCGGGAAGATTCGACGGATAAATTCCCGGGTATGTTGAAATCAGAACAGTATCGGGAAGCGTCCCGGTTGGATAAAATCTTAAATATGAAACGGGACTTTCGAAACGGTATTCATAGGTCGATCCTTGCTTAATCAATCGGCGAATTGTGCCGCGCGGGATTACTCCCGGTCCCTGGAAACCTTGCGGCTCGGGATTTACGATTGTAAGCGTATCGGTTTGCTGTAAATTCAAATCGGAGAAAAGAGTAATATTATTTCTTATTTCAATATTTCCCATTGATTGAACGAATGAACTCTCGGCGATGAATAAGTTGAAAAATGGACCTCTAAGTTGTCCGCCGGCTCGCAGTATGATTGAAGAATTAGCGGGAGATATTTCTCCCTGAAGAGTTACTGAAAATGTTCCTCCCGATATTATTTCAAGATTTGAGGTGCCTTCAATTACCAAATTTCCTTCGATTCTCACATTACCGCTAATCACTAATTGTTGTAATCCAGTCCCAATCGTTAGCTTGCCGCCTGGAGCAATAGTTAAAGCGCCCAAATTAGTTTGCTGGAGGAAGCTTCGGTAAACCGGGGGATTAATCGATGTTAGAATTACAACACTGTCCCCGTTTTGCGGAACGCCAATTGGACTCCAGTTCCCTGGAGATGTCCATAACGAATCTGATGCACCTACCCATCTGCGTAACGGCATTGGTGAGACACCTGATGTAAGTATTGTTCCCCCTATGCCTGTTGCTAAAAGATATCCACCACCTGTCCCCGATCGGAAGAGTTGAATTTCCCAAAGAGTATTAAAAGTGTTTGTTTTTTCTTCACTCCATGTCAATCCTAAATCGGTTGTTTTAAGTATCATTCCATCATCACCTGCAGTCCAGCCCGTGGTTGCATTTAGGAACGCAACTCCGTATAAACTTGAACCCCATGATGGAACATCTGTGCTTATCCATGTTGATCCACCATCAGTCGTGGAAACAAACGTCCCAAAATCTCCAACGGCGGTTACTGTTGATGAATTGATAATGTCTAATGAATAAAGTGTTTGATAAGTGTTACTTATTTGTGATGTCCATGTTAAACCGCCATTGTTTGTTTTTATTATATCACCTCCGTAACCGACTGCCCAGCCGATGTTGGGGTCATAAAATTTAATGCGCATTAAAGGAGCCGATACATCTGTTGTTTCTGCAATCCAAGTGGTTCCGCCATTTACGGTTTTTAATATTGTTCCCATATCACCTGCTACCCAACCGGTGGTTGTGCTCACAAAAAAAACGGAATAAAGTGTGATATCAGCATGACTGTTTTGTTCATACCATGAAACTCCACCTGTTGTAGTTTTTAAAATCACTGCGCTATCACCGACTGCCCACCCCACATCGTTATTCACCATATAAACACCATAAAGCGATTGATAAACACCGCTGGAAGATTCCATCCAAGTGCGGCCCCCATCGCCCGAACGAATTATTGCCCCTTCTTCTCCAACTGCGATACCGTTTGTGCCGCTTGGAAAATGAATCGCGGTCAGCAAACTTTTAACACCTGTAGATTGCATACTCCAAGTGGTTCCACCATCTGTTGTCTTCATAATCGTACCAAAATCTCCTACGCCCCAGCCGATAGAACTATTGACGAAACGTGCGCCAAAAATATCGTTCGATGTTGGACTTGTCTGTTCGAACCATGTAAATCCACCATTCGTTGTTTTAACTATGACACCATAACTACCAATTGCCCACCCGTTTAAAGATGATGTAAATTGCATTGTGTATAGCGAGAAATCGACACTGCTCGCTTGCGGTATCCAGTTTATCCCGCCGTTCGTGGTTTTTAGCATCAGACCGAATGAACCACAAGCATATCCTATAGAACTATTCACAAAATTTACGCTGTAAACATTTTGAACTGTTCCACTAACTTGAGAAGTCCATGTAATACCGCCGTTCGTTGTTGAAAGGATTGTTCCATTCGTTCCAACTGCAAATCCGTTCGTTGCACTAAGTGCTTGCGCTCCGTATAATGTGGTTGTTACACCGCTTGATTGTTGAATCCAATTTAAACCACCGTCTGAAGTTTGAAGAATCAAACCTTGGCTGCCAACAGCCCATCCGGTTTGAGACGATGAAAATGCCAGTGCGTAAATATCACGGAATACAGGTGTGTTCTGGGGGAACCATGTTGTTCCGGCATCGGTTGTTTTTAAAATTCTCCCCGATTCGCCTGCCGCGTATCCAATCGAACCGGTAATGAATTGAACGGCAAATAATGGCTCAATCATTCCGGCAGCATTCGGAATTACCTGCCAAGTTGCTCCTCCATTTGTAGTCTTCAAAATCGTGCTGTAATCGCCAACGGCATACGCAGTATCGGCATTAACCGCCCAAACACCATTTAAAATATTTCCCTGTGGGAGAGGATTAACCCACTGCCATGACGACTGACCACCGAGTAACAGTGTTGATGTCGCGATAAAAATTATAACGAAGCTGAGTTGTCGGATCATATTTGGTGTCCTTTTTTTATTTCAATAAAATCAATTTTTGCTGAGATGAATATATTTTCTCGGATTCCATTTCTCTGATAAATGCTTTACAGAAATAGATACCTGAAGAAAAACTTCCTGCATCAATAATGAGATTGTAACTACCGCTTTCATAAACAGCTTCTGAAAGGAGAGATTGTAGTTCCTTCCCGAGAATATCATACAACCCAATTGTTACTGATGATTTCTTCGGAAGATCAAATCTTATTGTTGTAGATGGATTGAACGGATTCGGGTAATTCTGATGTAGCGCAAACCTGCTTGGCGTTTGCAATAAGGGTTCTTTTTCTAAAATAAAAATATTATTGTCTGGATTGTTAATAGAGATCGAACCGGTGTTGAAGAGAGTATGACGTGTGCCGTCTTTATTGATTAGTTGATAATGTACTCCTGCCGTTCCCGATATGTTCCATTTGATAATGATTGGATAGGAGGAAGACTGAAGTAATATTTTCTTTTGTTCCAATTTGTCGTCGGGGGAAAAAATCTCAACAAACTTATGGGATGTAAATCTAAGATCAAAAGACCCGACAGGTGGAATAGGTGGCAACTCGTAACTTGATTGATCGGTTTCATTCATCGATTCTCCGAAATAAAGTGTCGAGTGGAATCCTTCCGCATTAGTGATAGTGAGTGAACTTGATTCTTTGTAGGGAAGAATATTTTCAGATGCCGCCATCTTCGCTGAACCGCCTGTATTACATGATAAATGTATAGTCTTGGGACCTTTTATCCAAAAAGCTTCGCCCGGGAAAAGTGTTGTATCTGACCTGTAACCGACGTTGTACTTCCAACCGGTGCAGGGGAGGGTGTTGCATTCCAAGTACTTTAAATCAACGGGGCAGTATAAACCGCTAATCATCCACCAGCCGGAACCTACAGAAATTGTGTCTTGCAATATCGGAACTCCAAACGGTTTTACAATTGTAGGATCAGATTTTATCCAATATCCGGCTCCCATATCTATTGTTTGAGAAATTTCATAACCTCCTTGATATCGAAATGCGGATGATGTCATTCCGGATAATATTTCATCCTTGTTTCTTGAAGATGTAAGAAGTGGTACTGAAATCATTTGCCATCCGCCAGCGAATGAGATAGGAAGTGTGTCCATTATAGTATGTACAAGTTCAAAAGAAGAGATCGATGAATTATCGATTATATAACTATCAGTCCATAACATGTTTATATCAAATTGATTTCCATGTGTAGAAGCATCTCGCAGATGCCAGCCGCCAGAAGAGAATAGCGATTTATTCCATCGAATGATGATAGGATATCCGTTTAAGCCCGGTTGGATTTCTGCGGTGTATGTATTTGAAATGTGTAACCCTCCTAAAGTATCTCTCATTGAAATTTGTGTGCCATTGGTACCGGATAATTGCCAACGTGCATCAAAGATATCGATTGGTGGTTTTACAGATAACGTGTCTTCTCCTAACCAAACATCAAGATTATCCGATGCACCTTGTATCTCGCCAAAGTATAACTTCCGTGTTGAATTAGTACTGTTTTCCAAAGTCAGGAACTGAAGAGGGGAGGCGTAGCCGATAATTTGTATATCGTCGAGATACCATCCGTCCCGATTTTCGCTGCCGTCGCTCGACATATTGAAACGGATTTTTATTCTCTGATTAAGATATTGAGATAAATTGATTTTCTGCTCAACCCAATCAAGACCGGGAGTATAACCATCGAATCCCCATCCGCTAAAATTTTGTTTTCCAAATCCGGATGTTCGGTGCATCAAATCAGAGTTGAGTGGAAGCCATGTTGATCCGTTGTTGGTTGTAATTTCAATCTTGCCGATATCGCTCGTTGGCTCGATACCCCATTTTGTTTGGAGTTTTAAAAACGCATTTTGAAACCCACGGAGACTTATTTCATTTAGAAGAGTTAAAGAATTATCTGTCGATAATCCATAAAAACCATTTGGACTATCGGTGAAAGACGAAGGTTGAGAATAGGCGTCCGATGTGATTCCCCATGTATTACCGTTTTGCCAGTGCGTCAAACCTTCATTTCCGTTATCCGAAAAAAGAGTTATCGGATAACCGACCATAAACTGTAGAGTATCTTGTTTATTATATCCGTCCGGTGAACTGATCGTGAGAAAAATATCAATCAATTTATTCTGTTCAACAGTAGGATTAACCGTACATGAAAATTGAACCGAGGTATCGCTTCGTGCAGTGATATAATCTATGAGTTGAGAACTTGAATGAAGTACGACGTCTGAAGAATTAGTGGCGATGGAAAGATTTATTTCCGAAGCATCCCATAATCCTTTATTTCTTAAATTTATATTTAGCGAGAAAGATTCTCCTGCCGAGAGTGAACCATCACTATTAGCATCCTGAGTTGATGCAGATTTGAATGTTACATATTGTCCGGCAACAGATGCAATATAAATATTTGCTGATAAATTTTCTTTTGCGAGTGGTAATATTTCAGAAGCGTAGGGCCAAAAACCGGTTGTACCAACTTCGGGAGTCATAGCAAATGTCCTGGTCATTGCACCACCGTACATATAATCATCGGAGTTACCACGTGTTGAATAATTCACCGTTTGCATGTCTGTGCCGGACGTATAGCGGTTATCCTTCACCATATCGAAAGAGAATTCTCTGTAAGTTAGCGAGTCATCGCTTTCACGACCCAGATAACCCCAAGGATAAATTAAAAGATTACTATAAGTATGATAGTTAAGGCATGTTGAAATTGGATGTAGCCATAGAAAGTACTGGATACTGTTAGTCTCCGGCTCGGAGAAAGGACTAATTCCACGGTATGTATCGGAGAAAATATTCGTACTTGAACCGCCATTAGGCGAATCCCACATTTCATATGTGCCGTAATTTCTATTCAGATCTACTCCATAACTTCCGCTGCCGTTATTTCTTCGGTTCTTTCGCCACATACCACCGCCAGCGGGATTTGTTGTTTGATTATAAACGTAACCATCGGGATTTAAAACCGGAATAAAATATAATTGCCTGTTGTTTACCAAATAAGTGGCTGTATTATCGGAACCGTAATTTTCTAAAAGCCACCACATATAGTATAACACCGTCATCATGCCTGCGGGTTCACGGGCATGTGTTAGTGATGTATAAAGCGTGGCTGCCTCGTTTGTTTCATCAACATCGGGATTGTCTGAAATCTTCACTGCCCATATTGCCCGTCCTTCAATGGTCCTACCAACGCTATCGCGCTGTGAGATAATTCCCGGAAACTGTGATTTCATTGAATCAAGTTGTTTCAGCACTTCGGCAAATGTATAATATCCGCCCATGCTTCCGGTACCAAATCCCGAAATCTCTCTTGGTTGAAGTTTGAGTTGCTCTTGATAATTTCGACTTAAATCATCAACGGTGATAGAGAAGGATATACCATTTGCGATGAGTTGTTCTAATTCAAATTTGCCTGCGACAAATTCCATCCATCCTCCAACTTTGCCGCGAGAACCTTCATAATCGATTCCTGATTTCCAAATTTTATCGAGAGTGACACGATCGGGAACAAATATTTTAATAGATGAATATTTGTCCGGCGTGGAAGTATGGATTATCGACACGGCAAATATTATTGCCGCAAAAACTATTGCGATTCTCATTCTGGATTAGATATTATACTTGATGAAGATGAAATTCGGTACTAATCAAATATAGATATAACAATCTTGATTCTCAAGATGTATTTTTAGATTGTAGAAAGATAATCTATCGATATACCCCCAAAAACAATGAAAAACCCCTTCCCTGATGGAAAGGAAGGGGTTAGACAATTTACTTATTTAAAACAAACTTATTAAATCTTTCGTTTATTCTGCCCCAATGCAGGTTTGCGAGGAAATTATCGATATAAGTCGCACGCTTGGCACCATCCTTATGATAATAAGCGTGTTCAAAAACATCTAATGCGATAACGGGAACCGCTCCCCAGATTGCACCGTATTGATGTTCATCAACGAGGATGTTTAACATACGGTTAGACCACAGCCGGTCGAAAACTAGTAATCCCCATCCGCTGAGTTTTGCCGAGACGGCAGTTGCTTTGAAATCTTCTTTCCATTTATCAAACGAGCCAAACTCTTTTTCGAGGGCGGCAAGAACTTCGGGACCTTTTTTCGGATCGCCGTCTCCGCCTAAAACTTCCCAGTAAATATCATGCAAGAGGGCGCCGGAGTGATTCCATGTGAAGCGGCGTTTTAATTCACCAACTTCGCTGTAGTTCCCGTTGGCTTTGCTTCGGTCAGCAGTCTCTAAACCTTTTTCAATCGTGTTTAGCGCTGTAACATATCCTTTATGATGTGTGTTATAGTGCCAATCGGTTGTTTCGGGTGAGACGACATTCTTTAAAAGTGACTTTGCTTCTTCGTCCGAATACGGACGCGGTTTGAATTTCCATTCGTATGACATATTTTCTCCTTCTTTTATTATTTGTTGATGTTGGTTAAAAAATAAATTCGTATCTGATAGTGAGATAATTCCACCGAGAACAGATGATTTTATAAAGGTCCGGCGTTTCATTGTTGGTCACCATGGTTTATATAAACATCTGGAGGCAAATAAAGTTGTTGTCTACCATGATATGGATCCACTTCCGGATTACGTTTTTTCGACATTTCTTTCAACAATTGATTCCGAGATTTAATTCCTACTTTATAAACCATCTGATAAACTACCGATGAGATAAGCTTGTTATCACCTTTTTGCATTTCAATTGTTCGTTTAACAGGGAATTCATCAAGCGAATGCGTTAATTCGACTCTGAATGTTTGATAATTTGCTTTTGTGTTTTGTGCAGAATCGATTTTTACTTGCATAATGTTTGGTGAAGATGGATTAAAAGACCAACACGAATTTTCAATTGCAAGTTTTGATTGACTGTATAACTGCTCTCTATCAATTCCCCAATCACTACACACTGTATCCATCTCCAGCGACACATTAATTCCGTCTCTAAATATTCCTTGAATTACCACGTAGCGAATTATATTGTTCTCATTACTTGGGAAATGATAGAGTTGATGCAATTGAGATTGGCTTAAACATGTGCTTAAGCCGGCACCCCAGAGCAAATATATTGTTATAATTTTAAACAAATTGTTCATAAAACCCTCCATATATGGTTAATAAATTATTTTTTAATTAAAACATTCCAAGTTCTAATCTTGCTGCTTCACTCATTCGAGCCGGATCCCATGGTGGATCCCAAACTACAATTACTTTTGCGTCCTTTACTCCGGGAATCGTTTTTAATTTCTCCTGAACTTCAGATGGCAATGATTGAATTGCCGGACAGTTCGGACTTGTCAAAGACATTTTAACTTCCATTTCTCCTTCATCTGAAATCTTAATCTGATAGATCAAGCCCATCTCATAAATATTTATAGGAATTTCCGGATCATAGCAAGTGCGTAAAACTTCTATTGCCTGCGCTTCAATTACTGTTTGCTCGATAGACGTTAAAAAATTATCTGCCATGCTATCACTCCGTTGATGTACGATATTCGGTTGATGTCAATGCTGTGTGAAGTGTGTGCCATGCGAGCGTCGCACATTTCACACGCGCCGGATATTCTGAAACACCGGAGAAAGCCGCAAGCCGACCAAGCTCTTCTAAATTTTCCGAAGCGTCGATTTCTCCTTTTACTAAAGCATGAAATTGTTTGAATAATTCCTCTGCTTCGGCAATTGTTTTTCCCTTCACTGCCGCGCTCATTACCGAGGCAGAAGCTTTTGATATCGCACAGCCGGCGCCATCAAAACTTATATCTTTGATTATTCCACCATCCAATTTAACAAATAATGTAAAATGGTCGCCGCATAGCGGATTGTACCCGTCAATTTTACGATCAGGGTTTTCCATCCTGCCGTAATTTCTCGGACTTTTATTGTGATCGAGTATTACTTCCTGATATAATTCTCTTAGTGCAGTCATTATCCGAACACTTTCTTGACGCGATGAATACCTCTTACTAAGGTATCCACTTCTTCTTTAGTGTTGTAAATTCCGAACGATGCTCTTGCTGTTGCTGGGACTTCAAAGCATTTCATAACAGGTTGTGCGCAATGATGACCGGTACGAATTGCAATTCCCTCATCATCAAGTATTGTTCCAATATCATGCGGATGAATATTCTCAAGTACAAAAGAAATAACGCTCGCTTTATGTTTTGCGGTTCCAATTATTCTTAATCCGGTAATTTTTAATAATTCCTCTGTGGCATATTTCAAGAGAAACTCTTCATGCGCTAATGCAGATTCAAAATCGATTTGATTTATATAATCAATCGTTGCGCCAAAACCCACGCCGCCGGCAATGTTGGGCGTTCCTGCCTCAAATTTATGTGGAAGATCGTTATAAATTGTCCGCTCAAATGAAACAGATTTTATCATATCACCACCGCCTTGATATGGCGGCATTGATTCGAGATATTTTTCTTTACCATAAAGTACTCCGACGCCGGTGGGTCCGTACATCTTATGCGCAGAGAATGCGTAGAAGTCGCAATCCAGATCGGTAACATCAATTCGTGAGTGAGGCACAGCTTGAGCGCCGTCTATTAAAACGGGAACTCCGTTTCTGTGCGCAATGCTTATCATTTCTTTGACAGGATTGATTGTGCCGAGAACATTTGAAATATGAACCAATGCAACCATCTTGGTTCTTGAGTTGAACATATTTTCATATTTATCGACGAACAATTCTCCCTTATCATTTATCGGGATGACACGCAGGTTGATTCCTTTTTCGTCTCTCTGCAATTGCCATGGAACGATATTCGAATGATGTTCCATTGCGGATATGATTATTTCGTCTCCTTCTGTGAAGTTGTGTCTTCCATAACTTTGGGCTACGAGATTTATCGCTTCGGTTGTGCCACGAACAAAAATGATTTCTTTCTCAGAATTTGAATTAATATGTTTGTGAATTTTCCCGCGTGCCGCTTCATACGTTTGAGTTGAAAGCTCACTCAGATAATGCACACCTCGGTGAATATTGGAATTTTCTTCTGTATAGTAACGGTTCATAGCATCGATTACAAGCTTCGGTTTTTGACTTGTAGCGGCGTTATCAAGGTATACGAGTTTCTTTCCTCCGATCTTTTGTTTAAGAATCGGGAAATCGTCACGAATATTTTCGACATCAAAGGTTTTTATTGATGGAAGCGATAATTTTTGCTGCGGGGCGCTTTTCATATTTATTATCGTCTTTGATTTAATTTATCATGAACTATCTTATTCAAATACTCACGAACCGGTTCAGCCGATATCCTTCCTATGATATCATTTGCAAATGCATGCGTGAGCATATCGCGTGCGGCGTTCTCACTTATTCCTCTTGACCGAAGATAGAATATTGCATCCGCATCAAGATAACCGATTGTGGCACCATGCGTACATTTAACATCATCGGCAAATATTTCAAGTTGGGGTTTCGTATCCATCGTCGCTTCGTCCGAAAGAAGCAGAGTGCGGTTGGTTTGTTTCGCATCTGTTTTTTGAGCATCTTTCCGCACAAATATTTTTCCGTTGAAAACACCTCGAGATTTACCGTTTAAAATCGCTTTATATAATTCATGGCTCTCGCAGTTCGGCATTACGTGATCTATCGTTGTGTGGTTGTCTAAAAGTTGTTCACCCTCGCTGAGCGAAAGTCCGTTGAAAGTACATTCGATATTTTTAGAATTGAGTGTTGATATCAAATTATTTCTTCCGATAGCTCCACCTATCATTATTGTATTCTGGTGCAGTTTACTTGATTCAAACTGATGGAAGTATGTAGAACCAATGTGGATCGCATTCACACTTTCTGTTTGTATTTTTGTGTGTTCTAATTTCGCACCTTGATTCAAAATAATATTAGATACGACGTTTGTAAAATAAACATTCTTTGAAACGCCGATGTAATGCTCAACGATAGATGCCTCGCTGTTTCTTCCGAGAGAAATAATATTGCGAGGGTGCATAACGAAAGGAGTGGTATCATCGCTCGCGATGAATATCAAATAAATGGGATCTGTAATCGTCGTATTATCAGGAATTGAAATAAAGGCACCGTTTCTCATGAAAGCTGTATTCAAAGAAGTGAAAAAGTTCCGTCCTTCAATCATCGGTCGCTTTACAATCTCGATTACAGATTCAGGACTTTGATGAAGTGTCTCTGAAACCGGAGATATTTTTATGGCAGGCGAGAATTGGGTGTTAGATGACTCATTTGAAAATATTCCGTTCACAAAAACCAATCTATTTTGTGCAAATTTTTTAATTGCTAACTCATCGATTTGTTTTTTAACTTCTCCAGATATTTGTTTTTGGAGTTGATGATTAAAATGAATCTTAGATATTTGTGATGGATTGGTAAATCTCCATTCTTCGTTTTTGTTTGTAGGAAAGCCGAACGATTTAAATTCTTCTACGGCATCTTGCCGAAATTTCCGAATTTCAGATTCACCGCTAATTTCCTTTTCGAATTTCGAGAAATGTTCTAAATAATTCGCTATTGGATCGGATGCCTGAGGCATAAGAGATTCGTTATTTGTTTTTAGTATCATCTTTTACCCAGTCATAACCTTGGTCTTCAAGCTTTAGTGCGAGTTCTTTTCCGCCCGATTTTACAATTCTCCCGTCCCATAATACATGAACCACATCCGGAACAATATAATTTAAGAGACGTTGGTAGTGTGTTACAACTATCGCGGCGTTGTCGGGTTTACGAAGTTTATTCACGCCATCGGCAACAATCCGTAGAGCATCGATGTCCAATCCTGAGTCGGTTTCATCAAGTATCGCGAGTTTCGGTTCGAGAACAGCCATCTGAAAAATCTCGTTGCGTTTCTTTTCGCCACCGGAGAATCCTTCATTCACCGGGCGGTTAAGTAAATCTCGATCTATCTCAACGAGTTTCATTTTCTTTTTGATGTATGATAAAAATTCAACCGCGTCCATAGGTTCCAAGTTTTGGTGTTTGCGTATAGCATTCAATGCGGCTTTCAGGAAATATGTATTGCTAACACCCGGAATCTCGACAGGATATTGAAACGCGAGAAAAATTCCTTCTCTGGCACGCTCTTCAGGCGGCATCTCAATAAGGTTTTTTCCATTGTAAAGTATTTCGCCATCGGTTACATTGTACACTTCACGGCCCGCAAGAACATGAGCAAGAGTGCTTTTGCCCGAACCGTTCGGTCCCATGATTGCATGAATTTCACCGGCTCTTACGCTCAGATTTATTCCATTGAGAATTTTATTCCCGTTGATTGAAGCATGTAAATTTTTTATTTCTAACATATCGGATATTCTTTTTAATAAATATTTAAATAATAAACTTAATTAACCAACACTTCCTTCGAGACTGATACCGAGAAGCTTTTGCGCCTCAACAGCGAATTCCATGGGAAGTTCTCTGAATACTTCTTTGCAAAAACCGTTTACGATTAAATTCACGGCATCCTCCGTGGAAAGTCCCCGCTGTTTGCAATAAAATATTTGGTCCTCGCCAATTTTTGAAGTGGATGCTTCATGTTCCACTTTTGATGATCTGTTTTTAACTTCGATATACGGGAATGTGTGAGCGCCGCATTTATCGCCGAGAAGCAGAGAGTCGCATTGCGAAAAATTTCGTGCGTTCGTGGCTCCTTTTTGAACCAAAACTTGGCCACGGTAGGAATTTTGTCCGAACTTTCCAGAAATACCTTTAGATACGATTGTACTCTTTGTATTTTTACCGATGTGTATCATTTTTGTTCCGGTATCGGCTTGCTGATAATTTGTTGTTACTGCAACCGAATAAAACTCTCCGACTGAATTATCACCTTGGAGAATACAACTCGGATATTTCCAAGTAATCGATGATCCTGTTTCTACTTGCGTCCAAGATATTTTTGAATTGATTCCTGCACACTTCCCCCGTTTTGTTACAAAATTGTAAATACCGCCTTTCCCATCTTTATCACCTGGATACCAATTCTGCACTGTGGAATATTTTATCTGAGAATTGTCGTGGGCGTATAATTCAACCACTGCCGCGTGAAGCTGGTTTTCGTCTCGCATTGGTGCAGTGCATCCTTCGAGATAACTGACGTATGAATTTTCATCCGCCACAATCAATGTTCGCTCGAATTGTCCGGTTTGTGCGGCGTTGATTCGAAAATATGTTGATAGCTCCATCGGACATCTCACTCCTTTGGGAATGTAGCAAAACGACCCATCGGTGAAAACAGCAGAGTTTAGAGCGGCATAATAATTATCGTTTGCCGGAACAACCGAACCGAGATATTTCTTCACAAGCTCAGGATGTTCTTTAACTGCATCAGAAAATGAACCAAAAATTATTCCAAGATCGTTAAGTTTATCTTTGAAAGTGGTTGCAACCGAGACACTGTCGAAAACGGCATCAACAGCTACGCCGGCAAATTGCTTTTGCTCTTCGAGAGGGATACCTAATTTTTCGTATGTCCTTAATAATTCGGGATCAACTTCGTCCAGACTATTTATTTTTTTCTGCTTCGGTGCAGAGTAATAAATTATATCTTGATAATCAATCGGGGGATAGTGAACGTTTTGCCAATGAGGTTCCACCATTGTTAGCCAATGACGGTAAGCTTTCAATCGGAATTCCAATAACCATTCCGGTTCTTTTTTCTTCGCGGAAATGAATCGGATTATTTCCTCGTTTAAACCTTTCGGGGCGGTCTCCGATTCAATGTCGGTTATAAATCCCCATTTGTATTCACTCTCGGCGAGATTTTCAAAGGTATTCGTGCTATTCATGTTCAGGCAACTTTCTTTTCAACTTTCGGCAAGGCAAATTTCGGATAATTTAGCATCCATGATTGATGATCAATATTTTTAAATATTTCTTGTTTCTCTAAAACCAAGCTGAGTTCCTTTGTCATTATTTCCGCTTTTTGGTATGATGTTTTTATCAAATGTTCTTCAAGGAACATTTTGGTTGCATAATGCAAATCTCTAAAAAAGAAATTAGAATTGTGTATAAATGTGAATTTCGATTTGATGAAAGTTAGATATTCTTCAAGATTATTCACTATCAAACTTAAATCATTGTTTAATTGGGTATCTTTCATAAAACATTGGTATTTTGGTTTTTGAATTTGATCGCTGATGAAAATTCTCTCAGCTTTTGAACGTTTTTCACAACTTTATCTATAACATAATCAACTTCTTCTTCGGTGCTAAATCTTCCTAACCCAAACCTAATTGCAGAATGCAAACGATCTGAAGGCAATTTTAGGGCTTTTAAAACATGCGATGGTTCAGGGTCGCCGGTTGTGCATGCAGATCCGGTCGATACCGCAATGTCTTTCATGCTCATCATTAATGTGCTATTCTCAACATGATGAAAATTTACGTTGAGGTTATTGACTAATCTTTGTTCGGGATGTCCATTAAGAGAAATATCTTCAATATTTTTCTGAAACGAATTCCACATTTTATCCCGATACGATTTAAGCCGCGATGTTTCTTCATCAAAAGCTAGTGATGCTATCTCCATGGCTTTACCTATTCCGACGATTGATGGAACATTCGGTGTGCCGGATCTAATTCCACGTTCGTGTCCGCCGCCATCCATCTGCATCATCAATTTTACTTTTGGGTTTGCGGCTCGTACAAATAAAATTCCTATTCCTTTTGGTCCGTATATTTTATGTCCGGAGACCGACATCATATCGATGTTCATATTTCGAACATCAATAGGAATTTTTCCTATCGCTTGTGCAGCATCAGTATGAAATAGAACATTCTTATCGTGGCAAAGTTTTCCTATGGCTGCTATATCTTGAATTGTGCCAATTTCATTATTTGCCGTCATGATAGAGACTAAAATAGTTTTTTGGGTAATCGCTTCTGAGAGTTGTTCGATAGAAATTAATCCGAATTTATCCACCGGAAGGTATGTAATGCCGAAACCGCGACGTTCTAAGTTTTTACAAGAATCCAAGACGGCTTTATGCTCAGTAGCCGCAGTGATTATATGATATCCTTTTTGTGCATATATCTCCGCTGCACCTTTGATAGCGAGGTTATTCGATTCAGTAGCACCGCTTGTAAATATTATTTCTTTTGGTAACGCTCCGATTGTCTTGGCGATAGTAGTGCGTGACGATTCAATTGCTTCTTCCGCGATCCACCCAAAGTGATGTTGGCGGCTCGCAGGATTTCCGAAATTTTCAGAAAAAAAGGGGAGCATCGCTTCAAGTACGCGTGGATCGGTGGGAGTTGTTGAATGGTAGTCCATATAGATCGGCAACTTCACGAAAACATCTCCAGCACAGTTAATTCATCTAAAACTTTATTGATGTTAGTTTGCAACTTGATCAATGGGTTCTTAATTGTACATGTAGTGTGAATGTTGCAATCATCGGGAGTGCCTGCTTCACATGCGACAATAGTTACCGCCGATTTTCCTTCAATCGCATTGATCACTTCTGAAACGCGAATTTCTGCAGGGTTTCGTGAAAGGACATATCCGCCATTCACACCTTGATATGATAAAATAAAATGTTGTTTAACTAGCTTTTGCATTATTTTTGCAAGGAGTTCGTATGGCAATTGATATTTGTCTGATATCTCTTTTGTGGTATAGATTTGACCACGATGACCAACTGTCATGTGCCTGATCGCAATTAATGCATATTCTACTTTTTTTGAAAATTGAAACATATTTGTATTATTTGAACTCGGACTAAATGAGTCTTATTTAACTTCAAAAAAAGATTCCGTAAGCTACGGAATCTTTGAATTACAACAAACAGCGTTGATAATTAGTTCATACTGATTTTCATTCTCTTATTTTCGGTGGCAACGGGACCATGTAAGCTCACCTCAACTTTATCGAGATCTATATGAACAACTTCTTCACAGTATGCACAAATTTTTGTAACTTGTCTATCAAAATTGATCGGGTTCCCGCAGCACGGGCAACTAGTTATCACTAAACCGATGACTTTGGCTTTTGCCTTCACTTTAAATGTTTCCTTTCAGAAATGCTAATATTATAAGAAAATCGCTGATATTCAGTGGAATAACGCTTGTAAATATAAACAAAAAAAACCGAAAAACAATCCCCATCAGGAATTATTTTTTTTTAAGGTGTGTTTCATCACATTAGATGCTGGAAAAGCAAATAAGTTTACAATAAATTATTACTTTCTTGCCATTATCCGTTTTTCTGATTATTTTAGACCATTATGAATATTGGAATAACATGTTATCCTACTTATGGCGGCAGCGGTGTTGTCGCCTCAGAGCTTGGAAAATCTTTGGCTGAAAGAGGGCACAAAATACATTTTATCAGTTATGCAATGCCTTTTCGGTTAGATGGTTTTCGTGAAAATATATATTATCACGAGGTTGAAATCTCTAGTTATCCACTATTCGATTTTCCGCTTTATACTCCGGCTCTTGCCAGTAAAATTGTTGAAGTGGCAAGATTTGAAAAGTTAGATATAATCCATGCTCATTACGCAATTCCTCACGCGATAAGCGCCTATTTAGCTAAGCAAATTTTAGGCGATAATAGTATTAAGATTGTAACCACACTTCACGGTACAGATATTACACTTGTTGGACTTGAACCAAGCTATTTGCCGGTCATGAAATTTAGCATAGAGCAAAGCGACGGGGTAACAGCAGTATCTCGGTTTTTAAAAGAAAAAACATTGACGAGTTATCAGATCAAAAAACCGATCTCAGTTATTCCAAATTTTGTAGATTGTTCAAAATATGTACGTGTTACCGACGATCATGTTCGAAGACAATTTGCTCCCAACAATGAAAAAATTCTAATTCACATATCGAACTTCAGACCCTTAAAGAGGGTGGGCGATGTAATTCGGATTTTTAATATCGTTCGTCAGAAAGTTAAATCAAAATTATTACTTGTGGGTGATGGTCCAGATCGGTCGATTGCCGAACAACTTGCACGCGAGCTTGGTATTGTTGAAGATATTAAATTTTTAGGGAAACAAGCAGAGATAATTCCACTTCTCTCAATCGCTGATCTGTTTCTCATTCCAAGCCAATCCGAAAGTTTTGGCTTATCCGCGCTTGAAGCTATGGCCTGTGAAGTGCCTGTTGTTGCATCGAGTGTGGGAGGATTGCCGGAAGTAGTTATTCACGGTACTACAGGATTCATTTCTGAAATTGGCGATGTTGAAAGAATGGCTAAATATTCTGTTGAGTTATTAACGAATGAAACCAAACATAAAATGTTCGCAAGCGCAAGTCGGAAGCGCGCGGTTGAGGAGTTCGAAGTGCATGGAATCGTTTCACAGTACGAAAATTTATATGAGAAGATTCTCGACGATAAAACCTATCCCCCAATGACAATTGCTGAATCTCAATAATTTTTTTTAATACGTTAAAAGACACAATCCACAAATGAGATCAACCGCATTCATACTCTTTTTCACGATATTTTTTTTATTATACGGTTTAATAAATTATTACATTTTAATTCGCGGGTATCAATCTTTGACTCAACATACCTGGATAAAACCATATTATTTGGTTTTTTTTATTATCATTTCATTATCTTTCTTCATCGGACGGATACTTGAAAACTATTGGTTTAATCCAATTAGCCGCACTTTCGTTTGGATTGGCGCACTCTGGTTAGCGGCGATTTTATATTTTATAATAGGAATTTTGCTTTTAGATACATTGCGATTGTTGAATCATTTCTTTTCAATTTATCCTCACTGGTTGAGGAACAATTACCAAATGGTGAAAGAACTAATCGGCGGAGGGATGTTAGTTATTGTTCTTGCTATTTTAGGATTCGGATATTGGAATGCGACCGAAGTGCAAATAAAAAATTTGCACTATGTCATCAAAAAAAATTCTTATAATCTTAAACAGATGAAGATCGTCAGCATGTCGGATATTCATCTTGGCTCCATTATCGGCAAATCAAAATTCGATGATATTGTTTCTAAAATAAATTCGTTGAAACCCGATATCATACTTTTACCGGGCGACATTCTTGACGAGGACCTTGGCCCGGTTATAAAAGAAAATATTGGAGAAAGTTTGAGAAAGATGGAATCCCGTTTCGGCGTATTCGCAGTTACAGGAAATCACGAATTTATCGGAGGAGTTGGGGTGGCATGTAAGTATTTAGAATCGAATAATGTGCGTGTTCTGCGCGATGAAGCTGTAAAAGTTAATAACACGTTGTATTTAATCGGTCGTGACGATCGTTCTCTTAATCGATTCGGGAAAAAGCAGCGCATTTCACTTCCCGATTTGATGAAACAGGTTGATCGATCATATCCTGTTATTTTAATGGATCATCAACCTTTTAATCTTCAAGAAGCGGCAGATAACGGAATTGATTTACAGCTTTCGGGTCATACTCACCACGGACAATTGTGGCCCCTCAACTTTATTACCAGAATGGTATACGAGGTGAGTTGGGGAGAAAAATCGATTGGCAACACTTTTTATTATGTTTCGTGCGGAGTTGGAACATGGGGACCACCTGTTCGTACAGGCAGTCGTCCCGAGATTGTCCAGATTGTTCTCGATTTCGAGAACGAATAAACTCTTGATTGAAGAGACGAAAATATTTTTATTGTTCCGATATTTTCTACTTAGCACAACCGGCTTCCTTTCGATTTAATTAATTCTCGATTCAAATTTCTTGATTAAGTGGTGAAAAACTCGTATTTTCATTTAGAATTTATTTCTGAAAACAATCACTTAAGGAGATGTAATGAATAAGAAAACGCAAAACGCTTGGAAAAAACACAGAAAAAATATCCAGCGGGTTAAGGCGAAACAGAAATCAATGATTGCTGCGGGCAAAAAAACCCACGCAACCGCCGCTCAATAATTTAAAGGGTATCGGTTTGATACCCTTTTTATTTTAATTGAAGAGGCATCCTCAAGATGATTTACAACTTTAGCAACTGCTCGTTCGATTTTGCAAAGCGAACATTTTTAATGGGGATATTAAATATAACTCCTGATTCGTTCGCTGACGGAGGTAAATTTAATTGCATCGATGATGCAGTAAATTATGCGCTTAAGATGGCGGATGAAGGTGCAGATATTATTGATATTGGAGGAGAATCAACTCGTCCGGGTTCAACGCAAATTTCAGTTGAAGAAGAATTAAAAAGAGTTTTGCCGGTGATAGAGCGATTAGTAAAACAAACTAATGTTCCGATATCGATCGATACTTATAAATCTGAAGTAGCAGAACTTGCGCTTAACGCCGGCGCGCAGATAGTAAATGATATCTCAGGGCTTCATTTTGATCCGAAGATGGCGCCAATAGTTGCAAGATTACATGCATCGTTGGTGGTTATGCATATCAAAGGTACACCTCGCACTATGCAAGCGAATCCTGAGTACAATAATTTAATTACCGAAGTTAAATCTTACTTAGAAACGAGTATCAATTCTGCGGTTTCGAGCGGTATCAAACAAATTATAATAGATCCCGGAATCGGTTTCGGTAAAACTGTTGAACACAATTTAGAAATCATTAAATGTCTCCGTGAATTTTCGGCTTTGGGATATCCAATTATGACCGGACCTTCGCGGAAATCTTTTATCGGAAAAATCTTGAATGTTGATGTGGACGATAGGTTAGAAGGAACCGCCGCGGCAGTTGCCGCCTGCGTAATGAACGGTGCAAACATTGTGCGTGTTCACGATGTTCGGGCGATGAAGCGTGTTGTAAGTCTAATTGATGCGATTTGCAAAAATTAATCTTGGCGAAAAATGGAATTATTTAAAATAGGTTTTCTAAACGTTACAATTGTGGATGTCTTCGATATTCTTCTTGTCTCGTTTATTTTTTATCGGCTGTATATGGTGATGCGGGGGACTGTTGCCGCACAAATATTTGTCGGTCTTATCCTTATTCTCGGTTTTTCATTCATCGCTCAGGCAAGTAATCTAAAAGCGATGAACTGGATACTGCGAACATTAACGGATATTTGGGTAATAGCTTTTATTGTACTTTTTCAACCTGAACTTCGCCGACTTCTAATCCTGCTTGGAAGAAATAGAATTGTCCGTTCATTTATTAAATTAGATGTAGAAGAATCTATTGAAGAGATAGTAGGCGCATCCGCAGAGCTTGCGCGTAAACATCATGGTATGTTGGTTGTAATTGTTCGCTCAACAGGAATACGAACTTTTGTAGATACCGGAACACCGTTGCAGGCGCGAATCAGTAAAGCGCTCCTTGTTTCAATCTTTAATCCACGCTCACCTTTGCATGATGGTGCTGTGGTTGTTCACGACAGAATTATTGAAGCCGCTCGTGTAACATTGCCGTTATCACAAACCTCAACTATCGGAGATACAGTTCTAGGAATGCGACACAGAGCTGCACTAGGAATATCTGAACAAGCAGATGTTATTGTGGTTCTCGTTTCAGAGGAAACAGGTAAAATATCGATAACTGATAATGGCATTCTTATTCGCGGACTTACAACACAGGAACTTCGTCACGAACTTTATACACGTTTATCTTTGATGCCGCAGAAATCTGCAAAATCTGTTTGGAAAATTCTAAAATCACAGCAATAGTCCAGATTCTTTAAGATGATTCAACGAAAATTACCGACTAAATCGCCACGATTCGATTTTGAACGCGATGAGATGATTGCCCTAATCCGACAAAGGGGAATTGAAGATGAAAGACTTCTCAAAGCCATGATGCTTGTTGATAGGCGAGAATTTGTTCAAGCCGCGCTTCTAAACCGCGCGTATGATGATTGCGCCTTGCCGATAGGCCATTCTCAAACCATATCTCAACCCTATACTGTTGCGTTCATGACCGAGGCATTGGAAGTTAAGCCCGGCAAAAAAATTTTAGAGATTGGAACAGGTTCAGGTTACCAAGCGGCGTTATTGTCGGCAATGGGCGCGCGCGTTTACACAATCGAACGGAATATGGATTTACTTAATGGCGCGCGCAAAATATTTGAACATCTGAAATATAATATCGTGTCCAAATGTGGCGATGGAACTATCGGTTGGAAAGAATTTGCGCCATACGACGGTGTTATAGTAACAGCAGGTGCACCCGAAGCGCCTCAACCGCTTTTAGATCAATTGGCAGAAGGGGGAATTCTTGTTATACCGGTTGGCGATAAAGAAATTCAATCTATTCAAATTACACGTCGGCTTGGCGAAAAATTTCAGACACGCGAAGCACACGGATTCAAATTCGTACCACTCATCGGAAAAATTGGATGGAAATAATCTGAGTTATGAGTTATGAGTCTTTCCCCTCATCTAATCAAAGTTTGAAAAATCAACGGAATGTGTTGGTAATTGTAGGTGCTACCGCATCCGGGAAAACACCTGTATCACTTCTCATTGCAAAAAGAATAAACGGCGAAATATTATCTGCCGATTCCCGCCAGATTTACAGAATGATGAATATCGGAACCGCTAAACCCACTCCAGATGAACTGAAATCTGTTCCTCATCATTTTATCGATAAATTATTACCCGATCAAAATTTCAATGCCGGAGAATTTGGAAAACAAGGGCGGCTAATTATTGATGAAATATTTAGCAAAGGGAAAATGCCTTTGGTGGTAGGTGGATCAGGTTTGTACATCCGCGCGCTGATTGATGGTTTTTTTGAGGGACCTTCAGCAGATTCTTCTATCAGAGAAGAATTATATCACCGGCTTAAAGTTGAAGGAGCGGAAATTCTTTTAGAAGAATTAAGACAGATTGATCCAGTCTCGGCATCCAGAATGATTCCGACGAACACAAGAAGAATCGTCCGTGCATTAGAAGTTTTCAAAACCACAGGTGTACCGATCTCAGAAATGCATAAATCTAAAATCGATATTAGCTTCAATCCGGTATTTGTCGGCTTAAATTGGAATCGGAATAAATTATATGAGCGTATAAATAAACGTGTTGAGATAATGATGCAATCGGGTTTGGTTGACGAGGCGAAACGATTGATAGCTAAGGGTTATACATCAACACTAAATGCTCTTCAAACTGTAGGATATAAAGAAGTGTTTGATCATCTGAATAACAAAATTGATTACAATCGGATGGTTGAACTTATCAAACAGAATTCGCGGAGATATGCAAAGCGGCAATTGACATGGTTTCGGCATGATGAGAGAATACGCTGGTTTGATATTGATGACGATAAAATATTCCCTGAAATTGCCGATAAAATAATAAATTATTTCAGAATGCTTTGAATTTTATACATCTTTTTGTATCTTTAAACCATTCGGGGCGTGGCTCAGCCCGGCTAGAGCGCTTGGTTCGGGACCAAGAGGTCGGCGGTTCAAATCCGCCCGCCCCGACAAAAAAATATATATGTCAATGGTAGTATATATTTTGCAGAGTGAGAAAAATAAACGTTATTACGTTGGTCATACAGAAAATTTAGAGCGTAGACTAATTGAGCACAATAGTGGTAATGGTTTATCGACGAAATATGGTGTGCCATGGAGGATTGTACGCGCAGAATGCTTCCAAAGTCGTAAAGAAGCAATGGAAAAAGAAAAAAAGATTAAGAGTCGTGGTATAGCACGATACTTGACTGATGTAGCGCCACATGGATAGAGCGTGGCGCCTTCGGCGCCAAGGTCGGCGGTTCAAATCCGCCCGCCCCGACTAATTGACGAGATTGAAACCTACCACAAAATACTACTAAATATCTATTATATTTCTTTTTTATGAGTTCATTGTAACCGAATATATATGATTATACTTATTGCTGAAGACAACCTATCTCATCAAAAAATCACAGAATACATTCTCAAAAAGAATAATGTTCCCGCTAAATATTTTGTTGTAAGAGACGGACAGGAGGTTTTAGATTACCTTTTCCATAAAAATAATTACACTGATTCTGAAAAATATCCGATTCCCAATCTGATACTTCTCGATTTGAACCTTCCCAAACGCGATGGTCGCGAGGTTTTGAAACTCATTAAGGAAGAAACATCTTTAAAAAATATTCCAATCGTAATTGTAAGCACTTCAGATCGCGAGGAAGATTTAAACTACGCTACGCAGATGGGAGTGGTAGGGTACATCAGCAAATCTATAGGTTTCGATAACTTCAGCGTGGAGCTGGGGTCTGTGATTAAGTATGCAAGGTAATATCTGTAAAAGATACGCAATTATTTATAGTTTTAGATGCCCTTTTTCGATTCCGCTACAAATAGCCGAGCAACTTGATTGTCATCTAAATTAAT
The DNA here is from genome assembly GCA_013824245.1 of Chlorobiaceae bacterium. GTDB lineage: Bacteria > Bacteroidota > Ignavibacteria > UBA10030 > SZUA-254 > PNNN01. The sequence continues at coordinate 4,790 of PNNN01000056.1, read as the reverse complement.
CTCATATTACTTCCAATAATATTACCGCATGGGACTTAACAGATAAAATATAAAAACATGCTAAGAGGCGAGTCATGAAATCACTTGTTATATTTTTTATTTTATTTCTTTCTTTAAGTGTAAACTTGTATTCTCAACTCACGCATCTCGGTTTAGATAGCATAACTGTAAATGATGTAAGGTATCACGACAATTCACTTTATGTAGGAACGATTGATAGCGGAGTGTACCGATTTGATACATTTGATTCAACTTGGACATGTTTAGGGTTGAAGCATAAATGGATAACTACAATTTATCCATATCCATTTGATACTGGCAGATATTCAATAACAGTTGGTATTAGACCAAACATTGCTATGGAGGAATCAACAGCTATATCTAGTATGTCCGGCTATGGATGGATACCAGACGATAGTGGGATTACTCATTCTCATAGTGAATTTGATGGAATTTTATCAATCGATGCTTCTTCGTTTAATGGGGACACAAATTTTTTATTTGCAACTGGGAGATTAGGGATCTACAAACGATCAGATATATTTTGGGAAAAAATATCTTACGACGGTGGTAACCCATTTGGTGGAATATATTTGTTGGAAATTTCACCTTTCGGCACAATTTGGATTGCGGGGCAAGGGTTCGGTTGGATGCCAATAATAGGTAAATCTACTGATAGAGGAAATACATGGGCGATTATACCAATAGATCTTGGCTTTTTTTATATTTACTCATTTTCTTTCGATTCGAAAAACTCAGATATGTTATATGGAGCAGGTGGATCCAACATTCTTAAGACGACAGACAGTGGTAATACTTGGCAAAAATTAATGGACAATCCTAATATCTTTATTAGAGCAATAACCATCGATCCATTCGATGACAATCATCTCTTCGCCGGAGGAGATCATTTACAATTATACGAAACAACAAATGCCGGAGATAGCTGGCAATTAATTACAGCCGTTGACAGCGGAAATCATATCACCGATATTGAAATACCTGCAACTGAAATCTCAAAACTTTATATTTCAACATATAAAAATGGAGTTTATCAACTTCCATTACCACATGCCCGGTTCAGAATAAAAAATGAAAGACAATTGGGCTGGAACTTAGTGTCTATTCCTGTGAGGTCAAGCGACTCATTGAGCTTCTCTGTATTTCCCCCGTTGCCAACACCTGCCTTCGCATACGAAGGTCAATATGTAATCGAAGATACTTTAAGAACAGGAGTTGGATATTGGGTTAAGTATTCCAAACAGACAACTGAATACTACATTGGAGAAGAAAATTTATTAGACACGATTGAAATACGTGCGGGCTGGAATATGATCGGTGCATTATCGCATCCAATTAGCGTTGCCGATATAGGAGCCAGTGCTGGATTGACAGTAGGTTCTTTCTATACATATACCGGAGTTTGGTATCCAAGTACTTCGCTTAATCCCGGTTTAGCTTATTGGGTTAAAGCTAACCAAGCAGGCAAATTATTTTTATCTGTGTCTCCGTCAAAATTAACAGGACAACCCATTCAGATCATTCCCGATGGGGAATTGCCTCCATCACCACCCGGTGCAGAAATTGCACAATCCACAGGGCAAATACCAAAACGCTTTTCACTTGAACAGAATTATCCAAATCCGTTCAACCCAACAACCGATGTGCGTTATGGGATATGCGATATGGATCATGTAAGCTTAAAAGTGTTTGATGTTTTAGGAAGGGAAGTGGCAACGCTGGTAAATGAAATCAAACAACCTGGCGAGTACACAGTTCACTGGAATGCGGAGGATATTCCAAGCGGGATATATTTCTATAGATTGCAAACCGATAAATACAATAACATGAAAAAGATGTTGTTATTGAGATAGTATTGCCGATCTAACTAATCCCAAATATTAAATTTGCATATGCCGATTTGCGAAAGTGAGTCGGCATCTTCTTTTTGAAACTCTTGCAAGAAATTCGTATACTTAATCGGAAAATAAATTATGACAAATATTCTTGCAATTATTGGCCGACCGAATGTCGGCAAATCAACCCTCTTTAACCGAATTCTCGGTGCCCGTGATGCCATTGTGCACGATCAACCGGGCGTAACACGCGACCGTTTGTACGCCATCTCCGATTGGGCAGGGAAGCAATTCACTCTAATTGATACCGGCGGGTATGTACCAAACTCGGTCGATCTTTTTGAGCGTGCCATCCGCGAGCAAGCCGAGATTGCCATTAGTGAGGCAGATGGCGTTATCTTTATGGTTGATGCAACAGCAGGCATTACAACTCTTGATGAAGAAGTTGCCACTATCATACGCAAAGCAAATAAAAAAATTCATCTTGTTGTGAACAAAGTCGATAGCGATAACCGCGAGAGAGATGCGGCTCAATTTTATAAGTTGGGCTTAGGTGAACCGATAACAATCTCAGCGCTACTCGGCAGAAAGATTGGCGATTTCCTTGATGAGGTAACAAAAGATTTTAAAACTTCAGACGAAGATCAAGACGACCAAAGATTGAAGCTTGCAGTTATCGGAAAGCCTAATGTCGGTAAATCGTCTTTTGTGAATGGAGTTCTGGGTAAGACGCGCCAGATTGTTACACCGATTCCCGGAACAACGCGAGATTCAATCGACTCGGTTTTAAAATACGAAAAAGAGGAAATCATTCTCATCGACACAGCAGGTCTGCGGCGTAAAAGCAGAGTGAAGGAAAATGTGGAATTCTACAGCGCACTGCGCGCACTTAAAAGTATAGAGCGATGCAACGTGGCGATACTTATGGTGGACGCGGAAGCAGGTATCGATAAGCAAGACCTCCGGATTCTTGAAGACGTGATAGAACGGAAGCGCGGAGTTGTGTTTGCGGTGAATAAATGGGATACAATTGAAAAAAACGACCAGACCGCCCGTCATTTTGAAAAATCAATAAAGACATTTCTTCGTGTGTATGATTATATACCTGTAATATTTATCTCCGCACTCGAAAAACAGCGCATCTTCAAAACAATAGATATGGCGAAGGCAGTTTTTGCGGAACAAACAAAACGTATATCGACAAACAAGTTGAACAATTTATTACAGCGTGACATTCAAGAAAAACCACCATCCGCAAAATCAGGCAAAGAAATCAGAATCAATTACATCACGCAGGTAAAAACCAATCCGCCCGCGTTTAGTTTTTTTGTGAATGAACCGAAGCTGATTGAAGAAAAATACAAGCGTTTTTTGGAGAACAGGTTGAGAGAGCATTTCAAATTCGTCGGGGTTCCGATCTCTTTGTATTTTAAGAAGAAACATAAATAGTAACTGAAATATCTAAGCTCAGGTATGAAACAAAAATCGAACTTAAATCAATTTTTATACCCAAACCGGTAAATCGTTTTTCATAGATGACTTTGAAGAACAGACGAATAATTGTTGTGGGCGGACTTGCGGCAGGACCAAGTGCGGCAGCCAAAGCCAAGCGTACAAATCCGAATGCTGATGTAAAGATGTATGAGGCATCGGAATCTATTTCATACGCGATCTGCGAAACACCTTATTTGATAGGTGGTTTGATAGAGGATGAATCGAAATTAGAAATCTATTCTCCACAAAAATTTCAAAAAGAAAAAGACGTTAATGTTCATACCTTGCATCTTGTCGAGAAAATTATTCCATCCAAACATAAAATTATTGTTCGTGATCTCCGTTCTCGAGATGTTTTTGAGGAAGAATACGACAAACTGATAATTGCAACAGGATCACGGTCACGGCGATTAGGCATAGATGGAGAGAGTTGCAGGAACGTATTCAACTTAAAATATCGCGAAGATGCTTTAAACATATTGAATTTCCTGAAAACAGAAAAACCAAAGTCGGCAGTGATAATCGGCGGCGGATATGTGGGAATGGAGATTGCTGAAGGGCTCCGTTCAAGAAATATTGAAGTTACCATGCTACATCAATTCAAACTTCCGATGGAAGGACTTGAACAAGAATCACGCGAGAGGATTTTAGCGGAACTTAATAATAACGATGTTCAATTCATCCCAAATGTTAAGGTTGAAGCATTACAGCAAGATGCAACAGGTTTAGTGAAACATGTTATTACAGATCGGGGATCGTTTGAATCTGACATGGTGATAATTTCGATAGGAGTTTTACCAAACACAGATTTAGCACGAGACGCAAACATCAGGGTTGGAACACTGGGCGGTATCATAACGGATGAGCGTCAACAGACAAACGTAGATGATATTTACGCAGCAGGTGATTGTTGTGAAGTAAAAAACATTGTCACCAACAAGCCGATTTATTTACCGCTTGCTACTGTGGCGAGCAGAGCGGCGTGGGTTGCGGGCGAGAATGCCGCTGGTGGTCGCGCAGTTTTCAAAGGCGCCATTAGAGCGATGGCTGTAAAAATATTTAATCTGCAAGTCGCTCAAGTCGGAATCGGTTCAGAAGAAGCGTCACAATATGGCTATAAAACTATTACAGAAATTGTAAATGCCCGATCGAAGAATGAATTAATGCCGGGGAGCGAGGAAGTGGTCATCAAATTTATCGTCGACAAAACAAGTAACCGGTTGTTGGGCGCAAATCTATTCAGTTGCTGTGGGGCGTTCCAACGAGCGAACACGCTTGCTGTGGCAATTCAACAAAAAATGACAATCGACGAAATATCACGGCTCGATTTGATCTATGCACCACCGTTTTCGCCGTTATGGGATCCGATTCTTATCGGAGCAAATCAAATAAAGAAAAAACTATTATTGTAGAGACTTCTGAAAAATTAGTATAAATATT
>PNNN01000016.1 GCA_013824245.1 Chlorobiaceae bacterium | reverse complement strand
TCCAATCTGGAACTTTCGGGAAGTTCTTTAATCTTGGAGCAGAGATGATCGGAATTGCCTCGGCACTTAACGGCATTGTGACAATCCCTTTCGACATTACGACAGAAGCTATAAGGATCGCGGCGATCCCGTTCAAAGTTGCGACGATTCCGTTCGCAGTTGCAACGATTCCGTTCGTAGTTATGACAATTCCGTTCGCAGTTGCAACAATTCCGTTCGTAGTTACGACAATTCCGTTCGCAGTTGCGACGATTCCGTTCGTAGTTATGACAATTCTGTTCGCAGTTGCGACGATTCCGTTCGCAGTTGCGACAATTCCGTTCGCAGTTGCGACGATTCCGTTCGCAGTTGCGACAATTCCGTTCGCAGTTGCGACGATCCCGTTCGTAGTTGCGACAATTCCGTTCGCAGTTGCGACGATTCCGTTCGTAGTTACGACAATCCCGTTCGCAGTTGCGACGATCCGACATAGGATTATGCCCAAAACGACTTGTTTTTGCATGTACTAATTTGAACCCCTCCAAAATAAGCAAAATATTAAGGTGACGTATTTGAACCTTGGAAGGTTGACCTGAGTGACCCTGAAAAACCTTAGCAAGGTTTCTTAACTTAAACAAGAAAATGCTCTGGATTTTGCTTGACAATTAGTGGGATGTTTCATAATTTAAACATCACGAAAAGATGGGTTGATACATGAGAACCCACGCATAAGGGTTTTATATTGAAGCGATGATGGAATGCGTGAGTATGTTGATGAGCTTACATGAAAGACGAATATAAAGTACCTAATGAATTATAGAAATTGCTTAAATAACTTGAAACTAAAAAGCGTAATAACGGTTTATCCCGTTCCGAAAGTTTTCATCATGAAGCATGGACACGAAGCAGACTACAAGGTCTTCTTTGTGAACTACGAGCATAAGCAGAAGAACCATCAAATAATATTAGTTATGATGAGAAACAAATTCACAGCATTTAGACGGATAAGAAATAGATTACACAAGCAGGTGGCTGGCAAGGATATAAGATACAATAATCCCAACTCGAGATTGATTGAATATGATCATGTTTTATTCCCTATTAATATATCCGTTAAATATTAATACTACTAAAACATCAATTTGTTAATTTATGAAAATATGCGATTAATGGTGAACAAGCAATATTTAAATTAAAATTTGAATTGTTAAGATTTTGGGAACGAACATTCTATGTCAGATACTGGACCGATTTTAACTAAGATATGCCTAAATAACGACTTGAGTAAAAAAATAATCCAGAGCTATTGTTTTGGCATTTACCCAAGCTCTTCAAAAACTCCTCAATTGAGTAAAAGTCAAATTGATATGATTGATGATGAATGTATTGTTTTAACAATGCATTTGATAGATCGGAAATTAATGTCCCTAGTAATGGATGAGAAAATTAGTGAAACTCTTAGCGTGATGGTAAGTAAATATATACAGACTGAAATTGCAGATTTTTGTAACAAAATACTTAAAAGAAATCTTGATAATTTTTTATCATTATTAAAAAACTCGCGAAAAGAATGGTCAAAATATCCCTCATTAATAACGCGGCGTGGTTATGGCGGTGCATTGTATCATTTTAGTCAGAGGATTTCTGAAATTCTAACCTCAAATCCGATAAATCCGATATTTTTTAATATCTATGCTGATGTTTGTTTATACTTTGGAACTGTTGCAGAACAAATTTCTTCTAATGTTGACTTGATGGTAAACCATGACCGGGAGATCTCAGGAGAGATCCAATTACCTAATGGTAGAAAATTGAGATGGGGGGATTTCATCGCTGAAGTGAGACGACGGAGAATTGCTTTGGGCAGTATGATGAGTGATACAAGCGTGATAAATTACCGGGATAACACAATAATAGTTTCATGCCCAGATGCATTTTCTGCTGATATCATTAGATTAAATAAAATATTCCTTGAAGATTTATTAAACCAGATATTTTTGATGAAAATAAGCATCGATCCAGTAATCCAGAAATAGTCACAGGCCGTTTCTCCATATCAAAGCGTGTAATTTTAAAAAATTTATGTCTTATCGAACAATTATTAAAGAAAGGTACCTATGCTATCTGGGGAATTTCAAAACTTTTATAAAACATGGTTAAATAAAGCCGATAGTTATCATACTGACGACTTAAGCGATATATATGATCGCTTTTTTACTCTGTATGTTCTTTACAACAGGATCTATGCAGAGGTTACCTTCACTCTGGTACGAGCTGGTGAAATTAATTTGGCTAACAGAAAACGGTTCCCGGACTTAAATGCTGCAACTACTTATATTGTCAAATATATTGGTGCAGATAAATTGGTCACCGAAATTGAGAGAGATGATACTACAAAAGAAGCTCTAACGAAAGTTTGCACCCTCGTTGAGGATGGAGTATTTCATTTTATACTTGACATGGTAACGTTGGAACCACGACGAGAAGACGACCTTAATCTTATGCGATCACTTAAATCACCTGATGTTGGCAAGAAGGCGATGGCGATTGTTGAAATGATTTATGCGATAAGATGTAACACCTTTCATGGGAATAAACAGTTTACCACGGTCCAGCAGAAAATCCTTATCCCAGTTTCAACAATATTGAGGAAATTAATACAACTCGCTTATTCAAAATTGGCTGATGATGCCACCACCGTGCTTGAGAGAGATTAATGAAGTGTGCACTTTGCCAAAATGAAGATGCCGTTCTTTGTGAATCACACATTTTCCCCGAGTTCCTATATCAGGATGTGTATGAAGGCGAAGATCACCTATATTATGCCTTTTCGTCGAATTCTGACGAGCGTGCGAGTCGAAAACGCAAAGGTGTTTACGAAGAACTCATGTGTAGGGACTGTGAATCAATAATCCAACGTTACGAAGACTATGCGTCAAGAGTACTCTATGGTGGAACACAAATCGCCGTTCAGCAATCTCCAGAAATGATCACGATCAGTGAATTGGAATATGCACGGTTCAAGTTGTTTCAGATCTCATTGATATGGCGGGCTGGTGTATCTAAACGGAAAGAATTCCGAAACGTGGATCTTGGTTTGCATGCGGAAAGAATGAGAGAGATGTTATTCTCTTCCAGCCCGGGCGAGCCTTACGAGTATGGATGCGTCCTTTCGTTTCTGCCAAATGCACATGAGTTAATGAGGCGAATGATATTGGTCCCTGATAAGGCACCGTCAAAAATTCTTGGACATACTTGCTATCGAGCGATCTTGGGTGGTCTGTTTTGGGCATTCTTTGTATCAAACCATCTTCAGGACTTTCCACATCGTGAAGCGTTCTTTAGCAAAGAAGGTGTTCTAAGGGTCTTCAGGGCTGCTGCACCTGCAATGAAGTTTCTCCAGCAATCTGGTAGCGACTTCATGAAAGCAAATTCCGAGTTCATCAAACAGATAAATGCAAGCACGGCGGCGGCTACCAAGGAAAATAACGTCGCTGAAAGAAAATGCCTATGAATAAAAATTCTCGTTCAACAATTTTGTTCACTCGAATAAGATTTGTATACTCACAAAACTATTGCGTTATTTTTCAGCACGTCATACGCAAGCAAAGATTCTTTTTCAAATGCTTTTTTCAACACGAATTGTCGGACACCAAACACACTAACGGACAAAACATATGACACAACTCAAAAAGAATGCAAGAATCGCTGGATTATTCTACCTGCTCATGGCTGTCACCGGTCCTTTCGTGCTCATCTATGTTCCAGGGAAGTTGTTTGTTACGGGGGATGCAGCCGCGACAGTTGCCAATATCTTTGCCAATCAATTGCTTTTCAGAATGTATATTGTAGTCGGGCTTTTTTCTGAGCTGTTCTTCATCTTAACTGTGTTGGCGCTCTATCGGTTGCTCAAAGAGGTAAACTGCCAGCTTGCCAAGCTCATGGTGATATTGGTTCTTGTCGAGGCGCCGTTGGCGTTCTTAGGAGTAGCGAACCAAATTGCCACACTTTCGTTCGTGCAGGGTTCTAATCTGCTGGCTGTATTCGACAAGCCCCAACGTGACGCTCTCGCCACATTGCTAATCAACATCGACAGGCAGGGGGTTCCTGTCTCCGAGTTGTTTTGGGGTTTGTGGCTGCTTCCTCTCGCATGGCTTGTCTATCGGTCGGGCTTTCTACCTCGCTTCCTTGGCGTGTGGTTGTTTTTGAATGGTATCGCATATGTAACAATAAGCTTCATTGGTATGCTGTTGCCGGAACATGTGCAGATCGCCAACACGGTAAGCTTTCCGCTTCTTCTTGGCGAAGTAGCATTCTTGCTTTGGTTACTGATTGTTGGAGCAAAGCAGAAGCCACTCTCCAAAACAGTGCCTGACCTCGGATAAGGTGCGTGCTGCAATATGCGGATGACATAGACCTTTGCCTGTGCATAACAATCAAAAACCCAATACTGGATAATAAAACCGATGAATATAAATACTCGCTCAATACTTTTGTTTAATTGAATGAGAGTTGTATATTTACAAAATTGTTTTGTTATTTTACCGAATGTTCACAGATACCCTCAAACCTTAAAGGATTAGAAATACAATGAAAATATTGATAATAGTTGCATCCCTCCTGTTGTTTACACTGAACATATTTGCTCAAACTCAAATTGATGAATCCGGTTATCCACTTTCAACAACGAAGAAAGCAAATCCACATTCTTACGCTCCAACAATTGATACGAGTTTCACATTTGCCGATACACTGCGCTTCCCTGCCGGATATTCGCCGCGTCCCGGGCAATTCTCAAAAGACGGCTTGGAGTATTACATCTCATTGGTGTTCGGCTCTTACCGCCAATTGTACGTCTTAAAAAGAACTGCGGTAGGTCAACCTTTTAGTGAACCTCAGCTTGTACCGGGCACAATGAACGATACATCATTTCAAAATAATCAACCAAGTATTACATCAGACAAAAAAACAATTGTGTTTGCTCGATCTGCCGGAGGCACATGGATTGAGAGTGACTTATATATCGCAACCCGCTCCGATACATCATTGCCGTTTGACTCAGTCAGAGCTATCATAGAAATCAATTCTACCGACAGTGCCGACGCATATCCGTGGATTTCTCCTGATGGACTACGGCTTTATTTTACGAAAGGCGATGGTATAAACGATGGCTTATTTGTTTCGACCCGAAACGATCTTAGCGAAGCATTCAGCGCGCCGCTTCCATTAGACATCGACTTCATGGCAACCAGAAATTTTTCATGTTGGCTAAGCAACGATGAATTAGAACTCTATTTCACAACCGGAGAATTAGGCGACAGTGTAATGTATTCAATCCGCCAGAATCCATCCGATATGTTCCCGGCGCCGGTGCTGATTCCGAGTTTGAGCAGATATGGTTTTGTATCGGGCATAAGTGTTGCGGGAGATGAGCTTTATTTATACAAAGTCAGCATATCAGGTACAGTACGAACTATATTGACTTTCCACCGCAATCTTACTTCTGTTGAAGAGAACATCTCAGATAAGCCGGTAGATTTTATATTGAATCAAAACTATCCCAACCCGTTTAATCCAAGCACAACGATCAGCTATCAACTGCCAACGCAAAGTCACGTCACTCTCAAAGTGTTTGATATGCTTGGAAGAGAAATCGCGACGCTGGTAAATAGTGTTGAGCAGCCGGGTTACAAGTCGGCGAATTTCAATGGAAACAATTTAGTAAGTGGTGTGTATTACTATCGCTTAGCTGCCGGTAACTATATATCGACAAAGAAATTTATATTGATGAAATAGTATCAGATGAAACTATCGACGTATAAAAATCAATTAACTAGTTACAACCAATTATATATTCTAAGGAGAATTTATGAAGGTTTATAAATATTTTGTATTGATACTGCTTTCAGTTCTTTCAAATATCGGATTGGCACAGTGGTCTTCCGATCCTGCAGCGAACAATGCTATTTGTACTTTTATTTGGCAACAGGAAACACCGGTTTTATGCAGTGACGGTGATAATGGAGCCATCATTGCATGGCGGGATAACCGAACGGATGTGGGTGATATTTACGCGCAGCGCATCGATAAAAATGGATATGTTCAATGGAATACAAACGGGGTTGCGCTTTGTACAACCAGATACCAGCAATCGGCTCCAAAAATCATTTCCGACGGAAAAGGCGGGGCAATTATAGTTTGGGATGACCAGCGAACCGGTTTGTACAGCGGAAATATATATGCCCAGCGCATTAATGCAAACGGACAAGTTCTCTGGACAACGAATGGTGTAGCAGTAAAAACCGGATCTGCGTATACAACACGAATTGTCACCGATGGTGCTGGCGGAGCCATCATCGCGTGGAGAGATGATCGTATCAGTATGGATGCATCCGATGTTTATGGGCAGAGAGTTGACTCTTCGGGAAATATCATGTGGACCTCGACCGGAGTTGGAATAGCAACCGCTGCAAGCGTGCAATATCCATCATGTATGGTAAGCGATGATTCAGCCGGCGCAATAATTATCTGGACTCACGTGCGTGCCGATGCAACAACAAATCTTTTTGCTCAACGTGTAAATTCGTCAGGTACAAAGTTATGGACTACGGCAGGAGTAACGATTGCTAATCTTGCAACTTATTCAGCAGCTCCTACTGCACAACCCGATAAACAAGGCGGTGTCTTTATTATCTGGACAGACAGTCGCGGACCATCCTCAAACCGAAAATACTATGGTCAGCACTTGAACAAGTCGGGTGTGAATCAATGGACTGCTAATGGTAAACGTCTAACGAGTGAAATCCAGGATATGTACGGAACCACTAATTTTATTGTAGATGGTTCGAATGGTCTTATTTTTGGTTATTCATTATCTGTCTCGTATTACGACCAGACCATTTTTGCTCAACGGGTTGGTAATGATGGAACAGTTCTATGGGACACACTTGGTGTTCCAATATGCGCTCGTAAGTGGGGCCGTTCTATGCCTGAAGTGATCAACGATGCCAACGGCGGTGCAATAATGTCATGGAGTTGTGACAGGACTTCTGATGCGGCTGATTATCCGAGCTACCTATACGATATTTATACTCAGAGGATTGATACATCCGGTAATAATCTTTGGACAGCGAACGGCGCTCCGGTATGTACGGCAACTAATTCACAATCATATCCAAAAATCGTTCCGATTGACGGCGGTGGCGCGATAGTTACCTGGGCTGATTTGCGCGGAGGCGCTAATCTTGATATCTATGCTCAAAGACTAAATGCGAATGGAACAATAACGGACGTGAAAACATTTGCATCAATCCCTGATAAGTTTGAACTCAATCAAAACTATCCCAACCCCTTTAATCCAAGCACGACAATCAGCTATCAACTGCCAATGCAAAGCCACGTCACTCTCAAAGTGTTTGATATGGTCGGCAGAGAAATCGCAACACTTGTAAACAGAGTTGAAGAATCGGGGTATAAGACAATAAACTATAACGCCAACGGATTACCGAGTGGTGTGTACTTTTATAAAATAAAAGCTGGCAACTTTATTGGAACAAAGAAATTATTATTGCTTAGGTAATGGGCAATTGCTTATAATGGCAAAATAATGTAAAATGTCTGCAATTCAAAGAGTCGATAGAATCGCTGAGAACTATTGCTCTGTTCATCCCGCACTGAGAATCGGTGCGGGACTATGCAACGGCATTTTTGTTATACACGTTCCGCAGCTATTCGCTCACGAGTTTATTATGAGGTCATTATGATCGGTGCAATCATTGCCAGAAAAGCCGCCGAGAATGCTTTCCGAGCGCTTAGTAATCACGACTTAACAGGTTTCATGTCTGCTTGGCGTGACGATGGAGTGCTGATTTACCCCGGTGATATATGGGCAAGTGGTACATTCATCGGTAAGCCCGCTGTTGAGGAGTGGTGTCGTAAATTCTTCGATCAATATCCGAAAATCCATTTCGACGTCCAGCAAATTTGTGCCGAGAACATTTTTGCTATGAGCGGCACTAATGTCATCACAGTTCACTGGAATATCTACCTCACGAACCGCACAGGCCGGGTTGGTGAGAACAGCGGTGTCAGTGTGATCAGCCTGAAAGCCGGCAAGGTGATCCAGGTGAAGGATTTCGTCTTTGACTTGGGTGAGAACTTCAGACTTAATTGGGGTGTGGCTTAGCTTGAAGAACCGGGTAGCGTGCCAGCGCATGACACGCGCTCAATGTTTTTGGTCTACTTGGGGTCGACGGGTTATATATCTGTCAAGTTTTCTGCGACTCTAAAATAATTTATTTAACTTATTATGTGTGTTAAATGATCACTCAAAAAAATATTCCATTTCAAACAATAGATTGGACGTTAATCCCTAAAACCGAATATAAAGGAGAAAGCGGCAGCGCATTTTGGCAAACTGTTCAGTTCCCGGGATTAAGAATACGGATAGTAGAATATTCAAAAGGTTACGTAGCAGATCATTGGTGTCAGAAAGGACACATTGTACATTGTATGGAAGGAGAATTTGTAACCGAATTACAAAATGGCAAAGAATTTTTCTTGACTAAAGGAATGACTTATGTAGTTTCAGATGATCTAAGCTCACATCGTTCAATATCAAAAAACGGAATAAAATTGATGATAATCGACGGTGATTTTCTGAAACAGTGAATCGAGCAAGAATAAAAATACCCGCCATCATCTTACAAATCAGTTTACAGCACGTACCTGCTCAAATCTTTATTTTTAATTATTCCGCTGAGTGCGTCTTCCACCATATCACGAGTTATGTTTATGGTTGTGCCTGAGTATTTATCTGGTGCATCGAAAAGAATTTCTTCCAACAATGTCGTCATAATCGTATGCAAGCGACGGGCGCCTATGTTCTCTACCTGCGAGTTTACCTCAGCCGCTAATTTAGCAATCTCACGTATCGCATCTTTATTAAAATTGAGCGTAACCTGTTCGGTAGCGAGCAATGCCGTGTACTGAGTTATAAGCGCGTTCTGCGGTATCGTAAGTATTTTTACAAAATCTTCTTCAGTCAGACTTTCTAATTCAACACGTATCGGAAAACGTCCCTGAAGCTCTGGTATCAAATCGCTTGGCTTGGCGACATGGAACGCGCCTGAAGCGATGAAAAGTATATGATCGGTTTTTACCATTCCGTACTTTGTCAGCACGGTTGATCCTTCAACAATTGGCAGCAGATCACGCTGAACACCTTCGCGTGATACATCGGGACCGCCCGAATGTCCGCGCTCCCCTGCAATTTTATCTATCTCATCAATAAAAACAATACCCGAGTTTTCAACACGCTCAAGCGCTTCTTTAAGAACAGAATCTGTATCGATGAGCTTCTGAGTTTCTTCCTGCATTATATGCGCGCGCGCTTCGGCAATTGTCATCTTACGCTTTTTTGTTTTCTTCGGCATTATGTTGCCGAACATCTCCTGAATGTTCATCCCCATCTCTTCTGTGTTGAACGGACCGAACACTTGCATAGCCGGCATCGAGGATGTGGTAACATCTAATTCTAAAACTCGATCTTCCATCTCTCCGTTGCGAAGTTTATCGCGGAATTTTTCTCGTGTCGCTTTGTTATCATCCGTCTCAACTGCATCTTCAACCGCCTGTGAATTTTGCTCATTTTGTTGTTTGCGGCGTATCGGCGGCAATAAAAGATCGAGAATTCTATCTTCGACCTGACGGGTTGCTTTATCTTGCACTTCGTCTGCTTTTTCACCTTTAAGCATGTTGACCGAAAATTCCATCAGGTCGCGCACCATCGATTCAACATCGCGCCCGACATAACCGACCTCTGTGAACTTGGACGCTTCAACTTTAATGAATGGCGCGTTCACTAATTTGGCAAGCCGCCGTGCAATTTCTGTTTTACCAACGCCTGTTGGTCCTATAAGTATGATATTATTCGGCATTATTTCTTCGCGCATCTGGTCTGACGTCTGCAATCTGCGCCATCTGTTTCTTATTGCAATAGCAACCGATTTCTTCGCGGCATTTTGTCCGATAATATACTTATCAAGTTCCTTTACAATTTCACGAGGTGTCAACTCACGCGCCTGTGACTTCCGTAATTTTTTCATCATTATAATTCTTCTATCGAAATATTTTTATTAGTGTAGATGCAAATATCTGAAGCAGCATCTAAAGAAAGCGTTACAATTTCTTTTGCATCCTTACTGGTATGATTTTTGAGCATACGCGCCGCGGCAAGAGCGTAGTTTCCGCCTGAACCAATGGCAACTATACCATCGTCCGGTTCAATGATCTCACCTGTACCAGAGATAACCAACGCCTGATCTTTATTGAGAACGGCAAGAAGCGCTTCGAGTTGGCGAAGATATTTATCTGTGCGCCAAAGTTTTGCAAGCTCAACTGCCGCCCTGAGCAAGTTGCCGTGATATTGCTGAAGACGGTCTTCGAAACGTTCAAACAGTGTGAAGGCATCGGCTGCTGCGCCTGCAAATCCGGCAAGTACCGTATCGTTATACAATCGCCGCACCTTCCGTGCGTTTTGCTTCATAACGGTGGCACCGACAGTCACTTGTCCGTCCGAACCGATTACAGTTTTACCGTTATGTGTTAATCCGATTACAGTTGTAGAATGGATGACTTCAATCATAGAATTGTTATAACCTCCAATTTAAATTTTTCTTCTTAAACGAGCTACGGGAATTTTCATCGCTTCGCGGTATTTAGCCACCGTGCGGCGGGCAATATTCAATCCTTGGCTGTTGAGCATCTCTGCAATTTTATCATCGCTTAAAGGATTGTTATTATCCTCTGCTTCGATTATTATTTTAATTTTTATTTTGACTTCTTTATTCGAGACTTCTTCTCCGGATTGAGTTGTGAGTTTATCGCTGAAAAAATGTCTCAACTCGTAAACACCGTATTCAGTTTGCACATATTTTCCGTTCACCACGCGGCTGATTGTTGAGATATCCATATTGATAACTTCTGCGATGTCTTTATAAATCATCGGGCGGAGATTTTCGCCTGTCTCAAAAAATACTCTTTGTTTTTCTACGATAGTACGCATCACTCTGATCATAGTATCACGCCGTTGATTGATTGAAGCAATGAACCATTTTGCTGCTTCAAAACGCTTTCGAATAAAATCCTTGACTCCATCTTCCTGACCTTTCTTATTCTTCTTCGACATCAATTCCTTATACCCCTTATTGATGCGGATCGGAGGAACATTCCTATCATTTAGAGAAATGATGAAATCATCGTCATCGCGTTCAACAGCGAAATCGGGAATTACGTAATTTTGCTGTTGAGATATTTGTCCCTCTCCCGGTTTAGGATTCAGCTTTTGAATCAGTTCTATCACGGGTTTAAGTTGTTCAATCGTGAGATTCAGATTCTTTGAAAGTTCGGCGAAATGCTTCATAGTGAAATCCTCGAAGTAATCGCGGAGGATTATCATTGCCTTATCAGCTAATTCATGATTGCCCTCGCTAACTTCAAGCTGTACAATTAAACATTCGCGCAAGTTCCGGGCGGCAATACCGGGAGGATCTATGTGCTGAATGAGTTTCAAAATTTCTTCCGCTCTTTCGAGTGTTATCATCAAGCTGTGCGAGAGATTGAGATCCTGGACGATCAATGCTAAATCGCGACGAAGATATCCATCCTCATCAATATTTCCAATTATCTCATCACCTAAAAGTTTCTCTTCATCATTTATGTCGAGAAGGAAAATTTGATCGCGCAACTTCTGTGCAAGGGTTATTTCAGCGGGTTGGGGAAAATCTTCACGGTCTTCGTCGTAATTGCGGGATACAGTGGCTTTATACCCGTCAAGATTGTCATTCATAAAATCTTCAAAGGTATATCCATCTTCGTTATTCGAGGTTTCTGCTTTCGGGATTTCTGCTACCGCCTCTTGCGCATCCTGCGCTTTATCTTCTTCCTGCTGCTGTGTAAGCTCATCGACTTCTTCTAAAAGCGGATTCATTTCCAGTTCAGCTTGTATCCGTTGTTCCAAAGCGAGCACCGGCAGTTGCAGTAATTGCAAATACTGAACCTGCTGCGGTGTAAGCTTCATCTGAAGCGTTTGTCGTTGAGAAAGTTGTAACATTAATGATTTTTGATTTTAATTATTTTATTTCAGATTCTTATTTGATCTTTGTTCGCACTCCGACAGAAAATCGGCATACCATATCTCGCCATATTTACGAACGAGCGCTTCTTTAATGAAATCGTGCAAATAAATATTTCCATTAGCGCCTGCCTTCCGGGCAGGCAAACATTCTTCAATAGATTCATATCTTATCCGTTCGCCATTTATTCTGCCAATACGGAGCGGGAACAAATGACACGAAATCGGTTTTCGGAATTCGACTTTTCCTTCTACCCATGCCCGTTCAATCGAGCATTTCGCAATTTCGTTTTCATAATAAACGAATACACAATCCCGTCTATCGATGCAAACTGTTGCGTACATGCCGGGCGTACCTTCAATTATTCCTTCTTTTTCAATGAACGCTAAATGTTCTTCACTTAAATAAAATCTTGCCGATGGCAGCGCGCTGTTGAGCATTTCAACTTCATCGTCGAGCAGTGGAGCGCCTCTGCCTCCTGCCATTGTGCAGCAAGCGCCTTTACAATCCGAGAGAGAACACGCGAAACGCTCATACGCAATATCATCTTCTATCTTTGTTTCGCCTATTTTAAACATCGCAGTATAAAATACAAAAGTTTTTACAAAGGAAAAAATATCAGAAGCGAGCAGGAAAGCATAAAAACTTTTTACAATGCATCAAATCCTTACAAACATCTTCGCCGGCAGTTGTTTAACAATTCCTTTGAATTCAAGATTGAGAAGATTAACTAAAACATCGGAGATGGACATTTTTGATCTTTCAGCAATCTCGTCGATATGTATCGGATTTTCAGATAACAGATCGTAAATATTTTTTTCGGTTGAATTGATTGGCGGTAACGGTTTCGATTCGCGATGAGGCGAAGATTTTAGAATTGGTTTTAAACCGATCATCATCTCATTTATCACATCGTCAACGCATTCAACCAATTTCGCTCTTCCCTCTCTGATCAGCATATTGCATCCCTTGCTCTTTTTTGAGTTAACGTTACCGGGAAGCGCGAACACTTCTCGGTTTTGATCGAGCGCCGTATTGGCAGTGATCATCGCGCCGCCGCCAACGTCGGTTTCAATTACTATTGTGCCAAGTGTAAGCCCGCTGATTATTCTGTTTCGTTTGGGGAAATTTACCGCATCGGGTTTCGCTCCCATTTCGTATTCACTTATAACAGATCCATTCTTTATGATCTTTTCAAATAAAGCACGATTTTCCGGCGGGTAAATTACATCGATTCCCGAACCTATCACCGACAAAGTTCTACCTCCTGATTTCAGTACGTTTGCATGCGTAACGGTATCTATACCTCTGGCAAGTCCGCTTACAACTGTAATTCCCAAGCACGATAATTCTTCACAAAATTTTTCAGTGATTGAGATACCATATTCGGAAGGATTTCTTGTACCGACAATTGCAATCGAGTACCGATCTGTTTCTTGGATTGTACCCTTGTAAAATAGAAACGGCGGAGGATCATATATTTTTTTTAAAAGTTCGGGATATGATTTTTCCCAGAGCGAAACAATTTTACCCTCGCTCTTATTCAACCGCGAGAGTTGTCGCTCGGAATATTTTACCGCCTGTTCGTATTGTGAGCTTCTGTAAAAATGGACGATAACCGACGCTAATTTTTTGCTAAAGCCATCGCAAGCCGCGATTTCACGAACAGAAGCTTTGACAATTGATTGTGTATCTCCGAAGTGCGTAACAAGAGTTCGGATTCGGTTGGCGCCTATCCCGGGAATTTGTGTAAGGGCTAAAAGATCAGATATGGATATCATTACTTCTCCCCTATATTTTTATTTATCCTTGGTCATGATTGATTGACTTAAAATATTTTAAACAATTTTCACTCTCTAATATCCATGCCATCCACAACTGCAACAATCACTGAATGAACCGGAGCTTTCTTATCTTTTAGTACCTGTGCCGCGCCTTGCCCTTCTTGATTCACCAAAACCGTATCGCCGACGCCGGCATCAACCGAATCGAGTGCAATAAGATCGCGTCCGATCAATTTACCGTCCAAATCTATTGGCTGAACGATAAGCATCTTTTGACTTTTAAGATGTTCGTTCTTTTGGGTTGCAACGAGAGTACCAATTACTTTACATAGAGTCATATTATTCTATTCTAATTGTTGTTTGAAATCTTCAGCCAGTTCTTGCGCTTTAAGCATGGTCGGCGCTTCTGCGATTATTCTGATAATCGGTTCTGTATTCGATTTACGCAGATGAACCCACGAATCAGGGAAATCTATTTTTAATCCGTCATCGGTGTTGATCTTTCCAAGATGACCGTATATTGATATTAATTGCTCGAATAATTTTGAGGTCTTCTTTCCCGCTACACTTACTTTTGATTTTGCAATGAAATACTGCGGAAAAGATTGCTTCAACTCCGATAAAGTTCCGCCAAACTCAATCAATTGCTCCAACATTAGCGGAATACCAACAATAGCATCTCTTCCATAATGAACATCGGGTAAAATAACGCCGCCGCTTCCTTCACCGCCAACGATAGCGCCAATCTCTTTCATCTTCTTTGCGACATTTATCTCTCCGACTGGAGTTCGCACAACTGCAACACCGAATGATTGAGCCACATCGTTTATTGCACGTGTTGTGGAAAGATTGACAATCACAATTTCGGATTTCGGATTTCGGATTTCGGATTTATTTTTATTAAAATATTTTTCCAAGATGAATTTCGTAATACATGTGATCGTATATTCTTCGCCTATTGGCTCGCCGCGTTCATCAATAAAAACGAGTCGGTCAACATCGGGATCTACAACTATTCCAATATCTGCTTTTTCTTTCTTAACTCGTTCACATACCTCAGTTAGATTTTCGGGGATCGGCTCTGGGGCTCTTGCGAACACTCCGCTTACATCGCAATTCATTTCTATAACATCACAGCCAAGTTGTCGAAGCAATTTCGGGACAATCTCACCGCCAGCCGCATTTATACAATCTATTACAACCTTAAATTTTCTATTTTCTATTTTCTTTTTATCAATGTATGGTAATTTTAAAACTTCATCAATGTGTCGCTGGATAAATGTATCGTCAGGATGATGCTGTCCGACTTCATTCCATCGGGTATATTTGAAATTTCCACGATTCGCGATCTCCCAAAATCGTTTATTTTCTTCTTCATCAAGAAAAAGTCCTGTTGATGAGAAAAATTTCAATCCATTCCACTCAATCGGATTATGGCTTGCAGTAATAGAAATGCCGCCTGATGCGCCAAGTTTTTCTACGGCAAGCGCAACAGTTGGAGTTGGAACAACACCAAGTGCAATTACATCACATCCCATTGATAGAAGCGTTGATGAGACAATATTACCGATAACTTTTCCTGTGATTCTGCCATCGCGACCAATAACGATAGTACCGCCACCACAATATTCAGCGTATGCGGCTGTATACTTTACAATAATTTCTGGAGTCAGCGTTTCACCAACAATACCGCGAATTCCCGATATGCTTACCATTAGAGACATTGAATTAAGTAGTTGAGTATATGAGTATTTGAGTATTAGAATTTTAATTTAATATGATGGAAATGTAGCAAAGATGAGGATGAGAAGCAAGATTTGTATTTGATTTTTATATTTTTTAAGATTGATCAATATAATTTGAGGTGGAATAATGAGGTTTTTATTTTTTATATTCTTGTCGATTTTAATCACTATCAACATCTGCAATGCGCAAGGTGAGGCGGCAGCTCTTTTTCTTTTGATCTCTCCGACAACGGAAGCGAACGGAATGGGCGAAGCATCAATCGCGATCCCAATGAACGATCCACTGACAGCTTTAAGAAATCCTGCTCAGTTGGGATTCCAGAGTGCAAATAATTATTTTTCTTATTCAACTAATGCAAGTGACTGGCTTCCTAATTTCAACATACCGGATCTCCGATACCGGACAGATGGTTTTACAAGCGGTGTTAATTTTCAAAATATATTCGGCAATGGACACAATCTAAGTTTTGGGTATGGATATTTTCATACGTTATTAAATTTAGGCGAATTATCAAGACGGGGTGAGAATAATGAAGACCTTGGCACCTTTTACGAAAATGAATATGCAAATCAATGGACAGTGAGCATTGCAATAGATTATGTTGTAAAATTTTCAGTTGGATTATCTCATAAATCTATCAGTTCAAATTTGATTACATCCGGCATTAAAACCGGTTTCGGTAAAGCAAGAGATTACGGTTTATTGCTCGATGTTCCTCTGATTGAAATTACAAACGCAATATTATCCAATCCAATCAAAATCCATCCTAATATTTATCCATCCGCGAATATTTCGTTAGGAGCTGTATGGCAAAACATTGGAGATGATTTTCAATATCCTATACTCTCACCCGATCCATTGCCTCGGATGGGCAGAGTTGGAATCGGAACTAATTTAAGTTTTGATTATAGGAAAAATGATTTTGCTATTCAACTGGTGTCATTTAAATGGACTGTCGAAGCAAGCGACATGCTCATTGATCGATGGGGAGACGTAAGAGATCAAGCAGGTAATCTTATTAAAGCAGCCGGATGGTCTTACAGAGGCGGCATGGGAGATATAAAATTTTTCGATGAAGTTATTCTCGGTCATTCTAATTATCGAACTGAGCGAAGAAGAGGTTGGGAATTGAGTATTGCAGAGATTCTGAGTGTACGTTACGGGCGATTGACGGATAGGATGGGTAATCGTCATGTTACAACGAATGGTATTGGGATTCAATCAAAAGGTCTGTTTCAAATCATCAAACTGATCGTCCCGAATACCGAATGGAAAACTATTCCAAATTTTCTTCTTAGTCATCTCAACTTCCGATACGATCAATCGACATGGAGTACCGTAGAAACCGATCATCCCTTAAACAACACAAAGTTCGAAGGATTCAGCATGGCGATTCATAACTAACAAGAACTGCGATTTCTTTCCAATGCGATCAGACTATCATTTCTCTTTTCGATAATTCGGTACATACGGAATAATTCGTATCACATTTTCAAACTTAGGGATTCTTGAATCTCACCTATAAATTCCGTAAGTTTCTTTTGAATTATTTCATTTCAACGTACAAATGCTTACAAAGGAAGAAAAAGAAATACTTTTAGCAATTGCGCGAGACTCCATAGAAGCGGCGGTGAATAAAACGCCATACTTCTTGCCATCATCTCAAACACCTCAACTCGAGGAGAAGTGCGGCGCTTTTGTAACATTGCATAGCCAAGGAGAGCTACGCGGATGTATCGGTTACATAGAAGGAATTATTCCGCTCATGGAAACTGTGCAGGAAGTTGCTGTAAAAGCCGCACTTGAAGATCCTCGTTTTGATCCTGTAAATGCTGATGAACTTGAAAATATCGATATAGAAATTTCCGTTCTCTCCCCTCTCAAGAAAATTAATGATGTCAATAAAATCGAAGTAGGCAAACATGGTCTCGTTATTAAGCATGGTTATTCAAGAGGACTCTTACTTCCACAAGTCGCCGTTGAATATAACTGGGATCGCGAGACTTTCCTATCTCAAACATGCCGCAAAGCCGGCATCGGTGCAGATAAATGGAAAGACCCGGCGATAGAAATATTTATTTTCAGCGCAGAAATTTTCGGAGAAAAGAAAAGAAATGAATAAAAGTATCAGACTACCGGCTGTTGCCGGGACATTCTATCCTGCTGATCCTTCAACATTGAGTGATGATATCAATCGTATGCTCGACGACGTTGAGAAAACGTTGTTACATGGAAATATTGTTTCTCTCATTGTCCCACACGCGGGATATCTATATTCTGGCCTCACTGCGGCTCATGCATACAAGTTGATTGAAGGAATAAATTTCAAAACCATTGTTATTATCTCTCCGAGCCATAGAGAATATTTTCGCGGCGTTTCCATTTTTGAAGGGAGTTCTTACAAAACACCGCTTGGAGATATAAAAATCGATAATATTTTAAGAGAATTGTTGGTAAAGAACGATAAGATTATCGAATCCTCTCTTCGTGGACACGGAGGCGAACATGCTATTGAAGTTCAATTGCCATTTCTGCAAATCGTTCAAAAAGATTTTTTACTTCTTCCAATAGTCATTGGCGATCAATGTGCTGACAATTGCTATCACCTTGGAAACCGCCTTGGTGAAGTTCTACAAAATAAGAATGCTCTTATCATCGCTTCTACAGATTTATCTCACTTCCATTCATCGCAATCAGCAAGAAAGCTTGATCAAGTTGCAATCGATAAAGTATCGAAATTCGATTACGAAGGATTAATGAACGATTTAGAATTCGAAAAAGCAGAAGCTTGCGGCGGAGGACCAGTTGTTGCGGCTATGGTGGCTGCAAAGAGTTTAGGAGCCGATTACGTTAAAATACTGCATCAATGCAACTCCGGAGATATAACAGGCGAACATGAATCAGTCGTCGGCTATTTTTCAGCGGCAATACTGAAATCAAAATAATTCTTATGGCTACAAAACTTCCCAAAGTTTCCATTATAGGTGCCGGCAACGTTGGTGCGGCTCTCTCTATCGCATTACATGATAAGGGATATAAAATCGTCAGCATCATCGATGTAAACGGTGGTAAAGCTTTGAGTGTATCAAAAAAAGTTAACTGCGACAAAGTTGGCATACTGGTTACAGATGTTGCCGCTTTAAGTGACATCATTTTCATCACGGTGAATGATAGTCACATTGCAGAGGTGGCAACAGATCTTTCAAAGATCAAAAAATTATATTTTAAGAAGATGCTGATTATACATTGTTCCGGTGTACATACTGCTGATCTACTTGAACCGTTACGCAAAAAAGGAGCGTTAACTGGAGCAATGCATCCCATTCAAACTTTTCCTTCATCTCAAAATCCGGCGAAATTAAAATCAAAATTCCGTGGAATACATTTCGGCATCGACGGATCTGAGGAAGCTATTAAACGGATCGATCAGATAATAAGAATGCTTGAAGCGAAATCAATCGTCATTCCAAAAGATTTAAAACCGCTTTATCATGTAGCATCTGTTTTTGCATCCAATTACGAAATAATTTTTCTAAACGCAGTAAGCGAGCTTACTTCTCAATTACGCTTGCCAATTTCATGGATGG
Source organism: Chlorobiaceae bacterium (assembly GCA_013824245.1). Classification (GTDB taxonomy): domain Bacteria; phylum Bacteroidota; class Ignavibacteria; order UBA10030; family SZUA-254; genus PNNN01. Next base: position 11,314 of record PNNN01000016.1, on the reverse strand, counting down.
AAGTATTCGGTCCGTTAATTACTGCCTCGATGGAAAATATGATTAAAGATGGTGTAGGAAAAGCGTTGACCGGACCAATCGTTCGCGCAGACATGGACACTCTTGATCTTCATCTGAAAATCCTTGATAAGCATTCACCTCATCTTTTACCTTTATATACTGTTGGTGGTATTGAGGCGGCACGGATAGGAAAAATGAATGGATGCTTAACCGACGAGGATTTTAACGAAATAATTCTTAAATTCAGAAAGTTTATTCAATCAAGTTCAATCAAAATAATAACAAAGGGGAAAAAGTGAAAGCACTCATAGCCAGTGGCGGCAAAGGAACCCGTCTTCGCCCGTTAACTCATACTCAAAACAAACATCTTATCCCAATCGCTAATAAACCTATACTGCATTATGCTATTGAAGCGGCGGTTGATGCGGGTATAAAACAAATCGGCATCATCCACACTGCCGACAGCTGCGAAGTGCCCGATGCTATAGGTAACGGAAAACGCTGGGGCGTTAAGATCACCTACATTCCGCAAAAAACACCGGCGGGACTTGCCCACGTGGTGAAAATTGCAGAAAAGTTTATCGGTAAAGATAATTTCATTTTTTACCTTGGCGATAACATGGTCGTAGGAGGTGTAAAACGTTTCATCGATGAGTTTGAAAAAAGTGATTGTAATTGCTGGCTTACGCTCTCGAAGGTTAAAGATCCGGAACGATTCGGTGTACCGGTCATAAAGAATAATAAGATTGTAAAGGTTGAAGAAAAACCTTCCAAACCCAAAAGTCAGTTTGCTGTTGCTGGAATTTATATTTACGATAGTCATATTTTTGAAGCAGTAAAAAATATTAAACCCAGCGAACGAGGTGAATTGGAGATTTCCGATGCACACACTTATTTGATTGAAAAAGGATTTAAAGTTGGATACAGCGAAATTACCGGCTGGTGGAAAGATACCGGAAAACCGGCAGATCTTCTTGAAGCAAATCGATTGATACTCGATAACATCGAACCGAATTTTAAAGGAGAAGTGGATAAAGTATCATCTGTTCTTGGAAAAGTCATTTTGGATGAAGGTTCGAAAGTTATTAACAGTGTTGTAAGAGGTCCGGCGATAATCGGGAAGAATGCAATCATTGAGAACAGTTATATCGGACCATTCACATCGATTGGCGACAGAACCACAATCCGCAATGCAGAAGTTGAGTACAGCATTGTTTTACGCGATTGCAAAATCAGTAATGTTAAACTCCGAATAGAAGGAAGCATACTTGGCAACGACGTTGAAATTGTAGATGCAGTCGGTAAACCACTCGTTCACCGATTTATGATTGGAGACCAGAGCCGGGTTGAAGTTGCTTGATAGATGTGAGATGTGAGATGTGAGATATTCGATGTTCGCTCGTTAAGTGAGAAGAATGATGGATACAGGGTATAAGAAATTAGACATATACAAATTATCGTATGATTTGGCAATTAAGGTTCACAGAATAACATTAACGCTACCTAAGTTCGCAACATACGAAGAAGAAAGCCAAATCCATCGCTCATCAAAATCTATTCCGGTAAACATAGTCGAGAGATATTGCTTAAGAAGGCACAAGAACGAATACCTTCAATATCTTCATCGAGCATCCGGATCATCTCAGGAAACAATTGTTCATTTGAATATACTGCATGACACTCAATCGTTATCTGATGAAAATACTTTTAGCGAACTATCTGAACGGTACGATCACCTTGGCAGGATGATATTCAGATTTATTGAATCGATTATAGCAGAACATCTTACTCCCAATTATGTTAAAGAAAATAATTCATATTATGAATCATAACAAACTACGAACATCTAATATCCAACGACGAACATCCAATATCTAATAAGGGACATCCACTTATGACATACCAAAACATTATTATCGAAATTGCTAACCGCATCGCCACAGTTACCTTCAACCGCCCGGATAAACTGAATGCAGTCAACTTGCAAGTTATTGACGAACTCAAACAAGCATTCCAAGAATTCATCAACGACTCGAATGTCGGCGTAATTGTTTTAACGGGTGCAGGCGAAAAAGCATTCGTTGCCGGGTCGGATATAAGCGTGCTTGCGACTTATGATACAGCGGCGGCAAAAAATTATTCTGAAGTCGGGAATGCTCTTCTGAGCTACATTCAGAATTTTCCGAAGCCCGTTCTCGCGGCAATAAACGGATTCGCTCTCGGCAGCGGATGTGAGATCGCGATGGCATGTCATATTCGCATTGCGGCTGATAATGCGAAGTTCGGACAGCCGGAAGTTAATCTCGGTCTAATACCGGGACATGGCGGAACTCAACGCCTCGCCCGCATTGTTGGAATCGGTAAGGCAATGGAACTAACTCTGACGGGAAATGTAATCGATGCTACAGAAGCGCTGCGTATCGGACTTGTTAATAAAGTTGTTCCCTTAGCTGAGTTGAAAGCTAACACCGAAGCTATGGCAAAGACAATTTTATCAAAAGCTCCAACCGCGGTTGCTTTTGCAATTAAAGCATTGAACTCTAATCTGGAAATGTCGTTAGAAAACGGATTGAAGTATGAAGTTGAACTCTTCAGCAAATGCTTTACAACTGAAGATATGAAAGAAGGCACAAAAGCATTTATCGAAAAGCGTAAACCGGTTTTTCCCGGAAGATGAATATATACTTCATTAATATCGCATTTATATTTTTATTGAGCTTTGGAATACCGGCATTTTCCCAATCATCAAAAAACACGGATGATGAATTAAAATCATTTAAGGATAATGCGGCACTTCTTCATACCGAAGTTGATTCGATATTAGCAAACGCGAGAATCAAACCTGAGGCGATAAAGAAAAAGGTGTTTGAGACAAAAGATCAGGAGATAAAGCGAACCGAACGCCGAATAAATGTTTCTGAAGATTTTTCTATACTCGAATTAAACCGGCAACTCAACCTTATGGCACAGAAATATGGCGGCAGAGCTATCGGCTCTGAAAATACTAAGGAAAAATCAGTAGCAATTCATATTAAATTGGACAGATATATAATAGAGACTATTATATTAAGAACCACAAAAGATTTGAAACCCGCGATTGTGGAAAAGCAGAAACAAAAGAAGAAATAATTAAAAACATTAGGATATCATGGCAAAACAAAACACAGAAGCACAATTAATGGAGAAACTTGTCTCGCTATGCAAGCGAAGAGGGTTTATATTTCAATCATCAGAAATATATGGCGGATTGAACGGCGCTTGGGATTACGGTCCACTTGGCGTAGAGCTTCTGCGCAACATCAAAGATGAGTGGTGGAAATCAATGACCTACCGAGATAATGTTGAGGGACTTGATGCAGCAATTTTAATGCACCCGCGTGTTTGGGAGGCATCCGGCCACGTTGAAAATTTCACCGACCCGATGGTGGATTGCAAACAATGCAAATCGCGTTATCGCCTCGATATTCTTTTTGAAGAAACATCTGTTAAAAAACAAAAAGATGTTTTGCGTGAAATTGACCCGCAAAAGTTTCAAGGTCAGCAAAAAGATGAATTCATAATCGAAGAGTTCAAAAAGTTATCCGACGCAGCTCCAAGCTCAGTGCTCGCCGCTCTTAGCTGTCCAAACTGCGGCAACAAAGGAACATTTACAGATGCTCGCAAATTTAACCTGATGTTTAAAACGTTTGTTGGACCAGTTGAAGATTCCGGCGCTGTTGTTTACCTCAGACCGGAAACCGCTCAAGGAATTTTCGTAAACTTTCTTAATGTTCAATCAGCTTCGCGGCAAAAGTTACCATTTGGCATTGCACAGATTGGCAAAGCATTTCGGAACGAAATTAACACGAAGAATTTCCTTTTCCGAACCCGCGAGTTTGAGCAGATGGAAATGCAGTTCTTTGTTAAACCGGGAACTGACGATAAATATTTTGAATATTGGCGTGAACAGCGAATGCAATGGTTCATCGATCTTGGAATGAAAAAAGAAAAACTCCAGTGGCATCAGCATCCCCCCGATAAATTAGCTCATTACGCAAAGGATGCGTACGACATTGAATACCTCTTCCCTTTTGGCTGGGGCGAAATTGAGGGAATCCATAACCGCACAAATTTCGATCTTTCTCGACATGAGGAATTTTCAGGTAAGACGATGAAATATTTCGATGAAGAAACCAAAGAAAAATTTACACCGTTTATAATCGAAACATCAGCGGGCGCAAGCAGATCTTTAATGGCTTTTTTAGTCAACGCTTACAATGAAGAAGAAGCGCCAACTGCTGAAGGACAAATGGAAACGCGCGTTGTGCTGAAATTCCATCCCAAGCTCGCGCCAATCAAAGCAGCAATCTTCCCTCTTGTTAACCGGGATGGTATGCCTGAAATATCTAAGAAGATTGAGCATGAGCTACGTCCGCACCTCCGAGTGTTTTACGATGACAGCGGCGCAGTTGGAAGACGTTACCGCAGACAGGACGAGATTGGAACACCATTCTGCGTTACCGTGGATTCTGAAACATTGCAAAATCAAACAGTAACTGTCCGCGAACGCGATTCGATGATACAAGAACGGGTTGCGATTGATAAGTTACTTAATTATCTTAAGAACAAATTAATCTAATATGAAAGGAACAGATATGAAAATTCGAATATTCATTATAACGATTCTGGTAATCGTTAGCATTATGGTCAGTTCATTACTGATGACAGGATGTGATAATAATTCTACAAGCACAGAGAAAACCGCTCTCACTGCCGTTACTAATTTGAAAGCATACTCAGCCGGTAATACGTCGGTTGGATTAACATGGACAGCATCATCCTCAGAAAATGTATCTGAGTTTGGAGAATATTCAATAGATGTCAAGAATCCGGCAGGAACTATCGTTGCATCAACAGGCGCTTCAAAAGAAGACACAAATTTTGTCATCCTCAATTTAACTGAAGGTGTGATATATACATTTGAAATGGTTGTCACCGCCATCGAAGGGGCAACGAATTACAAAAACAGCACACCGGTAACAGTAAAATGGTCCCCAGCGCGAAGGTTAGACGCTGATGACATTGGAGTCGAGATTAAAGTATATGAGACATCAAGCTCCAGCAGTTTCGGCAGCGGTTTAGTTCTTTATCATCCCACATCTCATACACCGAAAGTTGTCTCAATTGGAAGTCCTGGAGTGGATAGTTCATATATCGATCTGTATCTAAAAACAAACACTATCACGGCCGGCTCAGTTATATTACAAAGCGCTTCTCTATATAAAACATCTTGGCGCTTGACTCGCTTCTCAACAATCAGCCGTAATGTTGACGGTCTTGATAACGCACAACTTGCACCACCGGATACCGGAACATACACTTTAACATCTATTCAATTCGATTCAACGGCAACCGTATCAACATCGCGAATATATTATGTTAAAGGTGATAATGGCAATTACGGACGCATACTTGTTCAACGCGCTTCGAATGGCACATTGATTTGGGGTACTACTCCTGAGCAATATCTTAATCTGAAAGTTTCATTTCAAACCGTGGCATACAATCCATATTCTAAACAGAGTCGATAAAAATAGATTGAAAGGATAAATATCATGTTGAATAAAATAGTTCGAATCGGTATTTTCATAATTTTGGCAACACTTATTTCTTTCGGATCATCTTATGCCCAAAAGAAAGTTACAGTTCACGGAGAAATTGTTGAGGTAACATCTTTTATAAAGGAAGGATTGAAACCAACGAGTCCCTCAAAGAAAGAAGTTATAATGGATAATCTGAAAAAAGGTGGAATGTTAGGTATCGTTGATAAATCTAATAAATTGTACCTTCTCGTGCCAAATCAAACCGATACTTCGTTCGTAAAAACTGTATCGCCTTATCTCGGGATTAGATCGTTTGTCAAAGGAGCAAGTTACATACGCTCCGGTGTACGCATTCTAACGGTTGATGATATAGGCAAATCGCTTAAGTAATATCGAGTGAAACGATTTTTATTTTTCCTAATATTTTACTGGGCATGGCAATTTAGTCATTGTCATGCCCAATGGATTGAAGACCCTGTAAGCGATACGCACATTCGCAAGGGAATTCAATTCGTTTATAATCTTTCTTTCGATAGCGCACGGGTGGAATTTTCTGCTGTTGCCAAATCTTATCCTGATCATCCCGCCGGTCATTTCTTCCTCGCCATGGTGGAATGGTGGAAAATTGTAATAGATATTGATAATAAAACGTACGATAAAAAATTTCTTCAAACGCTTGATCTCGTGATAGATCTTTGCGACAAACGATTAGATGATAATGAGAACGATATCACCGGACTTTTTTTCAAAGGCGGGGCTCTTGGTTTTCAGGGGCGGCTTTACGGTAATCGAGAAGATTGGTTGAAAGCCGCAAATTGCGGTCGCGAAGCATTGCCTGTTGTTATGAAAGCTAACGAGTTAGCGCCAAACAATCACGATGTACTTCTCGGAATAGGGATATATAACTATTATGCATTTGTTATTCCCGAAATTTATCCATGGGTAAAACCGCTCATGTTTTTTCTCCCAAAGGGAGATAAAGTAAAAGGGATCGCACAACTGAAACAAGCTTCATCAAATGCAAAATATGCTAATATAGAAGCCACATATTTTTTAGTTCAGGTTTTTCATAACTTCGAGAAACGGTATCAAGAGGCATCTGAAATTGCAGTCCAGCTCCACAGCCAATTCCCCAATAACGTCTTATTCCATAAATACGTTGGAAGGTCTTTCGCATCTCTTAGCAAATGGAAGGAAGTAATAGAAACCTATGAAGATATTTTGAATAGATGTGCTTTGAAAATGCCCGGATACGAAACATACTGCCAACGAGAAGCACATTTTTTCCTCGGTACTGCAATGCTTGAGACAGCAAAATTAGACAGTGCATTGATTCATTTTTACCGGGCTGATGAATTATGCCGCACATTGGATAAAAAAGAAAATTCAACGACTATAGTCTTTACTAATCTTCGTATCGGAATGATTTACGATTTACAGGGGAAGCGCGATTTAGCGATTGTACAATACCGTAAAGTGCTTGATATGAAAGAACATAATGACTCGCACAAAACAGCCGAACAATATATTAAAACACCATATCGGAGATAGATATCAATGTTGTTAACCATTCTTTTTGGATTCATAGCGGCGGCGGCAGAAATATTAGGCGGCTTTCTTATCATAATGAAAAAGGAATGGCCACGGAAAGTACAAGAGTACCTTATTGCTCTTAGCGCTGGATTTATACTTGCTCTTGTATTATTCGAACTGATTCCGGAAAGTTTAGAACTCCTCGGAGGAACCGCCTCGCTTTATATGATTGTCGGTTTTGGATTGCTTCATTTCTTCGAGCATACCGTTGTCGGACATTTTCATTTTGGCGAAGAAACTCACCATGATGTTATGGTTTCGCCTGTTGCGAGTATATCTGCATTTACCGGATTATTCATTCACGCGTTCTTCGATGGCTTGTCGATATCGGCAGGCATGGAGTTTAACTTCTCAATCGGATTGCTTATTTTCATCGCGGTTCTTCTGCATAAGATTCCGGAAGGGCTAACTATTGCTTCAATAATGCTGGCAGCAAAACAGCCGCGGAAAAATGCAATGATCGCTTCGGTAGCAATCGGTGTTGCTACCATGCTCGGGATTTTTACAGTGTATATTCTCGCAAGTGTTGACTCAAAATCTGTGGGGATTGCTTTCGCGCTTTCCGCAGGTGCGGCTTTGTATGTGGGAGCCAGCGATCTGATTCCTGAAATTAATCGTTCCGGTAATCGCATCACTCCCATAATTGTATTCGGTGGTATGCTCCTATTTTATATAAGCAAGCAATTGATGGAGAATCTCCTCCTCCACTGACAAAATAATTCTTACTCGAATCGGAATCCGATATTGATACGATGTATGGCGCCTATTTTCCCGAGCGATGTAAATCCGTAATCGACGTTATACATATCATTAAAAAATCCTCCTCCAACAGAAAATCCAGCCATACCTGCAGTTTGCCCAAGCTCTAATTCTTGACGGCGTTCATTATTGTATCCTACTCTCAATTGAAAATTGGGACTTGCAAGGAATTCAACGCCTATTGAAAAATGTTTCAGATGATCTATAAAGTTCTGCTCAGATTCTGTGAGTTTGTGAAAATCTATAAAAACAATCGCGGGCAAATGTTCCGGATAGACAGCCGCTCCAACTGCGACATCGAGCGGCAATTTCTCGCGCGTATTCATGTATGGATCGAATTGAGTCCCAAGGTTTGTAACACTTGCACCAACGTGCAACATTCGCGGTATTGCAAAATAACTGAGACCAAAATCGAGCGCCGCTCCGGAGGAATTAACTTCAGCGATCGATGAATATATAAACTTCGCATTAACCCCATAATTTAGGTTTTCAATTAACTCGGCGCCGTAGCCAAGAATGAAAGCGAACTCTCCGGCTTTAAATGTGCCAAGATCTTGTCCCTCTTCACCTGTTCTTTTAAAATCTCCGTAGTTAATATATTTTACTCCGGCTCCAATCATGCCGATATCTTTCAATTCCATACCGTAACTTAAAAAGCCGGCATTGATATCGAGCAGATGCTTCATAAATCCAATCGATAATTTTGTTGAAGAAAGCGTAGCGATACCGGCCGGATTGTAAAATATTGTATTCGGATCGTCAGATGCCATCAAAAAACTTCCACCAAGAGCGGCAACTCTGGCACTCGGTTCGTTCCTTAGAAACTCGTAAACCGTATTCCCCTGTCCAAAAACAGAAATTGACAACGTAACCAGTAAAACTATGGTTCCAATTATTTTTTTAGAGTTCAGATTCTTCATTTTCTTCAAATTATATTGTTTTCTGCATTCAATCTAAGAAATTGTTCTATCAGATTCAAGAAGAGCAAAGTTTTAAAAAATCAGGGATTCCCCTATTGATTTTTAATTATAATGTTTTTAAGTTATAACAACCATAATGCCGGTTCTAATCAAGTATTCAAAAGGGATGTGATTACTGGGAAAAGCTGTATTTTTCTAAAAATAATATAAGCGGAGTTAACATGAGGATTTTCTTATTTACAATATTCTTTATAAGCCAATTTGCTTATGGACAGTTAAAATATCTTGTCTCACCGAACGATGAAGTAATTCCACTCAAACCGAATGAGCGAGCTGTTAATTATATCAGTTCAAAAAGTGGAGTTGGATTGCAATCGAGTTGTAATGGTGATTTTATTTTCGGTTACTCACCCGATTTTTATCCCTCTACTTCAAGATTCGGAGGGAATCACAAAGATGTTTTCGGACAGTGGTTTATCGCTCCCGCTGATGGAACAATCGACACACTATTTTGGTCGATGGATGAAGTTAATAATTACGATTCCACTGTTTCAATCAGAATTTTTAAATCAAATATATTTCGTGGACAAGGACCCGGCTTTTCACCATATCCTCCACCATGTTTGAACTGGGGATATTACTTAGACACGAACGATCTTGATAATGGTATAACACCATTCCGCGATAAAGCAACCGATACAAATTGGATTTCAACCGCTCCGATAGATACACAAACATTTGATCCACTTGGTGAAGAGTTATGGGGGAACGGTGGATTTCAATTCAGGGTAACTCCCCTTTCTATTAACGCTCTCCCTCTCAATACTCTCGGGCATGGTCTTGATATAAAAAAGGGAGATGCTTTTTTTGTGACTATGAGTATAACATCACCTAATTATCATATACCTGATGCATTAGAACCTACCAGGATGCGAGCGTGGGGTTCGGATGGACCTATTAGCACGACAGATGTAAATTATCCGTCACGCCTCTGGAAATTTTATGAGCACGATAGCGGTCCATCCAATTGCGCCGGTGTTCCAACTTATTTAGTTAAACGTGGCTGGGTTGCACGCGGTCCTTTTGAAGATGACACACTTTACACATCAGCATATAACTGGTGGTATTCGATGACAGTAACACCTGATTATCCACGTTTTATAACTTTCGGGGACCCCTTGCAAAGTGGTAGATTTGAAGGAGAACCAATCAAATTTGTTTTCGCTAAACTTTGTTCATTAGATGATTCATTAAAGGTAGGGCAGTGGTTTCTTTATTATCAAATCAATAATAGAAATTGGGATAGTGTCAAGGCAACACTTGGGCAAGACAGTACGTTTCAAGTTCTCATGGACCCACAATCGACAGGAACACAAATTAAATGGAGATATAAATGGTTTGATCCTCAAGGATTTACATGCATTGGATCCATTCACCTATTCAGTGTAATGGGTCTACACTATAAGGGATACATATTAGATACAAACGCACAATATTTATGGACAACAAGAGATTCAACTTACACAACGGTCACAAATTTCTTTTTAAAGCCAGGTTCAAATACAGCAATCGGCAATTTAGATGAGGGAACTTCTGGGCCGATTGACATTGGATTTCCGTTTAACATATATGGTGAAATTGTTAGATATGCCTGGATTGGAGTAAATGGTGGTATTACGCTTACTTCTGAACCGTTCGATACTATGTATCTTAACAAAATTAATTCTGGTTATGCCGATTGGAATATACCCGATTATCAACTACCTACAGGGGAAATGCCAAAGAATTTTATCGCACCATTTTGGAATAATTACGATTTGGGAATGATATTTACCCCTGAAGATACTACATCCTTTCCAGGGATTTATCATAATTCAAATGATGGTAAATTTATTGTTGAATGGGACATCCCTCCATTTTACGATCGAGCAAGCGCGACCTTCCGATTAATACTATCTCAGTCTGATTCATCTCTAACATTTGCTTATAAGGATATATACATTAACTATAGTTCTGGACAATCTTTAATTGGGATGCAGAAAGATTCTCTTCATTGGGTGTATATTTACAAAGGATGGAATCCACTGGAATTTTTACCGCAACCTGGTAGTGTGTACAAATTAACACCGTCTATAGTTGTCGATGTTGAGAATGCGCTTTATATAACTCCCATCAAATATTCATTAGCCCAAAATTACCCCAATCCATTCAACCCTTCTACCGAGATACGATATGAAATCCCCGTTTCATCAAGAGTCAGCATCAAAATATTTGATATACTCGGAAGAGAACTGGCAACTTTAGTTGATCGGCTTGAATCACCCGGAGTGAAGACGGTAATCTGGAATGCCGAAAATAATCCAAGTGGAATATACTTCGTCAAAATGAGTGCAAATACTTTTTCTGTTATCAAGAAAATTATGCTTATCCGTTAATTACCTGATTTTTCTCGATTTTTCA
>PNNN01000035.1 GCA_013824245.1 Chlorobiaceae bacterium | reverse complement strand
CTTGAACAAAATACCAAGTAAGTCCCAAAGTAATCCGACTGAAAGTATTGCAATCGGAAAGTGAACGAAATACGGATGTATGTTTTGCATATTATTTCTCCTTTATGTCGCATTATTATTGAATCTCAAAATTTATTTATCCATCTTCATATCTGCATGTTCAGATGTTTTGGAACCTGTTGCTGCTTCCAACTGACTTTCAGAATCAATCAGGTAACCGCCCGAGGTTACAATTGTTTCACCTTCGTTGATGCCGTCTAGAATTTGAACGTACTCGTTAGAGCGCTCTCCGATTTTTACTAACCTCGGCTCAAAGATACCGGCATCCTTCTGGACCCACACAACCTGCCTCGTTCCTGTCGAGAGAACAGCGGTTATTGGCACGACAATGCCCTCTGACAGCTTTATTTTAATAGCAGCATTGACGAACATATCCAATTTAAGTTCTGCGGTTCTATTCGTGATTTCAGCCCTGATTCGCACAGTCCTTGACGATGGATCTACCGTTGGACTGACGAATGTAATTCGACCGATGAATTTCCTGTCAGGGTACACATCACTTGTTGCTTCAACTGCTTGTCCGACTTTCACTCTCTGAATTTCGTATTCGTAAACGTCTGCATACATCCAGACTGTAGAGAGATCAGCAACGTCAAAAAGATTTTCACCCGTAGAAACGTATTGTTGTTGCTGAACATTCTTCTTCAATACAGTTCCGCTAATTGGGGAGTGGAGCGTTAGAGTATTTTTGACAGTCCTTGATTCATCAAGTTCTTTCACTTGCGATTCGGTAAAACCCCATAGAATAAGTTTCTCTTTCGATTGCTGAATAAGATCGACTGATTTGGATTGTTTAGCCAGTAAGTATTCTTGTTGAGCAGATATAGCATCCGGACTGTAAACATCAGCAACAGGGTCGTCTTTCTTTATCTGCTGCCCTTCGTAAGTGAGGTAAAGTTTTTCGATTCGTCCCGGGAACCGTGTACTTATCTGCCTGAAGTTCTGTTCAGCGTAAGCAATATTTCCGACTGCACGGATTTCTTTTTCCAACGACATCTTCATTGCGGTCGAAGTTGAAACATTCGCCAGCACTTGTTTCGTTGGCGATAATGCTACTTGTCCGAGCGATTGATGCTCTTCTTTCGACATCTCAACTTGCTCGGTACGTTTAACCAGATTCATTCCGCAAACAGGGCAAGCACCTGGACGATCCGAAACGACCGATGGATGCATCGGACATGTGTAGTAACTTTTTTCTTCTTGCTCGGTACGTTTAACCAGATTCATTCCGCAAACAGGGCAAGCACCTGGACGATCCGAAACGACCGATGGATGCATCGGACATGTGTAGTAACTTTTTTCTTCAGATGTTTGCTGGCTTGAAGTTTCTGGTTGTGTCTCGTCTGCATAGACAGGAGTTCTCTCCATTCCCATCGGGGATTTACCGGGGCGGTCGCTTCTATCGCCGGGAATCATAGAATCAGTCCAGTACAGAATTTTACGCTCAGGTTTAGATGGAAATATTTTCGGATAGAAATATAATCCTGCCAAACCAATGATGATTATTACGATAGCACTGATGATAATTGTATTTTTCATATTGAAATCCTTTCCTTACTTTAAATCTGATAAATTCTGAATACCAACTTCACGTTCTAATTCTACAACAGTTTGCTCGAATTGCATTCGCGTCATGAAATATTCCTTTGAGAGATTGACGAGTGTCCGGTATGCATCGATCAACATCAAGAAATCTGTCGTTCCGGTTTGATAAGCCGTGAGACTTGCTTGTACAGATTGCTTTGCTTGTGGAAGAATTGCTGAGTTGTATATGTCGAGTTGTTGTTTATTTCCGCTCGCCTTGTAATACAAATCTCTGACGTTGCTTGCAACCATGTTTCGAGTTGCAGTGTAGGATGCGTTGGATCTATTTAGCGCTGCATTTGCTTCATCAACACGAGCACTTGCTTTTCCAAGTGTCCATGGTGCAAACGGAATCGTAATGCCGGCGCTAACACTCCAGCCAGTGAATGGTCCCATCGGTTCCGTCATCCTCTCAATTCCAAATTTGAAATCGGGAAGGTATTCTTGCTTCGCCATGGAAAGCATTGTTTTGCTTTCATCGATCATCAACGAATCTTTAACGATCATTGGTCTGTTGTGCAACGCAAACCTCAACAGGGTATCGAGATTCAATGCAAATGAAACTTCCAAAGGTATGGATGCTGTAGTTATTGTATCATTATATACGCGATTGAGCAATGACATCAACATCGCTTTCATGCTTAACTCTTTTTGCCGGAGTGTAATCTGTTCATTACCGATCATTGCAATCTCGATCTGAGCTTTCAGTATATCCTGCTGCGGCACCCGACCAGTTGTGTATTTCGTCTGTGCAACGGATAAGAATTGCTTCATGAGTCGGGAGTTTTCTTGAGCAAGTGCGATGTTCTGCTGAATGAACCATAACTCAACGTATGTCGATTTCAGTTTTGCCAAAACCTCATTCACTTTTTCAAGCTGATCACCTTGGGAGGATCGTCTCTGGATTTCAGCTAAATCCTTTTGCGTTCTAAGTTTTGTTGGAAATGGAATCATCTGCATCAATTCAATTCGTGAATACATCGCTTCGCTGTATTTGAAATCGGGCATTCCCTCACGCATGAACTTCAGCTCAGGATCATCGAGAGTGCCGGCTTGCGAAACTCTTGCCTGCATCACGTCAACCTGTGCAAGTGCCATCCGAATTTCCGGATTGTTCTTCATCGCTTCTGCTATTAAACTATCCAATTGCATAGATGGCTGTGCTGTTTGACCATAAAGTTGTGCAATCAGCAGAAACGAAGCTGATAATAAAAATATTTTGTTCATAATTCCTCGTAATAAATTCAAAGCTTATACTGTCATTCCAAAATGAGTTCAGAATTACAGCAAAATGTATCAACATCATCGACAAAAGTCAAAGATGTATGGTTTTAACCTATTATGAGGATTAAATCAGAAGTGAAGATGTGAAGATCGGTATATCTTCGGTTAGAGGTGGGGAGTGGAGGTTGAGATTAATAAATTTTATGAAACGTAATTGCTCGTCTAAAACAACAAACTGGAGTACTGGAGTAATGGAGTATTGGAGCTTAGCTAGATCATTTTTTTCTGTTTGCAGAAACTCAGTCTGGTTGCGATCAGCGGCTATAATTGCTTTGCAGCAAGAAGATTCCGTTTTAGAAATTTGTAAATCGCCGGTGTCCATTTTATCTGTATCGCACATACCGCATGAATTACTCGAAACTGTTTCCATCATTTTGCAATAATGCAAAACGACCGGTAGCCCGATGTTGAAAACCGAAAAGATTCCAGCAAGGAGTATAGCAACCGCGCGATATTTAAATGAGCTTACCATGTTATTATATGTAACACAACTTTTGTACGTTTAATTCCTTCTTAAGATACATTAATTTTTGAGAACGACAAAACATGGAGATCACAAGGCATGAATTATTTCATAATATGCTCATAACCACCGAATATTATATATTTCATCCATCGTTAATTCCATATAGGCTGCTCTTCCATAATCAGAGCAGCCCATGAATTATTCAATAAAAATCATTTTGTTATCTCAAGAGCATCATTTTTTGAGTCGACTTAAGTTGACCCGCTCTCAGTGTATAGAAATAAATACCGCTAGATAAATTGGATGCGTCAACGCTTACATTATGCGTTCCTTCGTTCATAAATTCATGATCAACAATCGTCTGCACTTCATTCCCCAGAATATTGTACATCTTCAGCACAACATTACTTGCCACCGGAAGAGTGAATCGAATTTCAGTCGATGGATTGAATGGGTTTGGATAATTTTGCATCAATGTGAACTTATTCAGAACGATCCCTTGTTCATTAACAGAGCTAACCTGTGATGCTTCACCAACTAGTGCAATCTTAGAATATAACTTAGCCGTTGATCCGGTTGCAGTATTGCCTACAATGGAGATATTCGGAATTGTAACCCATTTAGAGCCATCCCATCCGCGGAGTCCCGTTAGATTCCAACCACGATGCATTGAGTCAGTCATTAAGCTATCCCAATAGTAGCTGCATTGCATATTCAAAGCAAACTGCATCATATTCCGAGTCCCCATCATGCCGGAGTCGGAGTTCATCATATCAAAGTTCATACTATCTCTGCCAATCTCCATGTGGTACAACCCTATAAAGGTTGAATCATAAGGATAATGAAGACTATCCATCGGCATCTTGTCGATTCTGCAGAAAATGGAATCCGGCATCATCATCATGCCCATCATGGAATTTGGTGGAAATCCAACCATGGTTAGTGAATCGTTCCGGCATTGAACGATGGTTGTGTCTGTTGCATTCCGATGAACCCAATTGTCATAATGACGCTGGGAGAACATCGGTGTTGTTCCAAGCAATAAAAGGGTTGCAAGAGATAAAAGAATGGAGAATTGTAATTTGTGTTTCATAAAAAATATTTCCTTAGTAATTGATGAATTGTTTTAAAATTATTTACTTATTGAAAATTAAAATTATCTTAGAGATCGATTATTTACCGACTTATTAAATAACTCTTATCAAATGGATCTTGATCCGTTTGATAAAAAGAAATTAAATTAGAAGTGAAGATGTGAAGATTGGTATATCTTCGGTTAGAGGTGGGGAATGGGTACTATTTAAAAGTATTTTGAAGTTTGATTCGAAAGCAATGGTCAGGGAAGCATGGAGTATTGGAGTAATGGATTGTTGGAGTTTTGTTACTTCATCCTTTTGAGTTTGGAGAAACTCGCTCTTATTGCGATCTACACCGAGGACTGCTTTGCAGCAAGAAGATTCAGCTTTAGAAATTTGAATATTGCCGGTGTACATTTTATCTGTATCGCACATACCGCATGAATTGCTCGAAAGTGTTTCCATCATTTTGCAATAATGCAAAACGACCGGTAGCCCGATGTTGAAAACCGAAAAGATCCCCGTGAGGATAAATACAACCAAGCGATATTTAAATGAGCTTACCATGTTATTAATTGTAACACTACTTTGATGCGTTTAATTCCTTCTTATAGATACATTAATTTTTCACAGAGACAAAATGTGCAGATCACAATACATTGAATTATCATGATTAGGTAACTCATGTTACGTAAAATCAGATAGGTAACATTCATTGATACTTATTTTGGCAATGAGGCAGAGAAAAGCTATATTTTTAGCATGAAAAGAGAACTATGTCCAAAACAATAAACCCCGTCCTTATTGCCGCACGTGAACTATCCATCCGCTTTGGTGAGCAGGTTGTTCTGAATAACGCTACGATGAGCATTCATGAAGACGATAGAATCGGATTGATAGGAAACAACGGTTCAGGTAAATCAACACTGCTTAAGATTATTGCAGGAATGATGGAACCTGATGCGGGAACGGTCACTCGACGTAGAGATATCGTGATCGGATACCTCTCACAGGATTTTCAACTCGATCCTGCATTATCTGTGTACGAGAATATCGTGGAAGGAGCACACGATGTTATCGATTTTCTTAGGGAATATGAATCGCTTCCGCCCACATCAGAAAAACGACATCTCCTTGATGCACACATTCATCATCGTGACGGATGGAATTTAGAAAATAGGATAGAAACAGCAATGCACTCACTGAATGTGCCAGAGAAAAACCATGATATTACCACACTCTCCGGCGGGGAAAAACGTCGTGTAGCATTAGCCAAAGCAATCATTTCACGTCCTGATCTTCTTATACTCGACGAACCGACAAACCATCTTGATACACAATCGATAGAGTGGATGGAGGAATTTCTTGAGAAATACTCAGGTGCATGTCTCTTTGTTACGCACGATAGATATTTTCTTGATTCGATTGCGACCAGAATTATCGAACTTGCGAACGGTGTCTGTTACTCACACAACGGTAATTACACCGACTTCATGCTCGATAAAGCAGAGCGTGAATCGCAATTAGAGACAGAAGAAAGGAAGAGGAATCGTTTTCTGCTCCGCGAGCTTGAATGGGTACGCAAGGGACCACGGGCACGGAGAACCAAATCGAAAAGCCGGCTCAGCAAGTATTTTGAAGAGGTTGAAAAGAAAGGACATGAGCCGGAAGCGGAAGTTGAGTTGATAATCCCGCCTGCATCGGTTCTTGGCTCCAAAATTCTGAACTTGAAGAATGTCGGGATTGAGCTTGGTGGTAAAAAATTATTCAGTAAAGTTGATTTCAATTTTGACAAAAAGAGAAAGCTTGGCATCATCGGTCGCAATGGACTTGGCAAAACCACACTTTTGAAAATAATACTTGGTGAATTACACCCAACAGAAGGTCATACTGAAGTAGGTGATAGAACACTCTTTAACTACATCGATCAATCGCGTTTGGCTCTTAACGATGATAACACTGTCTTACAGGAAATTGGAGAAGGTAACGAGTGGATTATCTTTGGCGAAGAACGTCTGACAGTTTGGAAATATCTAAGGCGCTTTCTGTTTGACGATGACAGGATGCAGACGAAAGTCGGGAAACTTTCGGGCGGAGAGCGGAGCCGACTATTATTGGCAAAGATATTGAAAAATGGCGGTAACTTCCTGATCTTAGACGAGCCGACAAACGATCTTGACCTTGCAACACTACGCATTCTCGAAGAAGCGCTCTCAGCATTCGATGGATGCGTTATAGCGGTGAGCCATGATAGGTATTTCCTTAACCGAGTGTGCAATGGTATTCTTGCCTTTGAAGGAGATGGCTATGTTCATTTCAGTGAAGGTGATTACGATTATTACCTCGAGAAACGCAACGCCCGTTTAGCAGAGGCAGAGGCGAAGTCCGCTGAAGCGAAACAGCTCGACGCACAACTGAAACCGCAAAACAAAAAGTCAAAGAAAAAATTAAGCTGGAAAGATGCAAAAGAGCTGGAGTTAATTGAGCAGGAGATTATCCGTGCCGAAGAAGATGTGGAACGCATAGAAGCAATTTTCTCTGCTCACGATTTCTACGACCAGCATGGGGAGCATACCGTAAAATTGACCAAAGAACTCGCCGCGGCAAAAGCACAAATCGAGCGCCTCTATGTTCGATGGCATGAGCTTGAGGAATTACAGACAGGAATGCAATGAATCTACTTGTGAGACGTACACAAAAAAGAAACCTCGATAGATTTCCTATCGATTTCATGTTTGCTCTTACACCGGATAAGTACACACCTTTAAGGTACCAATTTGGCACCTTAAGATGGGGTGATCATGATGGATTTCAACTGTAGATGTGGCAGTGTAGTTTGCAAATCGCATCAGCATTTTTTATTTTGATGCAGGATTGAATAAAGTTGGAGTTTTACCATGAATTTACTGATCAAGCACGAATATACATTAAACGCGAACTGGAGAACGGATGCCGAAACATAAACAATTGACTCTTGCAACATTCAAGAAAAAGTTTGCAAAAGTTAGGGAGAAGGACTGGATAGCTTCCAAGAGAAAGGGACCAACAGGCATTGGACAAACATTGGAATATTATCTTGGGATGAAAGAAAATAACATCGCTTTGCCAGACTTAGGTACCGTAGAGTTAAAAGCGCATCGCATTGGTTCATCGTCTATGATCACACTCTTTACATTTAACAGAAAAGCGTGGAAGATGAACCCACTGAAGGCAATTAAGAAGTATGGTACACGCGATAGTAATGGAAGGTTAGGCATGTATTTTACTATGGCAAAAACTCCAAACAGTATGGGTTTATTCCTCCATATTGACAAGACAACCATTTCCGTACGACATATTTCCGGAGAAATTATAGCTGAGTGGCAATTAGAAACATTGGCTGATAGATTCGCGAAGAAAATTCCTGGGCTTGTTCTTGTCAGCGCATTTACTGAAACGCGTGGAGATATTGAGTGGTTTAAATACGACCGTGCGCAATTGTTAACTGGAACTTCACCAAACATTATTCATAATCAAATTAGCGCAGGAAACATTCTCGTTGACCTGAGATTACACGATAAGGGTACATCAGCTAGAAACCATGGAACGGGATTTAGGGCTACCGAAGACAAGCTCACTTCGTTATTCAATGATATCACGGAGTTAACTTGAGAAAGGCACAACAATTAAGTTTTCTCGAAGAGCCGTTAGCACTCGTGATAGATGAATGGACATTTAATGGCGCATCAACTCGTGAATTGACACATTGTTACCACGACTATCCTGCAAGGATGATACCGCAAGTTGCAGAAAAATTAATTGATCTATACGGTCGTGGTGCTAAAATGCTCTTTGATCCTTATTGTGGAACAGGAACATCACTTGTCGAAGGTGTAATTCGTGGAATTGATGTGATAGGAACAGATATTAATCCTCTTGCAAGGATGATCGCGCAGGCAAAAACTTCTCTACCAGATTTTTTTGTTTTGGATAATAGTATCAGGCATTTTAATGATTTCGTTTTGCGTTCACAGCCAATCAAACTAGAAAAGCCACCATTCATCCCAGGTATTTCAAAGATAGAATTTTGGTTCAAGTCACAAGTTATTGAGAAGCTGCTACGCCTCAAAATTTTCATTGATACGTTGGAAGACGATGATGTTCGGCTCTTCTTTAAAATTGCTTTCAGCGAGACCGTTCGAGAGTCGTCGAACACAAGAAATGACGAGTTTAAACTGTATAGGTATGGACCCGAAAAGCTAAGGTTGTTCAATCCAAACGTGTTCTCTATGATGTCGTTAAAGTTGAAGAGAAATAGACTCGGCTTGGAGAGATTTGCTGACCTCATGAGCCAATTCAAAGATTTCCCATCGGCAAAAATATATGGTTTCAACACAGTCGAGACAATACCAGAGGAATTTGTCAAGAAAAATAGTGTTGATATTGTTGTTACTTCCCCTCCTTACGGTGATTCGCATACTACAGTTGCATACGGGCAGTATTCAAGACTTTCAGCAGCTTGGCTTGGACTTGAAGAGCCAGAGGGAGTCGATAGAAAATTGATGGGTGGGAAGATACAAAAGAAAATACCACGTCTTCATAGCGAACAACTTGCTGAGACGATAGAGTCTATTACTCAAAAAGACCCAAGACGTGCCCTTGAAGTTGCTTCATTCTATCAAGAACTGTATCAGTCGCTAACAAACGTTGCTCAGGTTATTAAGCCGGGTGGATTTGCTTGCTATGTTGTCGGTAATCGCAAGGTGAAAGGCACGGTTCTTCCAACCGATGTTGCCATCATAGACTTTTTCTCAGCGTTGGGATATGAGCACGTTGATACGCACCAGAGAATTATTCCGAATAAGCGAATGCCACTTCGGAATAGTCCGACAAATGCTACTGGCATTCTTGATGAAACAATGACACGAGAATACATCGTTGTTATGAGACGAAAACGTGCCGGAATTGTTTCGGAAAAACGATCAGTTTATTATGCATCATCGAAGAGAAAGAAGATTAAATCAGGCAAGAAAAAGTTAGTGAACAAAAAAGCCAAACGTCAAAGGCGGAATTGAAGTGTTGTTCATGGTCTTAGCTTTGCAGGCAAAAGACCGGAGGTCCGCGAATTATTAATTTTACTTTTTTCAGTAAACAAGATACTTTCTATGCTCAAAGAAATTCTAATTCAAAACTTACGAGTTGTATTTGTCGGAACGACGGTAACGGAAATATCGGACGAGCTTGGGTTTTATTATCTGACTCCGAAGAATCGGTTTTGGGAAATGCTGGAATATGCCAACATCACACCAACAATGGTTATCTCTCAATCGGACCGTAAAGCGCTGGTCGGTGCGAAGCAGACCGGAGTACTCGATGACTTGTACAAGCAATTCTTCTTCGAGAAAAAGGAATCAACATTATTAAAACTTCGCATCGGTTTAACCGACCTCAACCGGCGGCTTGTCGTCAGCAAAGACGATGACCCGTCGGCAGAACCCACACCCGACGACATCCAAAAATTTATCAAGAAAATAGAAAAGTACAAGCCCCAAATTGTTGCATTTGTAACGAGCGTTGAAGTTTTTGAGAAGTGTTTTAAGCGGCTTTATCCCACGGCTAATCGTGAACGGGGAAAGCAGGGCTTCATGATTGGTAATTCAGAAGTATGGCTACTCGGCAGTACAAGCGGGCGCGTAAAAGATACCGACGCAATGGAGCAGGCATTCGGAGACCTCGCAGATCGCCTTGGCAGTTTGAAGAAAGAGAGTGCTTAATAAGAATGTAGAACGAACTTCAGTTAGTTGATATTATTTTCAATTAGCGAAATGAATTTCGCTCTACAATCAAAAATAAGTATCAAATATTACATAGCAGAGTATAATTCTTACGAATATCGTTCTCTATTGCTATGCGAACATCGGTATCATCTTGCGGAAGTATGCAAATACAGTTGGCATCGTAATCTTTAAAAGATGAAGTATTATCAATTTGAAGCGACATATCGTTTGCCATTCCACAATAAATTCGGCTATGAGATATCTTGCCATTTATTTGATGATTCCGACTTGTAATAAAATAAACAGCGCCAAAGTGACTAAATTTTGTTTCCAATGGGTAAGCTCTAAACTTATATTCTTTACCTGAAACACCTTTAATCCGAACGTTTCCTAATCCATCCATAATAAGTACCTTTCTATAGATGATAAGTATCGACTGTATTCAATGTACAAAAACATTGAACCAATAACTAATAACAGTTAAAATTCCATACCAAATCGAAAGCATTTGATATGAGAAAGAAGCCCATATCATGTTCAATGTCAATTTTGATTTTTCTTCCGAAGATGCTACATTATAAAAAATGACAATGTTAAATCGCACATACACTGAAATGATTCGGAATATACCTATTCTTTCTGCTCTCATTTCGATTATAGTCGGTATAACGGTATTAATTGGGTGGGAGTTTAATATAAAATTCCTGATGAGTGTTTCCCAACAATACATGGCGATGAAGCCAAATGCCGCAATTTCATTCCTCTTTGTCGGATTGTCATTTCTTTTCATCTCCTCAAACTTATATAAGAAGTATCCTGTTGTAAAAACATTCGCATCAATACTCGCATCAATCGTTATTCTTATTTCTGCAATAACTATCCTTGAATATATCTTCTTAATTGATTTCGGCATAGATCAATTACTTTATTCCGAAGGGACAGAAGCTCAGGCAACGCTTGTTCCGGGGCGAATGCCCTGGACTGTTGCTTTAAATTTTTTATTAATAAGTATTTTCCTTCTTCTTTCGAAGAATAAAAATGTAAAGAAGGGAGTCTTTCAGGTTTTAGCGTTGACAGCCGGCATTATTTCTGCAATGGATCTGTCGGGTTATCTTTTTGGAACCGAACATATTTACGGAATGGTATATAATCAAATGGCTATTCATAGTACGATAACATTTATCGTACTTGTAATTGGTTTGCTCTTATCAAGGCCCGATGAAGGTATAGCACGGATCGTTGTAAGTAAATCTCTCGGCGGCATAACACTTCGCAGATTGTTGTTGGGGGCAATGCTCGTTCCTGCACTTTTGGGCTGGTTGTTGCTGCAGGGTTATTACGGGAAGGTAATTAACTTCGAAGAGATGGTCGCAATATTCGGTCTTGCCGGTGCAGCAATACTTGTTTTTGTGATTTGGTCGAATGCCCGATTATTAGATCGGCTCGATAAAGAAAGAGCAGATGCGGAAGAAAAAAGAAATCAGAGCGAACAAAGATATAAAACCTTAATCTCTGAAATGGGTGAAGGATTATTACAAACCGATTTGAATGAACAGATCGAGTTTGTAAATATGCAGTTTTGTAATTTACTCGGTTACAGCCCAAACGAATTAATCGGCAAAAATGCTCAGATGTTTTTTAGTATTGAAGACTGGGATAATATTACATCAAAAACTGCGATGAGAATAAAAGGATTTGCAGATCGTTACGAGACAAAGATGATTCATCGCAGCGGAGATAAGATTTGGACAAGCGTGAGCGGATCTCCGTTAATCGATGCCAATAACATGATTATCGGTTCAATTGCAATCGTTGCCGATATCGCTGAACAAAAAAGAACACAAAAACTTAACGAGGCATTATTCAAAATCTCTTCGGCTGCCGATCAAGCTGTCAACTTGCCTGGTTTATTCAAAGCTGTTCATCAAGTTATCAGCGAGGTAATGCCGGCAAATAATTTTTACATCTCCCTCTATGACGAAAAACATGATGTGATAAGTTTTCCTTATTTCGTCGATGAAGTGGATCTCCCTGAAATGCCTCGTAAACCCGGACATGGTCTCACAGAGTATGTATTGCGAACCGGTAAATCTCTCCTGTGCGATGAGATAATGAGTGAAAAACTGAACAAAGAAGGAGAAGCCATTTTAATTGGCGCACCCGCTCCGATATGGCTTGGAGTTCCACTTATTGTTGAAGGAAAAACTATCGGTGTTATGGTAGTTCAACATTATTCTGATGCTACTGTATATGGCGAGCAAGAACAAAGAATGTTAGAATATGTCTCAGATCAGGTCGGAAGAGTAATAGCTCACAAACAATCTGAATTGGAATTGACAGAGAGTGAACGTCGATTCAGAAATTTGTATGATAACGTTCCCATTGGTATATACAGAACCACCTCTGAAGGGAAAATATTAGGAGCAAACCAAGCGCTGATAATTATGATGGGGTGTTCATCTTTCAAGGAACTGATATCTATCGAAATGGATAAAATTGGTTACGAAGATCCAAAAAAACGTGAAATATTCAAAGAGATCATTGAAGAGGTTGGTTCTGTGCAAAAATTCGAATCAACATGGAAACGACCAGATGGTTCCACCATACAGGTAAGTGAAAATGCGATTGCGATAAAGGGAGAGGATGGAAAAGTAATTTATTATGAAGGTATGGTTGAAGATATAACCGAAAGAAAGATTGTTGAGAAAGAACGCGAACGCTTAATTACAGAACTTCAACAAGCACTTTCCGAAGTACATGCACTAAGCGGTTTATTGCCGATTTGTGCATCATGCAAAAAAATAAGAGACGACTCAGGATACTGGAACCAATTAGAATCGTTTATCGAGCACCGTGCAACCGTGCAATTCAGCCACGGTATTTGTCCGGATTGTATGCAAAAACTTTATCCGCAATATTACGATCGGATTCATCCTGCGCAACCAAAAGCCAAAGACTCCGAAGAAACAAAAAAAGAATAAGAACTATCCTTTAAAAAGTTGCAGCGAAAAAAGATCGTTCACCCCAATCGGTTCCACAGAAAAGAACGGCTCGCCATACTTCACCCCAATTTGCTGACCGTAATATTTCATTCTTGTCTCCATAAAATCGAGGAATGATTTCTGACTTAGAAATGTTTCGGGATCAGTTGAGTTCGGATTATAGAACTGAGACTTGTGCGCTTTCACTGCTTCAACCCTGATATCGTAAACGTCTGATATGTCGATAATGAACGATGGTGTAAACTCATATTTCTGTTGATAATGAAAATATTTATGAGGTCTCCAAGCCGGAAGTTTTTTCCCATAAGTTTTTACATCAATCTTTCTTAATCCTGAGTAGAACTGTGCTTCGCGGCAAAGATAATGTGCGTGAACGTGATCGGGATGCCGCTCTTGCCAGTGGGGAATGAGTATAATCTCCGGCTGGTACTTGCGATAGATTTCAATTACCTTCAATCTGTTTTTCTTATTAATTTCAACATCGCCATCAGGGATGCGAAGATTTTCGCACACTTTCACACCTAATATTTCCGCGGCTTTCTTAGCTTCCAAACTTCTTATTTTCTTATTTCCACGCGTACCAAGCTCGCCCTCAGTTAAATCAATTATGCCGACCTTGTAACCGAGCTTCACACATTTTGCCACAGTTCCGCCGCAGGCAAGTTCAACATCATCAGGATGAGCACCTATAGCAAGTAAATCTAATTTCATCTTGTCCTCATTTAGCGCTGGTAAAATTTAAAATCCTAAATCCTAAATAGAAAAGCTATCACTCTGTAACAAATCTAAAATATGATACTAAAATGTTACAAAATAATATTTAGAAAATTAGAATTCCGAGATTATTTAGAGTTTCGAATTTAGGGCTTCTTTTTTTCTTCTTAATATATTGAATGCTCGGCAGTAAAGCAATCTGTTTATTTATCATACGGTTATCGTAAAATGTAAGATGAAATAAAATATTTTGTTCAGAAGTGGTAAAATCGTGCATAAATCGAGCTTTCTTACCCAATTTGATCTATGTAAAAAAGATATGTAAAAAAGGCATAAATAAATATTGTATTTTAATAATAGATTTATTATTATAGGCAAAATGTTGGAACATATTTCCAGAGTTTAAAGTAAGTTATAACGGAACAGTGTGCCATCTTTCAAATCTAATAATGTTCTACTTGTTAAAATATAATCAATCCTAAAATGGAGGTTTTATGAAATATTTCTTTTTAACAAATTTGTTAGTAGCAGTATTCACCATTTTATTTTGTTTAAACTTGTATGCTCAAGGGGTTACAACTTCGGCAATCTATGGAACCATTAAAGACGATGCCGGCACTCCAATGCCCGGAGCAAACATAATTGCAACTCATATCCCAAGCGGCACAAAGTATGGAACAACCAGTCGCGATAACGGCGACTATAATTTACCCGGTTTACGTGTGGGTGGTCCATACACAATTTCAGCATCATCGGTTGGTTTCGCGGCACAAGAATTTACCGGCATCCATCTGCAACTCTCTCAGAGCCTACGGCAAAACTTTGCATTAGCAGAGGAAGCGGTTCGTGTAGGAGAAGTACTAATAACTGCAGAGCGAAGCCAGATACTTAACGCAGCACGAGGTGGTGCCGCAACAAACGTTGCACGAGAACAAATCGACCGACTCCCAACAATCTCACGCAACTTTGCTGACTACTTTAAACTTTCGCCATACTTTAACGGAGTTAGCACCAGTGCAGCCGGGCGAAATTCTAAATACAATAACATCCAAATCGATGGTTCTAACTTCAATGATATTTTTGGTCTTGGCAGCACAGGAACTCCCGCGGGTCAAGCATCGGTTACTCCCATCAGTCTTGATGCGATCGAAGAATTTCAAATTGTCGTTTCTCCGTTTGATGTTCGACAAGGTGGATTCACGGGTGCTGGCGTAAATGCAATCACGCGAAGTGGGACAAATGCATTTGCAGGGTCAGCATTTTATTATGGTCGAAATCAAAATTTAACCGGCGTCAGCCCCGATACTCTTAAAAATAAAGTTCCGGACTTCACAGATTATTCTATTGGTTTCCGGCTCGGTGGACCAATAATTGAAAATAAACTATTCTTCTTTGTAAATGGCGAGGTAGCACGCAGAGAATCTCCATTCACCAGAACCTTTGGTGCCGACCGCATAGGCACAAATACTTATACGGTAAGCGAGGATTCACTTAATCTTCTGACAAATTACCTCAAGTCTAAGTATGGATATGAAACCGGTTCGTGGTCAACTATTCCTTGGGTGGATGATAATGATAAAATCTTCATGCGGTTTGATTATAACTTAAGCGAAAATCACAAATTAACTGCACGGTGGAACTATTTGAGTTCCATCAACGATAACTCTCCGTCTCGTTTCAGAACAGCGACTGATATATTTTCCGAGAATGCACGTTACAAACTTATAAATAGAACCCATTCTATTGCGGTTCAATTGACGAGTCTTTTCGGAAATAGATTCTCGAATGACCTCATTATTGGATACGTGAACCAGTTCGATAACCCTAAATACTACGGTCAAGCTTTTCCAACGATCGAGATAAAGACTGTCGATACCACAAAAATAGACAAGAGTGTTCAACGGCTCGCCATAGGTTCCGAACAGTTCCGACATAGAAATGAACTTGGTCAGAACGTTTTTGAAGTAACGGATAACTTCTCATGGTACTTGCCTGATCATACGATTACGGTTGGTGCAAAACTCGATTTTATACAGTTTCGCAACTTATTCATCGAAAGTAATTTCGGACTCTACCGTTATAATTCGATCGCTGCTTTCCTTAATAACCAGAGACCCGCGGAGTACAATTTCCGTTATTCGGCAACATCAGATCCTCTGCAAGAAGCAAATTGGGGTTTCAGGCAATATGGTTTCTATGCTCAAGATGAATGGACGGTAAATTCGAGACTTAAGTTGACAGGCGGTATTCGTTTCGATATTCCAACTTATCCAGATACGCCTAACCGAAATACCGCTTTCGATTCTACCTTTACCGCTCTTGGTTATGACTTAAGGACAGATAAACTCCCTAATACATTTGTTTCAATTTCTCCACGATTAGGATTCAACTATGCTGTTGATGAAGAGCGCAATACACAAGCACGAGGAGGTGTTGGAATTTTCTATGGCAGGTTCCCTGCTGTCTGGGTTTCAAACCAATACAGTAACACCGGTGTTGATTTTTATACTTGGACAACAGTGCCTGATAGTTTCATCGCAGATCCTTTTGCTCAGCCAAAAGCTGCTACTACACTTCCAACGGCAGAAGTGAACGTAACAGATCCTAATTTCAAAGCTCCATCGATACTGAGAATAAATTTGGCGTTTGATCAAAAATTACCGTTCGACCTCGTAGCTTCTATCGAAGGTATCTATTCAAAATCTATAAATGAAGTCTATTACGAAAACATAAACCTTGCAGGCACCAAAACGAACGGTGGCATCACTCCGGATGGAAAACTTGTTACTGAAAACAGAGAAGTTTGGTCATTATTAGACACAGTGACAGGTAAATATCGCTCAAGCACCGGCAACGCTAACCAGAGACTGATCAATCCGAGGTTTACGGCTGTATATCTTGTGAAGAATACTAATCAAGGTTATAACGCGAATATAGTAGTTCAAATACAACGTCAGAGTGCACTTGATGGATTTTACGGAAACCTTGCGTACACTTGGGGTTTGGCGAAGGATATTGGTGGATCGAACAGCACTACAGCAAGTTCCGGCTGGAGATTCAATCCAAGTACAGGAAATCCTAACGCTCCCGAATTATCTTTTGCCGACAACGATAGGACCCACAGAATTTTTACCACACTTTCTTACCGTCATGACTGGGGTTGGAAAGGATTGGCAACAACAGTGGGTCTCTTCTACAACGGATTGTCTGGGCGTCCTTTTTCTTATCTTGTTGATGGGGATGTTAATGGCGACGGTTTATCAGATAACGATCTTGCATATATTCCTAAAGATGCAAATGATATTATTCTTGTCAACTCTACTGGTGTTGTTCTACCAAAAGATGATGCTGCCTACAGCGGGTTGATGAATTATATCGATAATGATGACTATCTGAAAGATAACAAGGGTAATATATCTGAGAGAAATGCGGCTCGATCACCTTGGTCACACCAGATTGACTTACGCATTAATCAAGAAATCCCGACCTTTGACGGTCATAAACTCGAGTTAACTTTCGATATTCTCAATGTTGCCAATCTTCTCAGCAATGATTGGGGTTGGATAAAATTGGCTAGTGATACAAAACTGATGAAGTTCCATAGCGTTCAACCAACTGGCACAGATGCCGGAAAACCACGTTATCAATGGTTACCTTTTAGCGATCCGGCAATTCCGAGTAATCTAACTTCTCGCTGGCAAGCACAGTTCGGAATTCGTTATACTTTCTAGAATATTTTTTCGTACATGGAAAAGCCCTGTTGAAGAACGGGGCTTTTTTATTCCTTTCCTATTCATTTCGAATTGTGGAATTGGGGTTTAATCTGTTTGTTTCTCATATATCGTTTGAATATATTGCATTTACTCTATGTCAAATCAAAAAACATTCACTGTTAGTGAGCTAACAAAGCGCATCAAAGGTGTTTTGGAAACATCTTTCACTAATGTTTCGGTTGAAGGTGAGATATCTAATTTCAAGCGGCATTCTTCCGGTCATCTTTATTTCACTTTAAAGGATGAAGGGGCGCAAATCTCGGCGGTAATGTGGCGCGGAAGAGCTACTAATCTTTTTTTCACTCCCCAAGATGGAATGAAGGTAATAGCCGGCGGCAAAATCTCTTTATATGAGCCACAGGGGAAATATCAGATTGATGTTTTTCAATTGCAACCACGCGGTGTTGGCGAACTGCAAATAGCATTTGAACGTCTAAAGCAAAAACTTGCCGGTGAAGGTCTCTTCGAATCAGATCATAAGAAACCTCTGCCCGAATATCCTGAACGAATTGGAATAATAACTTCACCGACCGGAGCCGCACTTCAGGATATGTTGAATATCCTCAATCGTCGTTTTCCTTCACTTGACGTGATTCTAAATCCGGTAAAAGTTCAAGGTGAAGGTGCATCGTCTGAAATTGCATTGGCAATAAAAGAGTTTAATAAATTCGGAAATATCGATGTTTTAATCATCGGACGGGGAGGCGGCTCGCTCGAAGATTTGTGGGCGTTCAATGAAGAAATTGTTGCGCGTGCTATTTATCATTCTAAAATACCGATTATAAGCGCGGTAGGACATGAAATTGATTTCACAATTGCCGATTTTGTTGCCGACCTCCGTGCGCCAACACCATCGGCGGCGGCTGAACTCGTAGTCAAAGATAAACTTGATATTTTTGAAAATATACGTAACTTTTGTTATACTATGGAACAGGATTTGGGAAATACGATCCAGTCCCGGAAAGAAAAAATTGCTTCACTCATCGCAAGTTATTCTTTTAATAGACCGAAAGATTTAATCCAGCAAAATGCACAAAGAATTGATGAACTGGATCGACATCTCGACCAAGTAATCAACTACAAAATTAATATTCTTCATGAGAGATCGAATTCACTGGGGAAGCGACTTGAATCTCTGAATCCGGAATCAGTTCTTGAAAGAGGATATTCGATTATATATCGTTCTCAAGATATAATCAGTCGTGCCAATAAACTTAAATCCGGCGATGATATCAGAATAAGATTTCACGATGGAGAGAAGACAGCGGCTGTCTCTTAATAAGGTTCTTTATGAAAAAACAAAAAGATATTAGCGGCTCTTTTGAATCAATGATGCATCGGCTCGAAGAAATTGTTGAATCCCTTGAAGGCGGAACTGTACCGCTTGAACAGTCATTGATATTATACGAAGAAGGTGTAAGCTTATCCAAACAGTGTATCGATAAGTTGCGTGCGTCGGAGATTAAGTTGAAACAATTGAGTAAAGATATCGAAGGTAATTTTGAGTTGTTCGATACCAAACAAGAATGAACAGTAAATGAATGTATAAATATCTTTCTGCAATAAACTCGCCGGCAGACCTCAGAAAAATTCAGCAGTCTGATCTGAAATTAGTTTGCCAAGAGTTACGCGATTTCATTATAGATAAAATTTCTAAAACCGGCGGACATTTAGGCGCCGGTCTTGGAGCAGTTGAACTCGCTGTAACGCTCCATTATGTTTTTAACACCCCGCAAGACAAACTGGTATTTGACGTTGGACATCAAGCATATCCCCATAAGATTCTCACCGGAAGACGCGATCAGTTCGAAACAATCAGACAGCTTGGAGGCATAAGCGGTTTTTTGAAAAGATCTGAAAGCGAATATGATACTTTCGGAGCCGGACATGCCAGCACGGCAATCTCTGCCGCTCTTGGCATTGCAACTGCGCGAGATCTTGCAAAAGATAATTATTCCGTTGTTGCTGTAATAGGTGACGGCGCTATGACGGGCGGAATGGCGTACGAGGCAATGAATAACGCAGGCATTCAAAAAAGGAATATCATTGTCATACTAAATGATAATAATATGTCTATCTCCCAAAACAAATGGGCGTTCTCGAATTACTTCACAGAGCTTATTGCCAATCCATCTTACAATAAGTTTAAGGCGAACGTTTGGGATATCACGGGAAAGCTTGATTCGCTCGGAGACCGTATACGACGCATCGCTTCACGGGTTGAAGAAGGTATAAAAGTTGTTATCACCCCAGGAATTTTATTCGAAGCATTAGGTTTTCGATATTTCGGTCCTATCAACGGACATAACATTCCGCAACTAATAAAAATATTCAAAGAGATAAAAAATCTTCCCGGACCAATTTTAATTCATACAGTAACCAAGAAAGGTAAGGGATATAGACCCGCCGAAGAAGACGAACAGGCACTCCATGGGGTCACGCCATTTGATAAAGTTACCGGCATCTCTTCTAAAAAAGCCGAAACCCCTCCAAGTTATACAGAAGTATTCGGTAATGCGCTTGTTGAAATAGCCAAGGATAATCAGAAAGTAGTTGGAATAACAGCCGCTATGCCCGATGGAACGGGTTTGGATAAAATTCAGAATGAATTTCCTGATAGATTCTTTGACGTAGGAATTGCCGAACAACATGCTGTTACTTTTGCCGCCGGACTTGCAACTCAAGGATATATACCTGTCGTGGGAATATATTCCACATTCTTACAACGCGCATTCGATCAAATTGTTCACGATGTTGCATTGCAAAATTTGCATGTGGTATTTGTCCTCGACAGGGGCGGAGTTGTCGGATCCGATGGTCCCACTCATCACGGTGTTCTCGATTTCGCATACCTCAGATCGATTCCCGGTATGGTTATTATGTCGCCAAAGGATGAAGTTGAATTGCGCCAGATGTTGTACACTGCGATCACTTATGAAAAAGGGCCGGTATCTCTTCGATATCCACGAGGCATCTGCACAGGTTTATCACTCAAGCAACCTTTTATTCAACTCGCTATTGGGAAAGCCGAACAGATACGGAAAGGAAAAGATGCAGCAATTTTGGCAGTGGGAAATATGGTGCATCCATCATTGCTAGCGGCTGAATTATTGTCAAAGGAAGGTATTGAAATAGAAATTGTAAATATGCGTTTCGTGAAACCGATTGATGAAGATATGATATCAGATGTTTGCCGGAGATTTAAAAAGATAATTACGCTTGAAGATCATTCCGTAATCGGTGGTCTTGGCAGTTCTGTAATTGAAGCAATCTCAAAAAATGGGTTCACAGATGTTTCTGTAAAGACTCATGGTATACCCGATTCATTTGTTGAGCAGGGAACAATTCCTGAGATTCATAATATTCTCAAGCTTGACGTCTCAGGTATAATTGATACTGTGAAAGATTTTATAAAAAATAAATTGCATAATAAATGAATTTTAAGGGATGATGTATGACGCCAACAGGATCACAAAATAAATTAAAAATCGGTGTCGTTGGACTTGGATGGGTGTCGCAAATATTTCATCTTCCATTGCTCACCAAGATGGATGATGTTGAGGTTGTTGCGATTTGCGACAAAGATAAATCACGCTCAAAAATTATCGCCGACCGATTCAACATATCACGCGTTTATACAGATTATCAGCAGATGCTAGCAAAAGAAGATATGGATGCGGTTGATATTTGTACAAGCACCGATACCCATTTACCGATAACGTTGGCTTCTCTTCAAGCGGGCAAAGATGTTTTTGTAGAGAAACCGATCGCTCGGCGTTATCTTGAAGCTGTCCAGATGGCTGAAGCTGTTAAACAACACAAACGCAAATTAATGGTTGGTATGAACAATCGGTTTCGTCCAGACACAATGATATTAAAAAGTTTTGTTGAAAAAGGTGAAATTGGTAAAATATTTTATGTTAAGGCGGGTTGGCTGAAAAGAATTTCTCCCGATAATAAATGGGTAACCCAAAAAGATAAAGCGGGTGGAGGGGTGTTTCTTGATTTAGGAATTGTAATGCTCGATCTTATTCTATGGCTCTTAGGATTTCCACCTGTCCAACGGGTTAATGCGAAAATGTATATGCACAAAACTAAAACTGTGGAAGATTCTGCAATCGTTACACTCGAAGTAAAATATGGCGTAACACTTGTAATGGAGTCAAGTTGGTCTTTTCATTGTGCAGAAGATTATTTTTACTGTAATTTATATGGATCGGAGGGAAGTGCAATGATTAACCCTCTCCGAATTTACAAGCAATTACATGGCAATCTTGTAAACCTTACCCCTGTAAAAGTTGATTCCCCGCTTAATTTACTTAAAAAAAGTTATGAGAACGAATTAAAACACTTCGTTGGAGCGGCAAGAGGTCTGCATACAATAATTTCAGATGGCGATGAAGCAGTTCAGCGGATGAAAGTTGTAGATGCTATTTATCAATCTGCACAGAAAGGAAAGGAGATAAAAATCAAGTGAAGCGATCATCGGTTATTGCAATTCTAACCGATTTTGGAACCATGGACGCGTACGTTGCCTCTATGCACGGGGTTATTCTTTCTATTTCGCCGAATGCAAAGATAATAGATATTTCTCACTCAATCGAACCTCAGAACATCGACGAAGCGGCATATATCCTATGGACGTCATTCAGATATTTTCCTAAACATACAACATTCTTATGTGTAGTTGACCCCGGCGTTGGCTCTAACAGAAATATTATTTGTGTCGAAACTCAGGATTATCGGTTCATTGCCCCAGATAACGGATTGTTGAAATATGTTTTAGATTTTGTTCATCGTCCTAAAATAATCGCCGTAAAAAATCAAGAATATTTTTTACCTCATGTTAGTTCAACATTCCATGGACGCGATATATTTGCGCCAATAGCCGCCCATCTTGCAAACGGACTCTCCCCATCCAAATTAGGTCCCAGAACAACTCCTTTATTTCATGCTGAACAGTTTGTTGAAGTTGATACCTTATTTAATGATGTGTACTATGGATCTATTATCCACATAGATTATTTCGGTAACATAATTACTAACTATTTAGTTAAAGAAAATAAGAACAAAATATTACGCCTTAGTATCGGCAAAAAGACGATTCATAAAAAGTATTCGTCATACTCCGATGCACCACTTCGCACACCTTTCCAGATTGTTGGAAGTAGCGGTTTATTGGAACTCGTTGTGAAAAATGGAAAAGCTACAGATTACATCTCAGTGCCAATTAAAAGCAGAATAAAGTTGACTGTTTCCGATGACTAATTTTGAAAAACAAAAAGATGAATACTTTATGTTAGAGTGTTTATCGCTCGCGCGTAAAGGTATCGGATTGGTAAGTCCTAATCCAATGGTTGGCGCAGTTATTGTGAAAAAAGGTCGTGTAATTGGGAGAGGATATCATCATTATTTTGGCGGACCTCATGCGGAAGTGAATGCCATTGCGAATTCCACAGAATCAGTTAAGGGATCAACTGTTTATGTCAATTTAGAACCGTGTAATATTTTTGGTAAAACTCCACCATGCACCGATCTCTTAATTTTAAAAGGAATAAAACGAGTCGTAATCGGTTCTTTAGATCCGAATCCATTAGTTAAAGGCAAAGGGGTTAAGCAATTAAGGAAAGCAGGAATAGATGTTCAAACCGATCTTCTTGGTGATGAATGTCGGAAACTTAATGAAGTGTTTGAAAATTTTATCACAACCCATCTGCCATTTGTTACATTGAAGATTGCTCAAACACTCGATGGTAAAATTGCCGACAGTAATTACCGTTCACGCTGGATATCGAATAAAACATCTCGGGAATTAGTGTACAAACTCCGCTCACAATATGATGCCGTTCTTGTAGGTGCCAAGACGATAATTAAAGACAATCCGGAACTTACATCTCATTCTACGGGAAAGAGAAATCCGATTCGAATTGTTCTAGATGGAAATTTTAATTGCTCTTCGAAGGCAACTGTATTTAACGATAATAAATCAAAAACTTTTCTCGTAATTACGAAACGCGCAGCGAAGATAAATCATAAGAAAAAAGAAGAATTCAAAGATAAAGAAGTTAATATCGTTGAATTATCCGGAAATACTGCTGGACAGATTTCAACACACAGACTCCTAAAATATTTTGGGACAATCGGCATATCATCAATACTTGTAGAAGGCGGCGCTAATATCTTCAGCAGATTTGTACAAGAAAAGAGTGCCGATAAATTACTAATGTTTGTCGCTCCTAAACTACTTGGTTCAGGAATCTTCTCCTTTAATTTAAACATCAAGGATATTAATAAAAGTGTGAGATTGAAAAATATAAATAATTTCATGCTTGAAGATGATCTTGTTTTGGAAGGATATTTTTAATAAAAATAATCATATGTTCACAGGAATAGTTGAAGAAATAGGAAATATAAAATCGATTGAGAAGAAGGGGAAAGGCCTCATCATTGAATTATATGCTCCTCTATCAAACAGCGAGATAAAAGTGAACGATAGTGTCGCTGTGAATGGAGTTTGCCAAACTGTGATCAAACGATCTAAGTCGTCGTTTACAGTTGAAGCGGTTGAAGAGACGCTGAAAAAAACAACTTTCGGTCAACTTAACAAAGGGGATAGGGTAAACATCGAGTTGCCTCTAAAAGCCAACGGAAGATTCGGCGGACATATAGTATTAGGGCATGTTGATACAGTGGGCGACATAATTAAAATCGATAAGCGCACTAACAGTATAATTTATCAAGTAAAATTCCCGCCCGAATTTAAACTTTATGTTGTTCCGGTCGGATCAATCGCGATTGATGGAATAAGTCTCACAATTGCGGAAGTAAAACAAAATACATTGTCTGTTTCAATAATTCCGCATACCCTCGCCAATACAATTATTAAATCGTATAAGGTAGGAACGAAAGTAAATCTTGAATTTGATATTCTTGGAAAATATGCAACTCAAATTATGAAATTGAATATTTCTCCTTCAGAAAATAAATTAACATTGGAATCGTTAAAAAAGTCTGGATATTAATGATATGGCACGGAAGATATTTTATAAAATTATTGATGAACCTTCGAATAAGATTAGCGATCAGGAGTGGGACGATGTCCTTCGGTTACAACATTGGTACAATTCCGAATTTATCTGGACAGCCGGAAGGTTAGGATTTAGAATGTATGCTGTCTTCCCAAACATCGATTCAAATTTGATTGATTTCGAATCTCTCGATAAAATAATACATGAGCGCAAAAAGATACTGCGGCAAAACGGATTAACGGAAAATGAAACTATTCAAATCCTCGAAGCCGAAGGGTTGGTGATTACTCAAAAGGGCGGATACATCGATAAATCGTTGGCAAGTGGTTTTACCAGAGTTGCCTGTAATGAGTTTAACGCTTATCTGGTATGTGAATTTTTATTGAAATCTTCTTTGATACTTCGGAATTCTACGATAACAGTAAGTGATGAAGGAGAATTTATCAAATCAAAAAGTGTCATGTTTCACCAGGGGAATGCAATCCTCCGTAAAGATAATGAAAAATCGGGTGAGCGATTGCCAGAGATGATTTTGAATAGGCATATCTTTGCTATTGTTGATCCTTCAAAGTATAATCATCATCCGGATTATCGGAATACAATAAATAATTTTTCAACACTCAATCAAGAAGAAAAAGAATCGATATTAACTGATTGGAATTGGCTGGGCTTTGCCGGTAATTATGATATTCATGGCGACGATGTCCGTGGCTATGACCTCAACAAAAAAGTAAGGAGCTTCTACCTCGAAATCATAAAATAAAATCTTGAAATTCTTCAAGAAAATCGTTATCTTACTATAGTTTTAAAAATCTCATAAATTCAAGGAATATTATGTTCGGAATCTTGGTAACTGTCGAAATTCTGGTTAGTGTGCTACTTATGATAGTTGTTTTAATGCAATCAAGCAAAGGTGGTGGATTAGCAGGTTCGTTTGGTGGTGCTTCAGCGGGAACAGTGTTCGGTGTTCGACGAACGGCTGATTTTCTTAGCAGGGCTACATCTATTTTGGCAACAATCTTCATATTATTAAGTTTGGTAGTAAACATCTTTTTCCTTCCCGGAAAACAAACAGTGGGTGATAGTGTAATTCAAAGAGGAGGAACACAAACAGCCGTACCACGTGCATTGCCACCAAGCAGTCAGCAAGCGCCGTCTCAGGAAGAAAACAAAAAGTAAATTTCGGTATCGTCAGGCGCCCATGGCTCAATTGGTAGAGCAGCTGACTCTTAATCAGCGGGTTTCAGGTTCGAGTCCTGATGGGCGCACGGTTTAAGCGTTTTTGCCTACCGATAGTTTTAATTTCACTACACACTACTACACGTTTTACTACACACTTTTTCAGATAGCTTCGCACGAAAGGACTTTCTCCCATGTACCTTTTCAAGCGGAACGGCTATTATCAGCTTGCATACTTTAATGAAGCAGAGAACCGATTTAAACGGATTTCTACTAATACAAAGTTGAGATATGAGGCATTATCTTTTCTATCCGATTTTAAACGGAAGTTGAAAGAAAAGCCAAAAGTAGAATTTATTATCCTTTCCCACTTTCGGGATGAATATATTCTGCATCTTTCCAAAACACACTCAAAAAAGTATCTAATATCTGTCAAACTTTCCTTTAAAATGCTGATTGAATTTCTTGGCGATATACCATTGGCAAGTTTAGATAACAGAATATTGGATAAATTCGTCACCATTACCTTTGGAAGAACAAAAGCTGGAGCGGGTTTGTATTACCGTACATTAAAGGCATCGTTCAGCAAAGCAATAGATTGGAAATATCTTAATGAAAATCCATTGAAACAAGTTAAAATGCCTAAGATACCAAAAGCAATTCCACAATTTATAAACTCATCGGAATTAGAACTGATACTATCAAAAACAGAAATTGAGGATTTGAAAGATTTATGTTTCTTTGCTTTCCAAACGGGTATGAGATTAGGAGAAATTCTTAATCTGAGATGGAACTCTGTTGATTTTATAGAAAAGCTCATAACTGTTGCTAATACAGAGACCTTCACGACTAAGAATAAAAAAGAGAGAATTATTCCGATGAATAATGGATTATTTGATATGCTTAACCGGAGGAAACCGAAAATTATTTCTTTTACGAATAGTGATTTTGTATTTCAGGAAACTTTTGGTAATAAATATGATGAAGGATATGTAAGTAAGAAATTCAAAGAAGCTGTGAGAAGTGCGAAATTAAATGATAAAATACATTTTCATACATTGAGACATTCATTTGCAAGTAACTTAGTACAGCGGGGAGTATCTCTGTACGTTGTAAAGGAACTACTCGGACATGAGAGCATACAAACAACACAGATTTATTCTCACTTGCAGAAAGAAAATTTAAGTGAAGCCATTGCCTTGATGAATGTAGCAAATTAAACAAGTGGGGAGGGGGTGTTGAACTGTGGAATGTAGTGAAGCACTAACTTCAAAGGCATGTGGAGCGATACCCCCCATCCCTTGTATTTTTGAGCATGGATGAACGGCAGATACGCTATGGAAATTTTTCCAATATTTGACTTTTATATTGTGGTTTGGGTATGGTTCTGCTGACGATTTGCTAATCCGACATATATTACAATTTAATAAATATCATAATTCCAATTACAATCCCTATCAATATTAAACCAATTAAAATGTATAAAAAAATCCATCCAAGCAGAGCAACTGTTCGTTTATTGCTTTGTCTGGGGTCATCAAGTTTTGGCGCTGTTGGAACTGCTATTAAAGCAAGCAAAGCAATTAAGCTGAATAAAAAGCCTAAGAAAAACCAACCAATCGAATATCTATTTTTCTCCCTTGCAATAAATGCGCAAAAGCTTCCAAAGATGATTGCTTGAATTAAAAAGATTAGTATCATGATTCACTCTTTCTTTAAGATGATTCCATAATTCATTTTAATATGTCATCATATATTACTTTCTCACTTTTTCTTAGGTATCTGATATTCTTGGATTTCCATTTTCCAGTTTGTGATGAAAGACATTATTTTAAAATAAAATGTTCCCTTTTGCCTAATAATGGTTATACCTTCATCGGATGGGATAGTGTTAATTACAAGGTCTTCCTCACTATCGGAATCAACCAAGTGAACTATGAAGTTTCCACCATATACGTCATCATATTGTTTGTTCGCACTCCAGACAATACGCCACTTACTACTTTTAATCGTGAAATCGTCTGTATCCTCATTCGAATTGCCAGAGAATGTGTATGTGGTTTTCCAGGCTTTATCGGTCTGGGAAATTGTTCCAACAGAATAAAACACGAAAATAAACAAAAGAAATAATAAGTTTTTCATTTGAAATATCCTTCCCAAATGAGAATGAATAAAATTACAATATAAATGTACCCAAATTTATACAAATATGAGTTGATTGTCAATTTTCCCATAGCATCATAGCATCAAAATATTTTCATTGAAGTAGGTTTCTGATTAATGGTTTGAATTGACTTCAGTAAAATATATTTGTACATTTTGAGGATTTTAAATAACGTAATACAAACATTTAAGATGTTTAAAACAAAAGGAGTTTTGTATGGGATATGGTGTTTTCATTTTTTGGCTCGGGGGTGCATTATTAATTGCTACATGGAATAGAAACAGGGGAAATAGTTTTTTCGTTGGTTTATTAATATCTTTTTTTCTGAGCCCATTGGTTGGATTTATCTTCGTTGCACTTACAAGTAAAAAAATAAAAGGCATAGAGAAGCAAATGCTGAAGTCCAAAGAATATAAAAAGTGCCCCCAATGTGCTGAGCTTGTAAAGGTTGAAGCTACGAAATGTAGGTTTTGTGGCAAGGAGCTGGAGGTAAGATTTGATATACCCCCTCTTAAAAAAATAAGTATTTAAAATACAACTTCCGTATGTATTGCAAGATATTTATTAATCCTCTATTCGTTCACACTTTGATGTGAGACCGGTGCAATCGGTTCGGAAACGGTTAGAGGATTTTTTTATAGAATGATAATGAAAAATATATCTCCAATTGATACAAAGAAAATCATACGTGAGGTAATAGAGGAACATAATTCAAGCAGGATTAAAACAGATAGACCTTCAAAAGCTCTCACGATTAGGGAAGTAAACAAATTCTCGAAACGAGATAGAGATAACGAGTTCCTTGTTCAGGGCAAGGTTATTCAACTTATGCAGTTACTTTTGAAATACGAATATTTTCCAGAAGTTTATCTTGAATTGTACGAATGCTTGTGCAAGTACACCCATCCTAAAACTGCAATTCGATTTGAGTTGTTTAGTACGGCGTTGAAGGATTTTGTTGACCGAATCGAACCGAAGAAAGTGAAACGAAGAATTGAAATATTAGAAGGGAAAATAGCTGAGATAAATAAAAAATATCAAAGCACTAAAGAGTTTCAGTATAATAAATGGTGTGAACTTTTTCCATATCCTTCTATGACCTATAGACAATTACATAAAGAATTAGAGAGGGAGTTGAGCTTTTCACCAACATCACTTCGGAAGTACAAAGAGCGAAGAAAGAAATCGACAAGTGACTTTCGAGAAGACTTGCCAATCTCCAATAAGGATGTTAAAGAAATGGAAATAATCTTCATAAATAACGATTGGAGATTACCAAAGAATAATTTAATGAAATTTGTTAAATGGGACAAAAACAAAGTTGAAATGATTTTACAAAAAATGTCGAGGGAAGGAAAAATATCCTACAGTAAATCAAGAACCGATACTGGTATTGTGGATGTAATTGTTATGAATTCATATAGATGTGACAAGATAATATAACTCTGTCACGCTTATAGTGCGTGACAAATTCACCTCCATTGCTCACCCCATTCCTCATTTTGTATCTTAAAGATATTTTATTATCGGTTTTTCATTTAATGTGAATGCCCTTATCAAGTGTGTCCTGGTAGACTCAAGCTTAACAAGGGCAGAAAGGCTTAACGCCATGCAACAATATAGTAATAATATTCAGTTAATTCCAACTAAATATCCTAACATTTTCAATGTAGCTCTGCGATTGGGTTTTCAAACTCGGTACATCGGGAGGTTAGACAAATCCGGTGAAGGCAAGTTTATTGCCAAAAGAAAGGAGAAGCATATTCATCGGAAGACAAAATCGCTCGGAATCAATCTTGAGCTTTTGAAGCAACCATTCAAATTCATAGAAATAGAATTGGATGGTCAGAAATTGCAAACTACAAGAGAATTCTTTCTGCATTATGGGAAGGTGTTAAATTTCCAGAAAGCAGGGTTCGAGCTTCAATCGTTCTTACCTCTAAATCTCTTTGGTGCAGAGCGAGCTATTGCCTTTGAGAATAATTCTCAGTGGGATTTATTTAATCAGGCAGCTTAAACTATTAATGGGGGTCATCTCACAAGTGTCAGGTGAGACCTTAATAATGTGCTGTATTGACGCTATAACTTTGAGAAATACAGCACTTCCCATTCTCTAAAAGAGATTGATGAAATGAGCAGAGCAGAAAAATATGAAGTTGTTTTAAGGAAAGGGAAAAGGAAATTCCTTCCTAAGAAAGTACTGAGACATCAGAAAATAAGGCTTAACGATAAATATACATTCAATGCGAGCGTTTGGGTTGCTGATACACCTGAAAGCAATTTTAAACCTACGGTAAACCTTACACTTCAGCATAATGGAGATAAAATAAGATTCTGTTTCCATGATACCGTTGAAATGATTACCTCAATTGAAGAATTAAGAAGATTTATAGGTGAACTTTGTGTAACCATCCACAATAGACATACTGAGGCAATCAAGGAGTTTATCTCTTTCCATAGAGACGATATGCTTCCACCCATTAACGACTATACTGTTTATACAGTTATACAAGAGAAATCTGAGAATGGAGATACAAAAGAGATGTTATGCAACAAACAAACAGGTGAATTAATCGACATTACAAAATTAAAAGAAGATCAAGTACAATGAAATACGAAACATGGTCGACCGGAAACGGATATATCAATTTTTATACTACCAATCCAATGGTGGGAAGGATAATAAAACAGATGTTTAGAAAAATTACCACCTATGAACGGAATGGAAATATTTTTGCATGGCAATGTACCATGCCTTCAACTAAGCTGAACTTTGTTGAGATGCAAATTAAGAAAAAATTAGAGGTTGAGAATCAACAACTTACAAGGGTGGGGAAAGCCAAATTTCGATTTAAAGATAGAAATCCGATTAGGGTGGTACATTCATATCAACTTCATAAATCGGAGAGTATTTCAAATGAAGAAAAGCAATAACGACCTTACTAAACCTAACATTTTTTACTCTAACTAAAGATAAGAAAAGATAATAATAGAATTTTTGGGGGACATATAAACCTATGAAGACCTATGTTTCTGAACATGAATAAACATGAAAAATGTT
>PNNN01000010.1 GCA_013824245.1 Chlorobiaceae bacterium | reverse complement strand
CTTCCATTATCCAATCTATTATCTTTGCAGTCAACTCAGCATCCTGAGATACGATGTCGCCTTTTGTTCCATCTCCACCTTGCGGACATGAAAGACTATACTCGATTCCCATAGCATCTGCTGCCTCCAACTTTTTTGTGTTAGATTGCCAGACTGCGCTATCAAGCTCATCGTTTCCGGTTACAGGACCACCTGTTGAAGCGATTGTCAAACGGTCAGGAAATTCCTTGACTAACTTCTTAACTTCGCGGCAAACACGTTCAAGTTGATGCCCCGAAACATTGTCGCAATTGGCATAAGTCGATTTCGAGAAAGCAAACATGTACTCCGACGGGATGTGAATCGGAATGTTATCAAAGGCAGTTTTCATCACGCCGCCAGCCCAGCCCGCTTCGTAAGCTTTTTTCATTTGCTCATAACCGTCGGAAGGTGGCGCCGCAGAGAGTAAAAACGGTGATATGATTTCACGACCGAAGAATTCAGCTTTTATCGGAACCGGCAGCATAACACGCCCCGGCATTATTACACGGCTCTTTGTTTTTCCATCAATTTTTGTAACATCCGGTTTATAGCGGCTTCCGGAAATAAACGCATCAATTTCCATTGCGGAATTTTTACCCGCGGCTACTGCTTCAACGACTGTAGTTGGACCGGTAACCATGTCGCCTGTATAAAACATTCGTGCATTATTTGTTTTTTGAATAGAAGAACGCGCTCCGGTTGCGATAATTACAAAATCCACGTTCGGAAGAATTTGTTCTGTTCCCTTCAAATCGTTTATGTTTTTTGGATGGAACTTCTTACCGCGCGGTAGCACAACTTTAATAGTTTTTAATCCGGTAACAAGTTTCCCTTTTTTAAGAATTTCTGTAACTCTCACTCTTCCTGTTATAGCAATACCCAACTCCTGTGTTGCTTGTCGTTCTTTTGCAGTCAGCGGCATCTCCGACCAGGTTTCGAGTGCAAACATCTCGACGTTCGAAGCGCCATGTGCGAGAGCTTCCTCAGCGCAATCAAGCGCAACCGCTCCGCCGCCAATTATTGCAACACGCTTTCCCTTCACCGAATATCGGTTAGCGTTACTGAGATACTTCATCCAGTCAATTGCTGATTCACTGCCAATCATAGGAGGAATAAATACTTCATCTAAACCTGTTGCATTAAGAACGGCATCATACCCTTTCATGCCTGCGGTTAATTTTTTAATATCCTTGAAAGAAATTTTTCCTAAAGTTAAAAAGAAATCTATGTCGGTTTTCAAAACATTTGGCGATAAT
The DNA here is from genome assembly GCA_013824245.1 of Chlorobiaceae bacterium. Classification (GTDB taxonomy): domain Bacteria; phylum Bacteroidota; class Ignavibacteria; order UBA10030; family SZUA-254; genus PNNN01. Next base: position 32,255 of record PNNN01000010.1, on the reverse strand, counting down.
CTTGAATCCGGAATCAGGTTACACATACCGCCCGGTGTTTTTGACTTATCAAATATATCTATAGTATATCCCTTCTGAGCAAGGACGGCTGCCGCACCGATTCCTGCCGGACCTGCACCGAGTATTGCTACCTTTTTACCGTTAAGAGGAAACGTTTCAAACTCAGGCATTACATCTTGTTGTTTGGCTTTTTCGATAATCGTTGCCTGAACTGCCGGTATGTTTACCGCTGAATCAAACGTACGGTGGACACATGCCTTCACGCAATGAGTGTCTGGACAAACTGCACCGCAAACTCCACCAAGAGGGTTGCTTCCCATAATGAGTGCGGCAGAACGCCGGTAATCAGCGCGGCTGCCTACTTTCACAGCCATAATAAAATCGGCAGGTGAGCAATCTACCGGGCAGGCTTCTTTACAGGGTTTCTCTTCGCAGTATTCGCACTTCTCGATTTCTGCACGAAGTTGTGCGTCGGTGAGAAATTCAGCAATGTGGTTTGTTTTCTTTTTATCAATCGAAATAGATTTATTTTTTATCATTTGATTCTATCCTTAATTCTTAATTACTCGGTTACTCAGTTACTCAAATACTCAACTACTTGACTACTTCTTTAATCGCATCTACAATCTGAACATATCCCGTGCATCTACACAAATTTCCCGAAATCGCAGTTCGAATTTCTTTCTCATCAGGATCGGGATTCTTGTCGAGCAACGCTTTTGCACTCATCAACATTCCAGGAGTGCAGAAACCACAGTGGACAGCATCGTGATCCATGAACGATTCTTGGAGTGGATGAAGCTTGCCATCCTTTGCCAATCCTTCTACGGTGAGAATTTCTTTTCCATCTATTTGAGGAACAAGCACAAGGCACGAATTCACCGCTTCACCGTTGAGCAAAACCGTGCAAGCGCCGCACTCACCGATTTCGCAACCGCATTTTGTTCCGGTCAATCCTAGCTCTTCGCGAAGGAAATGGAGAAGCGTCGTATTTGGAGCAACTGCGAGCGAGTATTTGCGGTTGTTTATTTTTGTATTTATCGTAACTGTGGACATTGAGATAATTGTAATAATTAAAATGATTCAATAATTGAAAAAATTAAGAGAAATATTTTATTACTTTGGTTTTTTGGTTGTTTCAAATTTTCTTAAATACTTAATAAAGTTTGCTATTTGTTGTGATAGCTCAATGATTTTATTATACATGGAATCAAAAATCGGTTCATCTATATATCCTATCTTTTTCAGCAAATGGAGTTGATTCCTTACTTCGCCTGCTGATCCTTTTGCATATTTCAAAAACCTAACAAATTCACTATTGTTGTTGTATTCAAATCCTTCCGCGATATTGTTCGAAATAGAATTTGCCGCTCGTCTAATCTGGCTCTTCGAATCATAATCTTTACTAAGCTTCCCGCTTTCACTTAACCTATAAATATCAACTGCTATATCTATTGCTTTTTGCCAAACTTCTAAATCCTCAAACCTCTCAATCTTTTTACCCATACGTTATCCCCTAAAAATATTTTATAATCATTCAAATCTTTCCAATTCTTCCAATCTTTCCAATCTTTTCAATCTTTCAAATCTTTTAAATCTTTCAAATCTTTTAAATCCCCCACACACATCTCCAACGCTCTTCTAACCAAAGTTGCGATCACCGGTTCTTTATATTCTGTTGACCAGCGTCTGCCTGTATGCGAAATCATGACTTCAGATACTTTTTGTCCGGCAGCAGTGAACAATTCTTTCGATGGTTTTTTTCCAATCAATAATATTTCAGCTTCGGTAACTCGTCTCCATACCGGAAGCGCAGCACCGGGAACTATCCGGGCATCAGTGATTTTTCCATTTTTATCTTGAGTTAGAATCGCGGCAACACTCAATCGTGAAATGGATAGCGCGTTTCTTCTTCCGAGTTTAATGAATGAGCTTTTTACATTCGATGAAAGTTTTGGAAATTGAATTTCTGTCAAAATTTCTTCCGGTTTAGCTTTTGTCTGATACGGTTTGATGAATAAATCAGAAAGATCGATTTGTCTTGAATTGGTTTTTGATTTCAGTGTTATCTTCGCTCCAAGAGCGATTAATGGCGGAACTGTATCTGCACATGTGGCAGCGTTCATGATATTACCACCGACTGTTCCCTTGTTTCTAATCTGAGGCGAACCAATAACTGATGCAGCTCCCGTAAGAAGCGAAGCATATTGTTGGACAACTTTTGAATTTACGATCTCTGAATGAGTAGTCAATGATTGTAGCATTACTGTACCATTCGGGGATTCGATACCGCGTAATTCTTTTATGAATGAAATATCAATAACAACTTTCGGAGTTTTGACATTCTGTTTGCGCAATTCGATAAGCAAATCTGTGCCACCGGCTAGAATGCGCGCATCTGAGCCGTATTCAGCTAAAACTGATACCGCTTCTTCAACCGAGTGAACCGCTCTGTACTCGAAAGGTTTCATCTTCCCTCCGGTCTAATCTTGCACGAATCTGCCAAAACTTCTTCCTTCTTCACTGAACCACGTTCACCTTTTCTTGTAAGCTTATGCCCGAGTAGAACTCTTTCGAGTGTCGCAGGAATTTCATAAATGCGCTTGCCCGTAGCGTTATAAATTGCATTGATGATTGCAGGCGCCGCCAATTCATTCGAAGGTTCACCGATTGATTTTGCACCGTATGGTCCCGCCGCGTCTTCATTCTCAACAATTATCGGTATGATATTCGGAACATCCATCGATGTTGGGATTAAATATTCATCAAAGTTCAATTGTTTCGGAATTGAATCTTCAAAATTGAATTCCTCCATCAATCCGTAACCAAGTCCCATAGCGACACCGCCGTAAAACTGTCCGAGCACCGAATTGCGGTTGATCGCCTTGCCGACATCATGACAAGAAACAAAATTCAAAACATCAACTTTACCGGTTTCGGTATCCACTTCCACCTCGGCAATGTTAGCTCCGTAAACAAATGTAAAATACGCTTCACCATGACCGTGATGTTCATCCCACGATGTTTGCGGTGATTTATGCCAGCCGAAGCCGTACATCGGTCTGCCTTTGTTAAAACATTCCGCTGCAACTTCGTTGAACGATGCAAGTCGTTCACCGTTGTTGGTATCAATCAGATAATTGTCTTTCAAATCTAACGACATAACATCAAGCCCCGTCATCTCGGATGCGGTTTTAATCAGAAATGCACGAACAATTTCGGCACCCTTCTTCGCCGCCGCACCGCCCATGATTGTACCGCGCGATGCTACGGTTGGTCCGGAATCGGGGACACGACTTGTGTTCGTATTCAAAAATTGGATTCGATCCATCGTTATACCAAGAACCTCAGCGGCAATCTGCGACATCTGCGTTTGCGCTCCCTGTCCCATGTCTGTAATTCCTGAAGAGACAATCACACTTCCATCTGTTTGAACCGAGACAATTGTACCGGCGGCATCGGTTCCTTCAGCGCCAAGCGAAACACCGCGATAACTGCATGCAAGCCCGATACCTTTGCGCTTCGGAGATTGTTTGGAAGTGCGATATTGATTCCATTTATTCAGAAAATCAGCCGCTTCAGCCGATTTTGTTAGAACTTCTTTCAAGCTCACACGATGATTGAGCTTCTGTCCTGTTGCAGTAACAGCACCGGTTTCAAATCCATTTTGCAAACGAATCTCGAAAGGATCTTTTCCAACTTTCTCGGCAAGTTCATCCATCATCGATTCAATTGCAAAGTTCACCTGCGGTGAACCGAAACCGCGCATCGCTCCTGTGTAATTGTTGTTCGTATAAACGGCATAAACATCTGTCTTAACATTCTCGCAGTAGTACGGACCCGTTGCCTGAACAACAGAGCGCCATGTTACAAACGGACTCATCGAAGCATACGCACCGCCATCGGCAATACATTTTATTTCCATCGCGGTGATCGAACCATTCTTCTTACAGCCCCACTTATAATAGAGAACATACGGATGCCGTTTGTAACTTTCGATCATCGACTCTTCGCGTGTGTTAACCATCTTCACAGGTTTCCCTGTTTTCATACAAAGCAAAGCGGCACGACAACACATTGCGGTCATTACTTCATCCTTACCGCCGAATGAACCGCCAAGTGTTGACTGAATTATCTGAACTTTGTTGAGATCTAGTTTGAGTGCGCCGGCAACGGAACGTCGAGTTGAGAAAAGGTTTTGGACTGATCCCGTTACTATAACACCGCCGTGCTCAGCCGGTTCGGCAAGTACGGCTTCCGGTTCAATAGCCGAGTGTTCTATAAATTGTGTCTTGAATTTTTTTTCGATAATAAAATCAGATTCATTAAAACCTTTCTCAATATCACCTTTGGTTACATGATGATGTACAAATTGATTATCATCGCCATGAATTTTTATTGATTCAGGCTTGAACGCTTCTTCGGAGTCCGAAATTATCGGCAGTGTCTCATATTCAACTTCGATTAATGATACGGCTTGTTCGGCAATCTCTTTTGTCTTCGCGGCAACCAGCGCTACACCGTCACCGAGATACCTGACTTTATCTTGAGCGAGTATTGCCTGATTCTTCACCACAACGCCGAAAACTTTATCTCCCGGAATATCGTTCGCGGTAAGAACTGCCTCGACACCTTCAAGTTTTTGCGCTTTAGATATATCGATCTTTAGAATTTTGGCGTGAGGATGTTTGGCACGCAGTACTTTACCATACAATTGATGCATAACATTAAAGTCCTCGGCATACTTTGCCGTACCGGTTACTTTACCGAGAGCATCTACTCTGCGTTCTCCCTTGCCTATGATTTTGTGTTTCATTTACGATTTTTATGAATAAGTGTATCAATTTCGTGAATTTAGAGGAGATTTCCAAGGATTGGATTTTCAAAAATAGATAGTATATTATTTCTATGGCATTAATAATACCAAATAACTATCCTATAACAGATTTATTGCGTGAGCAGGGAATTACATGCATTGAAAAACAGATTACAGAAACTCAGGCTCAACACATGTTACGAATCGGCATATTCAATGTAATGCCCGAAGCGGAGAAGTATGAATTTAGTATTTTACGTTCAATTGGAAATTCGAATATTTCTGTTATTCCGGCTTGGATAAGAGCGACAAATCATAACTATAAGAGCAGCGATAAAGATTATATAAAACAATGGTATCTGACTTTTGAGGAAGCAATTAAAAACGAACCATTAGACGGATTGATTATAACAGGAGCGCCTGTTGAAACGATCCCGTTCGAAGCTGTAACTTACTGGAAAGAATTGTTAGAAATTTTTAGTTATGCAAACACGAATATCGTCAGCACACTTGGTATTTGCTGGGGCGGACTTGCTATTGCGAAAATATTCGGTGTGGAAAAAATTAATTACGCTAAAAAATTATTCGGCGTGTATGCCTCGAAAAATCTGAACCGTAATCATCCGATCACCGACGGGTTGAACGATACATTTTATTGTCCGCAGAGCAGGTATGCCGGATTTAACGAGAATGATTTACGCATCGCTGCCGATGCTGGGAAAATCAATCTTCTCGCGCATTCTGAAGAAGCCGGACATTTCATATTCGAATCGGGCGATGGACGATTCATCGGTCACTTAGGACATCATGAGTACGACGCGGAGCGGATTGTCTTCGAACATTTCCGCGATATACAAAAAGGACTCGAGAGCGCTCCGGCAAATTTCGATGTGAATAATCCTAAAAATACTTGGTGGGAAGAGGGTAATGAGTTTTTCGCACGGTGGCTAAAGAGTATCTATTCCAAACGGTACGGCGGGGTGTAGCTGAAATGTTAAAATCAAAGTTGTTTACATCTTCTCCCACAACTTCTTAGCCACCTTTCTCGATTTCTCATAAACCGATTCCACATCGAATCCAATCAAAACACGGTTCTTCACAACCCACTTACCGTCGATCATAACCGATTCGACCATCGATGAGTTCATGCCGAAAAGAAAATGCCCGGCAAGATTTTCTACAGTCATCGGCGTCGGCGGCTGATAATCGAGTACAACTATATCAGCGGGAGAACCTTTCTTAAGCGATCCGAATTTCTGACCGAATATTTCTGAAATTGTCCGTTGCCCATTTTGCAGAAGCTTAGCCATGTTTACGTTTTCGTCTGCACGCGAATCCTGCCTCTTATAAAATCCTATTTTCGATTCTTCAAACATATCTGCCGGAAATCCGTCTGTTCCCAAACCCACGCGCTCACCGAATAAATGCAACGGTGCGTAGCCGACACGGTTGTTCATGTTTGAACGCGGATTGTGCATCAACCAACTTCCCACCTTCTTAACTTCATTAACTTCCTTTTCATTCAAGTGAACACCATGAGCGAGGATTGAATCCTTCCGAAGAATTCCATTTTCTTTCAAACGATCGATTACACTGCAACGGTAGTTTTCTTCCGCATCGGTTACATCCGATTTATCTTCAGCAACATGAATATGCACTCCGACTTTATACTTCGAAGCCATTTCACCGCAGAGACGCATGGTTTCATTGCTCATTGTGAAAGCGGCATGTGCGCCGACCATTCCTCGGAACTGTGAATTCTTTTTGTTGTCTTTAATGAACCGTTCGTTTTCTTCCAAACCTTTGTCGCGCTCTTTCTTTCCGCCGCGATCTGTTACTTCATAACACAATACGCCCCGCAACCCGACTTCCCACATCGCTTCTTTGATAACATCAAGTGAGCCGGTGATCGATTTCGGAGATGCATGATGATCGATAAGCGTTGTGGTTCCACATCGCACCGCATCTATTGCTCCGACAAGCGCACTATAATAGATTGCATCTTCATCAAGCGCGCGGTCAAGTTTCCACCAAATTTTTTGTAAGATTTCAAGAAAATTCTGAGGCGGCTCTTTAGGATACGACATCCCCCTTGCAAGCGCCGAATAGAGATGCGTATGCGAGTTCACGAGTCCCGGCATGACAATCCTGCCTAAAAAGTCGTGCACTTCTTCGCCTTTCTTTGGTGTTAGGTTTTTTCCCCTCTCCATGATATCACAGTTGAGAAGACGAATGTCGACAGATTCAATCGAAGGTGGATCAAGAACTATCGATGTTGTGTTTTTGAGTAGCATAATTTTTCCAATGTTTTATCTTAGCGTCACTTTTCCCGATGGAATTCCCGAGAAAAAGACGCAAAGGGATTTATAGTTTCAGTTGTTTTTCAAGAAGCTCTGCAACGGCATCAAGTGTTGGCTCTACTAAATGTTCTTTACCTGCGGCTTGTTTTGCAGATTGGATATCTTTCAGTCCGTTTCCGGTAATAACTATTACGGCAGTTTCATTAGATTTTACAATTTTCTGTTCAACGGCTTTTTTTAAACCGGCTGCGCCTGCGACACCTGCCGGTTCGCCGAACACACCGCCAAGCCGTGCGGTAACCCGCATAGCTTCTAAAATTTCTTCGTCAGATACGGCAACCATTTCACCGTGCGACGATCTGACTTGCTGAATCGCACGCCGCCAATTCCGCGGTGTGCCGACTGCAATGCTATCGGCTATTGTGTTCGTACCTGTTGGAATTAAATCTTTCCCTGAAGCAAACGCATCGAGAATTGGTTTCGCCCCTTCGGCTTGAACTCCTAATAGCCGTGGTACTCTGTCGATGAGACCAAGTTGTTTCATCTCCTGTAAACCTTTTCCTATTCCGCCAATTGTACAGCCATCACCAACAGAGACAACAACCCAATCGGGTAAATGTTCTTTCATTTGTTCCGCAATTTCGAGTCCGGCGGTTTTTTTTCCTTCAACAAGAAAAGGATTCGTTCCGCTGTTCCTGTTGTACCATCCGAACTGATCGCAAGATTGTTTGCTGAGATCGAATGCCTGTTCGTAAGTTCCTTTTACCCTGAATACAGTCGCACCGAAAATGAGTAGCTGTGTAATTTTTGGTTCAGGCGCACGCTCAGGAACAAAAATGTAGCTCTTCAACCCGACTGCCGCAGACAATCCGGCAAGCGATGAAGCGGCGTTACCTGTTGACGCACATGCGATTGTATTGAAACCGAACTCCATTGCTTTCATAACTCCGATTGCACTTGCGCGATCTTTAAAAGAGTTTGTCGGGTTGCGGCCATCATCTTTCAAGAATAATTTTCTGAGTCCGAAATAACGGGCAAGCCGGGGCACATCGTAAACCGGCGTCCAGCCAACATGCAAATGCGGTAGCGGAATTTCTTGTGAAATAGGAAGCAAATCTTTGTATCGCCAAATATCAGAAGATTGCGGATTGCGTATTGCGCCCGCCTGCCGAAGCGAAGCGGCGGGCAGGGATTTCGGATTTTGAACTATTGCTTCATAATCATATTGAACATCGAGGATGCCTTCGATGCCACAATGTGGACATGTAAAGATGTTGCCATGCGAATATGATGAACCGCAGACGAGACATTTCAAATTGTTTACATATTGAGGAGGAGAAAATTTCATATTTTATTTACCACTGATGACACTGATTATACGGATTAACACGGATAATTCAAATCTGTGAATATCCGTGGTTAATTATTTTTATATTTTCCATTTATCCTGTAATAATTATTGACACACCCCCGCCTGCCAAAGCGTGCTTTGTGCGGCGGGCAGGCCTAAATCCCCTCTCGAGAGGAGACCTCTGATTCCCCTCCTTTGGAGGGGTTAGGTCTACGACTCTTCGAGTCTGTAGACTCGTAGAGGGTTGGTGAATGAAACTTCCCTTTCAATTTCTCAATCGAAAGTAATATTGTTTCATTTGTTGCGGGCAGTGAAAACTCCGGTTCAAACTTATGATTGCCAACTGCCGAGATCGCATCTTTGATTGCCAGCCAAACAGAAAGTGCAAGCATAAACGGCGGCTCACCGATTGCTTTACTTCTGCGGATTGTACCGACAGGATTCGGAACTCCTTCCATCAACTTAACACGAAAATCTTTCGGTATATCCTGTACGGTCGGAATCTTGTATGTGTCCGGAGAATGATTCATCAAATTTCCTTTTGCATCCCACTTGATTTCTTCAGTTGTACACCAGCCGATACCCTGAACGAATCCGCCTTCAACCTGTCCCATATCGATTCCGGAATTGATAGAATCTCCGACATCCTGCAAAATATCCGTTCTTAATAACGTATACTGACCCGTAAGAATATCGATCATCACTTCCGAAACTGCCATTCCGAATGAATAATAAAAGAACGGTTTCCCCTGTCCTTTAATCTTATCCCATCCGACTGTCGGTGTTTTGTAAAATCCCGCCGCACTCAAACTCACCTGACGCAAGTTCATTTGAAGCATTGCATCGGAAAAAGAGATTTTTCTTTCAGGATGATCGGAGTCGAAAATATAATCCTCTTTGAAAAGGATGGATTGCTGGAGGGTTGGAGGGTTGGAGGGTTGTTGAGTCCAGATTTGTGCCAACTCTTTAGATATTCGCTCTTTTATTATATCGATTGCATTTTTCACAGCCATACCGTTCAGATCGGAACCGGATGAAGCGGCGGTTGCCGATGTGTTCGGAACTTTGGATGTATTGGTGGCATTTACTTTCACACGATCTATGCTCACACCGAATTCTGCCGCGGCGATCTGCTGCATTTTTGTGTTGAGTCCCTGTCCCATTTCTGTACCGCCGTGATTGACAAGTATAGTCCCATCAGTGTAAACATTCACGAGAGCGCCTGCCTGATTGAGAAATGTTGTCGTAAAAGAAATTCCAAACTTCACCGGAGTAACTGCTATACCTTTTTTGAAGAATTCATTTTTAATGTTGAAATCGTTAATCTCTTTGCGACGTTTTTCATATTCGGAAGATTTTATTATCTGATCATAAATAAGGTAAAGTCGATTATGCTCTACGGTTTGTCCATAATGAGTAATATTTCTATCATTCAGACCATAAAAATTTTTATGTCGGATTTCTGCCGGATCTTTTTTTAGTGCGCGACCAATCTTATCGATGATCGTTTCGATTGCAGCCATACCTTGTGGACCTCCGAATCCTCGAAAAGCAGTGTTCGAAGGAAGATTCGTTTTCCATACCAGCGCCTTTACCGACATATTCGGAATGTAATATGAATTATCGGCATGAAGCATTGTGCGTTCCATGATCGCAAACGACAGATCTGTTGCCGCGCCGCCATCGCTGTTGAATTCAAGTTTCACTGCATTGATTAATCCATCATCATCAAAACCAGCTTCATACTTTGTGAGATAACGATGGCGTTTACCTGTCATAATCATATCATCATCACGGAATAAACGGATTTTCACCGGACGTTTTGTAGCATGGCACAACAAAGCCGACCAACATGCAACATGATTTGCCTGAGTTTCCTTTCCACCGAAACCGCCGCCCATACGTTTTACTTCAACAACAACTTCGTGCTTTTTTATACCTAAAACTTCTGCCACAAGCGCCTGTGTTTCGGACGGGTGCTGGGAAGAACTAAAAACATTTATTTCTTTACCTTCTCCCGGAACAGACAAACACGCTTGCGTTTCAAGATACCAGTGTTCTTGCGCGCCGGTGCGGAGTTCCCCGCTAATTATATGCTTAGATGATTTCAATGCGCTGTCGGCATCACCGCGTTTCATTTCTCTTGGCGGACCTAACAAATTGTTTTTTTCTATCGCTTTTTCTATAGTCAGAATTGCATCGAGCGGTTCATACTCAATCTTGATGAGTTTTTCAGCTTCGCGGCATTGCTCTTCGGTTTCAGCGGCAATAAGAAACATTGCTTGTCCGATGAATGTAACTTCATTCTCTGCGAGAACCGACTCGTCTTTTATAACCGGTCCCATTTGATTGTGCCCGGGAATGTCTTTGTAGCATAATACAGCATAAACACCGTTTACTTTTTTCGCTTCACTCAAATCGAACGATTTTATTTTTGCATGTGCATATCGGCTGTAAACAACTTTGCCGATAAGAAGCTGATCGTTTACCGGAATGTCGTCTATATATATTGCTTCGCCTGTAACATGGCCAACAGCGGAATCGTGAGGAATTTGATTTTCCGTTTTCATATTTTGTATTTGTGCATATAATTATTTTTTTTGCTCAACCTATATTCGGATTGATGGGGTAATCCATTACTCCATTACTCCAGTAATCCATTATTCTATTATTTCTGCGTCGTTAACTGATACTTCAGCGGCACATTCACCCAAACCAGCGCTGTAGTGCTGTCGGGCTTTAGCGGTTTTGTGAACCGCCATTTCATTACGGCATCAATCGATGGTTTGTGAAATAATTTCGCATACTTCGGATCAGGTGTTGATGCAGTTTGCTTGACTGAAGATTCTTTCATAAAAGAAGTTTTAACATTCGTAACTTTAATTTTTTTCGGTTTACCATCTTTGCCGATTAAAACGCTGAGCATAATTTCGGCTTCAACATTATTTTGTCGTGCAAGCGTCGGATATTCGGGTGGAACTTGTTTTACCGGCTGGGGCCAATGTTTTAAAGATGTAAGTTCGACGGTATCTGATGGCGCGGATTGTTTTTGTCCAACGACAGAACTATGAATACAAAAAATCAACGCAAAAATAATAAGAAAAATAAAATTACTTTTTTTATTAACCGTAAAATCCATATTTAATTTGTTCCTTTTGTCTCAATAAGAAACTTTAACAGTAAATTCTGGGCGGCTTTTAATCTAAACTCCGCGCTTCCCCTTGCATCTGAAATCGGTGTGAAATCTTTTTCAATTAGAGTCATCGCTTTCTCGATAATTTTTCTTTCCCACTGTTTGCCAAGAAGAAATTGTTCAGCCGTAAAAGCACGTTTAGTTCGCTCAGCCATTCCACCATAAGCGAGAATTATCGACTTCACCATACTACCGTCAAGATCAATCCTGAAACAGGCACTAAGTGTTGATATGTCTAAATCTTTCCGTTTTGACACCTTGTAAGATTTTATGATCGAGCCGTTAGTTAACTTCGGTATTATAATAGAAGTGATCAGCTCGTCAGGTTTGCGAACGGTCTTTCTGTAACCGATTATATAATCGTTAAGCGGAATTACACGTCTGCCGTTTAAACTTTCGAGTACAACGCCGGCATTATATGCCATTAATATTGGGAGAGTATCGCCGATAGGAGAAGCGCTTCCGAGATTACCACCAAGCGTGGCAAGATTTCTGATTTGATGTGAACCGAAAATTTTAAGCATCTCGTGTAACGCAGGAAAATCTTTTTCGATCGGCAAGAGAATATCATTCAGCGATACACCGGCGCCTATTTCTATCGATGAATCGGTTTGGGTAATTACTTTAAGCTCTTCGACACCCGAAAGGTCGATAATTTCTTTAAGCAACTCATGGTTTTTTGTAACGCGCAACGCAATATCAGTCGCACCGCTGATGATTATTGCTTCAGGATGTTGATGCTTGAGTGAGATTGCTTCACCCAGACTTGCCGGTCGGAAATATTTTTGATTGTCGGTTTGAATATGAATCGATTCTTTGGAAATCGATTTTAGAAATTTGATTATTTTTGATTCATCATTTGTAAAATGATCAACACAATTATGTACACACGATTTTGCTGCTGCTTCAACAATCGGCCGATAGCCGGTGCAACGACAGAGATTGCCGGTTAGCGCATCATCAATTTGTTCGCGTGATGGTTTGTCATAATTTTTGTAGAAAGCAAACATCGTCATGATTATTCCGGGAGTACAGAAACCGCACTGACTGCCGTAAAGATCGACCATCGATTGCTGAACAGGGTGAAGGATGCCTTCAGGGGTTTTCAAATTCTCAACTGTAATTAACTGTTTCCCGTGTATCATCGGCAAGAAAATTAAACATGAATCAACAGCTCTGAAAGTGATTTTATTATCAACAAGTTCTGCAAGAACCACTGTGCAGGCGCCGCAATCACCTTCGGCACATCCCTCTTTAACACCTTTGTGGGCTGGAAAACTTCTGAGATAATTTAAAGCGGTTGAAGTCGGGGAAAATTGTTTTGAATTCTTAAAGTCAAGATCAACGATCTTTCCATCAAGAATGAATGAAATTGTTGAACGCATGAATACCTGTCGATAAAAATGAAATTACTAAACCATCTTGTTTAGTTTAACAATTTTAACGGCAAGTTTCAAGTTTTGTAACGATTGAGCCGGGGAATGAAAATGATTCAACTCGTACATCCCTCTGAAATAATAAAAAATCCCTCTCGGCTCAGAATCTTTCCGAGCCTACAAGGGATTTATAGCGGGATTTTTATTGAGGTAAAGAGCTAAAAACTGTTGATTTAATTCAACCCGCACATACCGGAAGCACAGCCGCCGCCTGTGTACGGACCACATGATCCATCGGAACAACTTGAGCCGGAATCGGAACCCATTGACATCTGTGTGACAGACATAAGCTTTTTGTGGTTGGTTGAATTACACGATGGGCATACAACGTCTTCAATTATTTCACGACCTTTATGAAATACGTCGTAGGTTTTTTCGCAATCGGTACATTTGTAATCGTAAACTGGCATAATATTAATTCAAAATTAAAAAGTAAAAAATGTTTTATGATTTAGAAATTTAGATTTAGTGTTTGTTTAGAATTTCCCAGCCAAAGGCTGGTGCGCCACCGGCGCAGATATTCGAATTTAGGATTTAGATATTACATTGCTCAATGAATTTATCTCTTCAACAAATCGCTGAATATCGGAGTCGGAAAAACCTTTTTCTTTCGAAGCGCTTTCAAGCGTTCCCCAAATCGGTTCACCGCAAGCGAGGCATTTTATTCCCTTCTCCATCAAATAAGTTACTGAGCCGGGTATACTTTGTACAAGTTCTTCAATTGAAATATCTTTGGTGATCATTTATTATTCCAATGATTTTCGTATAAATCGCGTACGTACTGTTGAAGAAAAGAGCGGATAACGTCGCTTTTACATTCTTTCTCTAATCCTGTACATGCGTCGTTAACAATATCATTCGCATTGTTCTTCGCACTTGTAACGCGTATCCGATCTTCAATTCCGGCACAATATTTTTCGATCAACTCTTTCTGTCTTGAGGGAGTGATCAACGATTTATTTTGATCTGAAATTATCTCTTCGTTCACTTAAAAAATCCTTTTATTATTCAGATCGATTATTTGATTCGAGCTGCTACGGCTCCGGATTTACCGCACACCGAAAATGTATACTATGATATTTTTATTTCTCGTGGTTTTGCCGATGCTTTTTTCTCGAACGTCAGTTTTAGCACTCCGTTCTTGAATTCAGTCGTTACTTTTTCGGCATCAATGCTTTCTGGAAGCTGGATGAAACGCGCAAATGTTCCCGTGTTTCTCTCACAACAAAAGTGTTTCGCATCTTCGTCATTCTCAAATTCATCGCGGCGTTCACATTCTATTCGAAGCATCCCTTCATGAATCGTTAAACGTACAGAATCTGTCTCCACACCGGGCAGATCAAGCCGGATAATTATAGAATCTATTTTCTCTACCATATCAACGCTTGGAACCCAATCGGTTTCAACATCAAGCATCCATTTATCGGGAACAGCATATTCCCCAACATCCGGATATAAGCGATTCAGCATGCGCTGAGCGGGTGAAAAATATCCGCGACGGCGGAAGGGCCAATGACTTGAGTTACCTTGTTGTGCAATATTTTCTTGATTGTTATGCATAAATTTATCTCCTTAATTGACCGTAATATTCACATGTTGATCGATTTTATTTTTCAACATTTTCTTCGGTGCTGCACCGATTATTGAATCGACCATTTTACCGTTGACAAAAATCCCGAGTGTTGGGATACTTCTGATGCTGTAATTGATGGCGGTATCCATGTTTTCATCGGTGTTTAGTTTTGCAACCTTTAACTTACCCGCATACTCATCCGATAATTCCTCCACAATTGGAGCAACCATGCGGCATGGACCGCACCAGGGCGCCCAAAAATCGACAAGTACAGGAAGATCAGAATTCAGTATCTCTTGCTGAAAGTTTTCATCTGTTGCTGTTATAATATTTTTATTCATATTCAAATCTTTTGCTTGTTTTTGTTGTTCAAATCCTATTTACTTTTCATTAAATTTGATGCGGTGATTTTTAAAAAGATTCTATGATATTTTGCAGGAAGGGCAAACAGAAGTTTTTAAAATTCGTTGCTTATCCGGTCAATTTTTCGTAATTTCATTCATATTTACTTCTACTATTTATATTTATGATATCGATTATTGTACATGGAGGGGCGTGGGATATACCTGATGATGCTGTTGAATCTCATTATAAAGGTGTTGAACACGCGCTTGATGTTGGATGGAAAATTCTCAAATTGGGTGGGAACGCGGTTGATGCGGTTGAGCAAGCTGTTCAAATTATGGAAAATAACGAAACATTCGATGCGGGATACGGCTCGCATTTGAACCAATTGGGGGAGGTTGAACTTGACGCAAGTATCATGGATGGTAAAACTATCCGGTGCGGAGCAGTGGCGGCTGTCCATCATATAAAAAATCCGATCACACTTGCCAGAAAGATAATGGATGAAAGCGAGCACATTCTTCTTGTTGGAAACGGCGCCGAACAATATGCTAAAGAACACGGTATCACCATCTGTGAATCGACAGAGCTTGTAACACAACGAGAACGAGATCGCTGGGAAACGCTTCGGACAAAGAAAGAATTTAAAACTAAAGATGCTTTTAAAAAATTGGTGCGTCCATCCGACACGGTTGGAGTTGTAGCGCTCGATCAATATGGAAACATCTGCACCGGCACATCAACAGGCGGAACTCCGAACAAATATCCGGGGCGTGTCGGCGATTCTCCTCTTATCGGCTGCGGCACTTACGCCGATAACGAAGTTGGCGGTGTATCAACAACCGGATGGGGTGAAGCGATGATAAAAGTTGTAATGGCTAAAACCGTTATCGATTTGATGGAGATGAACGGCAGTAATCCTCAAAAAGCAGCAGAGCGCGGAATAGAAATTCTTCATCGCAAAGCAGACGGTTTCGGAGGCGTAATAGCGTTGAATAAGCAAGGCGGCTTCGGCATTGCATTTAACACACCGCGAATGGCGCGCGCTTATATGAATATCGACATGAATAAACCATTCATCGCCGTATGATTGCATCTTCGCTCATCGGGCATGTTATACAATTACTCGAACAGATTGATGCCGACAATCAGCCGGCGGATAAAATTACGGCAGAATTTTTCCGCGCAAAAAAATATTTAGGCGCGCGCGACCGGCGTTACATTTCGGAAATTGTTTACGGCATGATACGTCATCGGAAATTTATCCGCACCTTAATAAAAGAATATGTTCATCAAAATCCCACTTCAATATCTCTTGAAGGTCCGCATGTTCGATATCTGTCGCAGGCAGTGGCATATTCAGTAGCAATCGAAAATAATTCGTTCATAGCACCGCATCTCTGGAAAACTCAATTCCCAAAAGTCGATCTCGAAGAATTCACTCAGTGGATGAAATCGAATTCCACACTTCCTTTTTTGTCAAACGATCCGGTAACTTATCTGAGCAATCGTTATTCGTTTCCGGAATGGTTAGTGAAAGATTTATTTGAAAAGTGTGGCGACCAAACCGAGCCATTGCTTCAATCGCTGAACATTCCCGCGCCGACCGTACTGCGTGTTAACTCTTTTAAAACAAATCGCGATGAATGTATGAATCGTCTAAGGGATGAGGGGATCGAAACCACACGGACCCCGATTTCTTCAGACGGACTTATTGCGACAAAACGGTTTAATGTAAAAACATTGGAATCGTTCCGCGACGGTTGGTTTGAAATTCAGGACGAAGGGAGTCAGCTCGTATCTCAAATCATTGCTCCTAAGCAGGGCATGACAATTATAGACGGGTGCGCGGGCGCAGGCGGTAAATCGTTGCACATGGCGGCAATAATGAAAAATGAGGGGAATATTTTTTCGATTGACACCAACACAGAGAGATTACACGAACTCATGACTCGATCTAAACGGGCAGGGATATCAAATATCCGAACAATTGCCCGCTCGCATTTGCGATCAAACGAACTAGTTAAGAAAGCTGATGTTGTACTCATCGATGCACCGTGCAGCGGCACGGGAACCATTAGGCGTAACCCGGGATTGAAATGGAGTTTAACAGAAGCTTTAATACAAAGATATATTGAAAAACAGAGCGAGCTTCTTTCTTTCAATTCTCAATTTGCAAAGCCAGGCGGCAGACTTGTTTACGTTACATGCTCAATACTACAGCGTGAAAATGAAGACGTAATAAATGCATTCTTGTTGAAGCAAACGGATTTCAAGCCGGACAGATCGGAAAATATTTTTAGCGCGGGGGGATATTCATTCCAACTTCCGTTTGTTTCTCTCATGCCGCATCTACATAACACAGATGGATTTTTTATTGCGGTTTTGAAACGGGCTAATTAGTATTTGATAGGTTAAACCTCCGGTATCTGACTATGATTGACTTTAGAAGATACCGGAGGTTTGCTTTTTTTATCCTTACTTGATCAAGTAATTATGATTTTATTTTACGAGCATCATCTTCCGGACTTTTGTGAAGACCTGCGAATTATGATCCGGTTGAATCGTCAACCGATAAAAATACACTCCGCTCGATAACTTCTCTCCGTTAAACCCAATTTCATATTTCCCCACCTTCTTATCCTTATTAACTAATGTCATCACTTCCTGACCAAGCAGATTATACACATTTATAGTTACCCAACTATCAATTGGCAATTGATAATTGATTTTTGTCGATGGATTAAACGGGTTAGGATAGTTCTGCGAAAGCTCAAACTGATCAGGGATTCCATTACTGATTGATGCAACTGAAGTTGGGTCTCCGATCATCGGCAGTTCGACATAGCACGGATGCGATGCATCCGCGATAATGGTTGCACTTGTTTGCGCAAACATGGGAACCACAAACGGAAATTCACCAAGAAACTGTCGATTTGTTTTATCAATGTTTGTTAATTCTATCCGTATCTTGCTTCCACGTGAAAATTTGTGGGCGTGTTCGATCCCCTCCACTTCGATCCATCCGCTTGTTCCCGGAATCCAGTGACGTGCAGTGAAGTTGATGCGGTTGATGAAATATTTCCTTCCAGAATTGTCTTCCTCATATATCTGTGCATGAAGTGGAAAGCTTTCGTACTCCGATTGTACAAAGAACTTCATCTTCGGCGCACCGATCCAAAGAACGTCGTCCCACAGTACAGGCGATCTGAACACCAAAGTCCGCTGCGGTATAAGAACGTTGAAACGCGGTCCTTTGAATCCTTCAATGTAAGCCGTGTCGAATGTGTAAGCCGGATTAAGATAATCGTTCAAGATCGTGAATGAATCGAGATGGAGTGATGGGGAAAACCGAAGCGTTGAATCACCCGCGAGATAAAATTTTCTCGTCTCAATTCCGACGGGGGGCCAGGAAGGTTCATCAATACGCGTCCATGTGAAATAACCAGACGTATCCATGTGAAGACTACTGTAAGCATAGGAATAAGCAGG
Organism: Chlorobiaceae bacterium; assembly: GCA_013824245.1. Classification (GTDB taxonomy): domain Bacteria; phylum Bacteroidota; class Ignavibacteria; order UBA10030; family SZUA-254; genus PNNN01. The sequence continues at coordinate 13,749 of PNNN01000010.1, read as the reverse complement.
TTCATCGAGAATACCGTTCTGCTGGTCACGCAAGAAATAGTCGAGCCAACGTGTTACTGTGCTGCTTTGGTATAATCGTTCTGATTCAACTGCATCCGAGAAGTGACCTCTGGTACCCATATACATCTTTTTCGGTCCGACGTAATTTTCGAACGCCGCAATACCATTGGCGGCGGAGAAATAATGATCCTGCCACTTGAGAAGACGCAGTGATGGAATTGATTTCCGGTTGAGAATCGAAGTATCAACATCACGATCTGGAATGAAGCACGTTGCAAAAGCGTCGTAATTATCGTTGCGAATGAAATTCCACAGCGTATCCCGGATCGGATCGAAACGAACACCAAGATTCGTTTGAAGTAACAGCAGAACGGTTCTGCGAACCGAACCATTCATCAGCATGTCCGATGCCCAATGAGGAACAATAACATCCGATGAAACGGCTTTAACCGGAAGACTGTCTGCGATTGCCCACAAACCGTGAAGTCCACCCTGTGAACCGCCGGATAGTCCGATCTTCGTCGAATCAACATCAGGAATCGACTTCAAAAAATTTAAAACTTCCGCAAGATCGGATCGTTCTTTTATTGACATGATAGTCGAGCCGCCGGTGGATTTTCCATGCCCGCGAACGCTGTAGCACATCGCCAAGTATCCCACCTTCGAATAAAATGAACAGTTCGATGTATCCCAATCTTTCGATAGACTAAATCCATGCACGAAAAGAATTGCCGGATAACCATCGGGTGGTTTCGGTGTAGTTGGAACAAAATAAGTTGCATCCAGACTGTCTCTGTGAACTGTTTCGATATATAAATCGGTGCGGGTTTGAGATGATAAACAACTCGCAAAAAAGAGCAACAATAATAAGATTGAAAAAATTCTGTTGTTGTGCAGGATCATTTCATAAGAATCAATTTTTGCACATCATAAAATGAGATTCCCGATTCCCCACTTATAGATATAGTATAAAAATAAACACCGCTCGAATGGTTGCTCGCATACCAGACAATCTTTTTATATCCTGCATCCTGAACTTCATCAACAAGTGTTGCAACATTTTGACCGAGAAGATTGAAGACCTGTAGTTTAACTTTTGATGTTTTTGGTATATCATAAGATATTGTTGTAAATGGGTTGAACGGATTGGGATAATTTTGATAAAGGTGGAATTGGGATGGAATAGAGACAATATTATTTTTCACGTTCGTAACTGTTCCAGCGGATGAAGTTGTAAGAATTGTTCCTCCACTGCCAACAGCGAAACCGTGCGTGCTATCTGTGAATGCCATTCCGTAAAGATCATGCGAATCGGCGGTGTACTGCATAAACCAGTTTGCTCGGCCGGTCGGCGAATAGAATATTTTTCCCTCTTCACCTGCAATATATATCTCACCTGTCTTTAAAAATTCAATATCCTTCAAATTAATATTCATTGGAATGCTTTTAACTTCCCATTTATCATATGGGTATAAACATTTAAACACTAAACCATTATCGCCCACTCCCCACAACTCTGCTCCGTGCGGTGCAGTTTTATAGATTTTTTTACCAATGTTCATGCTTATCCATGTCTGTCCGCCATCGGTGGTTAAAATAATCGATCCATCTTCGAAAGAGATTGCTGTTCTTGATGAATCGTACTTATTAAAACCGATTATATTTTTCGTGCTTTCTAACTGCATCGACGTCCAACTCAACCCTCCACCTGTTGTTTGCATCAACAACGAGCTATCTCCATACAACCAACCGTTTTGAGATGACTCAAAAATAATCCCCCGAATATTTTGTGATTCTGATATAAAAACACGTGACCAACTTTTACCTGTATCAGCACTATTATATAGAAATCCATTTTCTCCAGCGACAAAGATATTATTAGCTGATGCAATTCCAATTGATCTCAATGGTAGCGCCACGCCGACAGAATTTTCCAACCATGTGAAACCACCATCCGTTGTTCTTAAAACCGTTCCATGCTCTCCAACAACAAATCCATTTAGCGTATCGGCAAATTGAATATCAAACCAACGTTGCCAATAATTTGACGATTGTCGGAACCATTTTTGTGTATAAGTTTCCGACATCATTAACGCGAAATGCTTACCTGCTCCACAATCATTCTGAGTGATTGAATCTACTGTCACAAAGTTTCCAAAGTAATTCACCTTTGACGATAAACAATTCCAGTAACTTCCATCATATACATAACAACGAAGAAGTCTTTCATCCTGAACTCCGGCGCCAACTTCTCTGTCGAGCGAGGAGACGTCGCTGTACATCCATTGAAGTTTTGCCGTGAACTGTGCTGATGATGGGTACGGAATAACCTCGACCCATCGTTTAACGAATTTTTCATCAGTTGGGCTTGGAATACCGGGCGGAGTTGAATCGGGGTGCACTTGCACACGAATGCTGTCTAATCCCTGAAATTCCGTAAACCACAACGTAGCAATCTGTCTACCATCATATGCAACAAAATGATACGGCACGCCTGTTTGAGAAACCGGAAGCGTTACTCTATTATATTCTCCGCTCGGCAAATTGATGAATGTTTTCTTTAAATAATTTCTGCGGGCTGTGATGTAATATTTCAACGCGTCCACGTGATCGTAGAAATCTTGCGTCGTTCCCCATTTTTGCGGATCAAGGGCGGCATCATTCTCAACCAGCGCAGTCAAACTATCAATGCGTGGATAAAGATGTTCTTCGTTAAAAATTGTATTGAGTGAAGAATCAACATGAAGACGTAACTCTTCCCAAAGCGACGGTGTTGCCATCCATCGATCTTTCAGAACGTTAGACGGACCAGACAGTGGTTGAAAAGTATATGCAAAACCATCGTTGAGTAACGAAGCCGGATATGGAATGGCGAGGTCGCCGCTTCGTCCGAATGATAAATCGTAATCCCATGGAATAACCGTCCATTGCTGATTTACTTTTGATGTATCACGATACAGCAGGTAATTTTTATTATAACTATCGCCCATCATCGTTAAGATGTTGCCGGTGAACCAATTTAGCACGCTGTTGACATCAAAATATTTATAAACAGTATCGCGGAAATTTGCATCTGGCGCAGAGTTGATTGCCGCTATCAATTGAGCAAGGTCGGAATAATCTGTTACGATGCCAATTTCTTTATCGTAGTAAATTTTCAAAATACTATCGGGTTGAACTGTTAGATCGGCGCTGATGTAAGTATCGTTAGCTTCGTACATGGGAGCTACAATGCGTCCGTGGTTCGGAAGAAAATATTTGTCAACCTTCTCTATGAAAAGATACAAACCCTCTTTCCCATTTAATGAAAAACGGCTATGGTGAGCATACGGCGCAAGTTGGTTCAATTCGCTGTACATTTCCCATGCTAATTTTTCCCGTAAAAAAGATTTATCGGTGTACATCGCGTTGAAATTAATGCTTTGCATATTCTGAAACAGATGCGATTTGTTGAATTTCACCCGATAAGATTTCTTCGGATAGTAACGGGTAGAATGTCCTTTGAAACGAATTTGCGCGTCGTTCCAGTAGCTTCCCTGATATTCAAACGATGCAGGTATGAGCGAATCACTAAAAATATCGCGTGTGAATAAAAGACGATAATCGTCATTAAGCATGGTAACGCTGTATTGTTCAATTTGCGCAAACAAATTGACCGAGATTCCCATCAAAACCAACAAAATGTATTTCATGACAAATCCTATCTAATATTCTGATCCGAAGTTGTAAATAACTTATCACGAACAATATACAGATTGACAATTCCAGATTCAAACGTTTTTATCACACCAATGACTTTATCGAAAATATGGTTTTTTACTAAATGCAAAGTATTTTTTTATATTAGAACATTCATTTTGAACAACATATTGATGACATATGCCGGAATCACCAGTTACAGCAATTCAAGCAATTCAAGCAATTTTAGCCCCTGCACTCGGTATTTCTGCTGTGGGTTTGCTTTTACTTAGTTTAGGAAATCGCTATTCAACAATCATAAACCGCATCCGTTTGCTGAACGATGAAAAGCGAAGATTCTCACGCCAAATTGCCGAGAAAGGCGATTTGGGATACCCCGATAATATTCGCTTCATGAGCATTTCAAAACAAACCGAAGAACTTTTGTACCGAAGCAAGTTCGTCAGGAATGCGATACTCTCTCTTCAATTGGCTATCGGATTGTTTGTTCTATCATCTGTTACTATCGCATTGAATTTATTTACAGCCACCGAATTTTTGAAAATCGCTCCGCTCATCATATTCATCATAGGCATGTGTTGCGTTCTGGTTGCTGTTGTTTTTTACGGTATGGATGTTTACCGTTCTTACAAGATTATTTTATTGGAAGTGCGCGGAGAAGAATAGGAAGTGATTGGATGATCAGATGGTTGGACTTATGGGGTAATGAAGTGTTGGAGTGATGAAATTATTAGGATGAAAAGATGAAGATTGAAAATTTTCTAAAAGAATCGTTTTCTATTCTGCCGACACCGTTTCATAAACTTGAAAATATTTCACGGGAAACCGGAGTTAACATTTATTGCAAACGGGACGACCTAACCGGTTTCGCTTTTGGAGGAAACAAAACCCGTAAACTCGATTTTCTAATTGCCGATGCGATAAGTAAGAAGGCGAATACGCTCATTGCAGTTGGTGCAATCCAATCGAACTTTTGCCGGATGGCAGCGGCGGCTGGTAAAGTTAGCGGACTTGATGTTCATCTTATTCTTGGTGGAAAGAAACCCGAAAAGCCCACAGGCAATTTATTGTTATCTTATCTCTTCGGCGCCAACATTCACTTCGTTGAATCGGATGATTGGAATATTTTAGAGCGAGAAGGGAAACTGCTTGCAGAAAAATTTAAAACGCAAGGAAAAAATGTGTGCTGGCTTCCCATCGGCGGCTCAACCCCGATTGGTGCGTTGGGGTATGTGGCTGCCTTTATAGAAATTCTCGATGACTGTAAACGATTGGGAATTACAACCAATACCATTATCCACACCTCTTCATCAAGCGGCACTCAGGCGGGATTGATTGTTGGAAAAAAGCTGACCGGCTGGCAGGGAAAAATTATTGGAATGGGAGTAGCAAAGACGGAAAAACAACTTTCAAAGGAAGTGTTTGAGCTTGCACATGACACGGGCAAACTCCTTTGGGAATCCATCCCTTCGGGGCATGTATCCATTGATAAAAAGGATGTTATACTTGATAATTCTTACATGGGCGCTGCATACGGCGCGAGAACGGCAGCATGTGAATCTGCCATCAAGCTTTTTGCCGAGAAAGAAGGAATTGTTTTAGACAATGTTTACACAGGCAAAGCCGCCGCCGGACTTTTAGATTATGCAAAGCGTGGCTTATTCTCACCAAACGAAAATGTTGTTTTCATTCACACCGGCGGCAATGTTGAGATGTTTGCATGAACCAAGTATGAATTCCAATATTCAGTGAAATCATTATTAGAGACTTCTGAAAAATTCTCACGGAGTCACCCTGAACTCCCGCCTGCTGCGGGCAGGTGTTTCAGGGTCTAAAATTGAATAGATTCCGATCCCGCCTTTAGAGCGGGACGGAATGACTCTGACATTTTCTGAATATTTCAGATGTTTCTATTAAGAAATTCTTTTTATGATCACCAAAGTTATGTCATCGGATTGAGGGGTTGCTCCTGCAAATTTTTTAACACCTTCAATAATCAGGTCGATAATTTTCTCGGCAGATTCACTCCGGTTACTTTGTAGCAACTCGAAGATTCTATCTTCGCCGAACATTTCATCCTTCCCGTTCATTGCTTCTGCAATGCCGTCGGAATAGATCGCAATAAGATCACCCGATTTCAGTTCAGCCACTTCTTCTTCAAACGGAAATTTTTCCATAATACCAAGCACAATTCCGCCGATTTTCAATCGTTTAGTTGAATTCCCGGATGTCAGCAAAAACGGATTGTCGTGCCCCGCATTTGAATAAGTTAATTTATGATTTTTTATATCGAGCAATCCATAAAACAAAGTTACAAATTTATCCGCGCTGGTACTGCGGTATAATAGAGTGTTCGAGCGGCTCAAACACTCCTTCGGAGAACATTCACCGAACGATTGTCCCCGAAGTGTTGCCTGCAGGTTCGCCATTAAAAGAGATGCAGGTAAGCCCTTCCCTGAAACATCACCCAGACAAATACCGAGGTGTGATTCGTCAAGCAAAATAAAATCGTAATAATCTCCTCCAACCGCTTTTGCTGGAATCGATTTTCCAGCAATATCATAACACTGAATCTTTGGATTTGTTTTCGGCAGAAGTTCAAGTTGAATTTTCGCCGCAAGCCGCACTTCTTCGCGCATTTGCTGAAATGCTTTTTCGGATTCATATAGTCGGGCATTTTCAATTGCAATTGCCGCGTGGATGGAAAGCGCGCGCAGGAAATGTTCATCGTCTTGTGTGAAGATTCCCTTGCGCTTATTTAAAAGTTGAAGCACGCCGACAATTTTTTTCTCTTTATTTTTCAAAGGCATGCAAAGTATTGATTTGGTACGGTAACCGGATTTTTTATCAATCGCAGGATTGAACCGGGGGTCTGTATATGCCTCTTCTATATTCAATGTGTCCCCCGTTGCCGCCACATATCCGGCAATTCCTTTCCCGATTGGAAGTTTTATTGTAACGCGTTCTTTGCCGACAAATAATTTCGACCATAATTCTTTTTTCGGCTCATCAACAAGATAAAGAGTTCCGCGATCTCCATCCACAATTTTCAAAGCTGTATCGAGAATTATTTTCAAAAGCTTATCAAGATCAAGCGTAGAGTTTACATTTTTTGTAGCTTCAATTAAATTTTCAAGTTTATCAACTTCCTGCTTCCATTGCTGTGTATGCTTTTCAAGTTCACTGATGAAGTGATTGTTGGTTGCGCGTAAACGCAAACTTAGCACTTGCATTACCCGAAGCGCGAACGGATGATTTTTTATGAGAAGCGCGTCAAAATCGTTTTTATCAAGCGTATAAACTGTACAGTTATCGAGCGCGGTAACACGCGCTGAACGCGCGCGACCGTCTATCAACTCCAACTCTCCGAAGAAATCCCCATTATGAAGAAGTGCCAGCATTTTATTTTCACCCGTTTTGGTTTGCTTCACAATAGTCACTCTTCCTTCAACAAGAAGGTAAAGCTCACTTCCGTTTGCATTATCTTCCAATATCACCGTTCCGGCGGGAAATTGTTTTTCCTCCATTTTACCTGCAACAGCACGGAATGCCGAATCGGAAATTGTTTCGAATAGAATATTATTCCGTAATCGTTCTTGATGTTGAGTCATTATTTTTCGCTCCTGTTAACTCATGGAATTAAACCGATATCATTATCAAACAAAAATAACACTGAAATCATTCCTTAACTTTTAATCTGATTCTATTGTTGTAGAGGGAATTTATTTATTATTCTTTTTGAAATATTTTTCACGAACTACGATCGATTCAGCTATTCGATCATGCACGGTACGCTTGTTGGGATGAATGAAATATTGAATAAATCCGAAACCTAACTCAAGAAGCGAGGCGCCGTAACCAAGCGCACGCTCGATAGAATGCCACAGCGATATTCTATTGTGTACGAGCGATATTACTCTGATGCCGCATATCTTTTTCCCCGGAGTTTTTCCCCTTCCGATATATGTTAAAATACCAAAATAAATAACTATCCAGGCAACGCTGTACCAGTTAAGATTTAATGCAAACACTATATCTTTATCGCTGCTAATCCATCCCAGTTTAAGGAGCAACGGCTCAAGAAGCGAAGCCACTATTGCAAAAAGTACTGAGGCAAAAATAAGATCGGCGATAAAAGCGATAGCACGACGGGTAAAGCTCGTAAGCTCCAATCCCTGCAGTTCTAATATTCTTTTTGTTTCATTTGATTGAAAGGTAACCATTTTGTACAATTCTTAGGTTTGAAGGTTACCCCGATCATCTCATATATACCATCTTTTTTATATAAGTAGATTTATTTACATTCATCTTGTAAAGATAAATTCCGCTCGGCAATCCGCCCGCAATCGTACCTGCATCGAAATCAACCGTGTAAGTTCCAGCTTCTTTATATCCATCAACAAGTGTTGCTATTTCTACACCAAGTATATCGTATACCTTTATTGTTACCCGATTGGCAATTGGCAATTGATAATTGACGATTGTTGATGGGTTGAACGGATTTGGATAATTCTGTTCAAGTATAAATTGTGTTGGCAAAGGCGCGCTCGGTCTAACAACAAGCGAGAAAGATGATGGTTCTTTGTCGAGGATTGTGGAAGAATTATTTGACTGTCCGATATTTTTGCCGTCGATATTCAACAGCACTGTGCCATCGGGTGAATTGCTTTGTATTATTACAGATAACGGATAAACCGCCGACTTTATAGAAATTGGAAACTCTGCCGCGTTGTTAGCAATCTCGATAAACCGGTTTGAGTTAAATCGTGCGTCGAAAATTCCTTCAGGTGGCAGTGGTGGCGATTCAAGGAACGAATAAGATAATCCCGATGGTAGATTTCGTGCTAAATATAATTTTTGTTCGAAACCTGCTGCATCAAGTAAGATTAACTTATCGGAATTTTGCAACATTTGAGTTAGCGAATTATTTTTTTTCTGGCTCTGCGCTCCGGGTGCAGATAACATCACAGAACCTGATGATGATGATTTCACCCAATAACCACGGGCAGGAATCAGGTAATCGGAATTCAAATATCCATTATCATAACCGAAAAACATTGATGATATAATTCCTGCCGGAGATGATGTTACCGAGCTTGCTGAGACCGTATCGGATAATGCACCAATTAAATTCCATCCTTCGGAAACATCAATTGTGTTTGATGTAAATGGTTGACCTGTAATACTCGTGTTATTGGGAGATGAAAATTTCAGCCAGTATCCTTTACCCAATGTTAGCGAATCGTGAGGTGCATAACCACTTGCCGGGATATATTCATAGGCGCGTGAAACAGCGTGGGGGAATTGAAGTCGAACCGCGCGATTATCAACCGACATCGGAAGTGATATTAAATTCCAGCTTCCTCCAAAATAGTAAGTCGAAGTAGTTCCGGTTCCGGTTGTAAACGACCAAACAGTTGACCAGTTACTGTATCCGGTATTATTTTTACTTCTCACGTGCCAGAAATATTTTTCCCCCGACGATAGAAGAGCAGATTGAAAAAATGTAGTAGTTAATAATGATTCATCTTTAACGATTGTTACGAAAAATGAATCCGATGCAATTTGAATATTATAACTAATTGAATATAATGCGCTGCTCCATTGTAACAACGGCGTCACTCCAATACCAAAAGTTCCATTCGGAGGAGAGGATAGGAGAGGAACAGCCGATTGATATGAAGTTGTATCTGTGATTCCGTGCGGACCGGCGCCGGTTGGCGGAGTTGTATGACAAACAGAACATTTGCCAAGCGTTCCCGCAGTTCCTTGTAACCTGATGTTTTGCAAATTATCGTTTGGCTGGACTGTTGGCTGTATTGCGTGCGGACTACCGTGACATGCAGAACAGAACAATCCGCCATGTCCGGTAGATTGCCGGAAAAGTTTTCCCGGTTGTTCGGCGTGCGTGCTGCCATGACAATCTCCGCATTTGGGTTCATCAAGCCAGGGCCTTCTGCCTGCTTCAATTGTCGCCGCAACATTTGACATTGTTCCGTGACAATCCTGGCATATCATCGGGTTAACAAGATTTTTACCCATAATATCGCGCAGGCATTGTGTCTTTGGTCCGGGATGACATTTGTAACAGGTTGAAATTGAATTCGATGGTCCTGCAACACCGCTATGCTTTTCGTGAATCCGCAATGAGAATGGTCTGGCAGCGGATGTTCCGGTAGTTCCTAGAGCATTCGATGCGTGGCATGATGCACATAGAACTGGACCGGAGCGATTAAAACCTGTTACACCGGGATGTGCGTTTAAGATTGATGTTTCGGAGGAATGACATCCGGATTGAACACAACCAACTTCATTGCTAACTGGAATTACAACATCTGTTGCTGCTAAAACCGATCCGCTAGATTTACTTTTGGCTACAAGATGAATTAATTGAAACGGTGCTTCATTCACATGGTCTGAATCCGCAAAAGGTGTTATCGGAATTCCATGTGCCACGAAATAATTTCCACTGCTGTCAAGGATCCCCGTCAAACCTTTTCCCGTTAATCCGATATTATCAGGTAACGGAGAGGATAGACCAAATAATTGCTGGGCATAAGTCCAGAAATTTGTTTTACCGACTGAATATGTATTATTAGGAATCGAATATTCTATCGTATAACCGGAATTTACAACTTGCGGGGGTTCTCCGGTAGATTTAAAAATTAGCTGAGCGCTGACATTGTTGTACGGTGGAAGTACAACTACTTTAGCAAAATCTTTATTCGAACAATGCATGCCAAGATCGTTCCAACCCAACAGAACGTATTCTTGTGCATTCAAAGAAAAAGAAAAGAGAAGAAGTGAAACAATCCAAAAACCAAGCGAAACTAACGAGCGGGCAGTTTTCATAGAATCTCCTTGTATTAATCATATCGCTTAGAGCTGTGATAATAAATAATTAATTATGCTTTTGATTTCTTAGTATTGAGGAATTTCGATTTTATATTTTTTGAAGATTCTAAACGGGTAACACTTTTTTTATCGGATGCAGTATTAAGAAAAAGGATTTCGCTTTCATCGAAAATATATGTGTAAATCCTAGGACAACCTGCTATATCGCACGAGTTTTATGGAAATGCAGGAGATAAATATTCAAAAATATCTTCTTCTAAAGTGGTTTTGGGCGATTCTATTATCCTTCCGAGTTCCATTCCGCGGTATTTAATCAGAAACGTTGGCACGTTAGTGATATTATATTCGGCGGCAATTCCGGCAGGTATCTGTTTTGTCCGGTCAATGGCAATTAATGTTATTTTATCGGACGGGAATTCAACAGCATCAATTATTTTAAAAAACCTTGGCATCTCACGCTTGCTGTCGCTGCACCATGTACCGTACACTACCAACAATTCAACATTCTCTTTCATATTTTTGAGACGGTTAATTGTCTCTTCTCTTGGTTGATAATTTGTATAGGTTGTATCGAACCATGCAGCATATGCCGGAGATTGAAATACGGAACGGGGTGTCCATCCCACTTCCATGTGTTCGTTTGGCTTTACAGAAACAATACTTTTTGTCGACGAGCATCCGGTAAGAAAAACGAAACTTGTCAACATTGTCATTAATCCCAAACCGATCCTAAAATATTTATTTTTTTGAAGATTAATCATAAATCACCTTTCGAAATATAGACACGATATTATGCAATCTCGCAAAATCACGTGCGATTATCAAGCTGGTTTTTCTACAAATGATTTTTATCGGTAATTAAATTATGATCTATTTTTTGGATTGTTTTTTTTGTGGAACGGGTATAAAATTCAATGAGATCGAATTCACACAATGCCGAACATTTTTCGACGTCATTTTTTCGCCTGTAAATACATGACCGAGATGCGCGCCGCACTTTGCACAAACAATTTCAGTTCTCATACCATCTTTATCGGGGATTCGTTTTACCGTACCTGGGATCTCATCATCGAAACTGGGCCATCCACATTCCGATTCAAATTTATCGTCCGATTTGTACAATGGTGTATTACACCTTTTGCAAAAATATGTTCCCTTCTCCTTGTAATCGGTATATCTACCTGTGAATGGCAACTCAGTGCCTTTATTAATAATTATCCGTTCTTCTTCTGGTGTCAATTTGTTGTAATTCATCTTATTTTGAGCATAAGTGTAGTAATCGATAGATATAAACAACAGTACGTAAACAATAAAATTGCGAAGTTTCATTTGCGAAATCCTTTCACGGGACAATACCTAAATATTAAAACAGGAAAGAAAAAATAGAAGTTCCATTTGTATAGATTTCTTTTGCGGAAAGTTCATCTATACATTGTGCTGCCATTCGAATCGTTGGGTTTGTTGATTACACCCAACCGTTTCAACTAATTTTTCAAAGATACTGTTTTGAAAAATTATCTATCCAAGCAATGTACACACCACCCACATTCGTTGGGCTTAATGAAGGCGGTAAATTTCTACCATCTATCACTTTGTTGTATCAGGCGGCCATATCATTAAAATTTGGCTCGGATAATTTGTTGTATCGGGGGGCCAGATGATGGTTTTCGCAATCACATTTGTAGATTTTAACATTGCTTCAATCTCAATAGTATCGGGCGGCCATGGTTTAGATGGTGGTATCGTACTAACTTGAGTTATGGTATCGGGAGGCCATATAAGGATAACATTCATCTTCGGATCTTTTGCCACAGGTGAGGTTGTAACTTCATATATATTTCCCCAAACACGAACGGCTTTTATTGTATCGGGGGGCCAGCGAAGAGTGTTGAACCCGCGACTGCTACTACATGCATTTAGAATTATAACAACGCAGCCAAGCAATACGATACACAGACTAAAAATATTTTTGGGCATATAATTAACCCTCCTTAATATTGGTGGTTGAATATGAAGGATTTATTTCTCCTTCGTTAATTGAGTCAACAATTTTTGTGCTTCTTTCACTTTCTGAAATTTCTCATCAGCATCTTGCCAGCAGTTTAAACAAATCCGAAGATGCAGTTTTGCCGCTTCAAGGTTGTTTTGACGAATATATATTTTCCCAATTTCAAGGTGAATTTCCGGCAGCAAACTTCTGATCCAAAATCCACTATTACGAATCGCAAGAACGAATCCAAAAATAATCTCCCCTTTGCGTTCAAGAATATTAGTAAGCATTCGAATTGTGGCGGTATCCGATCTTTCTGTTTGACACCATGCAATTCCTTTCTGCGCGAGGAGATAATATGGATCTGCACTGTGGATTTTTTCTATCATCATAAATTCTTTCATCGCTTTATCAGGAACATGCTCAGCGAAAAGAATTTCCCCCTTAATGAAATGAATAAAATCATTGCGGCGTTTCACAAAATAAGGATCTGCGCTCTTAAGCTCTGAAATATGTTTCATAATTCTGTCAGCTTCTTTCAAACGTCCGGTTCTTGCATAACTTGCTCTAATCAGCGGAAGCTCCGGGAAAGGTGATGCGCTTAATTGTTCAGCCCGACGCATTTCGGTTTTGTAGATATCCGAATTCTCAAGGTCATTTGCAATCTCCCCAAGCAAGTAATGGAAATACGCTTCATCACCTGTTCGTTTCACTGTTTGGCAAAATGCAATCGCATCCCGACACACATTGTCTGCTTTTTGAAGCTGTCCCCTATAATAGTAGAGTGAAGCAAGCTGAGAGTATGTAATTATTTTTCTCCTATTATCCGCAACCGGCAAAATTGACTGCAAACATTGATCGACAGAGTCATACTGCTCTTTTACCCAATAACATTGCGCAATGTATCCATCGATAGCATAGTAAGTTGGTCGGATCGCTTTGCTTTTATGAAAATATTTCATGGCTTCAACTGCATTGCCTGAAAGAGCCAGCGCATATCCCATATTATTGAAGACTGTTCCTGCATAAACAGAATCAATTTCAAGTGAACGTTGGCTGGCTTCCAACGCAAGCTTCGTATCTCCGACATACATGGCAAGGTGCGCAAGCGTGGCATATCCTTCAGCACTATTTGGATACCTCAACACTAACTGTTGTATATTTTGAAATGCTTTTTGATAATCGAACTCGAAACTTGGACCATA
>PNNN01000031.1 GCA_013824245.1 Chlorobiaceae bacterium | reverse complement strand
TCCGAGAAATACATTGCATTGTAACCACCAGTTATATTGTCTGAAAATTGCTCTGTCCAATCTGTACCTCCATCTGTAGTGCGCAATATCTTGTATGGAGGTTCAGCGCCATTTTGGCCAGATCCATAAAAAGCCCAACCATTGTTAGCATCTACAAAGTAAAAGATACCAGCACCAGTAAACGGACTCCAATTATTTCCGCCATCGGTGGTTCTCAAAAAGGTTGCAATCTGTGTTGTAAAATTAAAAACAAGTAGCCATCCGTTATTAATATCTACGAATTGAATCTGGACAGCAAAATCACCTTCCGTAGTCGAAAGCACTTTCTTTTGCCATGTGCTTCCTCCATCGGTGGTTTGATGGATTACGACTCCGTACGAAATGCCAAATGCTGGTCCAATAGAATTAATTTTCCAGCCGTGAGTTTGATTGACCCAAGACATAGACAATGCGGCGTCAGAAGGACTCCATATAGTATCATCTGGAAAAGGTGTTATCACTAACCAATTACTGCCGCCATCTGTTGTGTGAAGGAAATCGCCTCTACTGCCTGAAATCCATCCTTCAGTGGGACTTACAAATTGAACCTTGCCAAGCATTGCTGAATCTGCAGTGCCTAGTGGGTTTATTTGTTGCACCCACTGTGCGTGTAATGAATTACTGGTTAATCCGATAATTAATATTGTGAACAGGTAAAATAATCTTTTCATCTCTTTCCTTTTTAAATTACTAATTTATAGATGCATATCGCATTGAGTGACTGAATATATAATATTGCTTTGGATTAATCAAGATTTGATTCCCAATGAAACCTATCTTATATTTCAATTGTCCTAAATACAGACTATCGATCATTAATTAAAAATAAGGAACGAAAGATGAAAATATACAAGTCCCTCCTGCTTATTACGCTTTTTATCGGATTAACCGGTTTAATCAGTGCACAAAATCAACCGCGTACCGAGAATCGTGTTCTACGACTGAAGGAAGCATTGAAACTGAACGATGACCAAACAGCAAAGATTTCAGAAATCATGACACGCAATGAACAAAAAGCAACTCAGGAACAATCGTCGAAACCAATGAATAAAAAAGCGATGATGAAAAACAATCGATCACGCTTGACGGCAATGGATAAAGAGATTGAGCCACTTCTCACACCGGAACAATTAAAAAAGTATGAGTCGTACAAGAAAGAGCGAATGAACCAAATGCGAAGCAGTACGAAAGGAAGAAAATTTAAAGAATAGTAAAAACAATCAACGCAGAGACGCAGAGGTCGCTGAGATTATCTCTGTGTTCTCGGCGTCTCAGCGGTGAACTCATTTATAGATTCGCGATGTTCTGCTCAAACACTTTCCTGAAGTGAAAACCGTAAATTGATAGTGTAATAGCGAGCGGAAAAAGTCGCGGATGACGTACGAGCGTCCATATAAAAAGTTTCCAGTACTGATATCGTTCTTTCCCAAACACACCAAGTAACAACATAGATTTGTACAACGCCATCAATCTGTTAAATTTAAAATTATATATACCCATGCGGGGTTGTTTATAATTCTTAAGTAACTCTTTTACCCGCGCGTAATATTGCTTCGGTGAATAAATATGCTGAAGAATATTTTTGTATCCCTCAATAAGGGCTTCACGACCCATCTTCGGTATAAAGTTCAGCGAGAAGTCGGTATTGTCGCCGGTAAACGATTTTAATAATCTTCCCTCACTATGAAGCCGCTTGTAAAGCTTTGTACCTTTCGGTGCATTCAACAATCCAACCATTGCTGTAGCAATACCGCTCTCCTGAATAAATGCCGATAGCTTATCGAATATCGAAGCAGGATCGTTATCAAACCCAACAATAAATCCGCCTTGAACTTGCAGTCCAAACTGCTGAATCTTTTTAACAGACGCGATCATGTCGCGATTCTTATTCATAACTTTTCCACACTCGATTAAACTATCTTCATTGGGCGATTCGATACCAATGAACACAGCGTCAAAACCTGCCTGCACCATTAGACTCATTAATTCTTCATCGTCAGCAAGATTGATAGATGCTTCGGTGTGGAATACGAATGGATGTTTTCTCTTATTCATCCATTCAATTATCGAAGGCAGAATTTCCTTTTTTACTTTTCCTTTATTGCCGATGAAATTATCATCGACGAAGAAAACAGGACCCCGCCATCCAGATGTATAAAGCGTTTCTAATTCCGCGATGACCTGTTCTTTTTCTTTCGTTCGCGGCTTCCGACCGTAAAGGACTGTGATATCGCAAAAATCGCAATCGTAGGGACAACCGCGAGAGTACTGGATGTTCATCGTTGCATAGTGTTTGAAATTAATCAGCTCCCAAAGTGGTGTTGGCGTAGTTCCAATGTCAGCCCACTCATCTGTTGTGTAGATTTGCTTGACAGTCCCATTTTTTAAATCTTCTAAAAATAATGGTAGCGTGATCTCCGCCTCGTTAAGTACGAAATGATCTACATCCGTAAACTCTTCGTGTCGTGCAGTGAAAAGCGGACCACCTGCGACTATCTTTGTCCCAAGTAACTTACATCGTTGAATTATTGTTTTAACAGACTCACTCTGAATTGACATGGCGCTAATGAAAACATAATCTGCCCACCGGATGTCGTCATCTTCGAGGTTGGTAACGTTCAAGTCATTCAAACGCTTCTCCCAATTTGTCGGAAGCATTGCGGCAACAGTTAGAAGTCCTAAAGGTGGAAGACTTGCTTTTTTAGATATGAATTTTAATGCGTGCTTAAAACTCCAGAACGTATCTGGATAGCGGGGATAGACAAAAAGAACTTTCATCGCTCGGCTTTCCTTAAAGATCAAATCGGTACAACATTCCGCCAAAATAACGCATATCGCCGGGAGCGCAAGGCAGTTTATGCAGTCACATTTATCCGGTTGATGGGTGACTGGTTGGATATAATGTAATCAAGAATTTTGTTGGATGCAATTAATTTAAGGCTTCGCTAAGAAAGTTATCTTTGAGAAACAAAACCATTGCTATCAACGAGCAGACTGCCCCAAAATAAAACGGTGCCGAAACCCCGATATAATTCCAGAGTAAACCTGCAATCAAGCTTGAGAAGAATGTTATGATTCCTGTCGATGTATAGAAGAGGCCGATTGCTGTTGCCCGTGTTTCTGACGGAACAAGATTGGAAATATAAGCTTTGCTGATACCTTCACTCATAGCCATATACAATCCGTACATCGGAAATAATATCCAGAGGATAAATCCACTACCGGCGATTCCAAAACCCGCATAGACAACCGCGAACAAAAGAAACGATGCGATCAGGATTGGTCGTGCGCCAAAACGATCTGACAATTTTCCAAGTGGATATGATAATAAGGAATAAAATGCGTTGAATACTACATAAAGTAAAACCGCGCCGGTCGCTGTATAACCGAGGGATTGCGTACGTAAAATTAGAAAAGCATCCGAACTATTACCAAGTGCAAAGAGAACATTCACCAGCAGGAATATTTTATACGGTTTGCTAAACGATCGTAAAGAGAATTTCAGTTTGAATTCAGTTTTCTTGATATCATGCTTTGGTTCTTTTACTACCAATAGTAAAATTCCAACACCGATAAATGCTGGAATAGAGGCAAGAAGGAATATGAGCGAATATTTATTATCCAGAAAGTGAAGTAGTACGAGCGCCAATAATGGACCTACTACCGCTCCGGCAGTATCGAGTGCTCGGTGCAAACCAAATGCCGCACCGCGTGTTCCCGGAGTTGAAGAGTCGGCGATAAGCGCATCGCGTGCAGATGTGCGAATACCTTTGCCGAACCGATCTATAAATCGCGCGAAGAGGACATACAACCATGATGCAGCAACCGAAAGAATAATTTTTGCTAAAGCTGAGAGCGTATAGCCCGATGCTACAAACGTTTTACGATGGCGTAATCTATCCGATAGCCAACCGGAGAAAACTTTCAGTATGCTTGCAGTTGCTTCTGCGACCCCCTCGATAATGCCCACAACTGCAACCGGAGCTCCTAAAACTGCTGTGAGAAAAATAGGTATGATTGGATAGACCATCTCGGAAGCGATGTCGTTGAACATGCTAACCAATCCGAGGGCTTTGACGTTGCGTTTGCCGAGAGGCTCGGTATCCTTAGATTTATTTTCCGAATACATCTACAGAAATCACTTCCTATATTTCGATATAAACTCCTCAACTTCAGGTATGCCACCCTGAAAGATCAGATACCCATTACTCGGTTCGCGTTCAGTGATTTCACCGGCTATTGGTGTCATCATAATATCTCTTACTTTTTCTAAATCATTTGTCTGCCCGAGCGCCCAACCCAACTTCATGTAGCCGACTTCAGGCAACATATTTTCCCCCGGTATCACACCTAATTCCATCATATCGCGTCCTGTGTCATATACATACATCTGGACATACCCCCACAAAGTTTGCACAGTCATGTAAACTGCTATCCCTTTTTCTTTAGCCCGCTTCAAAGCTGGATATAGCGGTTTGTTGACATGTCCAAGTCCGGTACCCGCAATCACAATTCCCTTATAATCATTATCGATCAGTGAATCAATAATATCAGGTTTCATATTTGGATAATAATAAACGATGCTGACTTTCTCTTCGAATGCAGTATTGATTATTACATTTTTATCATTCCTTCGCTTCTTATAATCTGTCCGTATTGGAGTAATCTTTTCCGTACTCACCATGGCAATAGGTATATCTCCGATTGTTCTGAAAGTTGAGCGGTAACTGGAATGCATTTTTCTTACACGCGTTCCTCGGTGAAGCAATCCGTACGTATCTGATGTTGGTCCGAACATACAAACCATCACTTCAGCAATATCACTTTCAGCCGCTGTCTTTACGCTATGCTGCAAATTTAATGCTGCATCCGAAGAAGGTCGGTCGCTGGAACGTTGAGAGCCAACCATGACAATCGGTACCGGCGAATTCTGCACCATGAATGAAAGTATTGCCGCAGTATGGTGCATCGTATCAGTACCATGCCCGATTACAATTCCCTGAACACCTTTTTCGATTTCACGCCCGATTGCTTCTGCGGTACCGCGCCATTGTTCAGGTCCCATATTTTCACTGAAGACTCCATAGAGTTTTTCTGTTTCAAGATTACATATATCAGCGAGTTCAGGAACGGAGCCGTATAATTCGCCTGGCGAAAATGCCGGGATCACCGCGCCTGTACGGTAATCTAAACGACTTGCAATTGTACCGCCTGTTCCAAGCAGTTTCACATTAGGTTTTTTTGGATCATATGGAAATGCTTTCTCGGGAATTTTGTAATGTGCCTCTTTCCTTCCGGTAATCTTAATATTCTGAATTTTACTTACAGCGATTCCGATGTTATACCCCGATCGCAATTTGATCACGACATGCAGTGGATCAGCAGTCTCTGAACGCGGCAATATTATACCGGTATAACTTCCTCTGCTTGTTTTAATCTCAACATCACTCCAAACTAAAGCATCGAAATTTTTCAGCGTGGATAATGCTTCTCCTCGATAACCTTTATAATCGTCAGATGCCATTAGTTTTTCCCCTTTCCCGAAAATCCAATCCGCTCCGCAACAACTCTACCCTCTACCCTGCCTCTAACTTTGTGCATTATCATTCCCATCAATATTTCAGTTGCCTTGTCCTTTTTTTGAACTTTCATTTTTTTGATTGCCTTTTGTGATTCTTTTATAACTTTTGTCAGTTCAGGTGATTTTATTTTTTTAGGGAATCTGAGTTTACTATTTGTGAACGCTCCCTTCATCGCCAAAATAATTCCTTCTCTGGTAATTATACCGGATTTAAATGCCTCAAATATTTCTTCAAAGGTTTCTATTTCTATTTGTTTCGCTTTCGGGAAATATGTTTTTAAACGCTTTTGATATTGAATTAATACAACTGCGACTAAAGTGGGATTTAATTTCGAATCCTTCACCAGCATCTCAAATAGTTTTGTGTATTTAGATGCTGCGAGTGGTTCGATAACATCTGTTGGAATTTTTAATTTACGATACCACTTTTCATTTTCCCAAATTCGATTCGGTAAAGTGAGGTGCAATTTTTCCAATTTCTCATCTTCTATCCGTTTGGGAGGTAAATCTGTGTCAGGGTACATTCTATCCGGACCGGGAAGTATTCTCTCAAAACCGTTTGTCCCGTCTCGAAACGCTTGCCGTGTTTCTGATGGAATTCCGATCGTCGCTTCTTTCGCTCTAATTACTATTTCCTGCGCGCCTGTATTCGCATCTTGCTCATCACCCCAGACTAACACTAAGGTGTCATCATCTTTACCACCAATCTGCTTTTTTATATTTTGCCATTCAGATGCGGCGATTGTATCACCGGAACTGTCAGAGTGAATTATGTTCGGCAAAGTGGTTAAACAAGCAACAACACGAACGCGATCAGATATCTCACGCGAAAAATATGTGTCGGTCTGAGTTTGCCATCTCAATAATCCTTTGAATCCCTGCAGAAGCACACAATTTATTTTCATCCCCTGTTCAATTGCGTTTTGTATCGGTTGGTAGCGGGTTTTGCGGAGAATTTTGGTAACATTCTCAGTTTTCGATTTAAAAGATTTTTCTGTGATGCCACGGCGCTTAAGTTCTTCGCGCAGTCGCAAAAGATTCCATTGCCGCATCGCCTCGTTGTAAGTTAAGAGCGGGATGCTGACGATTCGAGGTACGCCTTTTATTTCAATCCTTGTTCCGCCTGTAACACTCACGTTAACATCTTCCCTGCCGGCACCGATTCCAGTTCGGACTCTTCCGGTGCTTCTGACTAAGCGTCTGCATATCTGAGCCACTTCGGCAACTTCAATAGGTGTTCGCATATCAGGACCGGTAACTGTTTCAATTAGCGGCATTCCCAATCGATCTGTTATATAAACTCTGCGATGTCCGATGTCGCTAACTTCACGACATGCATCTTCTTCAATCGAAAGTTGTATAATTTTTATTTCCCGATTTTTGTAAGGGATATTTCCGTCAACACCAACAATAGCTGTCCGTTGAAATCCTGTGGGGATACTTCCATCCAAATATTGTTTCCGGGCGATGTGAACTTCATCCACCATTGTGCATCCGTAGAGCATCCCGATAGCAAGAGCGCTGTCAAGCGCGTGATCATCAATTTGAAATGGCGGCGTATCATCCATCTCGTAGGTGCAAACTGTTTCGCGCTTGATGCGGTAAATGATTTCTTTTTTCGTTTTGAATTCCATCAACGCAGTGCCGTCATACTCGCCAAGCTCTGAGAGTGTCGGACGCATATGACGAAGTATTTCAGCATCATACTTATCGCTGTACCGACCGGCAGGACAGCGGCAAAATAGTTTCTTCTCTGTTAAGAGTTGTTGATGAATTTCTAAACCCGATTTGAATCCGACCGTTGCATAATCTTTTTCGGTCATCTCATCAAATGGTTTAAATATAAACTTGTGCATAGTAATTTTTTAATAAGTATAAATTAAAATATAGTTCAATATCTTTGTTTCTTGCCGAAGATCCCGCTTCCCAGCACTTTTAACTTTTATATAGTTTTGTCACATCACTTTCCACCGAGTTTCTTTGATTCGATCCAGTCAAATAGCGCTTTGTGCGACTGGAATTCTTCCATACGGTCAATAAGAGTCATGGTGAGAGCTCCTGTAATGTTTTCCAGTTCAACAAGGTCACTATCAAGTATAGCTTTCCTGCCGCCATGGGAAACTGCGCTTCGAAGATGATAGAGTTCCTTAACTCTTTTCTTGAGCCTTATTTTGCTTTCAAGGTCATCAGCGAGTAATATTGCTACACCTTCTGCAATGAAAGTACCTATTGGATCACCATCTCTTGGAGTCAAGAAAGTCTCCAAACAAGTTATGAGATTCAGTAGCTTGTTTTCATTTTCCTCTTGGATTTGAGAATTGGCAAGCCAGTGAAGTGCACGCAGAACAACTCTCTCGAAATCTCCGACATCTCTACCAAGTTTTGCAAGCACTTTCGACACCTTGAAAACTCCTATCTTTATCATATGCTCAAGATGAGGATCATTAATTTCGAAAGGTATCAAAGGTCCAACAAGGTTAGCGTGTGTATTAAATGATTTGCCGTCAGTTGATATGATTGGAATCCATCGGCTTACTCGAAATACTTCACCCTGTAAGCCAATAGCAATATTATAGCCTTTTGGGTAAAGTGCAGGTATCGCAAAACGTAAGAGATCTATAACTCGCCTTGTTTCTTCTTCTGCTCGCTCTCTTGCCTGCTCAGGTTCTGCGATCACCTTGAAAACCGAACAGACATGCCCTCTAAGGTTTTCCCCGATTTCTCTTTGTTGAAGTTCAAGAATTAAGGCCTTCTCCTCTGACGTGTTTTTAAGAGACTGGGTGACCTTTTCGATCTGACTCGTAATTGCCGCCAGATCTGATTCTTTCATTTTCTTCAAGACAACCTTACCGATTGAGAGTTCGTCCATCGACATCTGAATGCCAGCCAATGGTATATAGACAATTCGCTCTTGAGAATAGTTGGAGAACTCATTGATAATTTCATCCAAGTACGTCTCAAGTTTGTTTGTGTTGCCATCCCGAAGCGTTTTCGCAAGTACTTTCTGTAACAGATCATCAACATATTTTTCTGAGAATTTCTCACTCCAACTTTCGTCTTGGAGAAGAGTTCTAGCTACATCTTCGAAGGAATCGAGAAACTCATTCGATAGGCTGAATGCAACACCTTCGGACATTATGTGCCTCGTATGTCCTTGAGTTTCCTTGAAAGGCTCGCTGGCATTTTCTGCCAGTTTGGTCAGATGCTGAATAATTGAGGTCTTAGTCTTTGGATTCATAATTTCACATAATGTATACACATACTACATAGCGAGCATCTGTTTGAAACTCTTTGACGTGTAATTACTCTCGCCATTTGGCAACAACTTGGTAGAAATATCCAAACACTTCTCCCAAGAAAGGAAACGGGTAGAGTCAAACGATTGAGCTTTCTTGTGTCGCTTATCTGATCCGAGTAAAACAATGATTGGCTGTCTCTTTCCAAAATATCTCTCGAACACATCTGAGCTACAGAGTGTCGCAATGTTCCGAGTCCGTTGAAGTTGAATAGAGCTAAAAGCAACCCAAAACTTAGCCTCGAACCAGAGCATCTGATTTCTAAAAACAATCAGGAAGTCTGGTTTAGCGTTGAACAGAGCAGAATATTCTCGATAGAATAGGATATCTTGTTTGTCTTGAGTAAACTTCTCAACTTCATCAGCGTATTTGCTTGGATGAATAAGCCCAACTCTCTCTCGAATTTGTGATGGTGGTATTGGATTACGGACGTTACCTTTATATTGCGGAGAGATAATCGGTAGAAATCGCTCATAAAGTTTGTCTGTGAAAGTATTCTTGTCGGCTTCTGCAGCAAACACGTCCCGAAAGACCGCAACCTCCGTGTAAATTTGGGCATCTCTAATATCAGCATGGGTTGTATTGTCAGATAAACCGAGTTCAGATATGACAGCACCAAGTCCTGACTTCAACCCACCTGTTTCCTTTTCGTGGCAAAGCAATCGAAACAAATGATTGCAGTAGTACCTTTCTTCTCTAAATATGTCTGAGAATTCCATCAACACTCCTTGTGTGCATTGTGATTAATTACTGTACAAACGAATGTCATCTATTTTCTTTTTGGTGGATACATCGCAACTCTGTTCCAACAGAAACTATACTCTATCTTATCATTCCAAACTTCCTGCCACTTTCTCAACTTCTTCCAATATCTCACATGACTTAACAACTTCTTTCATCTTCGTATGATCGGGATAGAGCGGTCGATCTACGTCGAGATGAGCAACATGTTTTC
The DNA here is from genome assembly GCA_013824245.1 of Chlorobiaceae bacterium. Classification (GTDB taxonomy): domain Bacteria; phylum Bacteroidota; class Ignavibacteria; order UBA10030; family SZUA-254; genus PNNN01. Next base: position 23,668 of record PNNN01000031.1, on the reverse strand, counting down.
TGATTACTTCCTTTGCTTTCCTGTTCCCAATACCGGGTGTGAATTCACGGAAATCGAGTGCCTGTGCCGCCGCCATAAACTCGATTCCCAGAACTCCGTAAGCGTTATCTAAAATCTGAGCGTTCTTAATGGCAGTGTTCATTCCCATCGAAACAAAATCTTCCTGATCTGCCGCCGCAGGAATGGATTGAATTGATGCAGGTGTTGAAAGAATTCTCTGCTCAACAATTTGCATATCAGCAGTGTACTGGCTAAGCATCAAACCTGAAAACATTCCTGCCCCTTTTGTTAAGAATGCAGGAAGTCCAACGCTTAATGCCGGATTCAAAAGACGATTCAATCTCCGTTCCGAAAGTACACTCACCATTGTTACTGCAATACCTACCATATCCATCGGCAACGAAACAGGTGAGCCCTGAAAGTTTGCACCGGTCAAAGTCAGTTTATGCTCTGGAAGAAAAATAGGGTTATCGCCAACTCCATTCAATTCTATTTCAACTTGTTTTTTCGCATAAGCAACTGCATCGTGTGCCGTACCGATAACCTGCGGCGATGAACGCATCGAATATGCATCCTGAACTTTTGTTTTTATCTTTCCTGTTTGTAAATCACTTCCCTTTATGCAAGCCAAGATTGCTTTAGCGCTTCGTATGGCGCCGTAGAACCCACGCAGCTCATGCAGTCGTGTATCATACGGTTTCAAGTTAGCAAACAAAGCTTCAAGCGACATAGCACATGCAATCTCTGCTTGCTTCAACCAGCGATTGATGTCGTAGAGATGGATTGCACTCATTGCTGTCAGCAAGTTCGAGCCGTTGATTGTGGCTAAGCCATCACGAGCTTGTAAACCAGGAATTGGAATACCCGCTTTTTCCATCGCAACTTTTCCGGGAAACTTTTCACCTTTGTAGTATGCTTCACCCTCACCCATCATAAGCAATGCAATCTGAGACATCGGCGCAAGATCGCCACACGCACCCACCGATCCCTTCTGACAAACAACAGGTGTTACACCTTTGTTCAGCATCTCGACCAATGTAAGAGTTATTTCAGGACGACAGCCAGAGTTACCGTGGGCATGGACATTAATTCTGCCAGCCATCGCACCACGCACATACTCAATTGGTGCGGGATCGCCAATACCGGCGGCATGATTGTAGATTAAATATTTCTGAAACTCTTTTACCTGTTCATCGTTTAGAACAACCTCGGAAAATTCACCGATTCCGGTGTTTGTTCCGTACATAATTTCTCGTGCTTTTAACTTTTCTTCGAGCATTGTCCGGCAAGTTTTAATTCTTGCCAATGCCTCGTTTGCTAATTCAACTTTCTCGCCATGGCGAGCGATTCGTACTAATTTTTCTACTGTTAAGTCAGAACCGTTTAAAATAATTGACATGGGAATTCCTTTTAGACCAATTTAAGTGGATAATTATTTATAAAGAGCTAAATATAGAAGTGATGTTCCAATATAGCAAATTAGAGAAATAATTCATATTTTTATATATCATTATTAATCTTGTTATTTCTAAATGCCAAAGTACTTCTTATACATTTTTATTTTTCTTTCTGCAACTGCCTTTTCATCGGCACAGACGTATAAAGCCCTTTTCGATAACACAAAAAATGAAACAGCCGGTAATGCCGATTGGATTATTGATACTCAACAACCTATCCCCTCTCCTGCACAATCCGGAATTACAACTTCAACCCCTGAAACTTATTGGCTCGGTGCTATATCTGCATGGGGAGTTGATCTGGTTAAATTGGGATTTACCGTTCATACACTTACAAGTTCTTATGGTATAACTTATGGAAATGCAGGGAATCTATACGATTTATCTAATTACAATCTTTTCATCGTGTGCGAACCGCAGAATCCTTTCAGTGCTGCTGAAAAATTAGCGATCAAATCTTTTGTACAAAATGGTGGCGGATTGATGATGGTCGCAGATCATAATGCTTCCGACCGCGATAGTGATGGCTGGGATTCACCTGAAGTATGGAACGATCTTAGGTCGGACAGTTTGTTTGGAATTCATTTTCAATCTGGCGGCGAAACTAACAATTACATTACAGGCGTTTATACAAATATTGAAACCGGCGTTGATTCAATTATCAACGGCTCAGCCGGAACCGTTACCGCATTAAGTTATCATGGCGGTACATCTATGCGATTGACCTCCTCGAACACATCTGCAAGAGGTCATATCTGGATGAATGGAATCTCTCACGGTACAACACAAATAGTAGCGGCAACATCCCGATACGGACTTGGTAAAGTTGCCGGCATTGGCGACAGCTCTCCAGCAGATGACGGTACAGGTCAATCTGGCAACACACTTTACAACGGCTGGACAGAAGCCGGTGCAACTGATAATATCGTATTCCTCAACACTTGTCTATGGTTAGTTTCGCCTCAACAATCTCCACCTGCTCAAGTTGTACTTGTCTCACCGAATGATCTCAGCACTGAGGTTACGATTCCGACCACCTTTAAATGGAGACAAACTTCTACTGCAACAAAATATCAGTTCGATCTATCAACATCAAATACTTTTTCAACATTCATTATCTCTGATACATCTTTAATTGATACTACAACGACTATTTCCAGTCTGGCACTGAATACAACATACTATTGGCGTGTTCGTGCAAAAAATAATTCGGGATGGGGGGCTTTCAGTGCAATTCGTAGCTTCACTACTTGGAATGTTCCGTCACAGATTGTACTTGCTATACCATCGGATGCAAGTTCAATGATTCCTATTCCAACGATATGCAAATGGCGTAAGGAAACAACTGCAACAAAGTATCAATATGATCTTTCGACTTCAAATACATTTACATCCTATGTTGTTTTGGATTCAACTCTTGTAGATACTGCTACGACTATTCCTGGACTCTTACTGAATACCACTTATTACTGGAGGGTGCTTGCGAAGAATAATGCCGGATGGGGTGCTTACAGTTCAATATGGTTTTTTACAACGTGGGATGTTCCTCCATCCGTTCAACTCGAACTACCTGCCGATTCATCAATCGATTTGCTTCAACCGATTGTTTGTACATGGCACATCGTTCCAGACGCGGTCAATTATAAATTTGAACTCGCATCCGATTATTCATTCTCCACGATTGCTATATCAGATTCCAACGTAGTCGATTCTGTTTTTACTATTCCAAATTTATCAGGCGGTTCATATTACTGGCGTGTGTCTGCGAAAAATGCCGCGGGATGGGGACCACCCAGTTTAGCAAGAATGTTCTCTGTTCTTGCAGTACCGGATCCGGTTCAACTCATCTCTCCGCCAAATGGAATTACCGGACTTACAGATACTATTTCCTTTACCTGGAATTCTATTTCCGGAATATCGAGATACAATTTCCAGATATCGGTAACAAAGTTATTCGATCCCATCGTCTATCAGGATTCAACAATGTCCGACACAACATTTTCCATAACCGGTTTAGATTCATTGCAGAGATATTATTGGAGAGTGCGAGCTATGAATATCGCCGGCTGGGGTCTGTTTTCGGAGATATGGTCGTTTACCCGCGCTGATTCTCAAGTTATATCTTTTCGCATCAATCAGGACTGGAATATTGTATCCCTCCCATTCACTCAACTTGATGAGAGAAAATCTGTGATCTTTCCATCGGCAATATCAAGTGCATTTCTATACGATAACGTTTACGTGCCATGTGAAAGTTTGGCGGTCGGACGTGGTTACTGGCTAAAATTTGATTCAGCCGAAACAATAACTTTGAAAGGAATACCGAATATAGCCGAAACATTGAATGTATCTCAAGGATGGAATTTGATCGGATCAACCGCGAATACTTGTCCAGTCGAATTAATATCAACCATTCCACCGGGAATTATTATTTCAGAATTTTACCAATATGATATTAACTATACTCCAGCCGATTCACTAAGACCAATGCTCGGATATTGGCTTAAGGTATCTCAAGCAGGCAAGTTAATTTTGAATAATTTTGGCAACGCTTCAGTTAATGTTGTAGGAATATTACGAAAATCATCACCATCAAAAATAAAGGAGTGAATAAAGTGACAATAGATCCTGTATGTAAAATGAAAGTGGAACAAGATACTGCTCCCGGAAAAAGTCAGTTTAACGGAAAGACTTATTACTTTTGCGCCATCTCATGCAAAAAGAAATTTGATGCCGACCCGAAAAAATACCTCGATCCAAACTCACCGGCAGAACCAATGCACAGAATGAATAAATCATAAATAATATTTTGTAAGGAATTGTATGTCTAAACGACTTTTATCTCTTGCCATTCTCTTGTTAATTGTCCAATCATTCAACTGCGTTAAGCAGCCACAACTTGAAACCGTTATTATTCATTCAGCAGGTATCGGTTGTGCACACTGTGAGGATAATATTAAAAAAGCTATCTACGCGCTTGAGGGTGTTAAGGAGGTTAATGTCGATCTGGAGAAGAAAAACATTGAAGTGAAATTTGTCCCTGCCCAAACTAATCTTCAAACAATTGAGATTACACTTACCAGAGCCGGTTATGACGCAAACGATAAGAAGCGTGATCCCGACGCTTATGAAAATTTAGATGAATGCTGTAAACATGGCTGATATTTTGATTTTAATATTTGCTTGCCAATATAACTTATGACAGAAATTTCAGATTCGTTAAAATATCAAAAGATCATCTTACCAATTCAGGGAATGTCGTGTGCAAGTTGTGTCAGCCGTATCCAAACGAATCTTGCTAAACTTGATGGCATTAACTCCGCTTCTGTCAATCTCGCCACAGAATTAGCGACAATAGCATTTGATGACTCCACGATTTCAATTGAAAGTATCAAGAAATCAATTGAAGATATTGGCTATAAAGTTGTTGTTGCAGAAGAAGATAATCTCGAAGATGTAAAAGAAAATCTCGAGCAAAAAGAATCTGCATCTTTAAGAAGAGACTTCATTTTAAGTGCGATCCTAACAGTCCCTATTTCAATCCTGAATATGTTCTTCTCTCACTCAGTATTCTGGATCAATTATCTCCTTTTTGTTCTAACAGCGCCGGTACTCCTTTGGTCTGGCAGGCGATTCTTCATTGGCTTCTGGAAGATGTTAAAACACTTCTCTGCCGATATGAATACGTTGGTTGCGGTAGGCACATCTATCGCTTTTGTTTTCAGCTCTGTAGTTACTTTCTTTCCAGAAATACTAACAGGTATTGGAGAACATCCTACAACATATTACGACACTTCTGCGGTGATTATTACACTCATTCTTATGGGTAGATTACTCGAAGCACGAGCAAAAGGGAAAGCGTCTGAATCTCTTAAGAAACTCCTGCATTTACAATCAAAAACAGCACGTGTTATTCGAAATGGTCAAGAAATGGATATTCCCATCAAGCAAGTTGTGATTGATGATCTGATCATTGTGAGACCTGGAGAGCGAATACCTGTAGATGGAATTCTTACTGAAGGGTATTCATCAGTCGATGAATCGATGATAAGCGGAGAAAGTCTCCCGGTTGAGAAACAGATTGGAAGTGAGGTAATCGGCGCAACTATAAACCAATCAGGCAGTTTCATATTTCAAGCAAAGAAAGTTGGGAAGAATACACTCTTTGCCCAGATCGTTAAGTTGGTCGAAGATGCCCAATCATCTAAAGCTCCAATCCAACAATTGGCAGATCGGGTAGCGTCTGTATTCGTTCCCTCAGTAATTCTTATATCAATACTCACATTTACACTTTGGTATTTGGTTGGAGGTGAGCATAATTTTGTTCATGCTATCTTCAGCGCGGTTGCGGTGTTAGTAGTTGCATGTCCATGCGCATTAGGTTTAGCAACCCCTACTGCAATTATGGTTGGCACTGGTGTGGGAGCGGAGCATGGAATCATTATCAAAAATGCACGAAGCCTAGAAATAGCTCATAAAATTGATACGATTGTTTTGGATAAAACTGGAACTGTCACTTATGGCAAACCATCTGTCAAGAAGGTTATCGCATTTCAACCATATACACAAAATGAATTGATCTACTACGCCGCGATGGTCGAAAAATATTCCGAGCATCCGATTGCACATGCAATTATTGAACATGCCGCCAAACTGGAAATCAAATTAGATACACCCTACCAGTTCGATTCTGTCCCCGGAAAAGGTAGCGAGGCAATTGTTGATACGAAACTTGTTAAAGTTGGAAACTATAATTATTTAGAAGAAGTAATAAAATCATCGGGTGAAGATTTATCAGCAGTTGCAAATTTAGAATCGATAGGTAACACAGTTGTCTTTGTTGCAATTACCGGTAAGCTTGCGGGTCTCATATCAGTTGCTGATCAAATAAAAGAAACATCAAAATCTGCAGTTGAGACCATGAGCAATTCCGGATTATCCGTCTGGATGATAACCGGCGATAACAAGCGAACTGCGGCAAACATTGCAAACGAAGTTGGAATTACTAATTACATTGCCGAAGTTTTACCGCAGGATAAAGTTCTAAATGTCAAAAAACTTCAGGAGCAAGGTAAAACTGTAGCTATGGTTGGCGACGGGATAAACGATTCCCCTGCTCTTGCACAAGCCGATATTGGAATAGCGATGGGTACAGGCACCGATATTGCAAACGAGACCGGTGATATCATTCTTGTTCATGGAGATTTAAGGAATGTAATAACAGCGATAGAACTTTCAAAGCGAACGATGAAAACCATACGCCAGAATCTCTTCTGGGCTTTCATCTATAACATAATCTTGATACCACTTGCCGCCTTTGGCATACTCGATCCTATGCTTGCGGCAGGAGCGATGGCATTAAGTTCGGTCTCGGTTGTGGCAAACTCATTGCGTCTTAAACGTTACAAATAATATTATATCACCGCTGACGCTAAGTTCGCAGAGTATATTCTCAGCGTCTTCTGCGTCTCTGTGGTGAACTCATTCAGCATAAAACGCTGCACTTAGAAATCCACACCAATGTTTAAGCGAGAATGGCGCTGTTATTCCCATTTGCGTACCTTTTACCGGGAGCACTCCCTCAGTGAACGTATCTGAGTATCGGAGTAGTTCTCCGGTTAAATTTTTGTTGAGAACTTTCTTCACAACTTTCTCTGTTGTCAGCAAGCCAAATGGGATAGAAAACTTCCCGCACCAAACAACATTCTTCATCTCATCAGTGAATATTTTTATTTTTTCCGGCTGAACAACCTCACTTAAATAATCCTTTGCAATTCGTTTATCCTGTTCTGTAGCTTTCCAATGAGCAAGAGAATCTTCTCCAAATGGAATATTGCTAAAGTCAGTGCCATAATGATTTGCATCTGATGAGATCAGAAAAACTATATCCTTCCCAATCACTAAATTTTTGGAACAAATATATTCAGAAATGATCAACGAAAGTTTTTCCGAAACCTCCTCCATCCTTTCGAAAGGCATTGCTGTCACCATTATCGGAGTTATCTTAATATCCGGATTGAAAAATTGCAAGAACGGTAATTGTCCTTCGATTGAATGCTCCAGCGTGTGGGCTTTATTATTTACACTGAAATATGGGGTATCTAACCGGCTCTTGATGAATTCGCGCAACGGAGATATCTGAATATTTTTAAACGGTCCAATCCATTCATTAAAATCATCGAAGATAAGAATATTCTGCTGATCACCGATTTCTTTACGGACTGTTCCGTGTGTAACCCCAAAGATTAGTACTTCTTTAGCTTTTAAGGAGCGATACAGCGGGTAATAAACCTTTGCCGCATAAAGATAATCATCATGCGGGGAAATACCTGCGATAATATTTCCGACTCTTTTATCCGTTTCTATTTTTCCCAGATAGTCGATTAATTTCGTCATTTCATCCATTTTCCAGCAATATCCTACATCATCGCGGATTGGTCTAATTGATTGCGCCGTTCCGATTGAAGACTGAAAAAAAATCGAAAAGAAAAGAGTTATTGCATTAATGTAAGTTTTTAGCATTTATACCTTTATCTTTCAATAGCGTGAACTTCTTTTCGCATTATTCTGTTGTTTATAATAGGAAATATTAAAACCATTTTTGTATATTAATATATTCAATTACTACAGACAAAATCGAATGAAAACATTGTCAAATAATTTAAAAAATAAAAAAAATAATAGCAGCAATAGATATTGCACTGAATGCGGTGAAACTCTGGATGATTATTGTTTCTCGAAAGACGTAAACAATATCGAAGCAATAAAGCAACACCATGAGCAATGTAAAAAAACCAAAAAATTCAACGGAGATGTTTGTTCCCGTCTATTTATTGCCGAGTCTGTGTCTCAAAAAGAATTTAAATCTAAGTAATTAAATCTCTTCTTCAAATAGTTATCATCTCTCCCGGTGTTAATTCGATAACTTTATTTTTCATCTCTTTAGACAATAATTTCTTCAACTCATCAGGTGTACCTGTAAGTATCGGGAATGTGCCATAGTGCATTCCAATGATATGCTTTGGTTTTAATAATTTGCAGGCATAAGATGCTTCTTCCGGTCCCATTGTATAAACTCCGCCAATAGGTAGCAAGACCAGATCTGGTTTATAAATTTCTCCAATAATTTTCATATCACCGAAGATAGATGTATCACCAGCATGATAAATTTTAAAACCATTTTCCAATTCAATTACAAAACCGGCTGCTTCACCCCCGGTGAGCACCTTCGCTTCATGATCAACACCGGAGCTATGTTTCGCATCGACCATCGTAATTTTTATACCGGCATGATTTAAAGTTCCGCCTTTATTCATTCCCTGAACGTTCGTTAATCCAAGATTCATTAAATGAAGATATAGTTCAAAAATGGCAATAACTTTTGCATTTGTTCTTTTTGCAATAGCACTTGTATTTCCGATATGATCAGAGTGCCCGTGAGTGATCAATATCAGATCGATATTTTGAATACCGATAGCATTCGCTGGCGCTTTCGGATTCTCCAACCAGGGATCTATCAGGATTCTCTTTCCCTGCAATGTTTCGAGAAGGAATGCGGCATGACCGAGCCATGTGATTTTTAAATGTGTCTTTTTTGATTTCATATTATTCTCCTTTTCGTGAAAGATAATAAATTTATTTCACTCACCCAAGAATTCCGCATCAAATTAATCAAACAAAAAAAGGTTGCCTCTTTAGACAACCTTCAATGCTATTTCGAATTTACTAAAATATTTACATTGGCTTGCTTTGTTCAGCCGGTTTAACATCGTATTTCGATGGACATTTCGTCAATATCTCACTCGCATGGAATGTCCCGTTATCGTACTTCCCTTTTATAACAAGTGCATCAGCAATTTCAAAATTATTTGGTCTTGCTCCTTTGAACACCACCCGTTGTTCTACACCGCTATCGTCTTTCATATAAAATGAAAATTCTTTTAAATTCGCATTGAACGAAGATTCTTTATCCTTCATCCAAGTTCCTTTCACCTGAACTTTCTTTTTAACATTCATCGCTTTGCCGAAATCCATATACTCTACATTCGATTCAACGAAAGAAAGCGCACCGAATACTACTGCTGCAACAATGATAATTCCGCCGATGATAATCTTTAATTTCATTTTTTATTCCTTAAACATCTTTTCAATCTTGTTCATTTTCTTATCTAACCTTAAAAGGTACCAAAAGATTCCCACCCAACCAATAAGAACTATCGACATGACAATATATAACGCGTTTTGTGAAAAGAATTCGAACATCTATTCTCCTTTCAAATAATATTTTGATTCGAGCCGTGCAGCTCTGACTTTTAGATTAAGAATCCAAAAAAATAGTCCCGTAAAAGCTGCCAGTGAACTTAAAAATATTACCAACATAGTTTTGTTCATCGATATTTTACCCTGGCTGACTATTGCTTCATTCGGATGAAGACCTTCAACTATTCGTGGCATTATAAAAATGAAAAACGGTACCGTAATACCTGCGATGATAGCATACACAGCCGAAAGCGTTGCTTTCTTTTCATCTCCATCGATAGCAGATCGGAGAGCGAAATATGCTCCATAAATTAAAAGTAAAACAAAAATAGAGGTTTCTCTCGGATCCCAATTCCAAAAAGAACCCCACGTGAATTTTGCCCACAGCGAACCAGTAACGGTCGCAAGTACACAAAACATCATGCCAAGTCCAGCAGAAGAAGATGAGATAATATCATAATCTAAATTTTTTTTCGTCAAATATTTGATACCATATATCAATGATATGATAAAAGCTAACGTTGTTACCCATGCCATGGGAACATGAAAGAATAATATTCGTGCTTTGTCTTCAAGACCAGGAACAAATGGTAGATCGTACCAGTTAGTTGGATTTGTTGTTATTGGGAAAGAAAACCCAACAATGAGGATTATGCTCAGCCAAGCACCAAGAATCAGTTTAAATGCCATTTATGATCGAAATATGACTGTTTTATGATAAATTACAGTGTAAAAATACGCAAATTAAAATTATAGAGCAAAATATCTGTTATTCTTTCCAGATGAATTCAAATAATAAAAAAGAAATAACTGTAAGCACGATCAGATAGGAAAATAAAATTTGAAATTCTCCTAATGCTTCTGCAAACAGGGCGTTTTCAACAGATAGTTTTGTTGCATTGATTACAGTTAAAAGTAACGGTAATAATATTGGAAACGACAACACAGGATATAAGGTTCCCTTTGTATTCGCTTTTGCTATTATCGCCGCAATAATTGTTGAACCGCTGGCAAGTCCGAGCGTTCCTAAAATTATAGTCGTAATAAATATTGCATAGTTGCCGACCGAGAAGCTTGTAACAAATAAAAGATAAAGTGCGACGGTGAAAATATTTAGTCCTAAAAGGAGCGCCAGATTGAAAAGTAATTTACCGAAATATATTTTTAATGGTTTTGCAATCAAATGAAGAGTCATGACAGTACCTCTCTCCTCTTCACTTACGAATGTTCTTGAGAGTCCCGACATTGTTGAGAAGAAAATGATAATCCATAGAACACCTGAAAGTAATTCAGGTGATACGCTTTCATTTCCGATTGAAAAAAGAATTATTGATAATGTGGTAATAACGAACATCAGCAACGCATTTAGTGCATACCTCGTTCTTAATTCAGAATATAAATCTTTTTTAAATATTGTCAGAATAATCTTTATTGATTCGACCATATTATTTTCTTTTTCCGATTTGATTATTCAAATCAATCACCTCATCACATCGCTTGATATCTTCGGCATCATTGGTTGCTACAATAAGAATACCATTATGTTTATGCTCTTCCATAATCCGATAAACTGTAACGATTCCTTCGGCGTCTAAATTTGATGTTGGTTCATCTAATAAAAGAATTGACGGTTTATGAATGAGAGCGAATGCATATTTGAGACGTTGTTTCATACCGGATGAATAAGTGCGGACGTAATCGTTTCTTCTATCCCAGATATTAAATCTGTATAACAGTTCATCTAAACATTTATCTTCAACGTTTATATTTCGCACACGGCGAAAGAAATCTAAATTTTCCCACCCGGTAAATTCATCATACAACTGTAAATATGGCGAAACCAATCCAAGCTGATTAAAATAGTCTTCAGGTTTGATAGTCGTGTTGTTAATTTTCAATTCAGTTGTACCGCGTGTTGGAGTAAGAACACCTGCAAGAATTTTTAATAACGTCGATTTCCCGGAGCCGTTTCTTCCCGTAATTGCAATCGAACCTTTTTCCTTCAGAGAAAAGGATATCTCGCTAAATATCTTCCGATTGTTGAACGTCTTGCCAATCTTCTCGATTTGAAATAAAATCGTCTCCATCATTCTTTTATAACGGCAAATTTTCCGATGTAATCTTTATCATTTAATGTCAAAACATAAAAATATATTCCGGTAGAAATTAATCTGCCGCTTTCATCATGTCCATCCCAACTGATATATGGTTCGAAATTTTGGCTCACCACATTTATATCTAGTTGGATGATTTTATCCATTGACGAAGTGAAAATTGATAAATTAACATGTTCTTTCGTAGTTGGCGGCAAACGAAATATCAGAGGTTTCAAATTCTGCGTTTTGAACGGATTTGGAAAAACTAATATCTCTGAAATAATGCTTGGAATGCTTTCTTGTGAAAACCAATTCTCCGGATCGGGAACATTGAGTCGGGTAAATATTCCGTTTGATAACTGTTTGAAATCTCCACCACCTACCGGGGAGAGTTCATAATTGAATGCGACATTTGATCCTGATGGAACGGATGAATTCAGATTTGTTACTATCACCATCATTTGCGGATTTGAATTGCAATTATCCGATGGTGAACTTAACAAACAAACCGGCTGGTAGATTGAGCTGAGATTTTCGAGTGAATCACTGAACGCTCTCATCTCCGAAAAATATGTAATAGACGCGTTAGATTTCATCTGAGGAAAATATTTTCCATCGTCATAATACAAAACTGTATCAGATATTGGTCCGGTATTATTATTCCAAATTGTCCATTCCAAAAATGATTTACGGAAAGAACTACCCACATCTGCAAGTGCATCGTCCATCGCATTTAGAGCCGGTTTCTGTCTGAAATAATTCCACGCATTCCTCATAACCTGTGGCGAATATTTCTTTTGTATGTATTTCCCCCAAATACCACGACTATAACTCACCATCCATGATTGTGAGGTAAAAGAAACATCGGGATAAAGAAATTGTCCTTTAGGATAACCAAGAGAAGTTTTCAAATATTGTAAATAATCATTTACATCCGGGAATAAAACATCCTCCATCCATGTAGATGTTATCTCATAAAAATAAATATCGTTTCCACGATATCCGTAACTTCCTAATTGAAAGGCATGGTGGAATTCATGAGCGCAAGTTACAGAGAGACCTGCCATACCTTCACTTTTCAAATCTTTAAAATCGTTATCGATTCTTATATACGATGTATATCGAGGTGGATTATAGTTGCCGTACAAATCCGACTCTTGAAAAACTGTTTCTCCATAAAGGGGATTGAAAGTTGTGTATAATTCTTCGATGAAAATATTGTAATAATTATTTCCTGTTTGGAACGGAGGGGAATCATAACCAAGCGTATCGGTGAAATAATTCCATGTGTAGTTCAAATATTTTCCTACTGAATCTACATATTGCCTCCACGTTCCCTCAATTCTGTCCGAATTTAAATCTAGCATCGCTGGTGTATTGATTCCACTTGTATCGAAATATATATGGAATTTACCTATGATAGTATCGCTTTGCATTATTGTCGGTTCTAAAATAGATCTTAGTTGTTTTTTTTGCTCGTCAGTATATTTTGTCCATCGTTCATGAATCTGAGACATCAATCCAAATCCGCATTTACCGCCATAAGATTCGGTTGCCGGGATTTGCCGACTTAACTGATCTTGATTGTAAGTTTCAGTGTTATTTAAGAATTGTTGTAATTCTAGATGTTTCCCGCCGGCATTCTGGGATAGAGCATAGAACTGACAAACCAATAAAGCGATGATTAGAAGAAACATCAGATATATTTTTCTTGATAACAAAATTTAATCTTTCATTCGAATTATTTTTAATAAACCATTTTCAAAATCTGTAAGTAAAAGTTCAGGTGAACCATCATTGTTCAAATCGGCAAATCTGAAATCCGATATTCCAACAGCGGTTGTAATTTGCCCAACATTGCTGATTGCACCATTATTCTCAACAAATCGAACATCGATCGTTTTCGTGATTTTATTTAAATATATTATATCTTTTATTCCATTATTATCAAGATCATAAAATTGAATATTAGCCGATTCGATATTAGTTAATATTATATTTCCCTGATTTTGTGATGATCCTGATGAATATTCTTTCATTCCATAAAAAATATAAAGCTTATTTTCCGGTTCTCCAAGTGAAACAACCAAATCATCCAGATCATCATGGTTCAACCGAACTGAATATAATTTAAGGGGACAATTCTTTATGCTATCGATTGTAAACATCTTTTTACCATTTGATAATTCATCATCACCGGTAAATATTGTACGATATAATTCAATTTTATTTTGCGAATGTAACCTCGACGCATAAATAACATTTTTATTGTTATCAGCAAATATTACTCCTTTCAGAATTTCGCACGGGACAGGATTCATCACTTTCTCAATAAACCGTTCACGTTTGAGTCTTTCATACAACACAAATGACACCGGTTCATTTTTCGAAATCTCCTGCAAGCAAAATATCCTAAGTGGTTCGGTCTTTGTTCCCGAGATTGTGTTTAATACAAACGACTTATGCTGGGTTGAAAATGACGATGTTTTTGATGAGAATGATGATATATTTATTTCTGAAATTAGGATTTTCGGATCATCAATATCTGAAGATACAATTACAACATTATTATCTTTATTTCGACAAATATTTAGTGTTGATGGATGTCCGGACATATCAAATGCAATCTGTCCTTTTAATCCGCTTTCTGTTGAGTTGATGAAAAGAGATAACGATTTTGATTTTTTATTTGATACAATAACATCAGCTAATCCGTTGTTATTGAGGTCTTCCACATAAAGCGATGTTGGTTCTACTCCCACAGCATAGGCAATATTCTTAAAATTATTTTGCTGAATTGCCGCGTTGTATAATATTTTCAATTCGCAATTTAATTGATCAAGAATTGCCAAATTACTAAACGATGATTTTTTATTTCTGAAAACCATCATGTCAGAAGTTGATTCTCCACCATCATAATGGATATCTTCAACAAAGTTTCCATTTATATCGCAAAGTAATATCTCAGCCGTCTTAGATACAGAACTTCCGATGATAAAATCTTTTACTCCGTCGTTATTGCAATCGGCGATTTCAATCTTTGAAGGAATGCATGGAATTAATCTGTTTTCTTTTGGAAGAAACCCGCCGCCAAGCTCGCCATTGAATAATATTATTTTATTTTCTCTTTTATTGAAAGTTATAAGATCGATGTATAGATCTTTGTTAATATCTGCGGTAATTATTTTTTCCGGTTCGCCTGCAGCATTGATGATAAGAGGTGGACTAAATTTTAACATACCATCGTTCGCGAAGATGAGAATTTGGTCTGTCAGCCAACTTGATCCTACGAAATCAGGCGATTCACTGTCGTGCAATGTTGAAATTGAAACATTGTTGAAAGAATAATCTGTAAATAATTGTATCGGATTTTGAAAGGTTCCATCACCATTACCTCGATAATATGTAATTCCCAATTGCTTACGACCAAATAGAATGATATCGGTTCTCTTGTCTCCGTTCAAATCATTCAGCACGATATTTTCGAACTCTTCCTGAAGATTAGTTCTCCACAATATTATTTTTTTCGATAATTTAAGTGTAGAGTAACTTTGAAGTTCATCAGGATCGGCGGTGGCAAGGATAAAGATCGACAGTTTATCTTTTTTAAGTTTTGAAAACGCGCCCATCGAGATATGATTTGAGAAATTAATAACCGAAACATCAAATCCAATTGAATCTCTTTTTTGATAGAAAAGGCGTAATTGATCTTCACTTAGTACAGAAATATCATCCCGTCCATCGTCGTTATAATCACCTTTAATTAATGTTGATGGTGAGCTTTGAGTCTTATAAACAGATACTAGTCCGAAAGTATTATAATAATATTCACTCCCTTTTTTATCCTGCGGAAAAATGTCATTGCTAATTGAAAGAATAAAAAAGAATATGATGCAAATAATTTGAAGGTGATTATTAAACACTCGTTCGGCGGTTACCTTTGTGGTTATTTTGAACAAGACGAGTGTCTCTGCGAACAAGTGCTTCTTTATATCGTTTCTTCTCATCCACAGTTTGCGGATGTATCGGAGAAACCTTGACCGATTTTCCATGATCGTCAACTGCTACAAATGTAAGATATGCCGTATTTGTAACTCTCCGATCAGATGTCAATTGATTCTCTGCTATCACCTTAACTCCAACTTCCATCGAAGTAGAAAAAACTCGATTAACCGAAGCTCGAAGAGTTACAACTTCTCCCAAATGGATTGGATGATGAAACACGAGATTATCAAGGGCGGCTGTTACACAAACTCGGTTCGAATGTCTCTGGGCTGCGATTGCTGCGGCAATATCTATCCACTCCATCAAGCGACCACCCAACAAATTGCCAAGCTGATTTGTATCGTTGGGAAGTACGAGTTCAGTCATCTCTACCTCAGATGCTTTGACAAACCGTTTATTTTTTGAATTTATTTTCATAAGATTATATATCGATTCATTAGCTATTTTTTACAGATTTATTCGACTTTAATTCTCCCTCAATTTGTTTTTTAAGATTTTCAGCTTCTTTTTTCATCGATCCGTTTGCATATTTTTCGAAATATTTATCAATTTCCAGTTCTGCATCGGAATATTTTTTACGTAAAACCAACGCTCGCACTTTGCCTATAAATGCGCTTTCGGCATACGGTGTATCATGATATTTTTCTATTACAGTATTAAAATAGATTGTTGCCGATTTATAATATTCCATATTCATATATAATTTGGCTGTTTCGTAAAGTTTTTTTGCAAGAGTTTCATTCAACTTTTTAATATTCGCGGTCGCTTCTTGAACTAATTCATGAGTCGGATAATATTCGATAAAAGTTTGAAATTCATCGATTGCACGATGAGTGTATTGTTGATCCAATGAAGATCCGGGAGATATATTGTAATAGCACAAACCGACTTTAAATTGTGCCAGCGGTACAAATGAGCTTGCCGACATATTTCTGATTAGTTCTTGATATTCTTGCGCGGCAAGCAGATACTCTTCCATTTTGAAACGAGACTCGGCAAGATAATATTGGGCGTCATCCGCGACAGTGCTTCCCGGAAATTGAATTTTCACTATTTCAAATTCATGTATTGCATCAAGATAATCCTCATCATCGAATAACTTTTTACCCATCTCAAACCGTTCATCTGCAGTGATCGATTTTACGACATCGGATGAAGAACAGGCATTGAGTAAGAATATTATTAAAATGCTCAAGGATAAAACAATTATTTTGTTCATATTTATTTTCATATAAAATCTATTTTGTTCTTACGTAATAAAAAAGATACACAGCCGCTCCTGTTGCTCCTAATATCAGAAAAGGTTCAACGAAGCGATCTAAATAATTTCCCAGCGGCATAGGTGCAATCGTTAAAGAGATTGATTTATCTTCAACGTTTGAAATCATATTAACGAAGATTGTATCTTTTATCGTAGAATGAAACAATGAATTAATTAAAATTTCTTTTGAGGTATTATCGGTTAGAGAAAAACCGATTTGAACATCTACTTGTCTTTCTGTTTTTGACGAACCGAATAAACTTTCGCAGAATTGCGCTCCGTAAATAATATTTGACTGAAAACTGCTAATTCTTAAAGAAACTACTGAATCAATCTTGTCGTCGTATAAAAGATAACTTTTTTCTTTCAAGTAATTTGAAACAGCTTGTTTCGGAATCCAGTTATATTCAAATAATTCTGTTGTGAGAGAAATCGCCCGCGAAGGAGTTATCCGACTGTTTGTAAATACCGAATCGGCAATTATTGCTACGCCTTTTTCTATCATCTTTAAGTTTGAAAAAGGGATATGAGATGTTTTTTCTTGCTTCGCTAACCCTGGAAAATAAAACAAACAAGATATAAAAAGGAATATTATACTTTTTAGCATATTATTCTTTTCAGATCTTTCATTTGGAGATGGAGATTTTGTATTATTATAATCCGCCTCTTGCAATTGTTTCAAGTCGTTCGATTCGTTCGGAAATTGGCGGATGAGTCGAGAATAACTTCATAACCCCTCCTGCTCGCAACGGATTAACGATAAACATATGTGCCGATGCCGGAGATACTCTTTGCATAGGAAGGCGTTCAACACCGCGCTCTAATTTTTGCAAGGCATTCGCCAAAGAGAGAGGTCGCCCCGACATTCTCGCTGCGCCTTCATCAGCTGCAAACTCGCGCGATCTCGAAATTGCGAGTTGAATCATCATTGCAGCGATAGGAGCTATGATAAGAAGCGCAAGTTCAGCCATGCCATTTGAATCGCGGCGATCATTCCCTCTGCCTGCAAACATCATCGACCAGCCAGCCATACGTGCAATAAATGTGATTGTCCCAACAAGGGTTGCTACAATTGTTCCGGTTAATATATCGCGGTGTTTAATGTGAGCAAATTCATGTGCAAGTACACCCTCTAATTCATCATCACTAAGTGTACGCATAATTCCTTCGGTAACTGCCACTGCGGCATTCTCAGGATTTCGACCTGTTGCAAAAGCGTTTGGGGTTTCACCCGGTATAATGTAAACACGCGGCATAGGAAGCTGTGCTTGGGTTGCCACTCGCGTTACCATCGAAAATAGTTTGGGGGCATCTGCCTCTGTAACTTCTTTCGCCTTGTACATCATTAAAACAATTTTATCGGAGAACCAGTAAGCGCCAAAATTCATCAATAAAGAAATAATAAATGCCATAATCATTCCCTGCTCGCCTCCTATTAGAGATCCCACCAAAATCAGCAGAACCATCATAGCGGTCATGAGAATGACTGTTTTCATCGTATTCATAATCAAATAATCCTTTTAATCTTTGAAAATTTACGTAAATAATCGGTAATTAACAAAAAAGGAATCATCGTCTTATTTGAGGATTCCTTTTCGTTATCAATCGTACGAATGCTTAAATTGCTGATAATACTCGCTCTAATTTATTTGTTACGCTTTCCGCCATTTCATTCATGCTATCATTTTCAATTATCCTCGGTATCAGCATAGGATTGAAAATACTTACATGAATTTGATTCTCTTTTTCATAAACAATTACATTGCACGGAAGCAATAGTCCGATCTGGTCGTCAGTTGAAAGAGCTTGATGTGCTAACGTTGGATTGCAGGCACCGAGAATTTTATATTTTGGAAAATCGACATTGAGCTTATTCTTCATTGTCTCTTTAACATCGATCGTTGTAAGAACGCCAAAGCCCTCTTTCTTTAACTCGACAGTTACTTTCTCAATTGCTGCTTCAAATGACAAATCGACCGTTTTAGAAAATCCGTATTTCATTTTAAATTTCCTTGAAGAATTAATCCATTAAATCACAGTTTCCATGGCACCGATTTGTATTCGCATATTTACAAGCGGGTGCGTTACTGGATGCTTCTGATTTGATGCGAGAATTAATAGAAGGAACCGACATCAATTTTTTATATTGTGTTGAATCGCAAGCCGGACAAATAATGTCATCTTCTTTTTCGCGCGTGAAGTGAAATATTTCATACCTCGTTCCACATCCAACACATTCATATTCTAAAATCGGCATAATGAATTATTTCTTTAATAATGATCGGAGAACATATTGAAGAATTCCGTCGTTCTTATAATATTCAACTTCCATCGGAGTATCAAGACGGCAAATGGCAGTAAATGTTTTATTTATTTTTTCATCTTGTTTAACCGATATTTTCATTTTCTTGCCGGGTGCAAGATTATCAACGATTCCTTCGATATCATATAATTCAAACCCAGATAGATTCAACGATTCTCGATTCTGTCCGGCTTCAAATTGCAACGGAAGTATTCCCATACCTATCAAATTACTTCGATGAATTCGTTCATAACTTTCGGCAATCACAGCGTTGACACCTAAAAGTTTAGGACCTTT
Source organism: Chlorobiaceae bacterium (assembly GCA_013824245.1). Taxonomy (GTDB): domain Bacteria; phylum Bacteroidota; class Ignavibacteria; order UBA10030; family SZUA-254; genus PNNN01. The sequence goes on along the minus strand of PNNN01000031.1, from coordinate 3,991 downwards.
CGCAGCCCAATCGCGCGATGAACCTGAGCCATATTCTTTGCCTGCAATAATTATCTGAGCCACGCCTTCGTTTTTATATTTCATCGCTGCATCGAATATACTCATCGGTTCTTTCGAAGAAGGATGAATTGTAACACCACCTTCAACTCCAGGTACGAGAAGATTTTTGAGTCGGATATTGGCAAATGTTCCACGCATCATTATCTCATGATTCCCACGGCGCGCTCCATATTGGTTAAAATCTTTTTGCTCAACTCCGAGTGTGTTAAGATATTTTCCTGCCGGTCCTTTTGCAGAAATTGATCCTGCCGGAGAAATATGATCTGTTGTAATTGAATCTGCAAACATTGCAAGTACTTTCGCATTCCGAATCTCTTTTAACTGTGAAGGTATCTTCGGCATTTTCTCAAAATACGGAGCCGCTTTTATATAAGTTGAAGTTCCATCCCAAGAGAATCTATCGCCTGATGGAACTTGAAGATTTTTCCAATGATAATCACCTTCAAAGACATTTGAGTATTGTTTTATGAACATTTCGGATCCAACTGAAGATTTTACGGTTGCATTAATTTCTTCGTTGGTGGGCCAAATGTCTTTTAAAAATATTTCTTTACCATTGTTACCTATTCCGATTGGAGTATTTTGAAAATCGATATCGATAGTTCCCGAAAGCGCATATGCGACCACCAATGGCGGTGAAGCAAGATAATTTGCTTTCACGTTAGCGTGTACCCGTCCTTCAAAATTCCGATTGCCTGATAAAACACCAACAGCAACAAAATCGTTTTCTTGAATGCTCTTCACTATATGTTCCGGTAAAGGTCCGCTATTGCCGATACATGTTGTACATCCATATCCGACAAGATTGAAACCAAGTTGGTTCAATGGCTCGGTCAATTGTGCTTTATTCAGATAATCAGTAACAACTTTGGAACCCGGAGCTAAACTTGTTTTCACCCATGGTTTTGATTTTAAACCAAGCGCAACGGCTTTCTTAGCAAGAAGTCCAGCAGCAACAAGAACAGACGGATTGGAAGTGTTAGTGCAACTTGTAATTGCCGCTATCACAACCGATCCATCACCAAGTTTAAATGTTGAACCATTATTTTGTACAGAAGCAGAGCGGAGAGTTCCATCTACCTTTATTCCTTTTGGTTCCAACATTTTTGCAAGTTCAGAACGGAAACCTGTTTTCACGGCATTGAGAGAAACACGATCATGCGGACGTTTTGGACCGGCAAGACTTGGTTCGACCGTTGATAGATCAAGTTCAAGTGTATCAGAGAAAATTGGATCGGGCATTGAATTATCTCTGAACAGACCTTGCTCCTTACAATATGTTTCGATGAGAGTAATTTGTTCATTACTTCTACCGGTAAATTTTAAATAATTCAAAGTTTCCTGATCAACAGGGAAATAGCCCATCGTGGCACCATACTCAGGAGCCATGTTGGCAAGAGTCGCACGATCTGCTAAACTGAGTGAACCAATTCCTGGACCGAAGAACTCAACAAACTTTCCGACTACGCCTTTCTTTCGCAACAATTGAGTCGCGGTGAGGACAATATCTGTAGCAGTTGTCCCCGGTTTGGGACTACCAAAAATTTTAAATCCAATAACTTGAGGAATTAACATGGCACTTGATTGCCCTAACATCGCGGCTTCCGCTTCTATACCGCCAACTCCCCATCCAAGAACACCTAAACCATTTATCATCGTCGTATGAGAATCTGTTCCAACAAGTGTATCAGGATAAGCATACTCAACACCATCCTGTTCTCTTGTAAAGACAACCTGAGCTAAGTACTCAAGATTAACCTGATGAATAATTCCTGTTTCCGGTGGAACAACTCTGAAGTTTTTAAATGCCTGCTGTGCCCATCTCAAGAAGGTATATCTTTCTTTGTTTCTTTGATACTCAAGTTCTGTATTCATCTTAAATGCATCGGGTGATCCGTTATAATCGACCTGCACGGAATGATCGATCACCAAATCAACCGGTTGCAGAGGATTGATTTTTTTAGGATCGCCGCCCATTTCAATCATCGCATCACGCATAACAGCCAAATCAACAGCGCAAGGAACTCCTGTAAAATCCTGCAACAACACACGGGCAGGCATAAACGCTATTTCCTTGTCTGATTGCGCTTTTGGGTTCCAATTTATCAACGCTTCGATATCTTCTGCCCTCACATTTACACCGTCTTCATGCCTCAACAAATTTTCAAGAAGAATTCTAATCGAGAATGGAAATTGTTCAATGGATTTAGAAAGTTGACGCAATGAATATATTGTATAATTTTTCTTCCCAATTGCCATTACTTTCATTGAATTAAAACTATTTTTGTTCATTATTTTCTCCGATTATTATCTATTGATATTTTTGTTTGTCTAATTTAAATAATTTTAGCAAGAATAAAAAAGATGTACGATGATGCTATAATATGCAGAATATTTGACTAAGAGAATACTGTCCGTTCGCTAGGTAACTATTTCATATTTTAGGATGATAAATCTTGAATGCCGCGTTGGAGTTTTATCCGCATTATTTTGATTTGATCTTCACATTTGGATATTTCTTTCTCCAATGTTCGAATTCTACGCCGCAATATTTTACTTTTATCATTTATTTTATCTCTACTTATTTTCATTTTACCACCCGTGTTTCTTTTACTCTTTGGGTTTTTCATAAACCATTTCTCCTGATTCTTAAACAGAGATCATTTATACCATTCATTTTCGTAATAAAATATTTTATTCTTTCCGGTTCTTTGAGCTTCGAATAACGCATTCTTCACGCAAACAATCAACCCATCGGCAGTTGTAGCATTCCTAGTGATATTGGAAACACCGATGCTCACAGTTGATAAAATATTTTGTTCGGTGAATTTATGTTTATCGATTCTCTCCACAATCCTGCGCGCATACCTGATCGCATTTTCCAGTGTGCAATCTTCTATAAGCGCGATAATCTCGTCAAAACCAAATCTTCCTAAGTGAAATATCCCTTCCAATTCTTCATGAACAATATTTACAATATCTTTTAGCACCATCGTGCCTACCTCATGTCCATAAGTATTCGTGATCATCTTGAAATTATCAACATCCAAAACGATTACGCTTATCGGAATATTCAGTTTTTCACTTTTCTTTACAACATCGTGTAGGCGAGAAATAAAAGGATGATATTTCTCGATTTCGAGATCGTGATCGATATTATCGAGTCGTAAATTATCTTCACTTATCAGGAACTTATAATATGATAGCGCGGCAATGTCGGCAAGCAATTGAAGTATTTCGATATCTTCCTTGCAATAATAATTCTTTTGATCACTGTCGACGAATAAAAATCCGAGTGTCTTTTGATGTATCGAAACTTGAACGGCAAGGCAAGAATTAAAGGGTTTCTCCAACATAATTTCATCTGCTAATTTTTGGTCAAGAGAACTATCAACAATCAATATCGGCTCGCCTGTCCAAATCAACTTCCCAATTGCAGAGGTCGCAATTTTACTTCTGTATTCTTTAACGAATGAATGTGACAATCCGTGGCTGGAAATAATATTCAAATATTCAGTTTTCGGATTAATCATCCCGAAAGCGCACGACCGACATTTTAGAACGCTGTGCAGTAGAATAATTACCTCATGAAATATTCTTTCATGGTGGGTTGTCGATTTCACTAACCCGATTATGTTACCAATCGATTTTAGCATTAAGTCTTTATCGATAGTCATTGCACCTCCGCTGATTATCAGAATTGTACTTAAATATTTTAGAATTTTTAGAAAAAAGATATAAATATTCTGCATTCCATCGAATGATGGGATTTGAAAACGATGCCACGGAAATATATCGATATTTTAAAACAGTATTCAACTAAAAAGTCCTGTTTTTATCACCGGAAATATAGATGAATCCGCAACAAAAATCAACTTATATAATTTGGAAATCAAACAAATCCTATATATTCTATATGAATTCAGAACGA
>PNNN01000001.1 GCA_013824245.1 Chlorobiaceae bacterium | reverse complement strand
GCGTAGTGGCGCTGGGCGACGCCAGGGTTCATTGCCTTTTCAAAATCCGAACCCGTTAGGGCAAACTTCCGTAATACACCTGTCTCAGGGCGGAGAATGACCGGATTATTAGCAGATCGCAGCTCATCTTCGAATTTTGTAATCTGGGGATTGCGATTGATAAAACTTGAGATGATGTTCTTCAAAATATGCGCCAGGGTGGAAAATGATATCAGTAGAGCCAGCTAAATTGCCAAAGTGAGCAGCAGCTATCAAGCGTTGACTTGATTTTGGGCATTCCTCTTCATCAGAATTTAGATTAATGAAATAGGGAGCATGAACATTTAAGTTGATGTCACTTAAAGTAGATTGCTGTTTGATCTTTTATATTTTCTTCAGATATTCTAACGGATTGAACCCAGCCCAACTCTAACGCACAAAGCCCCATTTCGCTCAATCTTAGAATTGCGCCCATGATGCCACCAGGCTTCTTTCACGTCGAAATTGGCGAACCTACCGTACCAAAAATCATTGACCCATTTGCGTTCATAACCTACTTAAAAAGTGACAAGATCCTCAAATATAAAAGTGGCCCCATAACTAATATGCCCAGCAGTATGCCTAAAAATGCTGAAATCAAAACAGCAGCTGCACCAGCGTCTTTGCCATATTTTACCAATGGATTGGAAGCAGGATTGACTAAATCAAAAAGTTTTTCAATAGAGGTATTGAAACACTCAGTAACCCATACCATTCCAATAGCGATAATGATAATGCACCATTGCAAGAAATTTAATTGCAGCCAAATTCCAAGACCAACGACAATTAGAGTTGCGAATGAGTGAAACCGAGCATTATTCTGAGTTCTTAATACATAGAATAAACCTTGAAAAGCGAAAGAAATAGATCTAACAATTGTTTTAATATCAATCATGAAATTCGCAGTCCCCTGCAATACGATTAATCTGGATATTCTGGAAATCCAGAAGTACTTTTTGTTTTTTCCACATTATTTCTTTCTCAGCGGTTGAAAAGTGATCATAGCCAAGAAGATGAAGAACCCCGTGGATCAAGAGAAGCCGGATTTCATTGATGGTAAGGTGCCCAGCCTCCAAAGCTTGTTTTTCTGCAGTTTGATAAGAGATGATGATATCGCCTAGGTTGACGATGCCAGTATCAGGGTCAATTTCTTTTGAAGCAAAAGACAAAACATCCGTCGGTTTATCAGTTCCTAGATATTGGATGTTGAGAGCTTGTAACAATTTATCAGACCCGATCACGATAGTAAGGTCGAACTTGTCAGCGCCAATCAAGAATTCAATGGAACGATTAGCCGTGTCTTTAATGACCGAACGGGATACAAGTTTGGAAAATGGTCTTTTGATAAGGACTGAGATCATTTTTTCTCTAACTTTTGAAAAATCTTTGAATCCTCAAGTCTTGATCCTTGTTTGGTAGCGGTTGAAATTGTTATTTCGGGATATTGGATTCGAGGATGATAAGTATTTGTAAGTGTTTTAATGAAGGATTCTTGAGCGGTATTCATGTCTTTAATTGTTAAATTAGTTTTGTCGAATTGACCTTCTTTATAACAATAATCAAATACTTTTTTAACAAGAATTGTTAGCTCCTCTTTCGATTTTGGGAGTTCTGCTCTGGATCTTGCTTCACATCCATCAGCTAACATAAGTAAAGCAGTTTCCTTCGAGCGGGGTTTTGGACCTGAGTAGCGGAACAGTTCTTGATCTACTTTTTCGGAATCATTGTTTGCTTTTTCCAAAGCTCGATTGAATTGGTATTGGGTAATATGAGTTCCATGATGTTCACGGATGAAATCTTTTAACCTTGGCGGCAATCTATATTTGTCAGCAAGAGTAATTCCGTCTGCTACATGTTGAATAATCGTTTGAGCGGCTATCACCGCGTCAAGATCATCATGTGGGTTTAGTTTGCCAGGAATTTGGTTTTCAACAAAAAAGGAAGCATTAACAGCTTTTCCAGCATCATGAAATAATGTCCCAACCCGAGTGAGGAGCGCATCTGCACCAATTGCCTCGGCTGCTTGTTCTGCAAGGTTAGATACTTGGAGTGAATGCTGGTAGGTACCCGGAGCGTTTTGTAACAGATATTTTAATAATGGATGATCTGGTCGAGATATATCAAGCAAGTGGAGTGGAGTTACTAACCCCAAAAGCTGAGAAAGCAAGTATTGAATCAATAAGGCCAGACTTGCTGAGGCAAATCCATTTAAGAATGTGACGCCGAGCAAAGTGACCATGCCAAGTAGGTCAGACAATGGGTCAGTTAGTTTATACGCAAATAAGACTGCGCTGCCAGCAAATGCAATTGTAATAGCGGCACCAAAAAAACTTGTAACTCTTCGACCTTTTCCGAGCGACAAAGCTCCGATAAGACTAGTGATCATGTAAAAAAGGGTCAAGTCCAATGAGTTCGAAAGTCCATATGCCGCAAGGATGCTTAACGACAAAGAAAAAATGATTCCAATTTCAAGATTAAATAACGTGACAAGAATCAGTGCATATGCAGCAATAGGATAGAAATAAGGAATCACAGCTCGATTTGGGATTAGAAACCTTGCGCCATAAAGAAAAATAAGGAAACCTATTGCGATGACTGTGAGACTTTTTAAGTCCCCCATTGGGCTTACAGTCCTTCTTGTGAAATAAAGTGCAATAAATCCGACAAGGGTGATAACAATTGAAGAAGCCGCAACAAGGTCCTGGATTTTGTTTTCCGGTTTAATTAAACCAAACAACTGTAAAACCTCAAGTTGTTCTTCATCAATTATTTGACCTCTAAGGACGATAGTCTGGTTTTGAACATAGGTTCGCGTGACTGGCTTAACGGCTTCAATAGCTTGTTGCCGGGCTAGATTGGTTTCTTCTTCAGAAAACAGGCTATTAGCGACAATAATTGGAGATACCAGGTGTGCAACAATACGCGCCTGCTCTTCCGAGAGTGAGTAGCTAATTAGCGATGGTAAATTGATCCGGTTTTCTTGAACTTGGTAATCACGGATGGTTCTACGCATTGTTTGTTCAAGTGTTGATAATGACTCGTGGGCAACCATTTGCCATTGACTATCTGATAATTGGAGAATCGAATTTGAAATATTTGGGGGTAACGAAAGTTGGGTTATGTGAGACAAATCAGAAAGTTTTTGGTCATAGGTTGCATAAGCATCTGAGCGCGCGGAGCTTATATAATTTAGAACCATTTGAAGAGTGTCAATTTGTGCTCTTGTTATGGAGGAATCTGAAGGCAAATAGTGAGCGCTTACAGCGCCAGCTGCGGATTCTTGTGCAATTTTGGTTAATATTTTGCTTTCAAAAGTGGTTGATCTGGGAGCGACGAAATTTTGCGGTGCAACGTTTCCTAATTTAATTGGTACAGATTCGGGGCGAAGCGCGATTGGAAAAACCAAAGCCCCTAAGACTAGACATGCTGTAATAATCAATAGCCCGATTCGGTACAGTTTTCGGGGAGTTTTGCTTTGAAATAATCTGGCAGGCAGGGAAGTCACGATATTGTTATGAGAGGAGAGATCGTACTATCGCGCTAATTCGTTCGGCAGGGGCTTTTCCGGATAATTTTGGAATGAGAATTTTCATCACTTTGCCTATGTCAGACGGTGATGCCGCATTAATTTCTTTTATGGTTTCTATAGCGGCAATTGTAATCTCCTCGTCGCTTAGTTGTGCCGGAAGGTATTTTTGAAGAATTTGAATCTCAATCTCTGCAGTCTGAATTAGATCAGGTCGGTTGCCCTTTGTGAATTCAGCAATTGATTCTCGTCTCATTTTAATTTCTCTTTGGATTATTGAAAGAATTGTTGCCTCATCGAGTGAACTGCCTTTTTCAATTTCTGCCATCTTTATGGACGAAATCAATATTTTGATTGTATTCTTGGCTATTTCATTTTTTTGGCGCATCGCGTTGTGTAGGTCATCTTCAAAAGTGATTTTTGAAATCATATTTCTCCTTCATGTCATTCATTACCAGTAGTAACTAAGTCGCGGATTTTGTCAAACAGATTTTTCCCAATCCCAGGAACATAAAGCAATTCGTTGATGTCTAAAAAAAGACCATACTTGGAGCGGAAAGTAATAATTGCAGCTGCTTTTTCATGACCAATACCTATCAATTCCTCAAGAACACCAATATCTGCAGAATTAATATTGATTTTACCCTCATTCCTCGTTTCTGAAAAAAGAGGAGTTGATTGAATTATTGGAATACTGGCACTCAAAGTAATTGAAAAATCAGTATTCTTGTTATTAATCTTGTGAGAATCTGTGCTGTTGCTTATGATCAATAAGGCTATACCGGAAAATAATATGCCAATTAAAAAACCGAAGAGAAAAGTAAATTTCAAATTCGGGATCTGCATAAGCTATTGATCTTCAGAATTTTCAAGTCGATACATAGCATTAAAGGACGCAATCGATACTTCTATGATATCCAGCGAAGGTTCAAAGGTTGTTAATCTTTGCATTGCCATTCCAGGCTTCGAAAGTAGCCGAATAAAACGGTTATCGAGGTGGCGGGCAGTAAATCTTATAAATTCATAGGCAAACATGACTAAAAGCGGCAAGAGTACAACCCGCGATACCAAGCGTACTGCGATGTTTGGCAGGGGGCCGATTAGTGTAAATAAGATGACTGAAAAAATCACCAGGATTAAAATAAATCCAGTTCCACATCGTGGGTGGTGAAGAGAAAAACCTTTAACGTTTTCAGGCGTCAATTCGGCGCCTGCTTCAAAAGCGTTAATGGTTTTATGCTCAGCACCGTGATATGAAAAAACACGACGGATATCTGGTATTTTTCCAACCGCCCAGATATAGCCGATAACCAGAACCAGACGGAAAACACCCTCAATGATATTTGTCGAAAATGAGTCAATAATAAGCCATTTTTGAATTAATGCAGCAACACCAGCCGGAGCAAGAAAAAACAGCACTATTGCTAACGAAAAAGAAAAAAAGAGTGTTCCGACAAGCGCGGGACCTTCAATTTTTTCATCTTCACCAGTTTGTAGGTTGGCGGAGATAGTAAGATATTTTGTGCCCAATCCAATCGCATCCCAAAGAATCACCAATCCACGTAGAAAAGGTATTTTGGCAAATCTTGACGTATAGAGCCCTTGAAGTTTCTCTGTTTTAATTTGAATTGATCCCGAGGGGTCCCGCATGGCAACCGCCAAGTATTTTGACCCTCTCATTAATACGCCTTCAATCAAGGCTTGTCCGCCGTATGAAGGCAGTTTTAATTTATCAGGATTCATTTTATATCCAATTTGATTGTTTTTGACGCATTGAAAAAGAAATGGACCAGAGCAAGAATTCCTTTTTGCCATGTAGGTAAATGCAATTTTTCATTTGGGGAATGGATATTGTCATCTGGCAAACCAAAACCGGTTAAAACAGAATCAATTCCAAGTATTTGTTGGATATCCGCAGTAACAGGAACTGATCCTCCCTCACGTTTATAAACAGGTTTAACTCCCCATATCATCTCAAGAGCAGAAGCCAGAGCTTGGGTCTCAGGCAAATTAATGTCTGAGATACTCGGAAATCCGTCGCTTATTAATTCCACTTCCCAGCGAACGGTCGAGGGGGCATGTTTTTCCAAATAAGAAACCAATTGTATATTAACCTCTTCTGGTTTTTGATTTGGAACCAAACGAGTCGAAATCTTAGCCATGGCTTTGGAGGGAATGATTGTTTTTGCTCCTTGACTAGTGAAACCGGAGAGGAACCCGTTAACTTCAAGTGTCGGACGGCAACTAATTCGCTCAATAGAAGAATATCCTTTTTCACCCCAAACACCACTCGTACCGGTCTGATTTGAGTAATAATTATCATCCATATTTAGACGAGCTAATTCTTTACGTTCTTGATCTGAAAGCGGAAGAACTCTGTCGTAAAAACCTGGTAATGTAACCCTGCCATCTGCATCGTGCATTCCCGAAACCAAATCACAGAGCACTTGGGCAGGATTGTGAACAACACCGCCATATGCGCCAGAGTGCAAATCGTGATCAGGCCCAAAAACTCTAATTTCGAAATATGCCAAACCACGTAGTCCATAAACGATCGTAGGAATATCCGCAGCGATCATGCCAGTATCAGGGTTTAAAACGACGTCAGAAATAAGAAGGTCTTTTTTTTCTTGCAGGAATTTCTTAATACTTGGAGAGCCAATTTCCTCTTCGCCCTCGATGATGAATTTAATATTTACCGGGAATTTGCCGGTTTTCATAATCGCATCTACTGCCGAGAGACATGCGACTAATTGTCCTTTCATATCAGAAGAGCCACGGGCAAACAGATTGTCTCCAATTCTCGTTGGCTCAAAAGGTGGATTTTTCCAGAGCTCGAGAGGATCAACAGGCTGTACATCATAATGACCATAAATTAAAATCGTTGGTTGGGTTGAGCCAGCATGTAGATGGTCGCCGTATACTATTGGATGTTTTGCGGTTTCATATACCTGGACATGCTCAATTCCAATTGATGTAAGTCTGAGAGCAATAAAGTTGGCGCAATTACTAACATCTTTAGATCTTTCAGATTCAGTAGACACCGATGGAATCTTAATAAGCTCTTTAAGGAATAACAAAGAACTTTCAAGATTTTCGGCGGCATAAGAAAGAGCGAAACTGCGTGTATCCAAATTAATTCTCCTTTTTAACACTCAACGATTATATTCCATTTTATTATATTTACCATATCAATATAAAATCAATATAAAAAACAAAATATTAGAGATTGGGCTTTGTGTTAAAATTACTTCACACACTACAAAAAATGTGAGGTAACGATGCTGATTATTAATTCCACAATTATTACATGGGGGAAACCGAACGAGATCTTGCATAACCATGCAATTCGAATTTCGGATTCAATAATTCAAGATATCGGTTTTCAAAAAGATTTGCTGGAAAAATATTCAACTGACGAAATTTTGGATGCAAAAGGGCAATTCTTAATGCCAGGTTTGATCTGTGCTCATACGCATTTTTATGGAGCATTTTCAAGGGGAATGAATATCCATGGATCTGCCCCCGCTGATTTTCCTGAAATTTTGCAAAAGTTGTGGTGGCCACTAGACCAATCCTTAACAAACGAAGATATTAAGTATTCTTCTCTTGTTAGTATGGTCGATGCCATAAAACATGGAACGACAACACTATTTGATCATCATGCCTCTCCTAATTCAATATCTGGGTCTTTGGATATTATCGAGGAGGCTTTCCGCGATACAGGACTTAGAGGAGTTGTTTGTTATGAGGTAACTGACAGGGGTGGGTACGGTAAAGCCGATGAAGGGATTGCTGAAAACGTACGGATGATCCAAAAAGTTAATAACAATAAAGTTTTTGACAACAAAGTTTCTGCAACATTTGGATTGCACGCAAGCTTAACAATTTCAGAGGAAACACTCAAGAAATGCAGGAGTGTTTTACCCGATAATTTCGGAATTCACATTCATGTTGCCGAGCATAGCGTCGATGAATATGATAGCATCATAAAAACAGGTTTACGCGTAATCGACCGGTTAGATAAACATGAACTTTTAGGCGAAAATTCCATAGTAGTCCATGGCGTCCACATGGATATGCGTGAAATTGCCCAAGTGGTAGAAACAAAAACATGGGTCACGCACCAACCTCGATCGAACATGAATAATGCGGTCGGGATGGCAGATATTGATTCTATGATAAGAATGGGTGTAAAAGTTTGCATGGGTAACGACGGGTTCTCAAATGCGATGTGGGATGAATGGAGAACTTGTTACCTTGCCCACAAACTTTGGAATCAAGATCCACGCAGAATGAATGGCTCTTCTGTAATTGACTTGGCAGTCTATAATAATTCCGATTTAGCCACACACTTTTTCAATGGTTCAAGAATAGGAAAGATCGAGATTGGAGCAAAAGCCGATTTAATCCTTGTGGATTATACGCCAATCACAGAAGTTTCTACCGGGAATCTGCCTTGGCAAATCTTATTTGGGTTTAGAGACTCCATGGTGACTACAACCATAGTAGATGGAAAACTGCTTATGAAAGATAGACAATTGGTCTTTTTGGATGAGCAAAAAATTTCGAGTACCGCATGCGAGCTTTCAAAAGAAGTTTGGAAAAGATACGAGAGACAATTTTGAAAATATAGATTGGACTAAGGCATGATAAATCGAATTGCAATATTAGGTGGTACTGGAAAAGAAGGGAAAGGACTTGCATATCGATGGGCAAAAGCCGGATATGAGATAGTCATCGGGTCCAGGCAAGTCGAGAAAGCCCAAATTGTTGCAGATGAATTAAACCAATTAGTTGGAAACGCTAAAGTTGCGATCACCGGTCTGGAAAATCATCAGGCAGCTGATTGGTGCGACATTGCTGTTTTAACGATCCCATTTTCGGGACATAAAGCATTATTGGAAAGTTTAAAAGAGTGCTTGAAGGAAAAAATATTAATTGATGTTACTGTCCCATTGGTTCCACCTAAAGTTACAAGAGTTCAAATGCCACCCGCAGGTAGTGCCGCTCAAGAAGCAAAATTAATACTTGGAGAAAATGTGCAGGTAGTTTCTGCATTTCAAAACATCTCCTATGAAAAATTACTGACAGACCAAGATATTGATTGCGACGTTTTAGTATGCGGGAGCTCTAAAGAGGCGAGAAGTATTGTTTTGGAATTGGTAGAAAGGGCTGGCATGACTGGCTGGGATGCAGGCCCTATTGAAAATTCAGTTGTCGCAGAAGGATTAACTTCCATTTTAATCGGGATTAACAAAGAATTTGGAGAACACACTGCAGGAATAAAAATTACCGGTATCAAACGAGCATAAGAGTGAGTTCATCCAATAAAATCTTAACTTTTACATCACTTGAAAATATTCCCAACATAAAAATTGGGGATAATTTAAGTGAGATTCTTATCAATTCATTAAATAACCAATCAATTAAATTACAAGACGGGGACGTAATCGTTCTTGCGCAAAAAATTGTCTCAAAAACTGAAGGGAGATTGGTTAATTATTCACAAATTATTCCTTCAAAAGAGGCAGTCAAACTGGCAAGAATTACACAAAAAGACGCTCGATTCATTGAACTTGTTTTATGCGAAAGTAAGAAAGTTATCAGAGCAAAAAATAATACACTGATCGTTGAACATAAAAACGGTTTTATTTGTGCTAATGCTGGAATTGACCATTCCAATGTCGTACAAGTTGGAGAAGATTCCGAAAACTGGGTATTGTTGCTTCCAGAAGATGCTGACAAGTCTGCAAAAGGAATCAGGATGCGTTTACAAGAATACTACAGAGTTCGTGTAGGCGTTCTGATCATTGATTCTCACGGCCGTGCCTGGAGAAATGGCACTGTGGGTATAACAATTGGTCTTTCTGGCCTGCCTGGAGTCGTTGATTTGCGGGGTCAGGAAGATTTATTCGGATTTCGCTTAAAAATTACCACAGTAGGGGCGGCAGATGAATTGGCAGCAGGCGCTTCCCTATTAATGGGTCAGGCAGCAGAAGGTACACCTTGTATTCATGTACGCGGATTTCCATATGAATTACAGGAAGCGGCACTTGCTGAATTGATAAGACCAGAAGAACTGGACCTATTTCGATAAGCGCTATTATACAAATTTGTTTTGCTTGAGAAAGAAAAGTAATAAAAATTATGAAAAATGTTGTTGCTTTAGCTGGTGGCGTGGGCGGGGCTAAACTAGTATTGGGATTAGCCCATAATTTACCCACTGAGAATCTAACCGTAATTGTTAATACTGGTGATGATTTCACTCACCTGGGACTTAGAATTTGCCCAGATGTCGATACAATTTGCTACACACTCGCAGGATTATCAAATCAAACAAGTGGATGGGGACGAAAAGATGACACCTGGAATTGTTTAAAATCTTTAATAAAACTTGATTCACTGTCGTGGTTTCAAATTGGTGATAAAGATTTGGCATTACATCTAGAGCGGACCAGATTACTTGCCTTGGGTCAAGATTTAACCCAAGTTACCCAAACCTTATGTGAAAAACTTGATGTAAAAACAATAGTTTATCCTATGACAAACGAGAAAGTCTCTACAATTATTGAGACTGACGAATATGGCGATTTACCATTCCAAGAATATTTTGTAAAACATCAATTTAAACCAAAGTTGCGAAATTATAAGTTTGAAGGTATTAAGAATGCCAAGCTCACAAATGAAACAAAAAAAGCACTGAACCAAGCTGATATCGTGGTGATTTGCCCTTCAAACCCATGGTTAAGTATTATGCCAATATTGGAAGTTGAGAACTGTAAAGAAATCCTCAGTAAGAAAACAACTATTGCGGTTTCCCCGATTGTCGGAAATTCTGCCATAAAAGGTCCAGCTGCGAAAATATTCTTTGAATTGGGGATTGTTCCTTCAGCTTTTGAGGTAGCTCGTATTTATAAAGAGATTATTAAAGGATATGTTCTGGATACAAAAAATCAAAATGAATGCGATACAATTTCTTCGTGGGGTATAATTCCATTCGTTACTGATACAATAATGAGTAATGAAAGTTCAAAAAAAAGGCTCGCGGCTGATGTTTTTAGATTTGCAGTAAAAATTTTAGAGGAATCAACCACATGACGCTTTGGGCGATTATTCCTGTAAAACCACTAAAAAGAGGGAAATCACGGTTATCAAGTATATTGAATGAAGACGAACGAACAGCATTGAATCAATCAATGTTAATAAATACATTGAAAACCTTAAAAGCGCTGGAGGAAATTGACACAGTATTGGTAGTAAGTCGTGATCCTTCTGCTCTTGCCATTGCCAGAGAATTTTCAGCCAGAACTGTATTAGAGGATGGAAGCCCTGAATTAAATACTGCATTAAGAAGAGCTTCGATGGTAGCAAAAGCATATCACGCAAATGAAATTCTAGTGTTACCTGCTGATCTTCCTCTCGTAAAACCTGAACATGTCAGACAGTTTATTGGTAACGCAAGCACTCCACCAGAAGTAATTATCGCTCCAGATCGAAGGAAAGACGGAACCAATGCTTTATACATTAATCCAGCAGAATTGATTGAGTTTTGTTACGGTCCAGGATCGTTTAATATTCACAGGGCTGCGGCTGAAAAAGCTGGTGCGCGCGTACAAATTGTTGAGTCAGAAGTGCTTGGGCTTGATCTCGATCTACCTGAAGACTTGATCCTGTTAAAAGAAATTGAAAACAATATCAAAAAAATCACAGTATAAATATTTTGTATGGAGGAACTATGAAGCAAAGAGTCGCTTTGTATCTGCAGGATGCCCACGAGCTTAGGGATGGTTTGGAATATGTAAAATACGCAGAAAGCCGAGGATTTGAAGCAGTATGGCAAGCAGAAAGCCGGCTTGTACGGGATGCAATAGTTCCTATGGCGGCCTATGCCGCCGTAACAGAAAAATTGAAGGTGGGTTCAGGTGTCATCAATAACTGGACAAGGAATATAGGGTTACTTGCATCAACATTCTTAACCCTGGACGATTTAGCGCCAGATAGAATCATCTGTGGAATTGGCGCATGGTGGGATCCTCTCGCCAAGAATGTGGGAATCGATCGAAAGAAACCATTAACCGCAATGAAGGAAACAATTACGATTCTTAAGCGGTTATTAAATATGGAACGGGTAAGTTTTGAAGGTGAATTTATACAAGTTTATGGAATTGAGCTTGATGTTGTCCATGGTAGAAAAGAACCTCGCAATGTTCCTGTTTACATTGGCGCAACAGGCGATAACATGATGGAAATGACTGGAGAAATAGCAGATGGGGTTGTTTTGAATTATTGTGTCCCGCCTGAATACAACAATAAAGCAATGGATTTACTCATTGCTGGTGCAAAAAAGAGTGGAAAGACTATTGATGCTATAGATCGACCTCAATTAATCGTCTGTTCGGTTGACAATGATCATGACAAAGCAATCGATACTACCAGAGAATTATTGACACAGTACCTGGCACAACAGCCGCATATCGCAAAAGCTTCAGGCGTTTCGATGGATGTTGTTGAGAAAATTCAATCCATTTTGGGGTGGCCGGCTACTCATGAACAGATCTCAAAAGCCAAGCATCTGGTTCCAGAAGAATTGATCATAAAAATTACCGCTTCAGGTACACCTGAAGAGGCAAAGAAAAAAGTTGCTGAGTACGTTAATAATGGTTGCACATGTCCCATTCTATATCCAGTTGGCGGCGATGTTCATTTGCTGATTGATACATTTGCACAAAAATAACCCCAAGTTCAGTCATTAGAGGTCAGAGCGCAAATTAGAAAGGGATTGAAATGATTTTAGAGTACTTCAGACCTGCAACCCTTAGCGAAGCTGTTGAATTGCTACAAAGAAACGAGCCAATTACTATTCCATTGGGGGGTGGTTTGACTCTCGCAAAAAGAAGTGATGACATAGCAGTTGTAGATTTGCAGTCCATTGGCTTAAATTACATCAAGATAATAGAAACCTTAACTGTAATTGGCGCTACAACAACACTTGAAGAAATGATCGTTTTTTATCAGGATAACCGTTCTGTAGTTGAGGCGATAAAGATACAGTGTTCAAAGAATCAACGTGTAATGGGAACAATTGCAGGTCTAATTGTTTCAGAAAACGGTCGATCTCCGCTTCTCACAGTAATGTTAGCGCTTAATGCTCAAATTGTGTGGCTCCCTGGTGAAATATGTATATCTCTGGAAGATTGGCTGCCAAAACGACATGATTGGAAAAAGGCCGCTTTAATTTCTGAAATAAAAGTTGACAATGACGTGCAAGTCGTATTTGAGTCAGTGGGGCGCAGTCCATACGATCAACCAACAATTTGCTGCGCGGTGGCAAAATGGAAAACAGGTCGAACAAGAATAACTTTTGGCGGTTTTGGAGATAACCCTGTCACAGCCTTTGACGGTGATGTAAATGGCGATTTAATCACTATGATTAAGAATGTTTTAGCAGATTCATCTGATCAATGGGCCTCTTCTGTATACCGACAAGATGCAGGTACAAACCTGGCTATGAGATTATTAAAAGAACTTAAATAAAATTTCAATATGAGGAAGTATGATCTTACATCTATGGATTAACAAGACTCCAACTGCCACGGAAATTAATGTCAATGAAAACTTGCTAACTGTTTTACGACGGCTTGGTTTTTTCGGTGCGAAATCAGGTGGGTGCAAATCCGGTGAATGTGGGGCTTGTACTGTGTTGTTTGATGGAAAGCCGATTAATTCATGTTCAATGCTTGCGGCGCAAGCAGATGGGCATAAAGTTGAGACGATTGAAGGAATTGGAGAACGACCAGACCAAGGTTGGAAGAAGTCTGTAGGACTGGATCCGATACAACAAGCATTTATCGAATCAGGCGCCATCCAATGTGGATATTGCACCCCAGCAATGGTGCTTGCCGGTAAGTCACTGTTGGCTTCAAACCCTGATCCTGAAGAATCGGAAATTCGAGATGCTATTTCGGGTGTTCTATGCCGGTGTACTGGGTATAAAAAACCTGTCAGCGCAATTAAAGCAGCGTCGATGGAAAGTCAAGACTCGAAAGTGATAGAAAAAGCAACCTGGAGCCCAGAGATTCAATCTGACATAGAATTAAATCGATTTAGTACGGTTGGGAAAAATGAAATAAAGGTTGATGCAATTAAATTGGTTCAAGGAAAACCAGCCTTTACCGCGGATATTGATCTTCAAGGGATGTTAGTAGCAAAAGTCCTTTTAAGCACTGTTGCTCATGCCCGAATAAAAAGTATCAACATAAAGAAGGCCAAGGAACTAGCAGGTGTACACTCCGTACTAACCTGGAAAGATTTACCGCGTGTAGTGTATTCAACCGCAGGCCAATCCGACCCGATACCTGGTCCATTAGATACCTTTAGCCTTGATAATAAGGTGAGGTTCGTTGGCGACCGGGTAGCATTTGTTGCTGCGGAGACAGAAGAAATCGCACAACAAGCCATTGACCTGATAGAAGTCGAATATGAAGAACTGCCCGCTGTATTGGATTCAACGAAATCAATGTTACAGGAAACTCCAAAAATCCATGATGAACCAGAATACATAAATTTTGCAAATTCCAACCCAATAAAGAACCTAGCTGCTGAGATCAGGATCGATATCGGAGATGTTGATTCTGGTTTTAAAGAAGCAGACAAAATCTTCGAAAACGAATTTGAAGTACCCAAAGTGCAACAGGCTCATATCGAACCTCACGTGGTCATTACGTATTGGGACGAAAATGACAGACTTGTTATTCGATCAAGTACCCAAGTTCCATTTCACGCACGAAGAATACTCTCACCAGTCTTAAATCTCACGATAAAACGGATTAGAGTGATCAAGCCTAGAATAGGTGGAGGTTTTGGTGGAAAACAAGAAATATTGGTCGAAGATGTTGCAGCGCATCTTACGATTGCAACCGGACGTCCTGTTCGTTTTGAATATACACGTGAAGAGGAATTTATAGCTTCAAGATCCAGACATCCGATGAAATTATGGATGAAGACTGGCGTGATGGCAGACGGAACCATAACTGCTAACGAGATGCGAGTATTAACTGACACAGGCGCCTATGGTTGTCATGCATTGACTGTTACAGGAAATACTGGACACAAAGCCATGGCGCTTTATGTTGGTGACGGAAAATATCGCAAGGCGCCGAATATTCGGTTTTATGCAGACGTTGTATACACAAACCATCCACCTGCTGGCGCTTACCGCGGATATGGAGTACCTCAAGGATATTGGGCCGTTGAACGGCAAATGGAGTTGATCGCGAACGAGCTCGGTCTTGATCCGATAGAGTTTAGGCTGAAAAATGCACTGCGTTCTGGTGAATTGCACCCATTTAGCACGGCATGGAGTGAAGGACGCGAACCGAAACCTGAGATTATTCACACCGTGGGTCTTGAAAAATGCGTTGAAATGGGTAAAAAAGCGATTGGATGGAAAGAAAAAGCTTTAAATGTAAATTGGAAAAACATTCCAGGCAAACCTCACTTGCGTAAAGGGGTTGGAGTTGCCATGGTTATGCAAGGCACGGCAATTCCATATCTCGATATGGGTGCAGCCAGTATAAAAATGAATGACGACGGGTCATTCAACTTGCTGATTGGCGCTACAGATCTTGGAACCGGATCCGATACCGTTTTAGGGCAAATGGCAGCAGAAGTTTTGGGCGTTCCACTTGATGATATTCTAGTTTATTCTTCAGACACGGATTTCACACCATTTGACAAAGGAGCGTATGCATCGAGCACAACATACATTTCTGGAGGAGCGGTAACCAAAGCAGCGGAAGAAGCTGCTGCCATGATTAAGATACGCGCCGCTGCTTTGTTGTCTTCTGCTGAAGAAATACTTTCTCCAGTTGATATTGTCTTAAAAGACAAATATGCAATTGCAAAGAATCGTAAAAGAATTTCCCTAAAAGATATCGCACTTGAAACACTTCATCACAACGATCAAGAACAAATTATGGGTATTGCCTCATTTATGTCAAAATCTTCACCTCCGCCATTTGCAGCTCAATTTGCTGAGGTCACTGTAGATATTGAGACAGGAAAATTGATTGTTGATAAACTTGTGATGGCAGTTGATTCTGGCGTGATTGTTAATCCATTAACTGCGTCAGGTCAAATTGAAGGTGGTATGGTTCAGGCGTTGGGGTACGCAGTATGCGAAGAAATGCTTTATGACCAAAAAGGGGTAGCTCGGGAAAAAGATTTAAAAGATTATCATATTTTTAGAGTTGACGAAATGCCAGAAATAGAAGCGATGTTTGTTGAATCATTTGAACCAACCCACCCATTTGGTGTAAAGGCTGTTGCAGAAATTCCATTGGATGGTGTCGCCCCAGCTGTTGCAAATGCAATCCAAAATGCTTGTGGTGCAAAACTAAACCAAATTCCAGCAACGCCAGAACGAATTTGGCGTTCATTAAAGAGTGTTTGAGAAAGGTATATTAATCGAATGGGCTCCCAAGTATACGTTGTTGGACATGTTAACCCTGACACTGATTCAATAGCTTCGGCAATCGGATATGCTTGGTTATTGAGGGAGCGAGATGGATTAGATACTGTTGCAGCCCGTGCTGGTGCAACAAATACCCAAACTGCTTGGATATTAAAATTATTAAAAATGGAAGCGCCGGTATTAATTACGGATGCCAGTCCTCGTTTTGAATCGGTCGTTAGAAGGTTAGATTCTACAACGCCAGAGAGCCCCCTTAGAGATGCGTGGGCGATAGCTACAAGAACCGGTGGAATTGCTCCTGTATTAAATCCTGGAGGAGATCCATTTGGTTTGATCACTGGGAGAAGTCTTTTTAATTTTATGGGAAAGATGGTAGGGGTTAATCCTAAAAACCAGGATATAGGGATCAGCAAAATTCTTGAACTGCCCTGTAAGGACGCGGCAGACACAAATATCTTAAAATTTAACGTCAACACAAAAATAAAAGACGTGGTAAATCGCATTTTAAGAGAAGAAGGGGATGAGTTTTGGGTTGTTGATGAAAAAGGCAACTACGTCGGGATTTGCCGACAGAGAGATCTTCTTAACCCGCCGAGAATCAGAATTGTGTTAGTAGATCACAACGAAGCGCAGCAATCCGTTGCGTCGCTTGAAGAAGCTCAACTTCTTGAAATCCTGGATCACCATCGATTAGGTAACCCTTCAACACATATCCCGATTAAAATGTCTGTAGATATTGTTGGAAGCACAAGCACTCTCGTATCAGAACGAATGGAAGAATCCGGGTTTAGCGCTCCACCTGCTATATCTGGATTAATGCTTGCAGGGCTTCTTTCGGATACCCTAAATTTAACTAGTCCGACGACAACTGAGAGAGATAAAAAAGCCGCCGAACGTCTTTCAAGGTGGGCATTTGTCAAAGGAAGTCGACTGGAACTGGAGACAAGCCATAGTTTTGGAATAAAAGTGCTTTCTGCCAGCGCAGGATTGAGTAATCGTACCGCACAAGATGTGGTTACAAGTGACCTGAAAGTGTACAATGCGGGTGTTTATGATTTTGCCATTGCACAAGCTGAAGTTAGCGATCTGAACGAAATTAACGAACACCTTTCAATGCTCCAAACCGCACTTGATTCACTCAGGGCGAATAAGAAAGTAAATTTTGCGATGTTAATGGTGACAGATATTGTTAGAGGGTCAAGCAGACTTATTTTATCAAATCCTCCTGCTATTCTTGATGAGTTACCGTATATTACTCTCAGTGACGACACCCGGTTAGCTGAAGGAGTTGTATCAAGAAAAAAACAATTATTACCGGTTGTATTAGGATTATTGGAGGATTAATGTCGATTTATCAACAAATTGCCTCCATTGAGAAAACCGGAGAAGCATTTGTTTTTTGTACGATTGTTTCATCTAGCGGGTCTACTCCTCGCCATGAAGGCTCAAAGATGCTAGTCTTTTCAGATGGGAAGATTTCTGGAACTGTCGGTGGAGGTTTAATTGAACATTTAGTAATAGAAGAAGCATTAAAAGCTTTAAAGGAAAGAAAAAACAAAATTTTAAAATACAGCCTGGTAAATCCTGAAAAAGGCGATCCCGGGATTTGTGGTGGTCAAGTTGAGGTTTATGTGGAACCGATCATTCCGAAATTAACCCTGGTTGTCGTTGGTGCAGGTCATGTTGGAAAACAAGTTGCCCATTTGGGAAAGTGGCTGGACTATCGTGTCGTGATAACAGACGAAAGACCAGAGTTTTGTAATCCTGTTTATATTCCGGAAGCTGATGAATATATAATATGCCCAATTTCAGAAATTCCACAACTGGTAAAGATTAATCCTTTCACATTCTTGGTGCTTACTACAAAGAGTTCTAGCGTTGATGTCGAAGGTCTTCCAGTATTGCTAGAAACAGAAACCGGATACATAGGTGTAATTGGTTCCAAACGGCGTTGGGAGTTAACAAAAAAAGAACTACTCGATAAAGGTATAACCAAGGAAAAAATTGATAAAATACATTCGCCAATGGGACTGGAGCTTAATGCAGAAACCCCTCAGGAAATAGCCTTAAGCATCATTGCTGAAGTTATGATGGTTGCAAATGCAAGTTCAGGAAAGATGATGAAATCCAATTAAAGGTGGAAACATGTGGGAGAAATACTTCATCGTAAACAATCTACATGATGCTGTTGAGCTATATTCTAAATATACCAATAGCGCAAAATTGATTTCAGGTGGGACAGACCTGCTTCTGGAAATTGAACGGGGTTTACATCCTGCTGTGACAGAAATTATCGATATTTCCCGAATTGAGGGTCTCGATCAGATAACTATTGATAATAAAGAATATGTGCACATAGGTCCACTTGCAACGCACAATCACTGCTTTAAATCCAAAATTATCCAAAAATATGCAGCTTGTCTTTTTCAGGCTTGCGCGCAAGTGGGGTCGCCACAAATTCGAAATCGCGGAACCATCATAGGAAATGTGGTTACTGCATCGCCTGCAAATGATACCATTTCAGCACTCATGGTATTAAATGCAAAAATTGTACTCGCTTCTAATAAAGGGATTAGAGAGATAGAGATAAATGACTTCTATTCCGGAGTAAGAAAAACAAAAATGGAGCCTGGGGAAATCGTTACGGAAATTTATTTTAAAGGGCTATCTGATAATTTAAAAAGTGTTTTTTACAAGCATGCACTTCGGCGAGCCCAGGCTATTTCTGTACTAAACGTATCAGTTGTAATAAACATTATTGATCAAGAAATCTTTGAGGCGAGAATCGCAATCGGCGCTGTTGCGCCCACTGTTATCAGAGCGAATAAAACAGAAAAATATTTGCTTGGTAAAAAAATATCAGATAAATTATTTGTTGAGGCTGGAAAAATCGCATCTGAAGAAACTTCTCCAATAACCGACATTCGATCTTCTGCGAATTACCGACGGAAAATGGTAAGTGTATTGGTTAAACGCGGTCTTGATCAAGCCGCTGTAAGCAAGAAAGTGGAATACCAGGATCCTGTTGTCCTTTGGGGTCAAAACACTTCAACGTATAAACCCATGCAGGAGAAATCTTTAGAATTTGATCATACAACTAAAATCGAAATTGAGATTAATGGAAAGACATACGAATTTATTAATGTTCATAAAAAAAACTTACTTGATCTGATTAGGGAAAACGCGTTGCTCACAGGAACAAAAGAAGGATGCGGAGAGGGAGAGTGTGGCGCTTGTACAGTATTCCTTGACGGTATTGCTGTAATGGGATGTCTGGTGCCGGCGGCTCGTGCTCATCGTACTAAAGTTGTTACGATTGAGGGTATCACGCAGAACGGTCAACTGCACAGGGTGCAAGATGCGTTTATTCAAGAAGGTGCAATACAATGTGGTTATTGTTCACCTGGCTTTGTTATGTCAGCAGTAAAACTGTTGGAGGAAAAAACAAGTCCTTCGAAGGATGAAATTAAGCAGGCAATAACTGGCAATCTTTGTCGGTGTACAGGATATTATAAAATCCTCTCCGCAATCGAAAAAGCATCTGAAAAGTAAGAAGGAAAATATGCCAAAACATGGTATGTATAGAAGAGAAGTTAAAAAAGATGACAATAAAAAACGGACTCACCCGATTTGGCGCGGTATTGGATTTGTACTGATAACTGTCATTCCTTTAATATCTTATGCTGCATCAACTATTCTTGTAGACAACCGGAGTAAATTGAAATGGTTGGTCATTCCAGAGGATGTCGTTAACGAAAGTTTTTCAGATCCATATATATTTGTACGGCTGATCTACGCAGTTATCATCACTTTTCTCTTGTTCTTTGTCAGCGCTATTGTTACATTTTCTTTAAATAAATATTTAGGTCCACCCAGGTTTGGCCCTTTCGATGTAAAACACTAAAAAAATCAGTGGACTAACAGTTAGCAGGAGTTAAAGAAATGTCGGAGTTTGGGAAGTCGATTAATCGTATTGATGCGCGAGCGAAGGTAACAGGTGATGCTCTGTTTCCTGGTGATTATAATTTACAGGGTCAACTTTGCATGAAAATACTTTTTTCTGGAGTTCCTCATGCAATTGTCAAATCTGTAAACACAAAAAAAGCTGAGAAAATTCCAGGAGTCATCTTAATATTGACTGCTAAGGATGTTCCAAATAACGAATATGGGCTAATTTTTGCAGACCAACCAGTTTTATGTGGTCCGGGTTCAAATAAAGCGTTTGCCGATCGCGTCAGATTTATTGGAGATCAGATAGCACTAATTGTTGCTGAATCTGAAGAATCTGCAATCAAAGCAAGAGATCTAATTGATGTCGAGTTTGAAGAGCTCGAAATCGTTTCAAACGTAGAAGAAGCCTTGCGGGAGAATTCTGTTATTCTTCATCCAGACAAAGGGGTTAACACATTTTGTTATTACCGGGTTCGTAAAGGGGATACAAGTAATGCGTTATCGAACTCCGATGTTATTGTTGAGAGCACGTACCATACTCCGGCACAAGAGCATGCCTATTTACAGCCAGAAGCCGGCATTTGTTATTATGACGAAGAAGGCAGGATTACTGTCGTTGTGGGAGGGCAATGGGCACACGAAGATCAGGAGCAAATCGCTCATGCTCTAAATTTACCGCTGGATTCCATCCGGGTCATTTATCCGGCTATTGGCGGAGCATTTGGTGGCCGGGAGGACATGTCTGTTCAAATTGTTCTTGCGCTAGCTGCTTTTCGATTAAAAGAAAAGGGTATCAACCGTCCAGTAAAGATTATTTGGACTCGTGAGGAATCTATAATTGGGCATCACAAAAGGCATCCTTATACAATAAAAACAAAATGGGGCGCAACCAAAGAGGGAATAATCACCGCAGCAGAAGTTGAAATCTATGCCGATGGCGGCGCATATATTTACACCTCTACAAAAGTATTGGGAAATGCAACACTGCTTTGCACCGGTCCTTATAATATTCCAAATGTAAAAGTAGACTCATATGCAATTTACACCAATAATATTCCTAATGGCGCATTTAGGGGATTTGGCGGACCACAGGCAGCATTTTCTGCTGAGTTGCAAATTAACAAAATCGCTGAAAGGTTAAATATCGACCCCGTAGAGATTCGAATGAAAAACCTGATAAAAGAGGGAGATTTACTATCTGTAGGAACTCCGCTTCCTAAGGGGGTGACAATAGAAAAGGCAATTGCTGCTTGTGCGGTAAAAGCAGGTTGGAAGTTGGATCAGAAGGGTCAATATTTCTACCCCGAATCTGGAGCAACTCAAAATCAAAATTACTTACGTAAAGGAATTGGTTTTGCATGTGGGTATAAGAATATTGGGTTTTCTTTTGGAGCTCCAGAAAACTGTTGGGCAATCATCGAGCTATATGGAAAATCTGAGATCGAGCATGCGGTACTGCGTCATGCCGGTGCTGAAGTAGGACAAGGATCTCATACCGTTTTTGTACAGATGGCAGCAAAAGCCTTAAATCTACCAATGAAAAAAATTTCGCTTATTGCTTCTGATACCGCTTTTACACTTAACTCCGGGAGCGTCAGTGCGTCAAGAATGACTTTTATGGCCGGCAATGCAATAAAAGGCGCTGCTGATATTGCCTTGGAAAAATGGAAAAATGAGGAAAGACCTGCAGTTGCTGAATTTCAATATCGACCACCAAAAACAACGCCTTTAGATCCTGAGACAGGCAAAAGTGAACCAAATTTTGCTTATGGATATGTAGCTGAGGCCGTTGAATGTCTAGTAGATATTGAAACTGGTCAAATTAAACTTACAAATGTTATATGTGCTGATGATGTTGGGCTGGCAGTTAATCCGCAACAAGTGGAAGGTCAGATTGAAGGTGCAATTGTCCAAGCTGCAGGGTATACACTTCAAGAAGAGTTCATCCAAAAGAAGGGCAGGGTTCTAACGGATAAATTTTCTACTTATTTAATTCCAACTGTTTTGGATATTCCTGAAAAAGTAGTATCAATTGTTTTGGAATACCCAGACCTAATAGGTCCTTGGGGCGTCAGGGGCATTGGCGAAATGCCATACCTGCCATTTGCTCCTGCAGCCGTATCTTCAGTTCATAATGCCATTGGTATTTGGTTTGACGAGTTTCCACTGACAGCAGAACGCGTATTTACTAAAATCTCTCAAAATGAAAAATGAAAATATTGCGGGGATCATTTTAGCAGGGGGAAGTTCAAAAAGACTAGGAAGACCAAAACAACTTCTTGATTGGTTTGGGAAATCATTTATTAACCAAGTTATAAAAGTTGCAATAAATGTAAACTTAAACCCTGTGATCGTTGTTACAGGCGCATGTTATCAAGAAGTAGAAAAGAATATCGAAAATAAAAATGTAATAATTACAAGAAACCTAAATTGGCAATCCGGACAAAGTAGTTCAATAAAAAAAGGGATTATCGCGCTTAGTTCTAAAAGCCAGGCGTTTTTATTTTTATTGTGCGACCAACCTCAAGTTCCTGAGGAATTAATTACGGAAATTATGAAGAAATCTAGTAGCGAAGATGCAGAAATCGTGACAACGAGAGTAGGCAATAAGACTTGTCCGCCCATTCTTTTTAAACCAAATTGCATAAGTGAGTTACTTGCGTTGGAAGGTGATAAAGGAGGGAAGGAACTAATCGATAAATTCAAAACCGCAACAGTAGATTGGGAAGATCGAAGAATCTTACTCGATAGCGACACAAACGACGATTATCGAAAACTAATCAAGGCTTATGAAAATAAATAATGCGTGTAGTCAATATTCCACAATTATTTTATCAGCCGGTCTCTCCATAAGAATGAAACAATGTAAACAAATACTTCCATGGGGGAATACCACAATTTTAGGAAGAATCATTGATGTTTTTCAAAGATGTTCAATTGGAGAGATCGTCGTTGTAAGCGGGGGATATCGATCAGAAGTAGAGGCTGAGGTAAAGAAATTTGGGGTTAATACAATATTTAATGAAAAATTTGAAAATGGTGAAATGGTCGATTCTGTAAAAAAAGGGCTTTCCACAATAGATGAAACCGTAGATGGTGTATTTATAGCCTTGGGTGACCAGCCAATGATCACCAGTGAAGATATTATTGGTATGGTTAATCAGCATCAAAGTAATAAAGATAAACTAGTTATACCTAGTTATAACTGGCGCAGAGGACACCCTTGGCTTATTCCTCAGAAATTCGTACCTGAATTGCTAGAGATCCAGGTTCCCAAGACATTGAGGGATTTCATTAATTTACACACTGAAGATATCAGTTACTACCCAGTTAAAAGCTCAAATATACTTGCTGACCTTGATTCTCCAGAAGAATACGAAAGAATAAAACCAAAGCCGAATTAATTATTTTCCTCATTTGAATCCTCGAATAAATCGTCTTGTGAATCATGTAGTTCTAATTTGCCATTTATCATTTCCTCGATGATCTTCTTGGCCTCAGTAACGTACGACAATGGAACGATAACTTCAACCTCACCTAAAATCCCAACTGTTAATCCAAAAGTTGATCCCGCAGATTCTTGATTAATAAAAGCAGGGATATCAAACGACTCAAGCAAGATTTTTACAGATTCTGCTTCAAGTTTCCCATTTGCGATATATACAACTTCATCACGAATACTTCTCTTAAACATTCCCGTTTATCCTTTTCTCTAATCTGGTTCTCCTTAAGTGTAACTCTTTTTTTTGAGTATTTTTCTTATATCGGGAAATTTTCGAATTTACAATAATAATATCTGCTTTTTGAGTCCATAGAAGAGCAGTTTTTGTATCTTTTGCTTCGTGTTCGTAATATTTCGCCAATTCTATGCATGCAGCATAATCACCATTTTCTGCATTGTTTTTCCACAAATTAACCGCTTTATCGCTTTGGGATTGTTTTTTGTAGATACATCCCAAACGATTATTGAGTTCAATCATAAAATTCTTGGAAAAGGTACTCTGTTTCAAACAATATTCGTAAATCTCGATTGATTTACTATATTCTCCGATACGCTCATACACCTGACCAATTGAAAACACATCCATTTGATCCAAATCATAATAAAATAAGTCTTTGTTCAGCATTTGCGTGATGCCAATAAATAATGCAGCCAAAGAAACAATATCCATGGCGTTGTGATAGACAACATTTTTTATTAACGATGCGTCACCAGACTTTAAAAAGTTGAAATAAAGCTCAGGAATCATCCATCCAGGAACTTCTTCTTCGGTTCTTGGCAGGTGTAAGATTTCGTGTTCCAAATCCTTTAAACTCCTGCTCGGGAGACGCTGCCGCCACAGCCTTCTTGATATGTGCAAAAGGTCGAGATGCTTCAAATGTGTAAATGGTACCGGCATTCTATTTAAAATGAACCTGGATTTTAGCAGGGGTAGATCAAAAGATTTGCCATTAAATGTGACAATTTCTTCTATTTCCTCTGAATAGATTGATAGTGCAAGCAATAAAGATGATTCTTCTGAAGGGTCTTCTAAAATATATTGGGTGAGATGAAAACCTTGCTCTCCAAACCGACCAACCCCAATTAAGAACGCAAGGGTACCGGTTCCCCCAGACAAACCAGTTGTCTCTGTGTCAAGAAACGCTATCTTCTTAAGATTACAGTTTATCCCATTAAGTTTACTTGTCTTATGAATTTCAGTTGTATCAATCTGATCAACAAACTGTATATCGCCATGCAAATAACCGTAAGGAAATGTCTTCTCAACAACAATTATTTTTCCCAGATCGTTAGTAATTGTAGAAGCATTTAATTCATCAACGAGAGATCTAGTATCTTTTTTTGCAAGAACAGTAATTTCAGACCCTTTGCTTAAACCTAAATTTTTTAATCGCTCTGATAATGAAGTCATTTGATATCTTGTTCCAGCAGAAGTGAAAGCAAAAAACTTGTTTCTTTCTTACCGCCAATACCTACTTCTGATGTCGGACCAACACAAGATGGGCAGCCCTCTTTGCAATCACATTGATCTAATAATTCTCTGCATTTTGTTAGCAGCTCATAAAAACGTTCATAGAGCGAACTGGATAATCCAATCCCTGCAGGAATTGAATCGTATATTAGCACAACTGGTTTGAGATTCGAGAATTTCGCGTTTGGATCAACATAAGATCCCAAGTCAGTAGAATCGCATAAAACTAAAAGAGGCGCCAGATTGGTCAATAAGTATTTTAATCCAGATAAACCGCTCCTGATCTTGAAGTTTAATTCTACCCGCCGATGGCAATCCGGGCACAACGTCACTAAATTACCAAATTCATTTGCTTCTTCAATCGAGAAAAGCATTTTAAAGGGGATCTTATGATGAACATGAAAGGAGACGTCCGCTTCACTTCGGCCGCAAGATTGGCAGGTAAAATTATCTCTATTTCTAACAGAATCACGAATACTCTTCCATTTTCGACCGTAGTCATTTGGATCGCTCAGCCAAATGCTCTTCGAACGCATCAGTCCTACGCACTTCTCGGTTAATTCGATCCAAAAACCTGT
Organism: Chlorobiaceae bacterium; assembly: GCA_013824245.1. GTDB lineage: Bacteria > Bacteroidota > Ignavibacteria > UBA10030 > SZUA-254 > PNNN01. Next base: position 9,998 of record PNNN01000001.1, on the reverse strand, counting down.
CGTTTGAAGCCGATTTTCTGGCAATTCGAGATTTTCGGCACTTAATATTTCTCTTGTTATAATTTGGATCTTCTTAAATCCAGTGACTTTAGATGTAACTTCGATCTCTCCATACTGTAAGATAAAATTTTGAAAAGTTTTAACTTTTAATTGAGATATCGCATCGATATCGACAGATATGATCGGTTCGGTAAGATAGTCTGCTTGGCTTTTTGTCAATATCGCAATACCTTTTTCCAAATCAAGAGTTTTTACATAAAAAGCGAGTCCATCTTGCAAATAAATCGCACCCGGGTGTGTCATCCATAATGCAGAATTGTAATCAACATCTCCAATGGTTTCAATCACTCCATCATCCTCGTATTTCAGTAAAATTCTAACTGAGATCGTACTTCGAAGAGAAAAATCCCCAGATGGGTAATGTTCTGATAACCAGTAATACCTGGTTTTCTTTTTTTGCAGTACTCCTTCTTCACATAAGTATTCCAAATATTCTTCTAGGTGAGTCCAATTTAGTAAACCAAAATTGGCACTTTCTTCAAAAGGAAGCTCAAATGCTGCACTTTTAATATGTGAGAGAAGGATTAATGGGTTGTTCGCATCGATTAAAGCTTGTTCAAGGGGACGATCCATTAAATATTTCGGGTCACGAGCAAAGAATTGATCTAGCGGATTCATTGATGCGATCAAAATCGCTACCGATGAGTTCAATGAGCGCCCACTTCTTCCGGAGCGCTGATGAAGTGAGGCAATTGAACCTGGATATCCTGCCAGCAATACGGCGTCTACTCCGCCGATGTCAATGCCAAGCTCAAGTGCATTTGTAGCAATCGCAAGAGAGATTGATCCATTTTTTAAACCCTCTTCGATCTCCCGTCTATCCTTTTTGAGATATCCACTTCTATAACCGCGGATTTGTTTAGTTGAACGAGGATTGAGCGCTTGAATTTCTCTGACTAATAATTCAACAAACCGCCTGGTTCGGCAAAAAATAAGTGTTTGAATATTGGAAAGCAGGAATAATTCTGATATTTTTGATGTTGATGTTAACAAACTTTCTCTTATACCCAGATCTTTATCTATGACTGGGGGGTTATAGATAACAAAATTCTTTTCTCCTTTTGGGGAACCATCTGCTTCAATTGAAATCGTTTCCTCTTCAATTAAGTTGCTAGCCAGTTCTTTTGGGTTGGCAATTGTTGCAGAAGTCATAATAAAGCGAGGTGACGACCCGTAAAAAACAGCCACTCGTTTCAATCGGCGGATTAGATTCGCGATGTTAGAACCAAACACTCCTCGATACAAGTGAATTTCATCTATTACAATATATTTTAAATTTTTGAAAAACTCAGACCAAATTGTGTGATGGGGCAGGATAGCAACATTTAACATATCCGGATTCGTTAATATTATTTTGGAATTATTCCTGATCGCATTTCGCTGCTGCGATGGCGTATCACCGTCGTATACTGCAGCAATGCTTTTTTGGTTCTCAAAAATCTTACCTGTAGAAAGAATTGTTGAAAAGGATTTTAATTGGTCATAAGTCAACGCTTTTGTAGGAAACAGAAGTATCGCGGAAGATTTTTGGTCTTTAATAAGTTGGTCGATAATTGGAATCTGATAACAAATGCTTTTTCCACTGGCAGTCCCCGTTGATATTACTGTGTTCATGCCTCCTTTTACACAATTGATTGCTTCAAATTGATGCGAATATAAAGAATTTATTCCCATCGAATTAAACGTATCCACTAAACGGTTGTGAAGCCATGAAGGAAACGGAAATGGCTGAGCTTGCTGAGCAATTTGTGTTTGCCAAAATGCAACATTCTCAAAAAAATCAGGATATTTTTTTATTCGAAGTAAGAATTCATCAAATTGTGTCATTATTATTTTATTGCGGCAATTTTATTACGGCATTATACTCTTTATAAAGAGCGCTTGAATACATCAAAGTGAGGTGGATAAAATGGCAACTATCAATCTGATTATTTATATTATTGTGGGAGGTTTCATCGGTGTTTTAATAAATTATCTTGCAGATGTTCTCCCGCTAACTCGAAAATTCACAATGCCTGTGTGTCCAAATTGTTCTGCACTGCATTCACTTCGAAGTTATCTTATTTCTTTTAAATGCCAGCAATGTGGAAAGTTTCCTTCGAAACGAAGTCTGATTGTAACAAGTCTTTCTATTATCATCTCAATTCTCGTTGCGCTTTTCCCGTTTGGAAGATTGAATTTTTGGTTCACAGTTCCTCTAATTGTATTTCTCGGGTTGATATTGGTCATTGATATTGAACACAGAGTCGTTTTGATCGAAACCAGTATCGCCGGGTTAGTTCTACTTTTTATTTACGGCGTTATTTTACAGGGTTTTGTTAATACTTTTATCGGTGGTGTTTCCGGTTTCTTAATTATGTTGTTTATCTATTATTTTGGAATATTCTTTTCGAAAATACTTGGAAAAATACGCAAGCAAAAAATCGATGAAGTCGCTTTAGGATTTGGCGATGTATATGTTTGCGGTTTCCTGGGATTTTTAACAGGCTGGCCATTCATTATCGGAACAATCGTATTAGCTATTATTACCAGTGGGATTTTTGCTTTGCTATTTGTAGTAATAAAACTAATCAGGAAAGAATATCAGGCTTTTTCCGCCATTCCGTATACACCTTTTCTAATCTTGGGCGCAATAGCAATTTTTTATGTTCAATAATGCAGCGTTATATAAACATAAATTAGGATTGCATAAACAAAAAAAGTTGGTTACATCTGATTAATCACTTTGTCATCAAATGAATCTCTGTATTGTATGATATTTTGCTTGAATTTGCAGATCAGTTGGTTGGCATTGATCAGGTATTGGGTGTGATCCGGCCAATTTAGTATTGGATTTAATAATTTCGCAGGAACACCAGGAATGATGTTGGGTATCTTTAATCCAAATACCGGATCAATTTCTGAGGGAGCTTCGTCAAGAATTCCTTTTAAAGCTGCCGAAATCATCGCCCGGGTATAAGGTAGTTTTATTCGGCTACCAACGCCGTATTGACCACCGGTCCAACCCGTATTTACTAACCAAACTTTTGAATTGTATTCTTTTATCTTGTTACGCAACATTTCTGTATAACGTGCTGGATTTAATGGCAAAAATGGGGCTCCGAAACATGCCGAAAAGGTTGCTTGCGGTTCCGAACTAAGCCCTCGTTCAGTCCCGGCTAGTTTTGAAGTATACCCGGATAAAAAGTAAAATGCTGCTTGATCGGGAGTTAAACTTGAAATTGGGGGTAGTACGCCAAACGCATCAGCGCTTAGAAAGAATATGTGATTTGGATGATTTCCGCGTCCATTCTTGATACGTTTGGCAATGTGAGTTAATGGATATGCAGCTCTGGTATTCTCAGTCAAAGAATCATTTGTAAAATCAATTTCACGCGTTTCTTGGTTAAATATTACGTTTTCCAAAACAGATCCAAATTCTTGTGACGCCTTCCAAATGATTGGTTCGAGATTTTGTTGTAAATTGATTGTCTTTGCGTAACACCCGCCTTCGAAGTTGAAGACACCATCAGCCCCCCAGCCATGCTCATCATCTCCAATTAAGAATCGATCTGGGTCAGAAGAAAGCGTAGTTTTTCCAGTGCCAGATAGCCCGAAAAACAGGGCAGTATCTCCATCCATGCCTATGTTTGCAGAACAATGCATGGGTAAGACATGTTCATCTGGAAGGATTCGATTCATAACAGAGAATACAGATTTTTTAATTTCACCTGCATATTGAGTGCATCCGATCAGGACTATCCTTTTTTTAAAATTTATAATAATAAAAGCTTTTGAAAAAGTTCCATTAACTGTTGGATCGGCAAAAAAAGATGGCGTTTGTATTACTGTAAAATCAGGTTCATCTACAAATTTATCACTTGTTGGAATAAACAAATCACAAGCAAATAGCGCTGACCAGGCAAATTCCGAAATTATCCTGATTTTCCTTTGATGGTTTGGATGAGCTCCCACTAAAACATCTTGCGCATAGATTGGAACCGTTGAAATATGTTTGGTTACTTTGAATAATAGCTTTTCAAAATTTTCTGGTGAATAGGGTCTATTTACAGAACCCCAAAATATTTCGTTGTCGGTTTTTTCGCCATAATCAACAATGAACTTATCATTAGGCGACCTGCCAGTAAACTCCCCAGTATTTACAAGCAGCGCACCTGACGGAGATAAATTGCTTTCGTTATTTCTTATTGAATGTTCAACCAACTTGGGTGTTGCTAAATTCCAATAAACATTGAAATGATCATTTATTCCCAAATATTTGAGGTTAATATTTGTCAGTTTTGCGCTTTGCTGCATTAATCACTCCTGAAATTGCATTGCTTAACCTATGGAGCTATATTCAATATAAAGTGATACCAAAACCATAAAACGTCTGAAGCTGGTTTTCCGTAAATTGAGGAACTTTTATCTTGCACAACGACGATGGGATTAAATCCCCTGGAAATAAACCCAGAAATCCACGAACGAGAAGCACTTTCAATCACAGAGGCATTATAGATTCTTGATTGTAATTCAAGATCAATTTGGCTTTTCACTGAATCTGTGGCGATAAAGTCCGCGCAAGAATCATTTGTTGCATTACAGCCGCTCAGACTTGAGTTTGTTGAAGGATAATTAATTCCAATCAGGATTGGTTTCGAAAACTGATTATATAAAGGTAGAACAATTTCGTCTAATTGAGTTCCAAATGTGTTTTTAAGGTTTAATACAGTACTCTCACCAGACTCTTCTAAGGAAGGTGAGAATAAAACATAGATCGCATCGACATTATTTAGCCAGGCAGGGAAAGAATTGTTAGAGGACGGAAGGCTGACGACACCAACGACTGGTCCTTGATAGCGCGCTCGAACATCCTGGACCAATTGACTCCATTGTTCATCTGCATTTACCGGAGCAGAAACCGAATCGCCATTCGAAAGCATCCCACCGATCATAGCTGCCGACATTGCGGGATCACCAACCATTATTGCATCGACATTCATTATGGCCGCCAAGTCCGCATTATGTAAGATGAACCTTTGATAACGATCAAATAATGATTGCCACCAGCCTCCATCTTTTATTGCATAATCCCAGAATTTATCTGAGGAATCAGTAAAGGTAATTCGCGGGAATAGAACGGGCTGAAGGTTTGCAACGGTCACTCTCGTGATAAGGTTCTGAATATCAGTCCATAATAGGTCAGAACCAGGGATTGGCTCAAATAATGGCGGGTTTATGCTGGTTGCGCTCCAAGTGGGGGAGAGAATGACCCAATTGCCTCCTGTTCCAGCCATAGCTTGCAATCCTTGGTCCACAGATGTCTGCCATGAAGGAGGAAAATCATTGACAAGTTCAAAGCCTGCGATAAAGGAACTGCGAGGTTGCAAGGAACCCCCATCGGTGTCAACCGAAGTTGCACTCTTTGCGACATCAAGGTTATCCCATTTATCTAAATTAATTGTTATGAGTTGGGTTTCATTTGAACCGACAATTACATTTTCAATATTTGATTGTGATAAAGCTATAGCGCATTGATCATTTCTGCAGAAACGATAATCAATATTTCCAAAATAATGTAAGGGTGAATAGAGGGTATACGTCCAATTATTTTCACCTGCTTTCACCATCGGCAACGGTTCCATCCACCCGAAGGGGTTAAATTGAATTGAAACAAAATCATTAGCAGGGGTTATCACAGGTGTAGATAGATTAATAACAACTTCACCAAAATTAGGGGAATTAAAAGTCGCAATTTCCTTTTTTATTGTTGTGCTTTTTGCAGGGACAATGAGTTCTCGAATAACAAAATTGCCAGAATTATCTAATTCGGAATTCCAAAAACCATCACCAAATGTGAACTTATACTTCAGGTCTGATCCACTCGGAAGGTTAAGTTTGACCAGATACTGGTCTTTTGAAACTCTTTCAAGGATTGGTAGGTTTGAAGCAATTGTACTTGAGCCGGAAGACAGGTCTGCATATGGACTTCCTAGCGAGGTTAGGTTGCTCGCAAATCTTAATGGAAGATTAGACTCAAAACCAGCAGGAGTCTTAGCGATAAAATTTATCTCAACGAGTTGCCGCTTTTTTAACGTTATAAAAACAGGAGTCGTTGCCTCATCAGCAATCACAGCCCCTTGTTGGAAAGAATCGTATGCTCCATCCAGACTCAGGATCACAAGATTATGGGTCCAAATTGGAAGCCCTTCAAGTATAAAGGTCCCGTCAGAAGCCGAAATTGTCTGCATTCCAGCAGCAGAAATCAACATATTCGGTACCGGAGCCTTATTATCCTGGTCGATAAGTTGTCCCCGAATTCGTCCAATTGAACCGCTGTAAGGCTGATCAAACCACCCTGCGATCGAATCCTGCAATAAGGCAGGGCCTGTAACTTTTAGGACACGAAATCGAACAGGTTTATTTTGGGTATTATATTCAATGTCGGTGAGAGCGCCTTTTCGTAAAAACCTGTACTTAACTTCCGACCCAATAACAAGCGGCATGCGAATGAAATAATTTTGATTATCCTGCTGAACCATATCAAATTGCAAAGCATTAAAATACAATCCCGTCACATCATCTAAAATTTCAAATATAACTTTGCTATCAGAAGGTACCGAAGCAGGGAGTTTTACTTGAAAAACGATCTCAGCCTTCGGGTAGTTTTCTATAGTTTCCTGAAATGTAATTTCATTGATTGAAGAACAAGCGGCTAATAGAGAAACAAATAGAAATGAGTTTGCAATAAACAGGATTATATGAATTTGAGAATGTTTTCGATTATGCATAGTATCCACCCGATAATATTCTTTTGACGCCAAAACACTTACTTCTTCGAAAAACGATTTTGAATTTCGGTAAGGTGGTTAACCAAACTGCCTAATACACCATTTACAAAACGTGATGAGCTGTCTGATCCAAAGATTTTGGCTAGTTCAATCGCTTCATTAATTGCTACCTTTATTGGCGTAATCTTTGCCACAGCGAATTCCCAAAGGGCAATTCGCAAGATGTTCCTGTCGATCACTGCTACTTGTTCTAGCGGCCACTCAGGCGCGTGTTCAGCAATAACATCATCAAGGTGAGAAATTAATGGAATAACACCTGTTACAATCTGTCGTGAAAAAGAAAGAAGCTGGTCATCCAGAACTTCTTCTGCGAATCGGGCTTCCAACGAGTCCCCCAGTGGGTGCCCGGTTAAATCATATTCATAAAGTACTTGCAAGGCGATACCACGAGCCTTGGTACGAGATTTCATAAGTTTCTTCTGCTATTCTGTAAAGTCAATATCTTCGACATGGACATTAACCCTACCAATTTCCATGCCTACCATTTCTGAAATCGAGCGTGATACCTGACTCTGGACCTGCCTGCAAACATCGCGAACTTTAACATCTTTTTTTAATACTACATAGATATCAGTATAAACAACATTATCCTCGACAGTAATTCCAACCCCTTCAGTTAACCCTTTTTTAAACAGAGTATTCATATCGCGAGGTCCAGGAGTTAATCGGCTAACGCCCTCTACGCTCATTGTTGCAAGCAGAACTATCGAAACAAGCACCTCAGGGGATATTGTTGTTTTACCGATGGGCATTTTGGATTTTTCCATTTTTTCTCCATTTGGTCTGTCTACGGATAACCATATATTATAACCTTAAACAAAGTTCAAGAGGGCGCGTGTTTCATCCCCCCAGTTTCTTGATAAAATCCAGGCTTATTGTTTGAGCCTCAGCCAATTGTTTATCCAATAATATACAATGCGAAGACTCTTCCAACCAGACAAGTTGCTTGGATTTGGAGCCGGCACGCTCTAATACTTCAACAGAACTTGATGAGTCTATCGTTTTATCCAACTTTCCTTGAAAGATAATCATTGGTGTTGTTACCATCGGTAATTTTTTCAAGACTTGTAATTGGAAACGGTTCAATTGAGATGCTGCCCGTAAAGGAACAACGTTAAAACCTTGCCAGGGACTTGAGAGGTCGATATTATTTTTTAATTTTGATTCAACAAACGGCCAGAAAATGTTAGATTTCCAAAGACCGGGGATCTTAAGGGCAGGTGCAAATAACAATAATCCCCTAATAAAATCAGGATATACGGCAGATAACCACAATGATAAGAGTCCGCCCATCGATTCACCTAGAACGAAAACTTTTTCATGTTTTATTTTCAATTCAATTAATGCGTTTTCTCCAGCCCTGACCCAATCTAGATAGGTTACGCGATTTAAGTCTTGGGGCGAGACGCCATGCCCCGGTAATAATGGCCCCATAACTGTGTAACCTTGGATATTAAGGAATTTTGCAACTGGTCTTACTTCTACAGTTGTGGCGGTAAAACCATGGAAAAGCAATATGCCAACTTTGTTATTGGGTTTACCCTCCCAATAGAATGAACTCCCATCCATTTGGGGATTTTGAAAGATAGGTGGTTTAGTTTCCATCAGAATCTCCTTTAATAACCGGAATCGTGGCTGTGGCATAAGGAATCACTGCTATGCGTGTATCTTCTGATAAATTGCTCAATAATGATTTTATATCATGCTCCATCATCGAAACTGGTTTAATAAGCAATTTTTCTAGAGTTGAAGGTTCAATTTCAGAAAACAATCGAAATTTGACTCTTTTTGCTATCATAGCAAATTGAAAAGCCTTATGTGGACCAACACTGAAACCTGTCTTTGTAAATTTGTCTATTGCTTGCTGATGGCTGTTGACGCCTTCCATAAATTTCGAATACGACTGACTGCCGACACCTTCGTTGCAGGCTGCAGCTAAAATGACTGTTCCGCCATTTTTACAAAAAAGAGAAGCGTGTGTCAATGCTTTTTGAGCCTGATATAGATTAATATCTTTTGGATAACCACCTGCAGAAGCAATAACCAGATCGAATTTGTGATCGATCTTAATAAAGGCTTTTTTTCTAATGACTTTAACGCCTTCTTTTATCACATCCAAAGGTTTTCCAAAAAAGACCTTTACGATTACTTTTTGTTCATTCAAAATGGCGTTTAAGGCCAGGTCGACGCCAATTAAGGCTCCAATTTCTTCGATATCCTGGCGCAATGGGTTGTTTTCATAGTTTCCTACAAAACATCTGGGGTCGAGCAGCAGGGAATGATTTTGGTTTATGGTGTTTCTGCCACAAACACCAATGGCCGCACTTTTTGCGCCTCCAGAAAAACCCGCAAAATGGTGAGGTTCAATATCTCCTACAACAATCTTAATGTCCGCATCATCAAATACCTTATTCACATATATATTTGTACTAAAATGGCTAATCCCTTTGAAAACAAGATTAGATTCATCATCACAATCATGTGAAAGGATTCGATATTGGCTAACGATATTTTTGTTTATCAAAAGGTGAAATTCATTTTCTTGCATCGGAACATGAGTTCCCGTCGCGATCAGGAATGTAATATTTGCATTCTTCACCCCAATTCGATGCAATTCTCTAAGCAAGGGGGGAAATAGTAAATCGTTTGGAACTGGCCTGGTTTTATCATTGATCGTTATCACGACCTTTGTCGAATCAGCTACTAAAGGGGGTAGTCCGCAATTTAATAACGGATTGCGTATAGCATAATCTATAAGAAATTCAGCATCCTCATTTGTATGAATTTGCTTTGGCAAAATGAGAACTGGATTCCATTTACTCTTCAGTTCAAAGGTGAGTGAAGTTTTTCCGTAGGGAAGGGTAAACTTGTTATTCATAATAAACCCTGAGCTAATAGTAGTTAATAATAGTTTCTATACTTCATAATTCTACACGATATAAGGCATCCAAGTGGTGAATAGATCAGTACTCTACGAAATGGTAATAAACCTGGATATTGCGAAGGGTATAACAGAACCATCCCCCAACAAATTCTAAGGGGCGGTTTGGAACCGCCCCTTACTTGGATCATTTGCGCGGCTCTTTTTTAGGAGTGAGCAAGGCGACT
>PNNN01000026.1 GCA_013824245.1 Chlorobiaceae bacterium | reverse complement strand
GTTCCGCAGACATTCGCTCCGCACTTCGTGCTTCGCTCAAAACTGTCTGCGGAACGCTGCGCGGGCTTTGCCCTCGTTCCGCGAAGAGCCGTTCGCTCCGCGAACGTCGCGGAACATCGGGAAAAACTCCAATGTTCGTCCGAGTCTTCGACTCGTCTGCCCACTTCATTTTTCCCGCGCAGCGTTATGCAAAATGAATGAGAGAAGATACCTTTACGAAGCTATGAATCTTATTCTAGTGAGGACAAACATTGAGCAATATCCATAATTCCTTACACTCCTCAGCATCATTCTAAAGATGCACCGTCCCCAAAATCTTCACTCGATCCCGTGCAATATTCCATAGAACATGAACTGTATCGTTCCGCTCAAGTGTATTATTCGAAATCCATTTGACCGAATTAATACGTTTACTATCCCTGAGAAGCCGCAACCGGATCAACTGCACTTTATACTTACCATTCTGTCTTGGGGAAGTGAATGTCGCAAGTATCTTACCAATCTCGTGTACGTCCCATTCGTATGTCTTGACCCACATATTGGTTACTTGTTCTTTCAATTCCAAGAGTTTATAAAAATGCATCGTATTGGGTTGTTCTTTAAGTATCGCATAGCAAAATGCATCGACTTTTTCTGGCTGAAGTTGGAGTGGATTTTGTGTGCAAGTATATTTATCTCCGAGTATTTTGATGATCGCTGATTCACTTCGACCGAGTGATATATACTTATTCCCCATTGTTATCCTATCAGGGCATAACTGTTCATTTGCAAGAGCGGATTTATAATCCATGAGATCTAAATAGATAGGCTCTCCGAAATCATGCACAGGGCCCAGTTTCCCCGTCTTAGGATCGGTGAGCAGCATCTGTGCATGGAGAACAGATGAGAGTGATAAAACCAATATTATGGCAATGATTTTCATCTAAAGTATAAGAAAATAAATTAACAAGGATTGGGCCTCTATATCAAATCCATATCAAGACTAAACGCATTGTCAATTGATTGTTTAAGATTGCCGGATTCAAATTGTTCCATAAATTGGCCCCGCTTCTGTTTCATCTCTTCTGATCGGTTATTTATTACCAATACCCGTCCATGTTCAATCGTTATGTCATATATTGTTTCATACGCAGAAGCTTTCTGGTACCCCATGTGGATATAGAATTCACGCAAGAAATCTTTCGCGAGCCGGATCTTTCCCGTAAAATCAACAATAACATTTAATTTTTCATACGTGCCGTAATATTCAGTGATGATTGGTTTGACATCCCCGATAGGGACATAGTTGTTATTCGGTTCATTCAGTGTGAATTCCCGGAGAATCAATTCTTTTTCCGTCAGTTCATAGAGCGCATGGAAGCCACGATAACAGGCAGTCGACATCATTTCGGATTCCATACCGAATGATTTTGGTGTGCACAGGCCACCACCTTTTATCCCAATTAGGGAATATTGATCGTTATTACATAAAAACCTGTCCGCCATTTGCGCTGTCATATTATGTTAAAATCAATTAGCCAGTGTTGTGAACAAGGTGAGCTACTTTGACTGAAGCATCGATTCTTTTTTTATCCTGTTCCCCGTGAGCTTCTTTCAATTTTAATTTAAACTCTTCAATAATCGGCTGGAGTATTTTCATATCGTTCTCCGCCTTTATTCTGCCTTCTTCCCCTTGATATTTCAATGGTTCAAGCATAGGTCTATCCAAACGAAAAATATAGGGAATTCCCGTTTGCTTCAATCTACTTCTGTACGCCTTCCAAATGTGATAATCGGGGATATGAAAACCGGCATCTGCAAGACAATCTTCAACAGTTTCTCTGTGCTGACCTTGCGCATTCTGGGTGATGAATATGGCATGACCGCCAGGACGTAGTGCATCATAATGCACTTTTGCGGCAGAGATCATGCTCTTTCGGGGTAGAGCCTGGAACGATACAACATTCAATATACAATCCACTTTTTCGTATGGATACTGTTTACGAAAGTCATGCAGGAATACTCGATATTTTGAATTATTTGGTGTTTCCGTTTTAAAAAGTTTTACAAAAATTTCATCGGTCACGGCGAATTCGTCAGGAGTCATTTTCTGAATCTCTTCCTGTACGATGACGGCAATTTTTGAGAAGTCGCTTGCCCACACCTCGGCCCCGAGATGGGCAAGAATCTTTGGAGCAAGTGACACGCCACAACCCGGAAGCTAAATAGAACGCAATCCGAGATTCTGTATTTGCTCGATCTGAGGCAAGAGTTGAAATCCAATGTTCATATTTACGATCATCGTATTCAAATGCAGACGTGCATCGCAGTACGTTTTATAATAACGATCCCAACCATCTTGGTCGTCCCAGTTTGATGGCATCATATCCAATATTTCAATTATATCACTCACTCTGATATTCCATCTGAGAGCCCGATGTTATTACACAATTATATTCACTTAAATTCCACGGCTTTGTAAGAACTCCGACTTCTTTCCCCGGTCTGCTGTTGTAGAAGTCGGAGTTCAGAAAAATCTTATCTGATTAACAACATCTTCTTCACTTGCTGGAACGTTCTATTCGGATCACTTGCCCTAGTTGCATCCAGCCGATAGAAGTATATTCCACTTGCGCAGTTTGAACAATCAAACAATACTTCATGAAAACCAGGGTCCTAAAGTTGATCAGAAGTAATCACTTTAACCTCCTGACCAAGGATATTGTAAACTTTCAAACTGATGGATGATCATGCTGGCAAACCGAATTTGATAATAGCTATTGGATTGAATGGGTTAGGATAATTCTGTTCAAGTCGAGCTATCTGGGGTAGTGTTGAAGTCGGCTTTTCCCCCACTGCTGTGATTTGCCTATCGCCTAAGAAAATGCCGAAGTATCCTTGATTTGTGCCAAAGGCATACGCGGGTGCTCCAATAACGATATCCGATAGTCCATCACCATTGATGTCACCGACGATATCCATCGAAACACCAAATTTGCTACCATCGGACCTCCCTTTCCCAGCATCCCACACTGTATCAAGAGCAGCACCCCCACGATAGATAAGGACAAAACCACTTCCTTGAAATGCACCCGGATCGCTAACTGCTATATCATGATAACCATCACCATCCATATCACCTGCATCTATAATTCGTGAAAAAAATGTTTCAAAGAAATAAGGTGGGCGTAGTATCATGTCAGGCTTCAGTGTGAAGTTCACTCTACCGAAATAGATGTAAATTCCATTGGATGAATCTCTCGTTGCCCACAGTAAGTCTTTTTTTCCATCCCCATTCGCATCGAATATTTTCACGTCGCCCAAATTATCACACGAGTTTCTTATCCGGAAATCCCTGACCGTGTCAAAGGTTACACTTCCAAAATAAACATCAAGGTAATGCCATCGCTCGCAAGTCTGTCCGTAAGAGAAGCTACCACTCACTGCTAAATCATTGAAACCATAGTTGTTGATATCTCCAATGGCACAATTTGTTCCAAATCTGTAATAGCCAGAATCGCCGGTGATAGTGTATGCAGGTATCGTATCGAACGGTAAGCCGCCACGATAAATGTAAACTTTTCCAATTACTGGAAAACCAGGATAATCCTGCGCAGTTATGACAAGGTCAGAAACAGCATCGCCAATCAAATTTCCTATACACATAACTCTACCAAACGCATCACCCAGATGTTCAGCATATAGTCTTGTTGGATTTGTTGTATCAATGTCCGATAAGGTTCCCCAGTAAATACATACTGTATCGTTATTGCTTAATACGAAGTCGGTGTACCCATCACCATTGATATCTCCTTTAACTAAGTTTGTGCCAAAAAATATTCTTTGCGGTACAGTGTCTGTGTTATTCGTAATATACCAAAGACCCGTGGCGCCAAATTGTGAGGCTGCAACATCGGGCTTACCGTCTCTATTGAAATCTCCTATACCGCTTACATATTGCCCAAGGTATTCATTGGCATTCTTCCCAATGCGGTGTAAATACTCTTGCAGGACCCATTGGGTTTGGCTGTACAAGAGTGAAGGGAACACACTCAAGCAGAGCATAAGCATATATCGTCTCATCGGCGTTTCTCCTGTACAATGGTTACGTCATGAACTTCCTTACAAGATACAAGATATTTTCGTAATCGTTCTGGTATCCTGTGCAAGGCTATGGTTTCAAGTTTATCACGTGTCTCTTCATCTTGGGGTGTCAGCCTAGTGAGGAGTTCCTCCTCGTACTCCTGCTGCTTCTTGCGTTCAAGTTCTGAAAGCAGGATTATTTTCTTGGTCTTTGTGAATTCCTTGCCTGTAGCATGATGCACTATGTCTCTATCATTTTTAGTTAAAGAGCTCGTTTAATAATCTTTTTATTTCAGTCGAAAAGCTTTTCATCATACTCACGCACTCCATTACCGCTTCACCTGTCCGTCGAAGCCAAACATGTCCACCAAAGCGAGACGCGTAGGTGGACAAAATATAAAATCCAATTGCGTGTGTTCCCGTGTTTCTGATCCATCATAATCTGGAGGTGTAAATTATAAAACATTCGTCAAAATGTCAAGCGTAACCATGGTGTAGCCGCGATCCTTCGGACTAAGTCCTTTTACCTCCCGACCAAATGAACGACGCGCTTAGTGTGGTCGGGAGAAGGATCTCCCTCCCAGTCGTGTGAAAAAAAAGCCCACTCCGTTATTCACAGAGCGGGCTTTAAATTCCGAAGAATTTATTTTACTTCAACAAAAGCGCTTTCATACTGCTCTTGGTTAATATTTTCCCTGTTGCTTCCTCAACGGCGGTGAGCTGGTAATAATAAATACCGCTCGGCTGCTGAGACGCATCAAACGATACTTCATAATTCCCTATCGCCTGCTGCTGACTAACAAGGGATTTCACTTCTTGTCCAAGTTGATTGAAAACTTTCAGCGTTACATAACTGCTTACAGGTATATGATATTTTATACTGGTTGCAGGGTTGAAAGGATTAGGATAATTCTGATCGAGCGCGAATGTTGTCGGCAACACTCCACCGATCTCTTTTACACCTGTTGTACCTAACTGATCCCAAACAAACTCATCGAAATAAACAGGATTTGATTCTTCGGGATTAAGGTTGAACTGTGTCAGGTAGACATATGCCATAGAGATCATATTGCCCCATTGTCCGTTGAAACAGACATCACCGTGAATTTTAAGCTTTAATGTATCAGGATCGATGAATTGGAAAAGGATATGCTGTCCGGTGCTATCTGATGAAGTGCAAAGATCTGTGAAGATACCATTTTGCGATTTCACCAACCGCCATTGCTTGTAACCAAGCGCGTTCTTTTCCCAAATTAACTGCAAAGAATTTTCAAAATCCTGCGGATGCTGCCAGTTCCAGGATACATCCGTTAGAACAATTTTAATCGTATTGTTAGAATTCATCATACTCGTTGGATCGGCGTAAATTCTGAATTCGCGGTTGCTGAGACTAAACGGCTTCAGAGATATTACACCTAAGCCAGAGAGAACATCGTTACTGTTGCACTCAGCTTTCAATCTATCGTTCTCCAACGCAACGGTTGAATTTATTCCCCACGGATTACCGTAACTATATGTGTTCCACATCGGACCCAGGTAACCACCATTCCCTGTGAAATGATCTTCGTATGATGTGAGCGCGCCGATAAGATTAAAATTCGCAACTGCTCCTGCCGTCAATCCCCAATAATTTGTATCCGCATACATCCCCGGTGGCATTGGATAATTGCCTCCCCAATCTGTTAAATTCACACCATATTGTTCCATAGCGAGAGAGTTATAAATATGTAAAGTATAATCACCATTAACATCCGTCACTGCCATTGTGGATGATTCAAGGGGACTACACCATCCTTGCACCACATATTGGCGCGTTGCTGTACCGCCGTTCTCAGTAACTTTACCTGTAATTGTAGCATTCGTTGTATAACAAATAAAATTTGAAACTGAATTATCTACTATGGAATCGTTATCTGCGATTGAATAATAACGCGAATTGGGCTGCATGTAGTTTGGAAGGACACTCGACCACTCTACGCCAATATTGTCGCTACCGGGTGCAACCATAATTTTATACATACCGCTTGAATCGGTCATGGCACCACCATTTCTGCCAGCCCAAACTTGAACATTGGGAAGAGGATTTGCCAATTCATCTCTTACATAACCGCGAATATATGATGAGAGAACTCTTAGAGTGAAATCTTGAACTGTGTTGCCGGTGAATGTCATCATTGTATCGAACGAACTGTAACGACTCGCCCAATCTTGGACATGAACGCCATGTATACCGGCTTCAATGGGAACAGAATAATATCCGGTTAGATCTGAAACATCACCAATCATTTTCATCGTTGAATCTTGTACAAAAACCATAGCTCCGCCAATCGGATCGCCGCCCGATGTATAAACATAACCGCTTAGCGTATATGTCAGCGGTGAATTATGAAACGAGACTATACCGATTGCAGATGATGATCCTTCAGTACCAACGGCAATTATCTGCATTTGGGGTGATTCTCCGGTTTCAAGATAAACAACAATTATACCCGTGTTGGGATCCAAATCTACGTCTTTGCCACTGCCGCCATTATCTACAAAATTACCATCTCCGATTGGTAGATCAAGCGTATCGAGAACTCCGTTTTCATTGAGATCGAAGTAAAACATCATTTGGACAGTCCCCATCGGAGAGACGTCGACTTGGACAAATAACGAATCGCCGCTATTTAATGACACTGGTGATGTAAAGGGCCCATTAATTGATTTTGAACATTTTACATAAGTAATATCTCCTATTCCAGTAGTAACTTTTATTTTATCGTGTTTCAAAGTTGGGAATATCTTCCCGGTGTTGCCCGCCTCCGTAACCGTAAAAAACAAGCAACATAACAATATGATAGTAAACAATCTCATCGATAAATCCTTTCTATTTAGTGATGTGAATAATAACCTATTTATTTGAGAATCTCAACCTTCATTGTGCTTTAACACACGTAGAAAATTTTCTCCCAATATTTTTTTAATATCAGACTCTGAATACCCGCGTCGAACCAACTCTTCCGTAATTTTGGGATAGCAGGTAACATCTTCCATCCCGGCAGGTGCAACGGAAATCCCGTCGTAATCGGAACCAAGTCCAACATAATCTATTCCGACCAATTTCGCAACATGATCGATATGATCCACTAATTGTTTTACCGATGGGAGAATTTCGGCATACTCTTTATGTAGAAATTGTGACAGGGTTTTCTCTTTCAATTTAACATCATTTTTTTGCTGTGCACGAAATTCATCAACTCTTTCTTTATTTTTTTCAAGCATCAACTTTTCTTTTGCCGCAAAACCGCTGTCGATGAAAAACGGGGCAAAATTCACACAAACCATTCCACCGTTTTTTGCAATTGCTCGAATTTGCTCGTTTTTTAAGTTACGTTTGTTCGGGCATATTGTATAAATCGATGAATGCGAAGCAATGATCGGTTTGGTTGTTACATTTATAACATCCCAAAAAGTTTTCTCGCCAACATGTGATACATCTACTATCATACCAATTTCGTTCATATGTTTGACAATCTTTATACCAAGCTTGGAAAGTCCTTTTTTCTTAGATTTCCCACTCTGTTGGGTCTCATCGTTGGCTGAAGTTGACCAACTGGTGGAATTATTCCACGTCAAGGTCATGTATCTTACGCCGCGTTTATAGAAATGATCAAGTTTTGTAATATCATTTTGAATAATATGCCCCCCTTCAATTCCGAGCATCGCTACAAATTTACCCGCGATAACCAACTTCTTGATTTCATCAGCCGAGTTACCGAAGGCGGCTTTACCGTCGCTTCTTTTGATAAAACTTTCAATTGCATCTATTTGTCTGTTGGCGATGGAATAATATTCTTTCGCCGGCTGTCGCGGAGAAACAAAGATTGAAAATATTTGGACATCAACACCCCCATCCAAAAAACGCGGCAAGTCTGAATGACCGTGACTGGTTTTGACAGAAATATCCTCGCCGCTCATCATTCTGCCAACAACATCGTTATGGGCATCAACTACAATGGAATGGAAATGTATTTTTCGGTAATCAGTTTGAATTTGGAATCCGATTAGGGAGGTGATAAAAGTGAATAATATTAACCCGAAGAAATATTTCATTGCTCAATATTTAGTTTAAAAAATAAAAGACTCCGGTTTTTCAAAAAGAAAATTCTCGGAGTCTTTCTATTATTTAGAAAAACGGAATTACGCTGGCGCGTTTCCGCCTTCGGCTTCCTTCGCCTTTTGCTTGATATCCTGAATTTCTTTACGGACATCTTGCGCTTTACGACGAAGTTCGTTCATTTCTTTTCGAACGCGTGTTCCTGCTGATTTGTTCCCTTTTTCGTAGAACTTAATAAAGTCCTTCTCGAAGCTATTTAACAAATCTTTCAGTTCTGTGAATCGGCTCATAATACCCTCCATGTTAATGGTATAGTTAGTGATTTAGTTATTTATTCTTTCGTTGCTTTACTTTTATATACTCTTTGTATAAACCGCCAAGCAATGCTTCGCGGCGGTCATATAAACGTTTCGGTTTCCGGGGTTTAACTGTTCCAAGCACGTATGAAGTTAGGATCGGAAGCGCGATTGTTGTATCAACATAAGCCACCACCGCATCTGGAAGCATATTTGGGTCAATCTTTCCCCACGAAACTGCTTCGGATGGCGTGGCACCTGATAAACCACCTGTATCGGGACGGGCATCTGTAATCTGGAGAAAATAATCGTGCCCTGCTTCATCAATTCCCAACACTTCTTGTATCTGCGGTTCAGTTTGAAGCATAAAATTCTTTGGAGACCCACCGCCAAGTATGAAAACACCGCTTTTGCCCCCTTTTCTTTTAGCATTGAGAACGATCGCTGCGGTTTCATTTACATCCAACAATACATCTAATTTTATTTTATATCCATCCAAAGAAGTTTCGGCAATATTCATTCCGATTGAGCTATCGCCGGGTGCCGAGGTGTAAATCGGTACGCCGTATTTATATGCAGAAGCAAGAATACTTGTATGTTTTATTCCTAAAATTTTTTCACGCTCGGCTACATATTTTCCAAGTCGGTTATGAAGTTCTGCCGTTCCCATTTCTGTTTGGAATTCGTCCAAACGTAATAATTTTCTGAAAAATGCGTCTGTCGATAACAAAACATCGTAATCAAACAAAATATCATAAATACGGATTACTTTTGCCGCGCGAAGTACACGATCATCGATGAACGGTGTGCCGCGATGAAGCGAACATCCAATTGCAAAATGAGTGTCATGATACAAATTAGCGCCTGTTGTTACAATCCAATCAACAAATCCGGCTTCGATAAGAGGAACAACGCACGAACCGCCTAAGCCCGCAGGAGTTAAAGCTCCGGTTAAGCTCATTCCGATTGTTACATTCTCCTTCAACATCTTTTCTTTGAGAAGTTGGCTTGCCTCGCGCAATCGTCCTGCATTGTATGCTTGAAAATATTCTTCAACAAGCTGTTTAACCGAAACATTTTTCGGAATTGGCTTCGTAATGATTTGCTTACCGCTAAGAAAGTTATTTAAACGCTTCTTCATAACGGCTAAAATATACAAATTTTCATAAGAAATATGCAAGGGAAATCTTCAAAAAAACAAAGATTTTAAAGGGTTTTAAAATATTGGCGAAAATAATCAAAATTCAAGGACTTTTTTCTACCCGCACAACACACTTCCGCCGTTTACGTTCAAAATTTCGCCCACAACATTATCAGAGAGCGATGATGAGAGAAACAGGACAGGTCCTGCAATTTCATCAGGTAATCCAATTTTCCCTCGCGGTATTGAGCGTAAAATCTCTTTTCTGATTTTTAAATTTTGATATTCAGGCATTACCATATCTGTTTTAATCCAACCGGGAGCTACGCAATTAACCCAAATTCCTTTTTTGATTAATTCAACCGCTATTGATTTTGTAAAGGCAATCACTCCACCCTTAGAAGCGGCATAATGAGAATAAAACGCTTCTCCTCGTTGACCCGCAGTGCTTGCAATATTTACTATTCTGCCATATTTTTGTTTTTTCATAAACGGAACAACAACATTGCACATATTGAATGTACCTGTAAGATTGATATCAATAGTTTTTTGCCATTGCTTGTGAGTCATTCTTCCAATTTCGCCATATTCCCAGATACCTGCATTATTCACCAAAATATCAATACGTTTAAATTTTTTAACAACAGCATCTACGCAAAATTTACATTGATTATAATCTTCCACGTTTCCACGAAGCGCTAATCCGGTTCTATTTAATTTCTTTATCATATTAACAATGGCATTTGCCGATTTTGTATCGTTACGATATAATATTGCAACATCAGTTCCGGCTTTCGCCAGCATAACGGCGATTGCCGCACCAATTCCACGTGAACCACCAGTAACAAGCGCTACCCGATTTGAGAGATCTATCATAATATCCTCATTTTATTAATTTGTCTTTTATAAAATAATAATTCACTTACCCACGATTGTCATGCTGAGCTTGTCGAAGCATGAAACTTTATTGGGATTAATGTATGAGAAATGATGAAAAAAATCAAATATCTGCTTTGACAATGTTGCAATCATTGATGAAAAATCTTAACTTTACACAGAAGGAGAATGAAAATGAACGATTCTAAAACAGCCGAAATGAAACCAGATGTAACCGTAGAGCGAATATACGAGGTATTACGAAGATGCAACGATCCTGAAATTCCGGTGAACATTGTTGATCTTGGACTTATTTATCAGATAAAAATAAAAGGCGATTGGGTTGGAATAACAATGACGCTAACAACTCCCGGCTGTGGGATGGGCGGCTATATTGCCAATGATGTGAAAGAGAAATTGCTTTCCATACCGGGGGTTCACGAAGCGGAAGTAAAAATAATTTGGGAGCCGCAGTGGAATAAATCGATGATGACAGAAGAGGCAAGGAAAAGATTGGGTTTTGATTGAGTTGGTGAACAATAAAAAAGTTTGAGAGATATTCTACACGTTAAACCTAAAAAAAATAATATCGCCATCCTCAACAACATAATCGTGTCCGTGAACTGCGAAGTGCCCTTTCTCTCTTGCGGCGTGTTCTGAGCCGAACTTTAGTAAATCTCCATATCTTAAAACTTCTGCGCGTATAAAACCACGCTCAAAATCGGTATGAATTTTTCCTGCGGCTTGCGGGGCTTTGATTCCGCGTGTAATAGTCCATGCGCGCAGCTCTTTTTCGTTGTGCGTGAAAAAGGTAATTAGATTTAAGAGTGCGTACCCTTGGTGTATTACTTTATCCAATCCCGATTCTGGAACACCGAGATCTTTCAAGAATTCTTCCCTTTCCCCATATTCCATCGCGGCAATTTCGGCTTCCATCTCAGCATTAACCAAAATAACAGTCGCATTTTCACTTTTAGCCACTTCACGAACTGGATTCAAGTAGTCACTCTTACCAGTCAATCCATCTTCATCCACATTCGCGACAAACATAACCGGTTTAACTGAAAGTAAATGGAGATTGAGAAAATATTCTTTCTCATTTTCCGGGACGCTAAACGAACGCGCCGGTTTGCCTTCTCCCAAATAATTTTTTAACCTGTCATAAAAATCGACTTCTTGCTTAATTTTCTTATCACCGCTCTTTGCTTTCTTTTCAGTCTCGCTAAGTTTTTTTGCAACTGTATCCAAATCTTTCAAAAGTAATTCAGTTTCGATGATTTCAATGTCGCGCTTTGCATTGAGGTCGTTTTCAATATGGCTGACATCATCATTCTTAAAACAACGGACAACATGAACAATCGCATCAACTTCTCGGATATGAGAAAGAAATTGGTTACCCAGCCCTTCTCCCTTGCTTGCGTTCTTCACAAGTCCGGCAATATCTACAAATTCTATGGTTGTTGGAATTACTTTCGGAGGGTTGAATATTTTCGCAAGATCATTGAGGCGTTTATCGGGAACTGCGACAACGCCGATTTGCGGTTCGATAGTTGTGAAAGGATAGTTTGCCACGCGAGCGCCTGCGGCGGTGATTGCGTTGAAAAGAGTAGACTTGCCGACATTCGGCAGTCCAACGATACCACATTTGAAACCCATAAAAATACATTCTTAATGAATTACAAGAAATAATTCATCAGAATGTAAAGAAATTCAAATTGAAATAAAAAAAGGTAACTAATGCATTGCCGAGAGCAGCAATGGATTTTTGAGAGAGAGTATTTTAGCGGTTGGCGATTTTTTATTGCTCAATTGACGGCGGATATTCCTTAAATCTTGCATATGAATATCTAATTTCTCGACGTTTGTAACTAGAATTTTAAGGAATGTTTCCCGTTTATCATGCGGTAACTCGGGATTATCGAGATGGTACATAGCAAGGCGGATTACACTGATCGGGTTATTCATATCATGCATAAAGCTCGCAAGCGACTCATTTATTTTCCTGAGCCGATCATTTAAAGCATCGTACTCTTTAGCTTTCTTTTTTAGTACGGCGTGTTCAACCGTGCTGGTAAATGTCCATGGGAAAAGCGGTGTCTCGATTTCTGAGATGTTCAGAGTGTCATCGACGCCTGCAATCCGGTATTTTCTTTGAACGCGCGCCTCGCTTTGATTCGTAAGCAAAAATATCGGGATTACCGTATTATTCGATCTAAATAGTTTTGCCAGTTCAACTATTCTCGATGATCTCACTTTTTCCCCAAAAAGTATAACATCGATTTGATCTGCAACATCTTTAAATGTTTCTTCAGTATCTTTTACAATTGATGTGGTTACCGAGAAACGAATAGTTTCGATTTGTGACAATTTTTTCCGAAGATTGTCGGCTCTTGAAACTGTGTTTTCGATTAAGAAAATTCGAAGGAATCTCATTGTATTAAATGATAGTTTAAAGAATTAATGGTTATAGAGATGCAACAATTTTTTTCCGGATTGGAGCAGGGTTTAAAAGTTTCCGTAAACCCTCGCGCATATCGGTTATGCTCTTACCTTTTTCCCAGATTTCCTCTGCAATTGATCCGGCAAGTCTTTGCCTCGAATCTGAATCGAGATAACCCGAGAGTACAATAATTTTTGGTGTGTGCTCGCGTTTACGCGCTTTTAACAAATCGAGAACTTGAAAGCCATCGATCTTCGGCATTCTCAAATCAAGAAGAACAACATGCGGTTTTCTTTCGCCAATAAGAAGCAGTGCCTCATAACCATCGTCTGTGAGGATAACATTGGCATCAGGAAATTCCGAACAAATTATTTCTTTCAATAGAAGTGAGAAACCCTGGTCATCGTCAACAACGAGGAATGTTGTTTGTCGCTCGTCTACAAAGTTAAATGGGACATTAATACCCGCTCTGCTGATAAATTCTTTCAGATCACCGGGCCATACGCGGTAATGACCACCGTAAGTTGTAAATGCTTTGAGAGCATCGCGGTAAATCCAATTTAGAACAGTCTTCTTGCTTACCTGGCAAATTTTGGCAACCAGTCCAACATTCATCGGCTTCCGGTAAACCGTTAGCATTTTGATACCGTTTGTACTTTGTCTGTACTCAATCATGATTATTCCAGAAATTATGGGGAAAATTAACTTGATGTAATATACCTGTAGAATGAGATCCGGTGAGTGATTACTATCACCGTTCTACATTGGTGTGATTTGAATCAGGTGAGAAAGGTGCGGTATTTAAAGATTTTTGATCACTCTGACGACTTTCCAGAGAAACATTACGTCACGCTTCCGTACAGATATCGGTTCAAAACTTGTATTGATAGGAATAAGATGAACAAACTCGTCGTCAATCTTGATTTTTTTTAGAACATCTTCATCGTTAACGCGGATAACGCAAATATCCCCGCTTCGAACTTCTTGCTGAGGGCTTACTACAACTATATCTCCATCTTCAATCATTGGAGACATACTTCTGCCTTTTACAATAAGGGCAAAAGCACGAGGGTCTTTAATATTATCGACAGTAATATATTTCTCAACATACTCAGGGTGAAATATTGCCGCAGTTTTTCCAGCCGGAACTGTTGATAATAATGGAAGATCGACCATTGTAACTTTTCTTAAAAGGGCATCTTCATTGAATGGAATTACCTTTCCTTTTGGTTGAAGAGGATGATGCATCTCTCCATCACCGGTGAGCAGCCATTCGGGCCGAACGTTTGTATATTTTGCCAATTTTATGAGATAGTTGCTATCAGGCACCTGTGATCCCCCCTCCCATCTTTGTACAGTTCTTGACGCGACGTCAATTTTTCTTGCAAGAGTAATTTGATCGTATCCTTTGTTTTCGCGAGCTAAGCGAATTCGTTCCGCTATATTTGTTTTCATTTTTAATCCTTTTAACGCCATTAATGTCATGGTTTATAATTGAAAGGACATTTATGTCATGGAAAGAATATAAAACAATTTTTTGTATGAGTCAAGTGGGGATGCTTAAATAAGGTAGATAGGATTTTATTATTTGAATGCTTCTGCGATCTCTGTCCCTTGTTCCGCACCGGGAATAATACGGATGTAATATCCTCCGGTAGATGATTGTTCCGCTATTAATCCGATATCGCGATCGGTAATTTCATATTCGTTCACAAGCCGGGCAATCTCATCGACAAGATACGTAGTCATTTGAATGCCAAGAAATGATTTTTTATTGTTAGCTAATGAACTGTTAACCAACGGAATCAAAAACCGCGGCAGGTGTAATCCCTCAGTTACGTTTCCTTCAGTCATCTCGAATGTCGGAATCGAGGGTGTATACCATCCGGTAACAACGCCTTCCCATTTATAAGGTGCAAGTTCTGTTTGAGATACGAAGGTATTTTCAAAGACAGGTTCCAGCGGAATTCTGTGTACCTGAATGGGTTCTTCCCGACTTTCTTCATCGGTATCAAATGATGAAGTATCGTGAAGTTGATCTTTTAATCGAATAATTGATGAAACTTGCCTTGGGGATTCGAGAATTTTTGAAACCATCTTGTTCTGGCTTGATCGTGTGAGAGCTCTGAGAAAATCGCGCTGGGAAGAATCAAGAACAGTTACAGATGAACTGTTTTTATTACTGAAAACATTTTGCCATTGTCCCATTCTTGCATTAACAGTGTCATTCATTTTTTTCTTCGAATCAAACGAAACAATTCGATATGTATCGGAAGGACTTTGCGGGAAAAATAATTTCCTTGCCGAGTCAAGCTTGATAATACGTGGTGAAACAAGTCCGAATCCCTTATTTACCTGTTGAGATATTTTCTTTCCTGTAAGGTCTAATGCTCTCTCCAGCGCTGCTACCAGCTTTGGATACTCCCATACTTTCATCCGTACCTTCTTTGAAATCTCTAAATAGAGCCAATGTCCAAACCCCATACTATCGTTTGAAAAAGTTCCCTGTGTATTCCATCCACCGGCAAGCCGCGCATAACCTGAATCGTACATTGCAAGTCCGCACCAGTACCCCGCCGCCCTCATAGTATCGCGAAATGCGAGACTCAATTGAGATATTCCCCATTGTTGATCCGAAGTAGATCCATTGCTGACTATCACATCAGTCGAATTTATTGGGAGGGGGAATTTGGTTTCGTCGTAGCTGTGAATTGAGAGAGCAACATAAGTCAGATTTGAGAGCGCTTCGTGCCATCTCTCAAATACAGTCTGCTTCATTCGCCCCATGTCGGCATTTAAATTACCAGATAATGCTTTTCTGCTTGTACCGCCGATTAGCATCCATTCACAGTTTAAATGCCGGAACAATTCTCCGCCGATTATTAGCGCATGTGGATCATCTAACGGATGATTAATTTCTATATGTAATCTTTTTTTATGACCTCGATTGAAAATATATGTACCCCAGCCATACTGGATCGGGTTCTTCTCTCTTATTATGTCGTAAATATTTTCTGTGATAGCATCTTTAAATTGGATTAACTCATAATTGTATTTTGATAATAGATGCCGGCAGCTATCTAACAAATTCATTCGGAATGAATAGATGATTCGATTCCAGAAAATTAAATCATCCTCCCTTGGTTGAATATAAACTCCGGAATTTGCAACCGGAAGTTTTATTAAAGCATCTTGAAGATATCCACGAAAATTATCCGGCTGAGCTCTCTGGCTAAGTGCGTTTGTTGGGATAGATAAAAGATAGATTATCCCGAATAACAGGAAATATTTATAAATAATATTCACAATTTTAGACTAATTGAAAAATTACAAGGGAGAGAAAACCTATATATAACGTACTGATAAAATAGTGAGAAGCAAAAGCAAAGTCAAGTCCCTATATCACAAACTAAGTAAATCCAGAAACGTCTTACATAATCAACATTACTGGTCGCTATTTTGGACAAAATTGGAGAAGTATTGCGATATTTTATCAAAATCGATCAAAATCTGATGGCATAATCATTGCCATATCTTAATTAGGAAAATGAATTTCGGCACAAAATGAAAGGAAAACAGAATGAAAAAAATAATTTTGATATTGGGGCTGCTGATTGTGGGATCAAACTTTACTGAAGCTAAGCAACATTTTGATCCTTCGGTAAATATCGGTGTATTTTATAACCCTCTTGCTCAATATGGTGAATGGATAGAATCGGATTGGGGTTATGCATGGCGACCAATGCGGGTTAAACATAGCTGGCGACCCTATTTAGATGGAAGGTGGATTTGGACAGACTATGGATGGTACTGGGTATCACGTGAACCATTCGGATGGGCAACATATCATTATGG
Organism: Chlorobiaceae bacterium; assembly: GCA_013824245.1. Lineage (GTDB taxonomy): Bacteria > Bacteroidota > Ignavibacteria > UBA10030 > SZUA-254 > PNNN01. The sequence goes on along the minus strand of PNNN01000026.1, from coordinate 20,315 downwards.
CAGATGGAATTATGACGATTATTATGGATGGATATGGATCCCCGATAATGAATGGGGACCGGCATGGGTTGAATGGCGATACGACAACGATTATATCGGCTGGGCACCATTGTCACCGGTAGCTATATTCAGTATAAATGTTGGGATCACTTTTTCACGTCATTGGGTTACACCTGTACATTACTGGAATTTTATTCCATTCAGACATTTCACATCTGAGAGAATAACTCAATATGTTCAACCGATCGATCGTGTTCGCCGAATATATAATGGTACGCGAGAAGGGTATAAAATACGCGGTGAAGATAATCGAATAATAAATCGAGGTATCGATATGAATACAGTTGAACAAAGAACCAACTCACGCATAAGAAGAACCGAGGTTATTAATCGTGATAATTCCCGCGGTGAGAGATTAGTTCGCGAGGGTAATATTGAACGAATAGAAGCGTACAGACCTCGCATTACTGAACAGTCAGGTGGTAACAGTTCATCTGTGAGACAACGTGATAAATCATCGCCAAAAGAAGAACAAAGAGATAATCGCGCGGTGGAACGAAGAGAAGAAAGAAATCGGATTAATAAGAAAGAAATTGAACGTCCCGACCGTGGAATAGATATAAATAAAAATTCTGAGCCCCGGAATCCTCGCCGTCCGGAATTTGAACGCAGAGATGTTCCAGATCGCCAATTCCGTGAGAGTCAACGGGAACAAAATCGGCCATCCCGCTACGATCGACCATCTGAGAGAAGAATCCAGGAAACTCCGCGAAATGAGAAACAACAACCTCAAATTCGCGAACAACGCCCGCCACAGACGAGAGAGAAACCACAAACTGAGCAACGCAAAGATGATTCAAGGTCTGCCAGTGGAAATCGAAGAAGACCATAACCTTTTGGGTGGATTAGTGAAGGCGACTGAAAACCAGTCGCCTTTTAAATTTATTTATTAAACCAATATTTTGCTCTGCTCCCCCCTCGCGTACCACTTTGTCCAACGAAATGTGTGAACGATTCTCCGTAGCTTGTTTGCGACTCGTAAAACGGCGAGGTAGTTCATTTAAAATAACATTCAAAGTTCGGATTTATTTATTGAGACTTCTGAAAAATTCTCACGGAGTCACCCTGAACTCGTTTCAGGGTCTAAAATTTGATAGATTCCGATCCCGCTTTTTGAGCGGGACGGAATGACTCTGATATTTTCTGAATATTTCAGATGTTTCTTATTTTTATTATTAGGTTTTCAAAAGAATAAAATATAGCGTGAATTACGAAATAAAACGACAATGTCATTTTTCATTCAGTATCTTTGACAATGCCTCTCGCGCCTTAGGACCACCGATACTGCCGAGGAAATATATTGCCTGATTCTTTAAATCAACCTCCTCACTGAATACGGCAATCTTCTCCAGAAAATCGATAGCTTCATCTCCACCATTCTCCGCTATACGATAAAAAACCATTTCGCGTTGTTGCTTTCGTTTATTAGGGATAGAATTGAACAAATCTATCAAGACAGAAATCGGCTTTTCATTATTACTTAAAATATCGACAACCATAAATTGAATATCTTCTGATGTATCACGTTTTGCCACATCGATAAAAACCGGAACAACATCTATATTCTTAAATGCAGAAAGATTTATCAGAGCCGTTTCTCTTGTATCGAGTGGTTGTCTTGAATCAAGCACAATGTTTTTTAATTTCAGAAAACAATCTTCATTTTCTTCGATCTCGCCCGCATCTACAACTACATTAATTTCTCTCCGTTTAGTAATATGTTTAGGATCAATTCGTTCGGATGATTCTGACAACCGATTAAGACGTCGTGTATGATATCTAAGAACTCGTTCCATCGATTTTGTATTCGATGATATGTTATATGAATATGAATAGCTATTTCCGTCACCGCGTATCGTGATTTTACCATTTCCAACGATCAGACTTTCGGGACCATCTCCAATTACAATTTTATCGGTATTAATTTTGATTTTCTTTATTCCTTCACCCTCAATCATGCTATTATTCTTCACGTAAACTTTTATTTGCCGATTATGCCAATCCGCCGCACTCTTATTATGATCCTTTATTTTTAACTCTGCCAGATCAGCAATCGCATCCGTATAATATCGACTGCCTCGATTATGTTTTATGAAGTTTTGATAGGACGAAAGGGCGCGATCTTTATCAAGAAAACTTAATGCGTAGGCACTCCAATATTCTGCATCATCTTTTAACGACGATTCAGGAAAGCGGTTTACAATTTTCTCCATCTTCTCAAATGCGCGCTGCCAATCTTCGCGTAAAATATCTGCGTATGCATTTTTGTATGATGGATACGCCGGATCATCCTGATCGTTTTCAGAAATAGCAGTTTCTCGATCAGCCATCAAACCGGGGTCATCATTATAATATGTTATCTGCGGATCACAATTTAAAGTACCGACAAAATATAAAATCGACCAAAGCAAAATCGATATTAAAAACAATGTTCTCATGGCATTCTATTATTTTGAATCGGTTGACGAGACTGCGATTCCTCATCGTAAGCAGATTCTGCCATTCTGATTTTAAATAGAAGATTATCCCGATAAATCCGCCGACGGATATTATCAAATTCAATTTGAGTTGTTTGAGGAGGAATTTTTGAAAATGTAACAAGCACATTTTCCATATCTCTCATCAATTCCGCCGATCGGATATCAATCGGTTGTTGACGAAGATCCCGAGATTCGTCGATCAATTCTCTTGAAACACTTTGTTCAGTATTAAGATCGGGCGACCTACCATGCTCTAATTCAAGATTGGCTAATCCAACTAATAATGTTTTCGATCTTCTAAAATAGTTTCCAATACGTTTCTCCACTAAAGCAGTATCTTGATTTTGTACGGATGCTTGTTGCTGTGGAACCTTTAATAACTGTTCTTTATTCATGTACCATAAACCAATAACCAACATCAAGACCATAGCAGTAGAAAGGGCGATAGTGGTTTTTTTATTGAGTACAAAAAGCGAATACAATTGATCGATAAGATTTGGAGAAATCGATTTATTTTGCGGGTTGAGAATCCTTCTTTCTACAGTTAAGGCAAAATTATTCCAATACTCTGTACTTCTTTCCTCTGCCGGATTGGTTAAGCATTGGAATTTTTCTATCACATCCTTCAATCCTACAACTGTGCGTTTGCATATCTCGCAAGATCGAAGATGGTCTTCAACAATTATCTTATCATCTCCTGATAGCGCATTCTGAAGATAATCATACAATTGAATTTGTATTTTCTTATGCCTGATCATACTACTTCATCTTTTAGAAAATCAACTTTTGTTCTCATTTTTAAAATTCCGCGATGCAGATGAGTTTTAACTGTGCCTTCTGAACATCGGAGAATTTCGCCAACTTGTCTGGTGGATAATCCATTGATATGCCTTAAAATTACAACAGCACGCTGAAGAGTTGGAAGTTCATGCAATGCTTTCTCTATGATTTCCCTTGTTTCCTCAGCTTGGTGCACTTTGAAGAAATCGCCCGTATGGGTTGCACTATTTTCAATGATACTCATGTTCGTTATGCTAATCTTTTTCTGTCGCACACGGTTGAGCGACAAATTGGTAACAATGCGATAGAGCCACGTGTTAAACGCAGAATCCCCGCGGAACGATTTGATTGCCTCGTACACTTTAACAAACGATTCCTGAGCAACATCTTCGGCGTCGTCATGATCGCCGACGAATCCATAGGCAATGTTATAGGCATATTTCATATATCGTTCAACGAGCAGGCGAAACGCTTCATGGTCTCCTTCTCGCACCCGAAGGATTAACTGCTGCTCATCCGCAGCTTTCATACATCGGGCTTCCTTTTCTTTTTATACTGCTGATTAGACATAGATTTAAATAAAAGGTTGACAATAGCTTTATTTTGGTACGTAAAAGAAGGGAATTTGTTGGGAATGAGCCGAATCTCGCCGAGAAGCTTTTTTATTCCGTAAATGGGTAGATAATCTTATAATTGTGACACAGTTAAATTGTTTATATTTCCAAGCAATCACGTTTTTTGAGAATTGGAGAAAAAACGTAACCAGTCTCAACATTTCGCTCTTTGCTTGTGAATTTATACCTCGTATCTCCCTGTCCAAAGTTACCTGAACGTCCTTCCATCACCATACCATAAGGATAGTAGTCATCATAACTTGTCACATTACCACCTGCATCTACAGTCATCTTAATTGTTCCGAGGTGATATTTTAGATAGCAATATTTATGATTTTACTATTCTATTTTCTTTTCTTCGTTCTCGCCACTTTAAAATTCCAACAATGAGTAAATAATAGAATATTGCATTTGATAAAAACATTTCAGATGGGTATAATTCGAGTGGACGTCTAAACCAAATTACAATGAAACCATAAATCATGATTCCAGGAAAATATAAATAATGTAAAATTTGAAATAATATTTCAGATAATGGTACTAGATCAAATATTATAATTGCTAAAATTATAATAATAGGTAAAGAATAGTAGAATGATTTTATATATATGTTCATAATTAATTTCTTTATTTATTCTATCCTTTAGATAAGAATTTTCTTAACTTTCCGCCGATCCTTTTTCTAAAAACTCCACCAATAACTGATCTTTGCCAGAATAACATTATCCATCGGCAAGCGGAATACATCGTGAAAATCTCTCCCTACGGATTGGTCATATAAACCACCATAACCCTGCCGACCTTGCGTCCAGACTAAAAAGAATGTACTCCCCGGCAAATACTCCCATCTGAAAACTATATTGGCGTTAAAAACTTTCATAAAATATTCAGGGGAATATTGCTGGTCAATTGGAAGTAAAGCAAGTTGATCGGGAGCGATTAAAGTTTTTAAATTTACATATTTCCATTTTGCCAGCATTATTTGATTGAAAAATTGGAAGCTGACATTCGGTGTGAATGTAACAGTGCCTTTCAAAGATAAATCAAAATAATCAACATCGCGGTCTCCGAACAAATTATGCCCGCCGGAATAAGCGCCAACCACCCATGCTTCTTCTTTTTTAGTTTTCATGAATGTGAATCCGGGAACAAACTCTATCCAACTGAACGGGCGAATCGTAGCTTCAACAACAGATTGAATCGTTTGTGAACCGTTATTGTATTTCATGTATCCGGAATTCAGCGCGACGCTAATTGGCTTACGTGAATCGGTTTGCAGTATACCAAAAATCTTATTGCCGGGCGGTTTTTTATATAAGCCGATAATTCCGCGGTTCTCGTCGTCGTATGCCGACATTTCATGATAATAATCGAGTGTCAATCTCCAGAAATTTCTGAATTCAAATACCGGTTCAATCTCGATCTCTTTAATTGTGTTAATGCCATTCCAGTTCCATCGATAATTCGATTGTGCTGTAAATACATAACGCCATAATGGTGCTTCCGTTTTATCGTTTTTATAAGATAGTTGAAAATATCCTCCATGTTCTCTTGGTTTGCTGAAGAAGCCGAGATCATCAATGTTAAAATATTTGGTTGCGAAATCGTAACCTGTAAAAGCGAACCAGTTCTCGCCGCGCAACTTTCCGACAACAACTTTCCCAATTGATCCAGAAACATTTTTATCGGAAGAATATTTTGAGTTGGACCCGGCAAGATATCCGTCAATACCGTACACTCCTTCGCTAAATCTAAGATTCCAATCAACTCCCCCCGTATAAGACGGCGATTGCTTTTCTTTTGATGAACTTGTTGCCATTAAACCGAAAGAACCCGTAGAAGCACAATCCCATAAATCTTTCCGAAGTCGGACAACATTATAGCTCGCTCTCGGTTCAACAATAATCGATGAAAATTTTTTACCCTGCACATCCTCAAGAATAGCTTGCTCTTGATCAGTCACTGCTGTTAGCGCACCAATCACCAACCCGTCATCAGTCCTACCCGAAAATTTAGCGGCGCCTAAAATTGTTGTTACTTCCGGTTTATTATATATATAGCCGCTATCAGGAGATAATGTATTGTTACCTGATGGATATTTGCCGATACGTCTTGAATACAGCAACGGTAACGGTTTATTATCGAATCCATTTCCAAACGAAAAGATTTGAGATCCTTCTAAAAAGAAAGGACGTTTTTCAGGATACTCGGTTTCAAAGACGGTAAGATTCAAAACTTTCTTATCAACTTCAACCTGACCGAAATCGGGATTTATAGCGGCATCGAGCGTGAAATTATTTGTAATTCCATATTTCAGATCGATACCAAAATTAATATCGTAATCTTTTTGTAAAGATAACGGAGATGGCTGAGTTAAGAAACTACCTTTGGAAACATGATAAGGAAGTAACTCTATATGAAGAGGAGGATGGATGTCGGCGATACCGGATAATTTTCCCATTTTTGATACAGAAGAGATAGTGCCGGGCGGAACTTCGGAACGGGGAACCATCACCCATTCATCTGTTTCTTTTTTCCTGGCAATGTAACGACGGAAATTTACGCCCCAAACATATTCTGTATCTTGACTCGAAAATCGAAGAGCGCTGAATGGAATTCTAAATTCTGCCGACCAAGCATCAGAAGACACATTCGCAGCAAAATCCCATACGGCATCCCACTGAACATCGTAAACCAAACCATCGTGAGATAATACTCCATCCGATTTTACTCCCGAAACAGACCCGCTGAAAAGAAATGCAGTGTTATAATCGTGATAAGAATCGATCATCACCGAAAATCGATCCGCCTGCACGCTTCGATCACGACGTGTCAATTGGTGAACTATCATCTCTGGATTTGCATCGTAACAGATGACACCGATATACAACGCATCATCATCGTATAAAACACGCACCGATGTTTGTTCTGTGGCTGCCGCTCCTTCATCAGGATCGAATTGCATAAATCCCGAAACCTGAATTGCCGTAGACCAGGATTGTTCTGTCAGCAAACCATCGATAGATATTGATTCAGAAGTGTGAGACGCTACAATATTCTTTGTTGAAGTTCCTGCAAGGATAATATTTTGGAATATCAATGCAAGAAAAATCCATTTTTTTATATTTTTGACTCCGCTAATATCCATGCCCTAAATTAATGCCATTTTGAACATACAAGAAAGTAAATTTAAAAGCAAGATTTTTTTTCAATATCTCGTAACAATTTTTATATCAATTTGCAAATTCAATCAAATTTGAGGAAATTAATAGTGATGCCGATCAAGAAAAATATAAAACAGAGAGACCCGTCTGCTATTCGGAAAATGTTTGACGGAATTGCGCCAACATACGATCTCCTAAACCGACTCATCAGTTTCGGACTTGATAGCAAATGGAGAAAGCGTGCTGTAAATTTTTTTCGGGAAAAATATAATGGAAATTTCCTGGACATCGCCGCGGGAAGCGGCGATGTTTCAATAGAATTATCACGTCTGCAACCTGATTCGATTATTGCTACCGACTTCTCTATGAATATGCTGTTGGAATGTAAGAAAAAAATAAATCGACATGATAAGAATAATATAATTCATTGTGCCACGGTTGATGCGCTAAAACTCCCTTTCCGCTCAGAAATATTTGATGGAACCATTGTTGCGTTTGGAATTCGAAATTTTGAGGATAGATTATTATCGCTGAAGGAGATGTATCGAGTGTTAAGGTGGAATGGAATATCTGTCATCCTTGAACTCACGCATCCCCGCTCACCAATAATCTCCACGCTCTATTCTTTTCACGCGAAAATTCTTCTGCCGATGATCGGGAGAATCATTTCGCGTCATGATTCCGCGTACAGTTATCTTCCGCATTCAATTGAATCGTTTCCAAATCAAAATGAATTTCTTGAATTGATGAGACAAGCCGGATTCACCGATTTGAAAGCGTACCCTTTAACGTTTGGGGCGGCAACTATATTTGTTGGAAAGAAAATTACTGAAGAGTGAAAAGCGCAACACTCTCGATATGATCTGTATGAGGGAACATATCAACCGGTTGAATCTTTTGAAGATTGTAGCCACCCTTAGCGAGCAATTTTGAATCTCGCGCCTGAGTCGCAGGATTGCAACTAACATACACGATACGTTGAGGTTTGATTTTCAGTATCTGATCAACAACTTTTGGATGCAACCCGCTGCGCGGCGGGTCAACAACTATTACGTTTGGTTCGGGATGTTCGCTCAGCCATGAACGATCTTTGGTTAACCGATCTTTTAGATCTCCTTGTAAAAAATAACAATTCGATATTTGATTTTTCTCGGCATTTTTCTCGGCATCATGTATAGCGCTTTCCACGACTTCGATGCCTATAACCCTCTCAACTGCATCCGATAAATAAATTGCAATAGTACCGGTGCCGCTGTAAAGATCATAAACAACGTCATCCGGTTTCAGGTCGGCAAAATTTTTGGCAACATTATACAACTTCTCTGCCTGCATCGTGTTTGTTTGGAAGAATGAATTTGCAGAAATTTTGAAAGTGTAACCGCCCAACTGTTCAGTAATATATCCGTTCCCATACAATATATTTTCAACATCACCGATTGCAATCATTGATTTGCGATCCGTTATATTGTTTACGATTGTCGTGACAACCGGAAATTCCCCTATTAACATTTGTGTGAATTGTTTCATCACTTCTGCTTCAACATTCGTTGTAACAAGATTAATCATTATCTCACCGGTTTTTTTGCTATCGCGTATCACTAAGTGGCGAAGATATCCCTCATGTGTTTTTGTTGAATACACACTCAGTTTTTTCAATTGGCAAAATTCTCTTACTCTATTAACGATCTTCGCACTTACTTCCGATTGGAGATAACATTCCGTTGTGTTCAATACTTTATCGTATCTCTCGGGCACATGAAAACCAAGTGCAACCTCATTCTCTGATATTTGAATCGAATTCATCTCATCTTCCGTCAACCAGCGGCGGTTTGAAAATGTATATTCCATTTTATTTCGATAGAAGAAAGGTGATTCAGACCCGATGGTTGGAAGAATATTGGGTGATTCAAATTCCCCGATATGTTTAAAAACGTTTTCTATATGCAGTCTCTTAAATATTTTTTGACTTTCGTAAGAAAGGTTTTGCCAACGACATCCGCCGCAAACACCGAAATGTCGGCAACGTGGCTCTGCGCGGAATTCGGAGGGTTCAATAATTTCTATAGCTCTTGCCTCGGCGTAATTCTTTTTAACTTTCCAAACTCTCGCCTTAACAAGATCGCCGGGAACTGCATTTTCCGTAAACACCGCCATTCCATCGAGCTTCCCGATAGACTTTCCATCACCTGAGAGATGATCGAGACGTAATATTATTTCATCATTTTTGTTCATACATGACTAATATACAAAAAGAAATGCAATGATTTACCTATCTTGGAAGTAACGTTTTCCTTCAAACACATGTTTATAATATGTTAGATTATTTTTGGAAAAAATATTCGTATATTTCAATCATTAAATCCTGATGGCATATAGACGTTTGTGGAATTACAATTATGGGTTTTGTTCGAAAATTTAAACAAGACGATATCGAAACGGTCATTGACTTAAATACACGACTGTTTCCGGAAAGCGCTTCATTGAGTAAAGAAGCTCAAAGAAACATTTTCGAGGATGTTTGTTTCAGGAATCCTTGGTTCGATGAAGAGATCAGTTCACTTGTGCATGTTGAATCGGATGGTAGAATCAGCGGTTTTCTCGGAGTTATACCACGCAAAATGGTGTTCGATGGAAAAAATATTCGTGTCGCTGTTGGTCAGCATCTGATGGCTGACCGGTCAACATTGGCAAGCTTTCAACTCTTCAGGTCGTTTATGTCGGGACCTCAAGATCTTTCGATGACGGACATGGCAATCGACCACGCACGAATAATTTGGGAACGACGGAACGGATCCGTGGTGTACTTGCATAGTATTTACTGGCGTAAACCGCTCCGCCCATTCCGGTTTGCGATGTCATATTTAACTAAAGAGAAAAATCTATCGCCGATATTTAAATTTAGCACTCCGATCTGGACACTTTTGGATAGCGTGCTTAATAAAATTCCAAATAGTCCTTTCCGACAAACCAAAATAAATATATCCGCCGAGCAACTTTCGGAAGAGCAATTTCTAAATAACATAGATCAGTACATTCAAAACCATAAGCTCAAACCTGCCTATACTTCGGATTCAATACGATGGCTTTTTAAAACGTTAGGGAATGAAAAACGTTTCGGCACATTTCAACACACCCTACTTCGAAATGATGATGGAAATATTATTGGATGGTATCTATACAATCTCAAACCTAAAGGACGATCTGAGGTCATTCAAATTGTGAGCGATAAGCATTCGATCAAATCAGTACTGGAACATCTCTTCCACCATGCATGGTCTTCGGGCAGCGTTGAACTTTGTGGACGGCTCGATCCTCAATATATGAAAGAATTTTCGGATAAATATTGCCTTTTCATGCCCGGCAGAAATTGGATGCTCGTTCATTCCAATAATTCTGAAATTTCTAACACGATTCTAAAAGGGGATGCATTCTTATCCCGCCTCGAAGGTGATCTCTGGTTTTTCTAGTAACCCCCTGCAATCCGACGGTTTCACACCGAGAAATTGGTCACAACATTCGTTTGATTTTACCCCCTGCCGATTTGGGCAGCGCCGACACAAATTCAATCATTTGCGGAATCTGAAAATCTTCTAGATGCTTTTTACAATGGACTTTAACTTGTTCTACGGTTAATTCTGCATTTTTCTTTAAAACTATTTCAGCTTTAATTGCATTACCAAGAAGAGTATCTGGAACACCAACCACTCTAACCTCCAGCACATCATCTAATAAGTAAATAACATTTTCAATCTCCAGCGGACTAATTTTTTTGCCGCGGCTTTTTATAATGTCGTCGGTTCTACCCACAAAGTGAAAATAACCATCATCATCCATCATAAATAAATCACCCGTCCGAAGAATTTTCTCTCCAGAGAATTTCCCATCCCTTAAAACCTTAGATGTAGATTCAGGATCGTTCCAGTATCCCTTCATAATATTAGGTCCACTTACGAACATTTCTCCCACTTCCCCACTTGGAAGTCTTTTCCCGTTAGCGTCCTCCAACCAAAGTTGAACATGTTTCATACCCTTACCCACAGAAGTGTACCGCGTATCTATTTCCTCTGGTGGCAAATATGTTGTACGCAAACACTCAGTCAAACCATGCATCAGGAATATTTTAGTATCAGGAAATATTTTTCGTAACCGCGGAATAAAACTGTGCGGCATTGCCGCTGCGGCATTTGTAATATAACGGAGATGGGGGAACGTCTCTTTCTCAAGATTTAGATGAGTAATTATTGAGTAGACTGTTGGAACACCCGCAAAACCCGTTATGTTATCTTCCTTGATCTTTTTAATTATTTCGTAGGGATAACCAAAACCCTTTTCAAGGATCAGCCTGCCGCCCGTTCTGAATGTTACAAGAAGTTGTAATAATCCATACGTTATCGACAGCGGCAGAAAATTTAATATTATATCATTTGGTGTATGTGCTAAATATTCACCGACCGAATCTGTAACTATATCAAAATTCCGGTGCGTAAGAACAACCCCCTTCGGTTTTCCTGTTGAACCTGAAGTATAAACAATGGCTGCTACATCATCATCCTTAATTGTATTATTTCCAGAAGAATTAGCCGTTTGAAGTATATCGTCGAAATTGAAACCAACCGTCCGTGGCACGTTAGAGCCCGTAAAAATAAATGCAGGCGATTTTGAGCCCTTCTTCACCGATTCCAGCAATTGTTCAAGCTTAATTGATTGAGCTATCATGTAACGAGGTTCACAATTATCAAGGATATATGACATTCTCTCCGATGTAGTTCCGGGAGGAATAAGAACAATTGTTCCACCAGCTTTCAGAACTCCAAAAATTGATATTACTGCCTCGGGACTATTATCCAGAGAAATTGCCACCCGGTCCCCCGCATTTATTCCCGCCGTAAGTAAAAATCCTGCAAACCTTTCAACCAATATTCCGATTGACTTATAAGTAAACGTCTTCGAGCCACAAACGAGAGCATTCTTATCAGGATATGCAAAGACCGATTCGTCTAAATATTTGTCGATTGTCATTTTATTTCAAATATTTAAAAGTTTTTTTGATATAAATCCTGTGATTTTTTCGATTGAATCAAAGTTCTCACCTATTAATTCTTCGTCTTCGAATTTAATTTGATATTTCGATTCAAGATAGGATATCAATTCTAAGACCCCCGTGGAATCTATAACCCCAGTTCCAAGGAGAGATATTTCTTCATCGATTTTTTTATTCGGATCGAATAAAAATGTTTTACTTATAAATTGACTTACGTTATTTCGGATCTCATCATCTACCATATATTCCCTTAAATGCTGGTCATTAATTATAAATTATCGTGTACGGTTGTAAACTGATTCTCTTGAAATGTTTGCAAATTATTTTTATGAATAAACAAACTGAATAAAAGTTGACTGGATAAAATCCCTACAAATCCCATATTATCATTATTGCTGAGAACAAAATTACCTGATTTCACCGCCTCAAGACATTTTTCGAATAATCCCTTAGCCATTAATGGATTAAACAAACCCGAATCAATGAGTAATCGATCTGAGAACATCTCTTCAATATAATCGGGTGCATTTTTTGATAGAAAACTTACCGCATCAGGTGCTCGATATGGTTGTTTTTTTCTATCGATTATTGCATCGGGAATCTTACCCTTAGCGACTTGTTTCAATATATGCTTTTCGTTCAAGCCGATGAGTTTGTATTCCGCAGGTAACGCATTACAATATTCCATTACATCGGCATCCAAGAATGGGAATCTGCCCTCGACTGAATTCGCCATCAGCATTCTGTCCCCCTGCGACGAGATGATGTAACCGGAAAATAAAGTACTAATCTCAAGATACTGCGCTTTCGCGAGCGGATCCCATAATGAGAATTCCTCAGGGAGATTCGAAACCACATCACCGAATGGATTCAATTGAAGAATATTTTGAACATCTTCCGAAAAAAATTTCTTTAAACTCGATGTGGTATTCCACCGCGGTTCATGCGAAAATGAGGGCGAGTGGATTCGATCAAGCCCACGTTTCCAGAATTCAATTGCCATACCTTTACTCTGCTGGGGTGACCGCGCAAGATACGGGTACAACCTATCGAACAGTTTCGGACGAATTTTTGATTCAGGATCGTTAGCCATGAATCTCCGGATTTTCGCTTCACGGAATATATCATAACCTGCAAGCATTTCATCGGCACCTTCACCGGTGAGCACAGCTTTGAATCCCGCATTCCGTACCAGCCGGGAAAGCAAAAACAATGGCGCCGGCGCAGTCCGCAGTACCGGACGTTCCGTATGGTAAATAACATCGGGAAATATTTCTGCAATATCTTTTCCGGTTACCGTAATTTCCTGGTGTTCGCTATCGAGTGTGGAAGCCATAATGCGCTGATATTCGGTTTCGTCGAACTCGGCATCGGCAAAACGAATAGAGAATGTTTTAAACTCACCTTCCTTTGCCTGTCTTCCCATCCATGCTACAAGCGAACTATCGAGTCCGCCCGATAAATAACTTCCAACCGGGACATCGGATCTCAGCATCCGGAGTTTCGTTGCGTTCATCAGCTTTTCATCAAGCACTTTTACTGCATCATGTAACTGTATCCGATTCGGTTTGTATCCGGCATCTGCCGTTGAAGGAAATGAAAGATGCCAATAAACTTTGCTTATCTTACTCTTACCGGTTTGATAAATTCTCATTGAACCGGGTTGAACCTCTTCAATACCGGAAAAAATTGAAGCCGGTGAAATGGTTGTCCAATAGGTAAATATCTGACTAAGTCCATGAGGGTTGATTTCCCGTGGAACAGATGAGTCGGCGAAGATTGCCTTCACCTCGCTTGCAAACCAAATTTGATTATTATATTCTCTGACGAAAAGCGGACGAACACCAACTCTATCGCGGCAGAGAACGAGTTTTTTCTTCAAACTGTCCCAAAGAGCTATTGCCCATTGACCATTGAACTTATTAAAACAATCATCACCCCACTGCTCGTACGCCGTAACGATTACTTCAGTGTCGGATTGAGTTCGAAATTTATAACCTAACGATTGAAGCTCTTTCCGCAGTTCGATGTAATTAAAAATCTCACCATTAAAGACTATCCAGAGCGTGCCATCTTCATTAGAAAGCGGCTGTTGACCAGTTGTAATATCGATGATGGAAAGACGTGCATGTACAAGCCCGGCATGAACATCGCGGTAATATCCAAATTCATCCGGTCCGCGATGGCGAAGCGCGCCAACCATTTTCTGTAAAAGCTGGACAGAAACCGGTTCAGCATTTCCATTAAGATTAATACGTCCTGCTATTCCACACATATCAGATTTGTTTGATTTCCGGAATCGGTTCAACAAGAAGCGGTGGAAGATGCAGATATCGTGTGCCGCGACGTTTCGATTCAATATCTTTATATACACGCTCAACTTGTTCTTGCGTCAATCCAATGATATTCGCAACCTCAGTCGCAGGAATTTGATGATTGTGTCCATACAAACATAAATCCATTTTGTCGAATGGAAGAGCAAAATAGAATTCTTCTTGCGATTGAGTAAGCGAATATGTATCTGTTGTGGGAGGTCGCGTTCTGATCTCTTTGGGTATGCCAAGTGCTTCAGCCAGTTTGTACACTTGTGTTTTGTAGAGATGAGCGATTGGTTTAAAGTCAGCGGCGCCATCACCGCCCTTGACGAAGAAACCCTGATCATATTCCAACCGATTCGGAGTTCCACAAACCGCGTAGTTCAAACGATCGGCATGATAATATTCCATCGCCGCACGTATTCTCTGTTTCCAATTCGTCGCCGCTATGAGTTTCAAATATACCTGCAATGGCATCCGTGCAGATTTTTGTGTTCCATCCGGTAATTCCACTATAAGCCGTAAAACATTGAGTCGATCATTTTGAAGAATCGAAGGAATGACAACTTTAAATTTCCATTCCATATCACATTCAGGGAATATTTCACGGATAGCTTCTAATTGCCGTTGATAACAGCCGGCACCTTGGAGAATTGGAGCAATATTTTCTGTGATAGTTTGAATTCCAAATGAATCTGCGAGAAGTTTTCCAAATTTTAATGAATCGGATGATGAAACTTTCTCGGGCATAAATATCCCGAAGACGTTTTCCTTCCCAAGCGCACGGACACAAAGTGCTGTGCAGACCGAGCTATCAATTCCACCAGAAATGCCAACTACCGCACCCCGGCGGTGTAAAACATTAATTATTTGTTGTCGAATTGAAATAGATATTTTATCGATTACCTCCTCGGTATCGATATTTAAGACATTTTGAGATAATTTCATTTCCATACATTTTTTTGTTCGCTATAATCTAAGAAAAAATGAGGCATTCTTCAAGTAATGGTCAGATGTTTCAGACACTTCCTTCCCGATTAGTTGGTCATTCTACTCCAATTCACTTACTCGAATAATGGAAGATGATTGGTAATAAAATGTAAGCTGCGCTCATACCTGCTACGATAAGTCCGGCTAAACCGGCAACCGACCAAATAAACATACGAAACCCATCGGGATCTTTCTTGAAATCAGCATTTTTGAATGCGCGATAGAATGCAAAAGCAGACCAGCTTAGACTGATAATTATTACCGACAGAAATAACCAGAAAAGTATGCTATCGAGTTTTGCCATATTAATGTTGAATTTTAATAAGAAATTATAATGAAATATTCATTGGAATTCAATTTTAATATAATGTTGAAACTCAAAAGGATTATATGTAAATTTGTCAAGCATAGACTATCAGATTGAGGGTCTTAAAAATGGAACTTTACAAGAAACGCCAGACAAGAACAAATAATAACATATTATTTACACACAAGAGGAGTCAGATGAAATTAATGGAGGTAATTGGATGTTTATTATGCTAGTCATACTTGAAGTGTTATTGGGTATTGGAATCCTATATGTTAATATTTCAAAAGGACCATCAAAGCAAAAACAAAAATTCAATACTATACTTATTCCTATATTTTGTGTAATCTTGGGATACATTTTATCCGTAAATAAACCAGTAGAAATGCCACCAGAATATGCGAAATTAAATTCTCCAGTTATTGAGCCAGAGTTAGTTATCAATGAAGTTGACGGCATGGGATTTTATTTTAGTTTTATCATTAAGAATGAAGGGAACCTGCCCGCTGAAAATATAAACTTTCTTTTTAAAACTCCAGGAGTTGCTGGGGTCGAAGTTATCCCTTCTATCAAACGCACTTTATCACCACGCAGCTCAATGGCATACAAACCTTCACCCATCAAGACTAAGTTTGAAAGGAATGAAAATTATTATGTTTTCCGTCTTCTGATTTCTTATGATGCGACCATCAACGGTGAGTTGAAAAAATACTATGGGATATTTCGTTGGATTTTATCCAAGCAGGAAATGAAAGAAAAAAGCTATCGCTATGAAGATGCTAACCGTCAAGAGGGTGTTTTCAAAGAGAGTGATATTTCAGAATTGTTTTCAAATCAACAAATAGTAACAAATGTATTAGCAAATCTCCCAGGGTATTCTTTTGGTATGGTAATAAATATTAAGGATACTTCCTTGAATAGGGAGAAATATATACTGGATCTTGGCCACAATATAAATAGCGACAGAATATCAATTTATTTATCAAATAATAACGATTTAAATTTCCGAATTATTGATAGTGCGTCAAATATTTATGAGCTAACTGCACAAATAAATCAATATGCGTTTAAATTTAATGTGCCATTTATTTTAATGTGTGAATTCGGAAAAACTGATGGATTTTCATTTCTAAGAATGCTGATCAATGGCAGTGAGATAGAGAGGAAATTAATTCATTCTGAAATCAACATCTCTCTATCAGATAAATTATTGGAAACATTAACATTAGGCGGAGACATTAAAAATAACAATGGTGGATTTTTTTCATTTGCAGAATTTACAATTTATGGTGGAACTCTTTCTACTAATGATCTAAATAGATTGGGTACATATTTTGAACGATCTAACAAGGATAAATGGATTTGTTTTAATGGAGAATCAATAATGAAAAGGGGGAAACTGATAAAATGACCACTCTCCCCATTTTCTTTTTAAAACCTTTTTTTATATATTACTTTGTAACTCTCATGTAACTCTGTCATTTTGGCTAATATCTAAGTTATTATCAGCCATATTTGTTTAACACGCGGGAGTAATTCAGCGGTAGAATGTCAGCTTCCCAAGCTGAACGTCGCCGGTTCGATCCCGGTCTCCCGCTCTTCCAAAATGACATAACTTAGTGAGCGTAGTGTAACTAAGTTGTATATAATTTTTAGAATCTCGTTTCGTTATCGGCAGATAACGAAACGGAAGGCAAAAAGTACAAACATTGGACGCTTAGCTCAGCTGGTTCAGAGCGTCCCGTATCGTTCCACGAACGAGACGGGAAGGTCGCAGGTTTTGCAGTGTTCACAAAATATTATCGGGTGCTTAGCTCAGCTGGTTCAGAGCGCCGCCCTTACAAGGCGGAGGTCGCAGGTTCGATCCCCGCAGCACCCACAAACGAAGATCCCGCGTTCCTGCGGGATTTTCAATTTAATTACCGATCGTTTCACCCGTGGATCAAATTGGTGTTTAGCTCAGTTGGTTCAGAGCGTCCCGTCACGTTTCAACGAAACGAGACGGGAAAGTCGCAGGTTTCCCGTTTCAATTACTTTGAAACGGGACAGCACCCACGAGAACTAGATCGGGAGTCACAAGCAATATGTACTCAACATATATCCTCTGGAGCGATAAACTCAAAAAATATTATATCGGTCACACCGATAATCTTTCACGATAAACTCTAACATCTCACATATACCTAAATGACAATTGCAATTGCCAGTAATCGCGGACCAAAAGTTGAAGCAGTGAAATCCTTCATCGAATCAGTAAAGCACATTTTACTCAACGCTTCCTCCGGCATTAATTATTTATCTTTTGATATCGATACAGGTATAGTTATGCCGCGCTCCCTTGAAGAATTAATGAACAGCACCAAACAACGAACCGTTTTACTTCAACAGAGAGTCAGATCTCAAAATATCGATGCAGATTATTTTATAGGGTTGGAGGGCGGATTCCACACAATTAAAATTGATGGAAAAGAAATTGTGTTTCTTCAGAGTTGGGCATATGTTAGCAACGGTTCAAAGGGATTTTATGGGAGTTCGGGTAATGTTGCCGTCCCTGAAATAATCGCAACGGAAGTTATGGTAAATAAGCGAGATTTAAGCGAAGTGATAGATGAATTTGCTCAACAAGCTGACGTCAGAAGTAAGCAAGGCACATGGGGAGTTTTAACAAAAGATTTATTGACAAGACAGCAATCTTTCGAGATTGCACTTACTTCAGCATTCGCGCCATTCTACAATTCAGAAATATTTAGATAATTATTTTTTCTTGAGAGTTGCGTACAATGACGAAAAATCTGAATCATTATAGCCATTACTGATCGCCAAATCCAACATCCGGTTAACTGCATCTCCCATCAACGATTGTCGCCCGTCATCCGCTTTTAATTCCATCAGATACCCAATATCTTTTTTAATCGCTGCAATCGAGAAATGTGGGCTGAAATCTTCGTTCAACAATTTTTCTTTCTTAGCGTTCAACACACCTGAATTCCCAGCACCGACAAGAAGGATCTCTATTACTTTTTCTTTAGATATTCCTGCCGCCTCACCTAATACAATTGCTTCCGCTAGAGTAGCCATAAAAGATCCTAACACAAGATTATTTACAAGTTTCATCTTGGTTGCAAGACCCGGTTCTCCTAAATAATAAATTGTTTTTCCGATAGCATTTAAAACCACAGATGCTCTATCGGATGCCGATTTATCTCCGCTTACTAATACAGTCAGCATTCCTTGAATAGCAGGAATAACGCTTCCCAACACCGGCGCTTCAAGATACGATCCACCTTTCTCTTTAATCATTGAATGAAATCCTTTAACAGACTCATAATGATTCGTCGATGTATCGATAATAAGTTTATTATGAAGTGTTGCTCTTAATAATCCATCTTCACTCGTCAGAACATTCTCCACCGCTTTACTATCGAATAAATTTAATACAATTATATCTGTCTGATTTGCGACATCAAGCGGTGTGCGAACATAAACAACCGGCAGTGAGAACATTTTTTCCTTTGTTCTATTCCATCCGATTATTTCAAAATTCTGTGAAAGCAAACGCTTTGCTATTGCCGTCCCGAGATTACCGAATCCTATGAATCCAATTTTCACGATATTAATTTTATTTCCTTTCTTTAAATAATGAATCAAGCGTTGCTTCGAGATCCGGATATTGAAACACAAAACCGTTATCGAGTAATTTTTTGGGCGTAATTCGTCTGCCACCAACTAACATTTCCGACATTTCACCGAGTGCCATTTTAAGAAAGAATGATGGGACTGAAATCCATGATGGTTTTCGCATCGCTTTACCGAGCGATGAAGTAAACTCTTTCATCGTAACATGTGACGGTGATACAACATTTACTGGACCCGATATTGAACCGTTTTCAAGCGAAAAAAGAATAATATTGATTATTTCCTCCCGATGAATCCACGGGAACCACTGTTTGCCTGAGCCAAGCGGTCCACCGATAAATAATTTAAACGGCAGCAGCATCTTCTTGAGCGCACCACCCGATGAATCAAGAACGACTCCTATTCTTAATAAAACAACCCTCAGACCTGACTTCTCAGCATCCTGCGCCTCGCGTTCCCACTGTTCGCATAAGTCCGAAAGAAACCCTTCACCTTTTGTCTGCGCCTCAGCTACGTCGCCATCACCATCATTGCCATAAAATCCTACCGCTGAGGCATTGACCAAAACTCGCGGCTTCTTCTTTGCATTATTAATTGATTGAATTATTGTCCGTGTGGATTCTATCCGGCTGTTAACTAAACGAATTTTCTGTTTTTCACTCCAACGTTTTGCCGCGATGTTTTCTCCAGCGAGATTAATAACAACATCGGCGCCATCGATAAACTGCGACCATGATCCAACAGTTCTGCCATCCCATTGTACAATTTTTAGTGCGCCGTTTTCATACGAACGAATAGCACCGGGATTTCTACTCAGCAAAACCACATCGTGCTTAGCATCGTTCAATCTTTGGATCAATCGGGAGCCAATAAATCCACTACCACCTGCAATGATGACTTTTAGAGACTTCTGAAAAATTAGTATAAA
>PNNN01000044.1 GCA_013824245.1 Chlorobiaceae bacterium | reverse complement strand
TAGTTCTGACCAAGCGCAAATACTTTCGGCACGTTTACATTGCCGTTTAACGCTAAGCCCAATCCGGCTCCATCCTTTACCTTCATGCTTCCGCTGCCTTCAAGAACGGTTAACAATTTGCCGCCTGATACGAGTGTAAGCGCTTTTTCTGCCGCTTTGCTTACTTCCCATTTAATAACCACAGGATACGCATCCGTTGCTATGCTGATAGGATAATCGTATTTTGCCGCTTCTAACTTTGACGGATAGGTGGCTACCATACCCTTTGAGTTCTTGAAGCGCGCGTCAAAGTCGGGTGCTGCCGGGGGCCATTCGCCCGCGTCTAATCCGGCTGCCTGTACCAAGCCCTCTTCGCCTATGTAGAGTGTCTGGTAACGACCAGCTTTGTCTATAATTGTTACTTTGTTGATTTGTGAATAGTCGGCCACTTCCTGTTTCGGAAGTGTTGCGCTACCAGTCAGGGTTAACGTCCCTGCCATGTTTGTCTTTACCCAATAACCCCATCCCGGTGTAATTGTAGATACGTTTTCATACTTATAAGTATATTGGTAAACTGTTCCAATTGTTAAATCAGCGGGTGATTTTTCAATACTTGCAACCGCGATCGGCTTTGCGATTGAACCAATCAAATTCCAGCCGGCTGTTACAGGTATTGTTACATTATTATTCGCTATTCCAGGTCCGCCTGCATATGAATACTTATCATATTTCAGCCAATAGCCGGCTCCGTTTACAAGCGGATCGGTTATTTGATAACCTGAAGTAGAACTATATCTGAATGCTGCTGATATCGCGTTCGGATATAAGGTTGACTTGCTCATGCTGCCGGGACCTTGTGTTGATACCGATAACATCTTCCAGCCGGAAGTAACGTATATCGGCGCACCTGCATACATCTTGATGCACCAGTTGTTGCGAGGTTTAGTTTCATATGGATATGTATTCCTATTGATGAATACAAATCCCGGATCCACTGTACCGCCGCCTGTGGTTAAGTCGGTTGAATCTGCCTGCAATCCCACTAAGGCAAGTGAATCTAATCCTAACGTACCCACGCTGTTATATTGATATTCTATGCTACCATCGCAGTGGTTTAAGATTACACGGAACGTTGTTACATCTGAGGTCGATCCGTCTCTATCGAATGTTCCGATTGAATCCCATTCCACTATGAACTGACAATTATCTCCGCCATTGCCATATACTATCTTTCCGTATACAGTTGGTGTCGGGAATGTATCAGCAATGATCATATCTGCCCAGAATGGTGCTATGAAGTTCGGAGGCATACGCGATGGAAACATTGTATCTGCCCTGTAATGATGTTGCAACATGGGGAAATCCCATCCGGTTGTTGCAAAACCGTTTGCATTTACGTCGATTGTATCTAAGGCATTTTCTGATAATGCAATTGCTCCATTAACGCTTACCCATGCATATCGCGCAGTATCGCCTGCAAACAAGTGTATATCTCCGCCGATATCAAATGGACCTGCTGTACCGTCGTCTCGCGGTGCTTCGCCGGCTCCGCTCATCGCTGAGTTGATGAAGAACTTATCATAAGTGATAGATGTGCCGGTTTGGCTAATGTTCTGCATTGTGCAGGTATATCCGGTATCTACACGATAGTATGGATTATTTAATGTTACAATTTTATATCCATTGCTCGCTCCCAAATTAACCATGCCACGAACATCTGCAGCTTCAACCTGATAACTGATGGTTGTGCCTGGCGGCTGCCCGGGTATTTCTGCACTATAAAAATCAGAACCCAAATGGGTCATGTATATATCCGGTTGATCCACAAACTCTTCTACTCCGGCAATTGTATTCGCTTTTGACCATTTTATCTTTACATACGATACTGCCGCACTGTCAATAAACTCTGGATCGCAATCGTAAATTATATATGATAATACTTGCGATTGATTGGAGAATGTATTTGTTGGATCACCACCTTCTTGTGCTTTGATAATCGGTGGGACATTTGTGGTTGCAGTCATTGAGTACCAAACATTGTAAGCCGCAGTATAAAATGGATCTTCGTCAAACGGACCCCGCGCAACCCATCCGCGCTTTACTAAATGCGTTGGAACGCCTGCGCAATTTGATGGTCCAGAATCATGTTCATAAAATTTCCAATTTCGTGCGGGCCAATTCTCATTTGTCGTTGAAATAGGTCCATCAGAACCCCAAGCGGCAAATTCAGTACGAATATCAGGGGAAACGTGTGCGTTTGGACCGCTCGGTTGAAATGAAATAAAAAATACATCACCCTTACTTACAGTAGGTGCAACACCAGAACCGGCTAAATCGGCTTTTATAATTTCGTATGGTCTCACCGTAATGGGCTGTCCACTTTTTTGTCCGTACATCGAACTATCAAATGGCGGGAATGAAGTTCCGCTTGCGATAGTGGAATACCATGTTGTATCTTCGGTGGGTGATAAGAATGTTAGGAATGGAGCTATACCCATATCATAATCATTTGTAGTCTTCCAATAACCCCAGCTTTGACATGGAGGTTGAGATGCGAATGCACCAAACCCAGGACCCGATCCGGGACCTATCTTAGACCGATGAATTCGTAAATTGACTGTCGAGTCGGGTGTACCTATAAGTCCGAACATTTCCCAATACACGGTGTCAATAGTACCGGCTGCTTTTGCTACGTACCATTGTCCTAAAACGTCTTTATGATACATGCCAAAATTACTGGTGGTTACATAAACACTGGGTTCATAACCAAAAATAAATGTTCCAGAACAATTTCCAGTGACAGATGATGTTCCTTTAACTATCCGTTTGGAAATTTCCTCTGAAGGACTCGAATACTTTGTAACCGGAATTACCTCCTGATTCGGTGAGACAAGAAATCGCTTTTGTGAAAACAGCGAACTCGTCAATAAAAGTACCGAGAGAAACAATGTCAAAAACCGCATAGATATTTCTCCTTTTAATGTAATCGTTGAATAATAATGAATTGTTATATATGTGAATTAGGTTATTTTTTGTTAATTCAAGCTTGAGTACAGTCTGGGGGACTTTTTGAATATAGTCGTTTTTTTAAATATTGTCAAGCTTTATTTAAAAAAAATGTACTCATTTTGCTAATTTTCTTCTACAGTCGTTGCCATCGTCCAGACAAGAGCATTCTCTGAATATAGGCACATAATTGATCAAAAGCTAAAAATCATCGAAAATACGTGATTTCCGCTAAAATAACGAACAATTCTGTAAGCATAATCGATTTCGAATTGATAACCGGAGAATTCGTGCTTAATACCGAATCCATAAGCCGATCCAAAAATATTTTCTGAAATACCTCCATCAGGACTGATAGAGAGACCAGTTCTAAAGAAAAATCGTTCTCTGTAATCTAAATCAATACCAAAATTATACGCGTCGGATGAATAATTATTATTCTGAAAAACAGAATTCAAATTCAAATTGAATATAGATTTTATCGGCAAATGATAACCGAGTCCGACTTCAATTGTTGTCGGCAAGTCGCTTGCAGCCGCTTGAATTTTTACAATAGAACTTTTTCCGGTTGCATCTTCTATTCTCGCTTCTCGAAATAAACCGGGACCATCGAATCGGATTGCAGGTCCGATGTTTTTCACTGCAACACCAACACTTAATCCATTAACCCCACCGATGCCGCTATATTGAACACCGAAATTGAACGCAACTCCTGTTGCCGATACCCGCGCCATCCGTTCATATATTATATTTGCAGCAACTCCAATTGCAATTCTATCTGTAATGTTTCGCGCGAATGTTCCACCCACGGTAATAAATGTAGGCGATGTAGTTTCACCTGTACCGTCTGGATTAACTTCTGTGGTGATTGGAATCTCACCAACATCAAGAGTTTTCAAATTTAAACCGATTGTTCCGATATTGGGCGACTGCATAGCGAGTGCAACATATTCAACATTAACATCGGCGATGTAATTCATATGAGATATCAACAAACCGAAATTCGAATTCATATTTGCCAGACCTGCCGGATTCCAATAGCTCGCTTCAATTCCTTTTACGGTTGCAATATTTGAACCGGCTAAACTTATCGACTTTGCACCCACAGGCAGCAACAATTCTGCGGCACCGGCTGTTCCGGCTTTATCCGGTCTGCCGGCATAAACAACAAAGTGCATGAATAGGCATAAAAACAAAATTAGATATCGATATGATCTTCTGAATTTCATTTCTTGGTCATTGATCTATTGGCGATAAATCTTCGGGGACTATCATAAGCTTTAAAATCTTTTCGCCAAGTATTCTGTCCTCGGTATCACGCATTTCTATCTGGGCAAAATACAATCCACCTGCCACAGGTAATCCGCTTTCGTTATTCAAATCCCAACGGGCAAATTGAGATTCATCCTCTTTGATGATGGTTCGGGTATGAATGCCGGCGAGATTATAAATGCGAATAGTTGCATAAAATGGGAGATGATTAAAAGTAACAAACCGAGAGAACCTGTTAATCTCGGCTCGATTCATTCCATAATATGGATTTGGAAAAACATTTACACGTTTAATTTCTTCTCTTGCCGCAATCAAATCGGTCTTAGTCATCGGTTTTAATGAGACAATCTTTCTATCGCCGTTGCGAATTTCTTGAATTCTCTCGAACCGAACAGCGGTACCAAGCGGAGCGGGTGCATTATCTCCATCAAGATCTACAATGATCGCCCTGCTAATAGTGACGTCGCCGGAATAATAATATCCGTTAAACCAGAGTAATGCACGATAAAATCTTTGATCCGGATTATAAGGGAGATCATCATAATATTTTCCCAGATAATATTTTCCTCCTATCATGTCACTATCAATCACGACCACAATGGGTGGGAAAGCCAGCATCGGATTTCCATTGTACATGCGATTCAAATATGAAGTTGATCGCCAGACACTATCATTTTCAACATTAACAATTGTCGTGTAAAGCTGTCGGTAAATTGTGTCTGGACTGATTATTTTTCTTTCCCATGCGGTAAAAGGAACACGAACCCATCGCGATGTTATTGCTGTGGGACCATAGTATAATGTCCAACTCGAATCTCCATAAAAGTGTAATTCAATATCAACATCGTCTCCACTCTGTCCTTTAATAGTATCTATTGTTGAAGTTCCTGGACCAGCGATCATGAATTCAGCATCGGGTGAAGGGTTCTCAAATATTGGCTCATAGATATCTTTTGATTTGTATTTAACGAGCGAAACATTTTTCATTCCGTGGCGCGGCAATAATGTTTCAATCGAAAATCCTCGAGTCTCTATCCTCTCCGGTCGGCTATCTACCGGAATGCGGCTAATCAGCGTATCTCCCGTCGATTGATCGATAAATGACCATTTTGGTTTTTCGTCGAAATCAATCATGGGAACAGAATTTCTATGATACAAAATTTCATACGTATGTCCGTTTGGTATTAAACTGTCATACAACTTAGTAGGATCATAAAACATCACATTTACTACTGCATCATTTCTTCCAACAATATTCACAACATCCGATGTAGTATCTCCAATCGCATATGGTATTATTGTACCGGGATTGGGACTGTGAGGTGTTACCTCGATTATCTTTATCTGTGATTCAATTCTCTTTTTATAAATTTTCGGATCGGGATGATATGCAGATGTTGTCAGAGCAAAATAATATTTTTGTCCGTTTATCAAATTTTCATTACGTATTTTATCATCTTTCAGATAAAGAAGCCGCGGCTGTGTTGGGTCAAAAAATTGGTATACAACTGCCTCCTCGATTGGAGAATTGGGGAGCGGAAATTGATACAGCGTGTAGGTTTCAAATCTGTAACCGCACGAAAGATACGATTCCACTTTTTTTAATTTCGTTGAATCCGATTCCCAATCAAGAATAATTTGCTGATCAAGCTCAACGACTCTGAGAGGCGGCTCGGGAACAGGATCAGGGAATTTGAAATTCAGATAATATGCATCGTGCGCGGCATTTGCATATTTTTTTACTACGCTTATTCCGTTCCGGTTGTTTGTTCCGGTGCCGGCTGTTAACGCATATACAACCTCTTGCGTATCACCGTAAGCCAAAGAAAATGGTCCGCTTATGATTGCGAACCGGCGATCGCCTGAAGAATCGGGTATCCCATCAATCCAACCATGGAAATATTCAGGATCACCGTCAAGCTCAAACTTCGTGCATTGGTTTGCCAACGGATCAAGTAAACAAGTAGGCGGAGAGACCGGTTTATGTTTGTATCCGCGGAATAAATTCCA
Organism: Chlorobiaceae bacterium; assembly: GCA_013824245.1. Classification (GTDB taxonomy): domain Bacteria; phylum Bacteroidota; class Ignavibacteria; order UBA10030; family SZUA-254; genus PNNN01. The sequence goes on along the minus strand of PNNN01000044.1, from coordinate 31,196 downwards.
CCATAGGAGCGTTCCTTCATACGCTCCTAAACTATAATCTGCCGATCGATCTGAATGACTAAAATAAGTGAATGTTGTCATTGGCAGGTTTTTATAATCAGAAATATCATCTAAATTCCATTTAGCCACAGACCCAGCCATTTGTACGCGAGGACCTTGCAATAAAGAATATCCAACCACAGGCGGACTTACTTTTGCCTTAGCAAAATCTGCATCAGACGCTCTGGAGTTATATGAATATCCAAGGTCTTCGCCGGGCAAACATCCAACAAAATCATCAGAGTAATCACCGATATCAGGGTCAACCCATTTGGCAACGTACATCGATTCTATTCTGGCAGTCGGTGGTGTGAATGATGCCCCTTTATAAATCAAACGATAACGTTGGAAGATAACATTTTGTAAATCGGGATATTTGTTGTAAGCCCAGCAAGTTACTTGCATCTCAAGCCCAATTGATGCCGAACCGTAAAGTCGATATACCGCCGATGAATTCAAATCGTTTGTAACATACCAAATTACCTGATCAGCATCGCCGAGTCCGGGTTCGTCATATGTGGAGTCTTTTCCATAAGGATCGGGCTGATAACCGGGGATGCCGTTTCTTTCATAATAAGGAGCGCCTTTTTGCCAGGGCCATTCCATCCAATCTTTCATGTAAAGGTCTCGGAGTTCTTGAACTTCATTATCTCCGATGTCTATCAGAGGAAGATTAAAAAATTCTGCCGCTTCTTGGTGCAAATCAACATCAGCCCATCCACGTCTGATCCGGTAAATCCGCACATCTGCATTAGCAACATTTTCGGCAATACCTGGAGCGATAATACGCCCCGCTACTGTTCCACTCGTTGAAGTCTGTCCCCCTACTCTTATTGTTTGCAAGTTTCCATCGTACACTTTTCCACCCCACAAGAAACCGCCGCGATTAACAACATTACCTACTCCCCGAGGGAACGAAACACCTGCTGTTTGATCTTTCGGATTCTGTTCCATTATACCGTCATCCGACGCCCACATTGTAAGCTTGTTGATATTTATTAGCGATGAATGATACTTGGTTGAAGAAACAGATGATTGATCTCCAAGCTTCTCTCCGCTTATAGAATGCGTAATAACCGACAAAGAGATGATTCCGATTGCCACATATCGAATCAAAAATATTTTATATCTTAAACAACGCATTAGTTCCAATGAGGGTATGAAAATATAATTTACTTTCCGGATTAAGAATCGGTTCAATTGCCTCCATTTATGGTTAAGCCGGAAGAAGAACATATTAATTCTTCCGGCTCAAAAACTTCTTCATATATTTGTATAACTTTACCTCGCGTCGGGATAGATACTATTTCATCATAATCATTTTGTGGGTTCCAACAAACGGTTGCGTACCCGCTTCTGATGCACTTAGAGGGGAAGCAACCATTCGAACATAATATACACCACTGGGCATCTGTGCGCCATCGATATTTCTTCCGTTCCACTCGATTGTGTATGAGCCCGGAGAATAATTTGATCGGGTTAAAACCGATATTTCCCGACCTAGCATATCGAAGATCGTAATCGAAATTCGAGATTCTTTATCTGTTGAGAAATGAATCTTCGTAGAAGGATTAAACGGATTCGGATAATTTTGGTACAGCACAAATCCTTTGGGAATTTGAGTAATGACCGGCTCAACATCTGTGGGATATGCTGCATAAGTTAGAATGTACATCGATTGGATTGTTGAATTATTGATAACGATGAATGAATCGATATCCATCCGAGCGCGTAATGTAGGAGCAACTAACCTATCTGTGATTATCATGCTGTCGCATACATCTTTAACACGTGCCTTATACCATGAAATTGTCATTGGATATGCACCCATTCCCGGTTGAAATCTAAACTGGAACGTATCGCGCTGCGTATATTTAACAAATTCATGATACTCAACTAATAAACCTTCACCAATAAAGGATGATATGAATCGTGCATCGAAATAACCGTATTGAACAGGTGGCAATTCATATTCCCCGCGTGCCTGATCTATTCCTTTAGTTGCATCGGGATTAAGTCCGAAATATATTGTCTGCCGCTCCGGTCCTGTTTCCGCAACTGTTAATGGTAAAAGCCAGTTAGCAATACCGACCCGTGTAGTTGTAAATGAAGATGCAACTGTCCAGTTACCCCAGCCAGCACTGTTTTTACCCCGTACGCGCCAGAAGTATTTTGCATATTGGTCTAACGGATACAGGAGACTCCAACTTTGCTCGACGATTGTTGAATCATCGAAAATTTTATCTTGTAATATTGTGTCTTTCGCTACCTGTAATTGATACACATTTGCTCTTGAAGCGAGACTCCATGAAAAAGTGGGCTTGAGTGATACTGCTTCTTCACCGTTCGCGGGTTCGTTTAAAATAATATCTGCCGGCGGATATAATGTTGAGAATTTTCTTACATTCGACCATGGACTTGCGCCAATCTCGTTCTTGGCATTTGCACGCCAGTACATTTTTATTGCATTTGGTAAACCGTCTACCAATTTTGACGGTCGAACACCGGGTTGACGTGCGATTAATGAATCATCATGGAATAAATTTGTGAACAAAGAATCACGAGCTACCTGCAGTCGGTATGAAGAAGCAAACATTGCAGAATCCCATTTTAACGTCAGAGAATTAGAAACATCTCCCAAATCATTTACCGGCTCTAACAAAACCGGAGCGAGTGGTGTTGATTTTGTCGTATGAAATTGGAACGTCTCTGAAAATACTCCATCGCCTAAATAATTTACCGCTCGAACCCGCCAGTAATAATAAACATTACCTGCTAAGCCGGTTAAAGCGTATGTTGTTAAAGATGTTCTACCGTCTTTCACAGTATCTGTGAAAGATGAATTTCTTGAAACATGAAAATAATAAGAGTTAGTGCAAGGATCGCCGGCATGCCATTGAAGCGTTACATTCTCTACCAAAGAATCTTTGCCGTTCACCGGGCTATCGAGAATAGGAGCGCCTGCAATGGCTGTTTTGATTTTAAAATTTCTTGCGGCTGTAAACCCGACGGAACCGATACGATTGATAGCGCGTACTTTCCAATAATATGTTACGCAATTATTGAGAGAAGGTGTTGTGAATGTAGTATCCGTTAGCGACGAATCGTCTGCAACTAAAGTGGCGAAATTCTGAACGAGAGAAATTTGAACGTTGTAATTAACGGCGTACGGAACTTTTCTCCATCGTAAAATATCGATGGGGTTTCTATTTGTATCGCCGTTTGCCGGTGAAACATATACTGGTATCGCCGCAGGATTAAGTATTGTTGTAAAGTTGCGTGCTGTTACGTAATCACTGGAGTCGACAGGATTTATTGATTTAACTTTCCAAAAATATTGTTGATCCTGATCGAGTGTTGGCAATGTTTGCGATGTTTGATTGACCACCGAATTGTAAACAACCTGCGTGAATGCAATATCTTTTGCGACCATGAGTCTGTAAGTTTCTGTACAAATATCACCTGTCCAACTCAAAGTAGGAGTAAGCGAAACATTTAATTGATTATCATCTGGAGAAACAAGAACCGGTAACGCAGGTGTGCTGTATGCAGATTTAAATTTCCACTTCGACGACCAATCACTCGTTCCATTGATATCGGTTGCGTTGATGCGCCAATAATAATTATTACAATTTGTAAAAATTCCGCCGATACTCATCAGAGAATCGGTAGTTGTAGAATCTTTAAGAATTGCAGTAAAGCCGGTGTCGCTTGCAACCTGAACCTTGTACGTTACACTATTCAAAGAGGCAGATCGATTCCATCTGAATATGGAGTTCAGCGGTATGTTAGTACCGTTACTGTCGGGATATAATCTTTTTGGAATTGGTGGTGAAAATGCTTTTGCTTGAAATTTATAAGCCGGATCGGGATAATAGCTAAACCCATACGCGGTTTGAACAGAGACCCTCCAATAATACCATGTAAGTTGTGAAAGTTTTGAAAGCTTATAAAATGTCCCGTTAAATATTGTATCTTTAATAATATTTGTATTGAATGAAGGATCTTTGCTCACCTGTAAACGATGCCGATATGCATTTGCGGTGGAAGACCACTGTACTGTGACTGTATCCGCTATTCCGGTTGAGCCACTAACCGGCGAGATAGCGCTTGGTGCTGCAGGTGGACCCGGTGGGAGTTTTGGACCATTAGTAAAAATTTTCCAACTAATTCCAGTGCTGTTGTCAGTTGCATTTAAATCAAAAGAAACACTCGAGTCGGTCAACATATTCACATTATATACTACGCCATTTACTGAGGTGCTACAACGCGCAGACGTAAAATATTCCGATAATACTTTGGGCCATCTAATCGTAAGGCGACTATATTCATACTCAGTCGATAAAAGTCTTATCCTGAACGTATCATTCTGTGTTGCAGAAAAGTATTGATGAAACAAATTAAAATAACCAATAACTCCGGTGCATGACTTATCGGTTTTCATATAAAAAGCATAATTAAACGCTTCCGGCGGACATTCTTCTTCCTTCATATTCGGACCGTAAAAATTGTTCTGCCAATAATCTACCCAATGATCGGTGAATCCTTTTAAGGTATCCGCGTCAACGCAATATTCAGCATTCTCATGTAATCCGAACAGTGCGGTATCATACACAACTTTTTTGAATTTCATATCCACGTCGAATAAACTATCGACAAGAGTCAACATAACTCTAAATTTCGGCGTTTGAGCATCGGCAATTTTAGGAATGAACAGCATTGCCACAACGAGCAATATGCCGGCTTTCAATATATGATTTTTTGTTTTCATACTCCTACACCATAGAAAGAAATGCGGAAGCGCTCTGAAGCGTTCTTCCGCATTCCGATTTTAAACGATGAGCGTTTGTTATTTTATTTTACAAAGAGCATCTTGTGAAGCGAAGAATATTGCTCCACTCCGTTTTCCTTTGCAGTCATGCGCACGTAGTAAACTCCACTGCTGTACGATGCCGCGTTCCAATTGGTTGAATATGTTCCGGGATTAAGATCGCGCGAAACTAACGATGCAACCTTTTGACCGAGAACGTTATAAACGGAAACATCTATGTTCGAACTCTTCAACACATCGAACGTGATTGTTGTTGATGGGTTGAACGGATTAGGGAAATTCTGATTTAACTTGTAACCTGCCGGTACGGTTGATTTTTCGAGTTTTACATCATCAATAATGAAGCAACCGGTTTTAGTAATGGTTGCGCTATTTATTGGTATTTCACCCGCGTCAACAATTGTGTAGCTTGTTTGCGCGAACATATCAATAACATCTGTACCGATTTTAATCGTCATACCTGTGCAGCGCAAACCAAGGTATGTTGCATCGGGCCATTCTAAAGTTATATCGGCATAACTATCCCCATTAACAAAGGATATTTTGAATGTATCTATTTGAGTCTCGGATGTATATCCCCTAAAATCATAAGTCATTAATCCGATTCCCCAGTTCATTCCTGCGCGGGCGGGTTTCCAAACAACACCAAGACCGGGAGGAAGCGGTGGACTTTCGCGCTCAACAATTGTTGGATTGAGAGAATCTAATTGTGCTAACGTTGCACCGTACGTACCATCCACGTGATTGCCAAACATCATTACGGCTGGGGCACTTCCGGCATCATCACTAACTGTAATCTTGAACTCAGATGATTTTGACTGAGCAAACAGCATATTACTCATTGTGAGCAAAAGAAGAACTATTGTAACTAAAAACATTTTTCGCATTATACCCTCCGAAGGTATTTATGATTTATTTATTGTGAATTAACAAGTTGATTATTATTAGTTCTCCCGTCCCACTTTCGCGGGACGGGAGAAAAGATATTGCTTATTTCATCAACATCATCTTCTTCACTTGCGTGAAGGTCTGACCTACGCCGTCGGCATTCATTTCTTCTGCAACTACCTGATAGAGATAGACGCCCGATGCAAGCTGGCTTGCGTCGAAGTCAACCTCTTCAGTGCCTGAAGAGAATTCCTGACGATTGAGTACTGTCGCGACCTCTTGACCTAAGATGTTGAAGATCTTCAAGGTTACGATAGCATCGTTCGGCAGATCAAAGCTGATGCTTGTTGTTGGGTTGAACGGATTTGGATAGTTCTGACCAAGAGCATATACTTCCGGCAATTGATAAGGATCGTTGTTGATACGATTCTTTGCAGGAACTACTGCTGATTTCAGACCAGTAACTTCAAATACGGTCTTTGTGGTAACCCATTTTAGCTTCGCACTTGTCCAACCACCATCAGTTGTTGTATCGCCAACGGTTGTGCTGGCAAATGCTTCGTTGACCATTTTAACAGCGTTATAGAGGTCGGTATATACCGAGAACGGTATACCTTCCCAATTTGTCATAACGCCATCAGCATAATCAGCGATCTGATCGATGGTTTGGTCTGTGCCCCAGGGACCTGTGCCCGAGACTATTAATGCACCAAGATTTTGGGTTGCATCTGTGTTGCCATTGAGACTTGCCGCAAGGTTTACCTGCAGTGTTAACAATTGAGCAACGAGAGCGTCGTTCTTCTTGTCTGCGCCCATCGATTTCCACAACTTGAGCATGAGACCGCCCTTGTTGGTGAAATCAAATCCGCGTGCTGCACCGGTGTGCAAAGCACCCTTCGCGCTGAACGATTTAAATGCATCGCCTTGTTTTGTAACTTTGAGGTATGCTTTTTCTTTATTGCCCATATTCAGTTGACCTGACAAACCGACTTGGAATGCATAAGTTCCACCGATTTTAACATTAACCAATCTATCGATTAGGTTCGCGGTGTTCGGCGGACCAATGATAGCTTTATTGAGTTTGTATTTAATCGGCTTTGCTTCGGTTGCACCACTAAGTTGTTCATAGGTAAACGTACGATACTTTGTATCGTCTGTTCCTTTGAACACGCCAAAGTCTTTATTGATTTGATCAACACCGCTGACTGCTGCTATTGTATAAGCCGCGCCAGACGGAACTGTGCAAGAGTATCCAGTGAGAACATTCAAGCTAAGTCCATAACTTGCAGCAAGTGGACCTGCTGTGAAGGTGAACTCACCATTGGGTCCGGTTGGAACTGTTGAACCCGGAGCGAGAGTTACATCCCATCCCGAGATACCTTCTTCGCCGGCATTCTTAACACCGTCGTTATTCCTGTCACGGAATAATACACCGCTGATGGCGATGTTTTTGAAGTTACCGAAATTATAACCAGCGTTAACCGCATTATAACTGGAACTGAATGGATACGCCGCAGCAAAAGAACCAAATGTGCGGGTCCAACCAGCCGGTACAACTTCTGTGATAGTCCAAGGACCTGGACCAAGATTCGTGAAGAAGTAATCACCTGATGCATTTGTTGTTGTTGAATATGTAGTTGTATCTTTTGTTAGATTGACTGTCCAACCTACAAGAGCACCTTCACCAACTTGCGCGGAACCATTACCGTTCAAATCTTCAATTACATTTCCTTGGAGGTTAGTTATCTTGAAGTATAAGGTAGTAAATGTGGTTGCCTGTCGGCTTGTGGTGATAGAAACATTGTATTCATCAGGAATTGATGTCTTCACCCAATTGGTTGGTGGTGGTGTTGCACGAACGAAGCTATAATCACCGGCGTCGAGGTTATGGAGTATTGCAGCAAGTCCATCACCCAAAACGTCTGTAGCGATCAAAGTCGTTCCTTTAAACACATCCCAACTGATCGTGCCATCTCCGATGGTTATAGCATCGTAGTCAGCGCCGCCTTTTATTCCGTCACCGTTGAGATCTACATATGCTTCTATCTTTGTTTGTCCAAAGATGAAGATACCGAAATCTTTGTTAACCAGATTCGCAGAAGGATCACCGCTAACCGTGCCGACTGTAACTGCATAAGTAAATGGTGTTGCAGGCATACTTATGCGAGTGTTTGTCTTCAGAATTTGTTTGATAACATAATTAGCATATGGAGGTGCAAGAATGCTATATAATCCTGCGGCGTCACTTGTATCGAAGCCCATCAAGAATCCAGTGTCAGAGTCTTTACGCAACTCAACAATGAATGCACCTAATCCGGCTTCGCCTAGGTCTTTATCGCCACCATTATCAACATCTTCAAACACCATACCGCTGACACTGCCGACGAATGTACCAAAGTCCTGTACTCTCGGTAAGCCATCGGATGAATGATTGATTGTTGATTTTGGTGATGTACCGAATGGAACTGTATATGCTACACCAGAAATGACCGGTTCAAGTTGATAATCACCGGGTAATCCGTTGTTAGCATTGAGATCGAATGTGTATACACCAGTTGCATCCGATTGAATGGTTGTTACATAAACACCATAGTAATACACTTTAACATCTTTATTAGCTTCTGGAACTTCCGCATCATTAACCCCGTTTCCGTTTGCATCACGGAAAATTGTACCTGTAATGGTACCACCTGTAAGAACTGGTGCACTGTTACCAATGTAGAAATTGTCGAATCCAAATCCACCCGGATCCATTGCCGTTGCTGCATCGGAGAAACCGATGTAACGGAATTTAATGGCAGGTGCGTGTACTATCTCTGCATAAGTTGTAGGAGTAATGTGCAATTGTACATATACCCATCCATCAGGACCGGCAGGTACGCCGTCATCATCACCACCGGCAAGAAGACCGCGACTGTTGGTTGCCCATCTGTATGGTAGATGATCTGCATCAGGGATCAATCCATATTGCATAGCGGTTGCATCATCAAATGCATCCGGATTTGGTGTAGCATGTTTGTAGATAGCTTCACTATACCAGTTGATACCGTTCGGATCGTTCACTGTACCGAGGTTCTTCCAGTTTAAACCATCTACTGTGTATTGCATCCATGCGCAATCCCAATCTGGTTCTAAGCGAATGCTGTGTACGAACGAAACATAAACATCTGTTCCGATCATTCCGCTGATATCAAGCCATGGTGTTGTTAGAAGATTGGCGCCAGGATATGTTGTAGTATAACCCTGTGTATTGGCATATGCACCTTCGGTGTAAGTTGAAATTAAATTGGGACGTTCAGTTACCCATGAATATCCTGAGTATGCACTGCCTAATTTTGCAAAACTGTTTTTACGTTTCCAATCAGTTGTTGCTGATGGACCTGTTGTAGCTGTCCAGTTTTCTGCTCCGAGATCGAATGTATATGTTTTATTCGTATATACTTGTTCAGGTCCGGTAACTACTGTGGATGCAGAAGCGACGTCGTTGCTGATTTGTACATCACCGCTTAACGAGGTTGTAACAGTAATCGCTTTTGTACCGACAACTGTAACTGACCATACGCCTGCAAGCGGGATGGTTTTTATTTCCATCGGATTCATACTGGTAACTACTTCGGTAACATCGAATTCTGTTGTTGCTGTAAGAACGTCAACAATCTTCACGTTAACCGAGAACGATCCTACTGAAGCCGGTGTATTGTTTTTCACGATGACTTGTGGAGAAACATTGATGCCGGTTGGTGTGCTTGAACCCGGATATGCCAGGCCTAACGGCATAACATCGTTTGTCCATGGTAATGCGAGATCTGACAACATTTCATCTGCGCCAGCATCGCGTATACCCGCAATTGTTGTGTCGCGGACATCGCCATCTATATCGGGTTGTAATAAGGTCTTTGCACGGCCAATATTTTCTGCCGCTGAAGGACCAGTGGTGATATGGAGATCAGAATCAAAATTGATCGGTCCAAATGTACCATTCTTGTTGTAACCTGCCAATGCTGCTGCATTAACCGATGCTGTACCAGAGATGGCTGCACCTGTTGAATAGAGAGCATTATAATCAATGTTTGATCCGGCGACAACTGCACGAACTGTTGTGGGTGTAGCACCTGTCAAATCAAGGGAGACAGCATTATTATATACAGCGCTATGTCCGTTGATACCATTGATGGTTGTAGCTGCTGGTGCCGCACCAGTTAAGCTAATTGAATTATGATAGAGATAACCTGCAGGACCACGAATGGCATTAATTTGTCCGCCACCACCTGCATTTGTAAGAGCTGAAAAACGGTTGTTATACATTATTGCCGTTTTTGCATACCCAAGGTTGTATGAATAAACACGCGTTCCGTATGTAAGAACACCATCGCCGTAAGCGCAATCGCCAGTTCCAATATTGCGGATTACGTTGTTAGAAAAAACACCGTTATCAACTAATAAGAAATGGAAAGCAGTTGACTGACCGAAGTTGTACATGAATCCGACGCCTGCATAGAAAACCCAATCTTCGTCATATTCGGTTGGTCCAACATACCAATATGTTTGCATATATCGAACATCATCAATAATGTTATTTGCAAACACAACGTTCGCAGTTACTTCATATAGACCACCAATTACAACCGGATTACCAAAAGCACCACCGATTTTGTTATTAGTGATAGTTAAACCATCAACGGCGAATAAATTACCACCAGCGCCGAGTAATGCTTTAATGGCATATGTAGCGTTTGTGATTGTACATCCATCGATTGTGATATTTTTATTCCAGTCGCCATCGGTATCAGGTGCATAAATGAATATAGCCGGACGACCATCTGTCTGGTTTTCCCACACTGCATTGTCGATCTGTCCTTTTACATGAGTATTCAGAATGCTGATAACTTCTGAAGCACCTGTGATGTATACTGTAGCACCGAATGCATCGCTCGTCGGGAATCCCGAGATCGAAGCATACTGCAAGGTTAAGCTTGCGCCGCCGGTATTAAGACCATCGATTGTGATGTTCTTTGCGCCGTTAAACGCGAAGCCCTTACCTTCTGTAAGTGTTGAAACAAAATTCACAGTTACGGCAAGGCCAGCCGCCGGTTGTATCTTAACATTGTAAGAACCTGCGCCCGGGAAATTGCCGAATGTGATCGGTCCCATTTCTGTATAACTTGCGTTGCCAAGTTCGAACACAACGTCACCAGAAACGCCGAGGAAATGAAGCACCGCAACTGCACTGCTGATATTTGCAAAATCACCGGGTATGGTATATGTACCCGCTAATCCTGTTGTCAGGTTAGTGCTGGCTGCTGTTGCAATGATCGGTATCGGTCTTGTTTCTTGAATCGAGAGATCGATCGATCTTGATGATTTTATTGCACGTCCTGTTGGTAGATCGGAATCTGTTACAGAGCGTGTGGCAGCTTGTGATACCGTTGGAACTGTTGTCTGAACATTTGCCTTACCAGCAAAGCCCAAAGACGTTACAGTGACCGTGAGCAACACGAGAGCCACGAAGAATGTTACATGTTTCATAGAATCCTCCATAAGGATTAATGAATTGTGGATTAGTGAATTAGTGGTTTGTTACTTTATGTTTATTTTTATTTTCTTTAAATCTTTTTTATGTGAATAAAATTAATACAAAAAATTTTATCCACTTAGATATTTTTACACCTGCCATTCAACATGAATATATAATTGAAAGATCACACTACACCCTCAAGTTGTGCGAGCAATCGATGATCGATGATTCACGTTGTTTTGATTTTATTTTTTTGATGACAGTTACTGATTAGATGAATATCTATGAGATCTCAATAGAACATTTCATGCGGAATTGTGGTGATAAAGCTTGAAATAATGCTCAGGAAAAAGATTCATAGAACTAACATACTTGTTCAATTTTAACAAATCTTAAGCAAAGTGTCAAGTGTTTTTTAAAAAAATTCTCATTTTTTTTGATTTATATTACCGATAGAAAAAATAAGGATACGAACTTACAGGGGACTCAACATAATTCTTTGTGAAATTCAGCCATTTTAAATGATTTTTTGAAAATTTGTCCTGACCGTCAGAATATTTCATGAAATAATTAAAAAAGTCATAAAAAAAATATTTTTCGAGAAAAATGATATTTAATCTCATAAAAGACCTCCACCCGACTATTATCGCTTCCTTTACAGTTTAATGATAGCACAGATTTTTTTAATACCCGTTTCTCTAATTAAGCTTCAGGTCATCCAAAATTTTTCAACAGGTTTTCCAAACTGTTCTGTTTTTATTTCAGAGTATTTTAGCATTGACATATTTTTATTTTTCTCTGAAAAACCATTTCTAAAAAATATATCACGACTTTCGGTTGGATAAATGTCGAACTCAACATTCGGCACTTTCTTTATTTCTTACATTCGAGGTCGTTGCAAAAATTTTTATTTGCTAATATTGCAAAAACTTCTTTTTCTTCTGGCAGATAATGATCCTGATTAAAAAAGTATTGAAACCGATAGGCATTTTTGTGGATACCTTAAATTTTTCTCGCAAAGGCGCAAAGTCCACGAAGATTCTTTGCGTACTTGGCGTCTTAACGTGAATTTAATATTGTCACTATGATGATCATGGCTTGAACCCACATAATAGCTCTCATCTCTTTCACTCTGGATTATATATACGAAATGCTCTGTGATCTTACTGCTTCCTCCTTTTTTTGCAGGGACCGTTCCGCCTGCGTCCCGTCGGGACTTCGGCGGATAAACGAGACCTTGCGGATATTCTTTGACTAATTCTCTATAATATTTTTGTGAATCTATTTTAAGAATAAATATGGTATGGATAAATCATTATCTCCCATTTTTTGCGGGGCCGACGAGACTCGAACTCGCGACCTTCTGCGTGACAGGCAGACGTTCTAACCAAACTGAACTACGACCCCATTATTGCGTTACAAATATATAAAAATATTTTTTTAAATCCAATATTCGGATAAGAAAAGTTAACCGATATGGAAGGTTATTGCTGTTAAAAAGTGATTCTAACATTCGGACTTGTAACACGAAGCATGAGTTTATACTGTTCGTACTCTTGCTGTATACTTCGCACAGATTTGAAAAAATTCTTGCGCTTATCTTTTCCAACAGTATATCGAGATGAAAGAATCGATTTCCAATCATCCATAAAAGCATTATCCAAACGAATCATAAAATCGATCTTTGATTTGGTTGCATGCAGAAGTAATTGACTGTGAATTTCCTGCGCCAAACTTTTCTCTTTGAACAGCAACTTATCAAGCACTTTTGCATCCCGCACTTTGCTTACCGGATGCCTCGATTCACGAGTGCTTACTCTATCTTTTCCAGCGCTCGTAATAACCGGCATTTCTATTAAATGTTGATCGAATGCAAATACATCAATATCCCATTCAACCGCGTCGTGAACGTCTATTAATGAGCGGAGAATATCAACGTATTTATCTTCTATTTGCTTAGTAATAGTTTCTTTATTCTGCATTACAGTCCAAAATGGAAAGGCAACCAAAACTTCTTCGGAACGGAGAATATTAATCGTTTTTTCATGTTCGTATTTCAATTGAACCGAAGATTTCGGAGTCAAATTTAATTTACCCGAATTGTCCTTCGAGTAACCGGATGATTCCAGTTGATGGATAAAAAATCGAACGTCTCCGTAGTCTAAAAGAATGATTTTGCTCGTCCCATCGACCCCATTCAGTGTTAATTTTTTAGTTGGAATTCCGTGTCCGGTGCTATCTGGCGCGTAGCAAAATCCGAGCAGATAAAACCAATCTGAAGCTTTGAACTCGATATCTAAAGGTTCAGTTGGAAAATGTTCTTTTGTGCCATAACGTTCCATAATCGATTCATTTGTAATTTCTGACGCTACCGGTTCCGGTATTTTCTCTTCAATTATTGGTGTTTCAACCTCTGGAATTAGGTCAGCCGTTCTTTCAGGTAGAGGAATTTCTTCTAATTTTATTTCCTTTTCAGATTCAACTTCGTTCTCAATCAACTTAATTATGAGATCACGCAGTTCACCGGACAAGAGATAGTTGAACTGATCGATGATTGCATCAACAACTTTTTCAATCGGGAGATCGTTAAAAGGTTCAAGTTTTTGCCTTAACTGTTGGTTATGCTTGATCTTATCGGCAAGTTCTTCAAGAATCTTTTCAGACAATTGTTTCTGCGTATCTTCTTTCATAAAGTCAATTAGACAGTTGCATAGTAAATTCATCCACTCCTAAAGATTTACAAATAACATTTTATCTTCTCAAAAAAATATCTGCCTATCGTAGAAAGCAGTTTTGCTTGCCAAACGAAGTTCCGCTCTTTTGCGGAACGTAGTTTGGCGGAGAGCTAGGGATTCGAACCCCAAAGTCCTTGCGGACGCCGGTTTTCAAGACCGGTGCAATAGCCGTTCTGCCAGCTCTCCAATATTCAAAACTTTACTTGCGGACGTCCCGCTTGAAGAGCGGGATGCAATAGTTCCGTTCCGTCGTAGACGGGACGTGAATCCTCGTTCCGACCATTGTCGGAACGGGACCGTTCTGCCAGCTCTCCAAATATCGAATATCGAATCTCGAACATCGAAAATAACCGTGTTAAATATATTGAAAAGGGAAACCGAAAGCAAGCATCGCTCATTTCCCTTGCCTTCATTTCCCTTGCGCTATAATCACACCACTCAATGCTATTACACCACCAATAACGAACGCCACCGTTATCGATTGCCCTAACAATAAAACAGAAAGCAATGTTGTAAGTACCGGCTGTAAGTTCATGAAAATTGTAACTCTTGTAGCTTCTATCCGACTTAAAGCGTAGTACCAAAGAACGTAAGCGAAAATAGATGTCATGATTGCTAAATATAATAATCCTAGCCAATGATAGATGGTTAGAGATTGATAAGAAAAATTTATGGTGTTCCATGCTCCTATCGGTAAATATAAAATTGTACCTATCACCATTGTTGATGAACTTGTTTTGAGGGCGCCATACTTCAGTATCATCTCTTTCCCTTGGATAGTATATAAAGCCCACGCGATAACTGCAACAAAGATGACAACATTTGCAATCGTATAATCGGCATGAACATCAACCCCCTTCTCGAAAATTACAATCAGAACCCCAACGAACGCAATTCCAATACCGATCATCCTTTTAAGAATCGCTTTTTCACGACCTAATATAATAGAAAGAACTAAAACCATTGCAGGAGTAGTAGCATAAAGAAGAGCGGCATTTGCCGGAGTTGTATATTTTATTGCGTATAAAAATAAAAATTGATTTATCGGTATTGCTAACGTGCTCAGAAATATTATCTTTTTCCAATCGGCTCTCTCAAATTGGAGTTTGATCCTGCGAATATACATTATCAGGAGAAGTGCGATAGCCGCGATACCAGATCTCAACATCGTGAGAGATACAGGATCGATATCTTTTACAACAACCTTGGCAATAATATGAGTACCGCTGGCAATGAGTTGTTGAAATATCAGCACGAAATAAATAAACATAGATTTAATATAAGGAATATTTCTCAAAGCTATATCGAGTAAGCTTTTAAGTCAACTTTTTCGTATCTTTCTTTTCAAAGATGGAACCCTGGAAAAAAAATTTATATATACTTTGGGGGACGCAATTCCTTGCAATGATCGGTATGAATTTAGTCGTACCTTTCCTCCCTTTCTACATAAGACAATTAGGCGTAACAGACCAAACTGAACTTGCGAGGTGGAGTGGACTTGTTTTCGCGGGTCCTTTTTTCACAGCGTTTATCGCAACCCCGATCTGGGGATCGCTTGGAGATAAGTATGGTAAAAAGGCAATGGTAGTAAGGGCAATCATCGGACTTGGTATATCACAAGTGTTGATCGGATTTTCTCAAGATGTTTACCAGCTATTATTTTTCCGTATGCTTCAAGGGGCAATCAGCGGGTTCATTGCGGCGTCGCTCACGCTTGTATCATCGTCTACACCTCGCGAACGAATCGGATATGCACTTGGTTTACTCCAATCGGCAACGGCAGGCGGCACAATGCTGGGACCTGCAATCGGGGGTTTTCTTGCCGATATAATGGGATACCGCGAAATATTTTTCATCACTGCTTTTCTCTGCTTCATCGGAGGATTTGTCATTGCTCGTTATGTTCGTGAAGTTCCACAATCTGAAAATATCGACATAAAATCATCAGTGGTGCAAAATGTTAAATTCATGTTCAAGAATAGACATCTCCGCGTGATTGCAGTTGTAATTGTTCTATCTCAAATTGCGGCGTTAATGATTGAGCCGTTGTTCGCTTTGTTCATCGAAAGTTTTAAAACAACTACAAAATATATCTCAACATTAACGGGATTGACAATAGCAATATCAGGTGTCTTTATGGTGATATCTTCGCCATGGTGGGGCAGGCGGAACGATCGTTTCGGTTTCAAAAAAAATATTATCTATGCTTTAACAGGTACAGGCATCACTTATAGCTTGCATATGATTGTACCGAATTTATTATCGTTGATGTTTCTAAGGGCGGGAATGGGATTTGTACGCGGCGGAATTCTTCATGCTTTATATTCAATGACAAATTTTCACTCGCCCGACAACAGAAAAAGCGGTATGATCGGTATTGCATCGAGCTTAGCGGTTTTCGGAAATATGATAGGACCACTTGTTGGCGGATGGGTTGCAGGCAATTGGGGAATTCAATCTGTTTTTATCATTAACAGTTTTTTATTTTTAATCTGTGCTGCAATCATTTGGTTTTATTATTTTGAAATAAAGCATCAGCCCAAATCTGAATCGGATGCAATAAATATTTTGAACGCGTCAGAATAAAAAAGGGCTGACCAATAAGTTTGTTTTCTCGATACATCCCGTCCCGAATAATTTAATTCGGGACGGGATGTATCGAGAGAACATTTTAGTTAGCTCCTTCATGATACGCAGCTACTATTTGCTTCTTCTACCTCATTAATGCCATGTTTTTAAAATCGACTTTCTTTTGTTGGCAAGGTGGAGATTAAGCCAATCATTTTAATCCCCACCTGTAACTGTTTCGTGGACAAATGTCTTTATTTCATCAGCACCATCTTCTTTACCTGTGTGAACGTTTTGCCCGGATCAGCTATACTCACCGCCTCCATCCGATAGAAGTACACACCACTTGCCAGATGGGAGGCACTGAACTCCACAGTCTTGTAGCCCATCTCCTGGACTTCATCAACAATTGTTGCAACTTTCTGCCCCAGCACGTTGAAGACTGTAAGCGTTACGTGCGAAGTCTTTGGGAGTTCATAATGAATCCCTGTGCCTGGGTTGAAGGGATTCGGGTAGTTCTGATGAAGTTTGAATACGGATGGAATCATCTGAAGCAGTTCATCGATTCCGGTCAACAACGTCACCGCATCTGCTGAAGCCTTCACGATCTCGATGTTGCCTGCGTTATCTGCCGATAAACTGAAGAAGCCATACTGATTTCCCGATTCACCTGTGAACGTTGCCATCGTGTCCGTTACGTTGGATAGCCACGGAACGAATGGACTATCATTTTTAGAAACGAAAACCGAATAATTTTTTAGCCCAGATCCGGTTGAATCGTCTGTGCCTACCCATCGCACAAGGAAGGATGTTGTATCTTTGGTGATGGGTGGCAGCAAGCGAACGCTGCTGTACGGCAAGCCGGCATCGATTGTATTGAATATGGGAGGTGTATCGATCGGATCGTTGACATCGAAGACAATACGCGCTTTCGCATGTACGCTGTCACCTGTACGTGAAGTTGATTTTGGTTTGACAGAGAATGTTAAAAATCCCTCACCCCGATGGAGTGAATCGTTGACGGGAAGAAATCCGGAAAGAGGATTGGATGGAAGTTCTCCGGTTGCCGGGTTGATCGATTTGAATATCCAGAATGCTTTATTCTTATCTACATCGATTCCGGCGCTCACATCAACGTAGACACTGAGTGAGTCAAGAACATCCAACCGCTTTGAATAATGCGACCGGTTCTCTGCACCGTTGAATGTGAAACTCCCAAATCCAAAGTTACCAAGACGGAATGAACGAACATCCAGCGTGCTGTCAACTTCCATGTTGACGCTGACGGTTTGAGCAGGTGCTGTGGCGAGTTTCGGATCATTTTCAAATCGCACCGTATAGGTCATCGTCTGCGTGACGGCTACCCATTTCTTTTCTCCATAACCAGCAGGACCCATAATGTCGTTTGGATCTTTCGACGCGACAACGGGAGTGGGTGTCCGGGGATCATCGCAGAATATTCTTGACATTAGTCCGGGTGAGTCATTGATGATCGCGCCGATATTCAGACCCAAGCCAAGCCCGCTTATAACTGCAAGAACCGCCCCGACACCAAGAGCCACCGGTGCAAGTAATGCACCCGTCACCAATCCAATGGCGATGATGGCTAATCTTCCGCCAAGCTCAAGCCAATTCAACTCGTTCTCGCACGAAGTGAGCATTGGTCTGAACACAGCTTCAAGCTTTTTCTGATCGAGCGGAAGACGAGAGACTTTTTCTACGGTTTCCTGAAGCTGTTTAGAAGTAACAAGTGAAACATCTAATGCTGTGAGAATTCCCAGGTCAACGTAAACTTGCATCAGTGTATTAATAAATGTCTGCGGAGTTTGCGCGAGGTTGTAGAATTCAGGAGCGAATTTACCGCTCGTGTCTCTCAGGAGCGCCTGACGGAATAATTCGAGATATAGAAGTTGTCCATCGACAAATCCTTTTCGGTCAATAGCGTCAACAGCGATCTGGATCGGAAATTCGTCTCCCTGAACATTGCTCACCTGAAGTGCAATGTTTAACCGTTGACCAACGCGGACATTTCTCGCAGTTAGCGGTACGAAACGCCATGGTCCTTCATCAAAATGATTCTGAAGATGTATAATGTTCTCGAGTGTGTCAGGGAGAAGTTGACTAAGAGTTTGCATGTTGTTTGAGTTGACATTGTAACTCTGCCCTGAAGGGATGATGATGTAGACGGTCATGAATGGGAGATCTATGTTAGTCGTGTTCTCAACTGAGATAGAATAAAATCCAGATCCACCTCGCGCGATTGCGCTTGGAGGCGCAAAGCCCAAGTTTGCAGTAAGATTTTTCCCCGGCTCCAATGTAAATCCGCCGGCAAGTGTGGCTTCTGAATTATCCGGACGTCGAACAACAACATCATATGCGCCAAGAGGAAGATTGTCTGTCAAGTCGAACGTCGCATCGATCCGTGACGCGTCGATGAAAGTGCTCTTGATGAGCCGTGGTAGTGCGCCACCTGAACCGATAAGCTTCACCGTGCTTCCGGTTACGAAACGGGCGCCTTCAACCATAATTGTCACATCGCCTGAATTACCGCCTCGGGCCGGTAACAAGGAGCTGATACCGAATGTTAATGACTGAGCAAGAATTGTCGCACCAATCGAATAACCTTCTATACGATCAGCGAAGATCAGAATATAGTACGTGCCAGTGTTCGTTTCTGGTATCGTTATCTGCTGATCAGGAGAAAATGCTGTTGTATATGCAACATCAAACTGCGACCGTGTTGGCACCGTGCCAAACCGTCCGTACATTTCAAGACTGCCGCTCGGCGCACTGCCATCGAGAGTAACCTTAAGAGTTTGTCCGGCAATTACGTTTACCCGGAAATACTTTTGTTCCCCTTCGGTGAGTGACGTTATTGTTGGGATGTCAAGTTGAAGTGTAGGAACATTAATACGAGTAGTTCCAGTCGATGTTCCGGCATTGTTATTTTCGTTGTTCTCATGGATATAGTTACGGATGTCTGTTCGTACAATTGCGTAGTAATTTCCGGGTGCGAAGCCCGGCACCGGACCGGTGAGGTTTCCTGCAGAATCTGAGAAGAACGTACGATTGATCTTGGCTTTCATGCTCGCTTCCATAGAAGCACCAGGTGAGAGGTTAATGTTTCTTCTATAAATTCCAAAAACCGGATCGGTAACATCCCACGATTGATCAGATGAGAGATATACTACATCATCGATCCAGCCTGTGGCGGGATTCGCTCCTTGGTTTCGAATTGTCCAAGAGATTGTTACATCATCCCCTGCAATAGCGCTGTCTGGAACTACGATGTTTGAAATGATGAGATCGGAAGGTGCCGCAATATTCACAGTGATAGGTCGACTGAGAACATTGTTGGCTTCACCCGATTGCTCAAACACTTCGTTCTTGCTGTCGGTCTGTATCAGAAGGAACAAATCACCAGATGCGTAATTCGGAAGAACCACTTCGAGACTGTCGCTATACGATTGACTGGCGAGTAGTCCTTCATTATGTGATTTCGTTGCAAGTCTTGTATCAGCAGGATCAAGATAGATATCACTTGAGATATAGATCGCATCATTCCATGATGAAACAAGCGTTTGTCCCGATCCACTGTTTTGGATTGTCCACCGTACTGTAATTGGTTGTCCCGATTGACCCTCACTCGGCGCGGCGAAGGATGCAATGTGGAGATCTGGTGGTGGTGAAAGTACGATGGATATCATCGACGATGAATAGCCTAGATTATTCAGGATGTCGCTGTCACTAACAACGTTTCCGGTATCAGTCCGCACTAAACAATAATAATTTCCTGAAACACCGTCTGGTAAACGAACGGTGAGGTCTCGCGTGTAACTTTCTCCGACGTCGAGCGCGCCCATTCTACGAAAAACTATGAGCAAACTGTCTACACCCGGATTGAGAATTGTATCCGTTGAGAGATAAACCGCATCGTCCCATTTCGTTGCGAGTGTTTTTCCCGCACCGATGTTCTGAACGGTGAATTGCACAGAAACCGAAATCCCAGAGAATCCCGATGATGGGATGACGATATTCCCTGCGCGAAGATCAATTGGCGGATAGGGCTGTACAAACACTTCTGAACTTCTCTCGATATTATTACCTTCGTCTGTGTGCTCATAAACATTGTTGCCCGCATCTGTGATGATATAGAAGTAGTATGTTCCGGAAATCGTTACCGGCAAAGTTACGGATGCACTCTGTGAATAATTGCCCGACGGCAATAGCGGCGAATTACGTGGAACATCTTTTAATAAAGTCGAGGAGGCAGAGTCCCAAACAGCAGAAGAAGAGATGTACACTTTGTCTTTCCATAATGGGGATGTTACAGTTCCAATCCCTGAGTTTGTAACGTTCCAGTTTATTGTTACTTGTTGACCCGCGGCGGCAGTTGATGGAGTTGTCATCGAAGTAACATCAAGATCTGGCCACGGACTGAGTTGTACTTGAATACTTGTCACGGAACGTGTTACGTTATTGCCCTCGAAGAGATTCTCGAAAACTTCATTCTTCCAATCTGTTATTGCGTAAATGTAATACTGACCCGACAAACCGTCAGGAATGAGAACACTGTCAGTCTTAGTGTAGCTTGAATCAGGTTCGAGAATTCCGTAGCGAGTGAACGTTCCGAGAACGGATGATGATTCAGGATAGAATGTTGATGACGAGGAAATATAAAAGCGATCCTGCCATCCCGACTCAAATGGCGGATTCGAACCTTGGTTTTGTACTGTCCACGAGACCAGAATACGATTTCCGGAATTCCCACTTAATGGTCCCGAAACATTTGTAACGACAAGATCGGGAGGCGGTGTGAGAACAACATCAATCGAGTCGCGGCGTGTATTGTTGCTCTCTGTGGTAAACTCATAAACATTGTTAAAATTGTCTGTGCTGAGATAAAAGAAATACTTCCCGGAGATCGCATTCGGAAGAACAACGCGGTCCATTCTTGTATATGAACTTTCAGGTGCAAGAGCGCCGTCGTGCTGATACCATCCGAGCCACTTAGCCGTTCGCATATCGAGTACAGTATCCTGTGTGAAGTAAAGAACGTCGTACCACTGGGCAGAGTTTGTTGATCCGTCTCCGGCATTCTTTACCGTGTAGGAAATATCGATCGTATCTCCAGAGAATGCATTACTCGGTTTCGAAAACGCACTTACAATCAGATCCGGCGAAGCCGAAAGATTCACTTGCATCGCGGTATCATTCTTCATGAAATTGTTTGATTCATCCACCTCCGTTATTTGTGCGAATGCATCTGAATGCACGAAGATATAATAACTTCCGTTAATCCCATTTGGCAGCGTAACATTCTGTGTGTTGGAGTAGCTTTCTCCGGGACCGAGGTAGCTCATGTTATCAAAAAATCCCAGGGTCGTAACGCCCAACGGATCGAAGACAGGGCTTGGCGAAAGGTAGACCCGATCGTACCATTGTGGCGCATTCGTCGCGAGAGTGCCGTTATTTTTCACTATCCAATTGATTTGGATTTGTTGTCCGGAAAACGCGCTTGCAGGCGTTTGTACCTGCGTTACAATGAGGTCGGGACCGCTGAAGCCATAGAGAAATGGATTCGAGATTCGCGTGTTGTTAGTCTCGTTCGATTCGTTAATCTGGTTCAGTATGTCACACACGATCACGATGTGGTAGTTTCCCTTGAGTAATCCGAACGGCAAATAAACGCTGTCGTTTACCGTCAAGCTCTGACTCGGAGCGAGATTCGTCGAATGGAAGCGGAGTGTCAGAAGTGTGTCGTTCTCCGCTAGAGAATCAGATGATAAGAAAATTTCATCAACCCATTCCTGAGAGTTAGTGCTCGTATCACCGATGTTGGTGATCTGATATGAGAATCTGAGCTTGTCTCCTGCGTTCACAGTGTTAGGTCTGTTAATCAGCGATACGATAAGATCGGGCCTCTTGAAATCTATACTAATTGGAGCCGATATGCCAAGGTTGTTGTTCGCATTCAATTCACGAAGGAAATCGAAAGCATTCGTTCGCACAAAAATATAGTATATCCCGCTCAAGTTAGAGGGTAGATAAACCGAAGAAGTCCGAGTATACGAATCTCCGATTGTTAAGGAAGTATCCAACGATACCCCGCCGAGGAAAACATCATCGGCATTATCATAGACCGTGTCGGTTGAAAGGACAATATAATCGGACCACGTCTGGTTCGTAATGTCTTTTGTCCCGATGTTGGAGACTGAATAACTGACCTGAATATAGTGCTGCGATGATCCGGTCGCAGGTGCATCAACGCGCAGCATATTGAGATCGGGAGCGTTCGTGCTGATATTGATCACCGCCGAGGAAGCAAAATTGTTTGTTTCGTTCGACTCAGTCTCGAGCGAAAAGGCGTCGGCATACACAAAAATATAGAAGTTTCCATCCAAACTGTCGGGCACTATCACTACCGTCGAATCTTCTTCGCTCGTTCCGGCTGCGATTGGGGAAGAGTGGATGTATGCGCCGATATAGGTATCCGTTGTTTGGTTGAAGATTTGGTCGGAGGAAAGGTAGATTCCATCTATTAAGAATCCGCTGACGGTCGACCCGCTCCCGATGTTCGAGGTAGTCCACTTTATGGTGATGAATTCACCAGACGAGGCAGATACCGGAACTGACACGTTCGAAATAGTCAGGTCAGGTAGTTGTGCAAAAACGGTTCCAGTGAAAAAGAAGGCGATGAGCGTGCTCATCATCCACATCTTTCGGAATATTACATGATAATTTGTCATACGCGTAGATCTCCTAAATATTTTTTTTGTTTTAACAAAATTCATATAACACCTGCAATTAAATTAATTATTGTTTATTGATAATTCATATTCAAAGCATTCATTGCAATACAAACAGGATGAATCTGATGATTCAGGATTGAATTCACCACCGGAAGCGGCGAGGAATTAAACCCTTATTTCATTAAACCCTCAATGATTAAAATATTTAATGAATATTGTACACCAATTCCACCTAAAAGTCAACTATTATTTGTGTTAAATAAGCCGAAATGGTATCTTTGTACAAACCGCTCAGAAACAAAATATATCAACGATTCTTTAATGATCAAGATAGGACGCGCATCCTTGGCAATGTTACTATTAAAAAAGGGTGAGTTATTGATACTCACCCTTTTTTTGTTCCAAGTATCACTCTCAGATTATTTCAATAATAACATTTTCTTCACATCCGAGTATGTCTTTCCCACACTCTGAGCCGTAACCCGATAGAAGTAAACACCGCTTGTGAATTCACTGGCATCAAATTCACATATTTTATATCCGGCATCTTGCTCTTCTTCGATCAAAGTTTTAACTTCTTGGCCAAGTAAGTTGAAGATCTTGATTGACACTTTTGAATCCGTTGGTAAAGCGTATTCAATCTTTGTTATCGGATTGAAGGGATTAGGATAATTCTGTAACATTACGAATTGCGTTGGTATTTGAGCGATCCGGAGAACAATCCGGTTCACTCTTTTATCAGAGATGATCACATCCCCCGTTTCTGCTGAAAGAGTATGATGGATACGTTTCCCGTTTGGAGCATCGTAAAGGATAAATTGATGCCCTTTATCTAGTTTAATATTCCATCGAACCTTCATCGGATATGTAGCATCAGTAATCATAATAGTGAAATCACGATATTTTTCACTAGTTGAAAATACTTCAGCAATACGCTGGGATTGATATCTTACATCGAAACAGCCACTTGGCGGCAGTGGCGGCGCATCGCTGAATTTTTTTAGTTCTGTATTTTTTTCATCCATCGAGAAAAAGACAGATTGTTTGTTTCCGAGATAATCTTCAAATTGTAATCTATCCAACTCATCAAACAGTTTTGCATAAGAAACAGATCGCATCATTGATGATTGCTCTCTCGACGTGAGCACTAATTTACCCGGATCACTCATTTTCACCCAATATGCAGACCCCGGATGTAATGAATCGGTCATATCATATCCATTATGGTATCCAAATAATGGGGACATGATATTTGTTTCGTGTGGAATAACATTTGAGACATCAATGGGTGTTGAGATGGATCCGATCATATTCCAACCACTTACAACATCAATCGTGTCATCCGCGAGAATGAAACCGTTGAATTGAATTCGATATGATGAATCAAATTTTAGCCAATATCCTGAGCCATGGAACATTGAATCTGAAGATATATATTTCTCTTTATACTTATATGCCGGAGATATAGCCATCGGAAACAAAATATTCTTCCTTGGATCGGTTCCACTTATAGGTACAGATACAATATTCCATCGATTCACGACTGATATTTGAATGCTTTGTACTGCCCGACCAGCCACAGTCGCAGTATCCGGTGAACTTGGTGCGTTATGAGTGAAAATAATTGCGCCGGATAACTCACCCATTGACGTTGATGTGAACGTTATAACAAACCAACGTGAGGACCACGGTGATATGACAGAATTCTCCGGTAAAATAGTTACTTGAGAATTATTACAGGTTACTGATGAAATTGATAACGATGTTAATCCAAGGTTACTAACTCTCACGCTATCTTTTTTAACATACCCCAGCAGAACAGATCCAAAATCTACTACATTTTTTGAAACAACGAACACTGGTCCTATACCATTACCTGAGACAACCACAGTATCCGGTGTACCGAGTGCATTGTGAGAAAAGATAATGTTACCAATTATTGTACCATTGTTTGAAGGTGTGAATGTAATATAGAATTTCGTAGGTACAGACGGTGCAAGAATAGCAGATGTTGGTGTTACTGTAAATTGTTCATTATCGGATACCACCGAAGTAATATCTAATTGTGATGAACCGATATTTGTAACAACAACACTGTCTACCTTACCGGTGCCAAAATTGACAGAACCATATGAGAGACTTGTTGGTAGCAGACTAAATTCCGGTGTACCTGTTACATGCAAATGTGCCGGTACAATTACTGTGTCTTGATCAGGATCGGGATCATTATTCTTGATTAATATATCTGCATAATAATCACCACCATTCATACCCGTTGCATCAAAGGTAATAGAAACGTTCGATAAATTACCCGGCGATATAGTACCAGAGTCGGGTACAACACTAAGGAAATCAGATCCACCCACTGACCAATCCACCATTTGATTCGCAAACAACCGAGTGTCACCAACGGTCAGATTCCAATCAGAACAGAATTCATTTCCAACAGCAGCCACTTTACCTAACCCAAGATTCGAAAAAGCAACATGGGTCCTGCCATAGTCATCATATACTATTGTTTGAGCTGGTGAGATAATAGTACAATACGAACCGTAACTATCCGCATTAATTGTATCAACATATTTTGTTATCTCATGTGGTAGAATATTTGTTAGTATTGCAGAATAATAATTATTTAGACTTGTTACTTGAATACCTGTTCCTGGTAGTAATGTATTAATATTCGACATTGAAGAATAGTCATCACCATGGATAATTAAAGCATTTCCCTCTTGAACCCAATTACGGATATTGCTAATATCGGATGGTGTGGCATAATAAATAGCATCATCAATGAATAAAACATCCATGCTATCCAATGTAGTTTGTGAAATCGGAAATACAATTTCCCGTATAAGTGCACCTCTATTTTGTAAATCGTTAGAGATGACATAATAATAATAGAGGTTCGTAATCCCAATAAATTTACCAGTCAGATCTTTTAATTCAGCTGTTATGTTTCGCGTATGTAAATCCGGATTGGGGAAGACTGAATTATTATTTATTGACTTGTCGAGATCAATATTTTTTGAAGCATCTATCTTTATTGGAGGAAGTGTATATATATTAATTTGCGTAGATGCCAAACTGCCAGATGTTGATGCAAGAGATATATTAAAATAAAGGTTGCTCGCACCATTATTCTCAATCGTCAGTATTTTTGTTGTTTGATGCCCCGTGTTTAAACTTGTGTCTAATGATGCCGGTGAAACAACAATATTCGGCGGCTCAATTCCTACTCCAACTAAATCGACTTCCAATGTTCCCTCATCTGGATCATCACTTGTAATTGTTAATGTCCCCAATCGTTCTCCTACTACACTCGGTGTAAATGTAACTACTACATTTTGATGCTCACCCGGATTCAGACTGAAATTGGTAGCACTAATATTATAATCGCTATTATTAGATGCAATGTTACTAACATTCAATACATCAGTCCCAGCATTCGAGACTCTCAGCGTCTCTTGTTTTGATGCACCTATAAACAATGTACCATAATCAAATGTTGTATCTGATAGTGCCATATCCGGCGCACCGGTTACATGTAAATGTGCCGGTACAATTACTGTGTCTTGATCTGGATCTGGATCATTATTCTTGATTAATATATCTGCATAATAATCACCACCATTCATACCCGTTGCATCGAATGTAACTTCTATATTCATTGATGTACTAGGAGGAACTACACCCGAAGTAGGATTGACCGATAACCATGATGTTCCAACTCCTGTAACTATTGCTTGATAATACGCAACTGGTCCACTAAATGCACCCGAAGGAACATCTTGAGAATTGGCTGGTGGAAAGCTTGTAGATGGAGCCCAACCCCAACCCGCACCAGCGGTTAACTGACCAAAAGAGGTAGAAATTGGATAAGGGATGATATTCTGCTGATTATAATAATTGCTGACTTGTTCAAAAGAGGCAACAATTAAGTAATATTTTCCGGCTTCTAAAGAAACCTCAACCATTCCCGAACTATACCAGCCCTCACCTGGTCCGGCTGGTGTAACATTTGAAGCACTTATTAAATTATATGTGCCAACTTGAGTATTCCCTTCATATACCAAAAACCACAGTTGAGTTGACGCTGAGGGATTCAAATAAAAACGATGTTCGATCAACTTAGTTGAAGTCATACATGAAAATAAATTACCTCTCGTTCTTGGTCCAGCATAATAGATATTTTCCATACTACCAAATATTTCTACACCCATAATACTTTCTGATGGGTTTGCAGTAGAAGGATTATGTTGAAAAGATTTACCTTTATCTATCAGATCATTTGAATTAACAGACATCACCTTTGGCATATCTTTTAATTTATCCATCGGGATAGGTTTTCCAATCGCAAGAACTTTTGTAGATTTGAGCGATTCATTTGGAATGTAATTCATCGAAGTGAGTCCGCTCACTCCCTTAACTGAAACATCAAATGTAAGGTTGCTCGCACCATTATTTTCGATCGTCAGTATTTTAGTTGCTTGTTCTCCGGTGTAAAGACTTGTATCTAACGATGTCGGTGTTACCACAATATTCGGCGGCTCAACTCCTACACCAATTAAATTCACTTCCAACGTTCCCTCATCAGGATCATCACTTGTGATTGTTAATTTCCCTAATCGTTCACCAACAACGCTCGGTGTAAATGTAACTGCTACATTCTGATGCTCACCCGGATTCAGACTAAAATTGGTAACACTAACACCGTAATCACTATTATCTGATGTAATGTTACTAACATTCAAAACATCCGTTCCAACATTCGATACTGTAAGCGTATCCCTGTGTGTGATACTGATGAAAGCAGTACCGAAATCAATTGATGTATCTGATAGAGCAATATCAGGTGCACCGGTTACATGCAACAAAGCTGAAACCGATATTGTGTCTTCATCAGGTGTTGGATCATTATTTAAAACAAGTATATTCCCTACATAGTCCCCTCCGTTTAATCCCGTCGCGTCAAATGTTACTTGCAATTCTACTGAATTCCCAGCAGCAACCGTTCCACTCATCGGATTCACACTCAACCAAGTCTGTACTGACTGCACCGCATTATTTGCATTCAACCTTCCACCGGTAACACATTTACCTGCCAGTGCTGATATCGGATCAACCGTTGACATGAGTATACCCTTAACATCTGCCCATCCCAAATTTGAATTCAATGATAATATTAATCCCGCTACGCCCGATACATGCGGTGTTGCCATCGATGTACCACTGTAACTACCATAGTTGTTACCCGGCAACGTACTGTAAATATCGGAACCTGGCGCCCCCAAATCCACAGACACTAATCCATAATTGCTAAACCACGACATTTGGTCATCTGATGTTGTTGATGCCACTGATATGACATTGTCCAATACATAGGATGATGGATAATGTGGATAACTATCGTTATTTAAACTACTATTACCTGCTGCTGCTATGAACAAATCCCCTGCCGCACCTGCCGCCTGTATAGCATCATACAACGCCTGCTCATAACCTCCTCCACCCCAACTGTTACTCGTCAAACGAACATTCATCATCGTCGCATACTCCAACGCACTGATTGCTCCGCTTGTGTATCCCGATCCTCCAGAACTTAAAAACTTTAACCCCATAATCTTGGCCGACCAGCATACACCAACTACACCTATTCCATTATTACCTGATGCCGCTATCGTACCGGATACGTGTGTACCGTGTCCATTATCATCATAAGGATTATTATCGTTGTTATAGAAATCCCATCCATGTATATCGTCTATGTATCCATTACCATCATCATCAATCCCGTTTCCAGCTATCTCTCCTGGATTCGTCCAAATATTGGCAGCCAAATCAACATGGTCCGGATCAACACCTGTATCGATCACTCCTATGAGAACATCGTTCCCGGTTGTTTTATCCCATGCCGCCGGGGCTTGGATTTTTTGCATTCCCCAAAGTGATGAGAAATATGGATCATTCGGTATCTTATCAATCGCTCGAACTACATAGTTCGGTTCGACATACTCAATCAGCGGATTTCCTCGATATCGTGAAATAACATCGGTAACACTAACACCCGATACATTCCACAACTCTGCACCTATCATTTTAAATTTCTTCTCAACCGTTGCATCAATTTCACTGCGAATCGTCATCGCCTGTGCCGTTTGTACCCCTCGCTTAAATTTTACTATTACCTGATTCGGATGGTATTCTGTTCCAGGTGGTATCTCACCACTTCTTGTTCCTAAAGGAACTGTTACATCCTTTTTAGATACAAATAATTTATCAGCGCTTAACGTTCCATCCATCTGCAAAGCAACATTAAAATGCAAGTCACTCGAACCTGCTTGAGCGGTGTTACTTATCGTCAGCGTCTTCGTTTCTATTTCTCCCGTGAGCAGATCGGAATTTAACGATGTCGGTGTTACCACAATATTCGGTGGCTCAATTCCTACTCCAACTAAATCCACTTCCAACGTTCCCTCATCAGGATCATCACTTGTGATTGTTAATTTCCCTAACCGTTCACCAACAACGCTCGGTGTAAATGTAACTGCTACATTTTGATGCTCACCCGGATTCAAACTGAAATTCGTAGCGCTTACACCGTAATCACTATTATCTGATGTAATATTACCAACATTCAAAACATCTGTCCCGACGTTCGATACTCTAAGTGTCTCACGTTTCACAACGCCGATGAATACTGTATCATAATCAATTGATGTATCTGATAATGCAATGTCTGGCGCACCGGTTACATGCAAATGAGCAGGAACAATTACTGTATCTTGATCTGGATCTGGGTCATTGTTTTTGATTAATACATTCGCATTATAATCACCACCATTCATACCCGTTGCATCAAAGACTACAGTAATATCTATACTACTTCCAGATGAAATAGTACCCGTACTCGGATTCACCAACAACCAACTGGAACCTCCAGCCAGCGCAGCAAATCCGAGAGATGACATCCGGCCTAAATAGGTCCCTGTATTTGGATCGTATTCGTCAATTCCGATTCCAGGAACACTGGTAAACAATTTTCTTCCTGTAAAAGCCAAACCATAGACATCTGAGACCGGAATAAAAGAGTTTATCACAGAACCATCTACTAAGCTTAATTCGAAAATCCCTGATGAAAAATTACTTGCAAATAACCTCCCATCTCCTCCATCAATCCCACCGCCGATATAGACAGGTGGTGAGATAATTCTCAGGACCATCCCGCCATCAGGATTGAGTTCATAGATTTTATAAGCAGTGTAATCCATTGCATAAAGCTTGCCGTTAACAAACGCTAAGCCATCTATGCTCATGGATGGTGCTGGAAATGAATCCAGAACAGTTCCTATACTTGGGTCCAGTACAAAGATTTTTGATGTATTAAATGCATCAGTAAAATAGAGACGCACACCTGAAAACGCCAGAGCAGTTGGCCCATCCGATGTAGGTACCGGTGTTGGAAAACTACTGATAACGCCTCCAGTAGTCAAATCAATTTCGGAAATTTGACTGCTTAACGCCCCGAATAATCTCTCTCCAGACGATGTGTTTGTGCGAGATATCAAAGTATTAAATTTGGTCTCTGTATTACTTGAAAGATAATCCGATATATTTTCTTTCTTAATATCTCCATAGGGATTAATTATTTTTTCGTTCTTAATCCACTGGTGATCTTCCTTACCACCGTTTTGATAATTTATACTCTTCCCTGCTATCTCTGTCTTAGTTATAACCTTTAACTCTACAGCCACTTCTTGAACCGAAATCTCAAATGTCAAATCACTTGCACCATTATTTTCAATGGTCAATATTTTAGTCGCTTGTTCACCGGTGTAAAGATTTGTATCCAATGAAGTCGGTATTAC
>PNNN01000015.1 GCA_013824245.1 Chlorobiaceae bacterium | reverse complement strand
AGAACGAGCCATACGATTAAATTTATTTGATATTTATGAAAAAGAATAAATCAATTAACAAACTAAAAGAATGGGAAGAGAATTTTTATATTCCTGCATTACATAAAGGTAAAAAACAGGAAGATGATACAACTATAAATGAAGATAAAATTAAACCTCTTTACACCCCTGAAAATTTTGATGTTGATACTTTTAATGACAATATCGGCTTCCCCGGCGAGTATCCTTTCACGCGCGGCATACAGCCGACAATGTATCGCGGAAAGTTTTGGACGATGCGCCAGTATGCCGGATTCGGAAGCGCACGCGAATCAAATGAACGTTATCGCTACTTGTTAGCTCAAGGACAGACAGGATTGTCTGTTGCCTTTGATCTTCCAACTCAAATCGGATATGATAGCGATGCCCCAATTGCTAACGGTGAGATAGGAAAGGTTGGCGTTGCGATTGATACGTTGGCCGATATGGAAATTCTTTTTGATAAAATTCCTCTTGATAAAGTTTCTACATCGATGACTATAAACGCTCCTGCCTCCGTACTGCTTGCAATGTATATTGCAGTCGCAGAGAAGCAAGGAGTGGGCAAAGATAAAATCAACGGCACAATCCAGAATGATATTCTAAAAGAATATATTGCGCGCGGGACATACATCTTTCCTCCGAAACCATCGATGAGATTGGTGACAGATATTTTCAAATACTGCTCGAAGGAAATCCCGAAGTGGAACACGATTTCAATTTCCGGCTATCATATCAGAGAAGCCGGCTCAACCGCCGCGCAGGAAGTTGGGTTTACACTTGCAGATGGAATTGCTTATGTTGATGCTGCAATCAAAGCAGGACTCAACGTTGATGCGTTTGCCGGACAGCTTTCTTTCTTCTTCAACGCGCACAACGATTTGCTGGAAGAGGTTGCAAAGTACCGTGCCTCCCGTCGGCTGTGGGCGAGAATTATGAAAGATCGTTTTCATGCTAAAGAGCCAAAGTCGATGATGCTTCGGTTTCACACACAAACTGCCGGCTCAACATTAACCGCACAGCAAATTGATAACAACATTGTTCGTGTAACAATACAAACACTCGCGGCAGTTTTAGGTGGAACTCAAAGTCTGCACACAAACTCGCGCGATGAGGCGCTGGCGCTTCCTACAGAAGATTCAGTGCAAATTGCACTGCGCACACAGCAAATTGTTGCTCACGAAAGCGGAGTTACAAACACAATCGATCCGCTTGGCGGGTCGTATTACATTGAAGCAATGACTGATCAGATTGAGAAAGAAGCTGAAGAATATATAAACCGAATTGATGCAATGGGTGGGATGACTGAAGCAATCGAGAAGGGATATGTGCAAAATGAAATACAGAAATCGGCTTATCGCTATCAGCAGGAAATTGAATCTGGAAAACGAATTGTAGTTGGAGTAAACAAATATCAGGTTAAAGAAGAAAAGCCGCCTAAGACTTTACAGATTAATGTGAAAGTTCAGGAAGAGCAAATCAAGTTTCTCAACAAAGTGCGAGCGGACAGGAACAATGAAGAAGTGAAAACAAAACTCGCAAAATTAAAATCCGCAGCTTCGAGTGATGAAAATCTGATGCCTCCAATCATCGATGCGGTGCGGAGTTACGCGAGCATCGGAGAAATATGTAACACATTACGTGAAGTTTTCGGTGAATACAAAGAACGGAGTATAGTTTAGACCCTCACCCCGATTCCGACTAAGTCGGAGCCCGGGGCTTACTAAAAAATAAATATTGCTTAGTGTTATTTTGTGCTCTTAGTGCCTCAGTGGTAATTATGTTCTGATTATGAGTTAAAAAAGACTTTTAACACTTAGACACTGAGTCCACTTAGGTTCACTAAGACTTTTGGTCAACCACACGGGGTAAGGGTTATACAGCGAAAGGACAACTTATGAAACCAACACACATCGAACATATAGGCATTGCAGTGAAAGATCTGCAAGCATCTATTAAATTCTATGAGGATATTTTAGGATTGAAATGCTATGGTGTTGAGGAAGTGAAAGACCAGAAAGTAAAAACCGCATTCTTTAAAGTCGGACAAACAAAGATTGAATTATTAGAGTCAACAGAGCCGGATGGTCCTATCGCGAAGTTCATCGAGAAGAAAGGCGAAGGCATTCACCATATTGCGTTTGCGGTAGATGATGTTGAAGCATCGCTGAAGGGAATGGAATCCAAGGGTGTTCAATTAATTGACAAACAACCGCGTAAAGGTGCTGAGGAGATGAGCATCGCCTTCCTCCATCCAAAATCCACGGGCGGAGTGTTGATTGAGTTATGCGAATAATTATTTCTAAGTGTTTCTTAGTGAACTTTGTGACTTAGTTGTAATTTGGTTTGATTTATTCTCGAAGATTAAATATTCACCACAAAGACACTCAGAACACTAAGGTTCACTAAGTCTTATATAATATAAACGAATGTGTTTTTGACTTTCACCCGATCAAGTTTTATATTCATTACGCTATGGAGATTGATATTGGGAATATTTTTGATATTTCAAAATAAATCAAATGTCAGACAGGAGTGAGAAAAACGCCATAGTTCATTAATACACTAGTTAGGCAAAATTTTCTAGTTTATCTCAACTAAATAATAACAGATTATGAAAAGATTTCTTAGTTTCTTTTTTAGTATCCAGATTTTTCTGACTTGTTCCAATTCTCAACAGATAACACATGAGACTGAAAATTTTAGAATTGCTGATAGCTCTGTCTCAGCAATCACTATGACAACAAGAATTAAGGAGGCTGCTATAAAATATCAGGAATACGCGCCAGTACCTAGATTAGCTCAGTTTGATTTTGCTTTTGCTAGTAATTTAAATGAATACAATAAACTTAATGGAATTGGTATCTTATATATTTCATCGGTAAATCAGGATTCAACTGAATATCCGATTGAAAGAGTATATTTCAAATTTAAAGATGGGAATGTAGATTTAAAATTATTAGGTAGTATTAAAATTCCAGTAACAGACGATTTGATCAAGAAGGTTTTTGGCAGAAATAGGATTGATTATTATTACTATTTACCATATCCGATAACTCAATTCTCCGGGCAATTATTGATAGATTGGAAAAAGAATCGAAAAGAATTTGTATTATCACGATTTCCGACTGAAAATAAACTTGATTTTATCAATGACAAAATATTGGCATTACCTGATAATAAAAGTGATATCGATAAAGATAGTTTTGAGAAATTTACTTTAAGAGAGTTTCAGATTACATTCATAAAATAAACAACAGCATCCCGCAGGGCCGATATGTTATACTAATCCCGACGGCAACCTCGGCGATGAAATTAATAATTTTATTTTAACAAAGCTGGAATTGATATATCTTCATCCAGCTCATCCCAATGAATACCGATACCCCTCCCTATAAATCTCCATTTATCACGTTGTTTATCTGTAGCGTTTCGAAGTTTGGGAAACCATTCTAAAGGCACACTTAGCTCTCTTCCATCAAGCAATCGCATGTGCAATAAATCAGGATCAAACCATACATCGGATGCCAACGCTTCAGAAATTTTCGGTACAAAAGCACACATAACATTCTTCTTCAAAAAAGTTTTATCTAACAAAATTAAATTAATCCCGAAAGCAACCTCGGCATTGAAAAATGTCGTACACCTTAAAGGTGTGCGACATCTACAAAAGACCCGATGGCAACCTCGGTGATGAGATCAATTTCTTAAACTCTTCCCATCTCTTTTGCGGTTTGTCGGGTGTGCCGCCACGCTTCTCGATATACTGCTTGACCAAATCCTGTCCGAGATTATAGTTAATTACATAACTGCGATACGTATCGAAGAAACGTGTGCGCTGTTGGGCACGGTCGGGTGACATGAGCGCGTACTTCACAAGCCACGCCGCCGCTTCATCGCGAGTCATTGTACCGTTGAGATATCCGCGTGCGGCTTCATTACCGGCATATCCTAACTTTAAAAACAGTTCATGAATTTGATAGTATCTCTCGGCTTTATTGCTATCCATACCTGCTATGGGAAATAAAATTCTTTTTTCAAATTCAATTCTATCATTTCCGGGCAGAACTACTCCGATACCGAAGTTTGCTGTTCCCTCGGCAATCAAAGACTGTGGACTGAACAAAGCATAAACCGATGCCTCCACCCATCCATATTTTTTGTAGAGAATACTTTCAAGCAAAGAGTTATAGACATGATGTCCGGGATAACCTTCGTGTGCAGCAAGGTCAACCGCACGATCTATATAAATCGGCAGGTCGGTGTTCATCTGAATCAAACTAAACCCGTCACCTTTGTACCAATTATATCCGCTCCACGGTTTGTCGTTTACATACTCGATAGTAAAGCTCTCGTGTTCAGGAAGCTCAATGTATTCCTTTGTGCGTTTGCGGCACTCGACTATCGCCTCCTGAAATACTGAATCCAATTTATCTTTTGGTATGATGAACTCTTTTTTAAATTCATCGTACCTTGCACTTACAGTTCCGGTGCCGGGAAGTATTGCATCCATCTCGGAAAGAATTTTTTGGAAATGTGATTCGGGATATTTCGGCGGAACAGCATCATAAAGGGCTTTTGCTTCTTCGTCAAATGAAAACTTCCTACCTTCTAACATCTCAACGCGCGCTATCAATGACTGTAGCTGCGTTTTTAGATATTGCCATCGCAGTTGTATGATTTCTTCTTCTCGACTGAGATCAAGTGGGAGCAATTCTGCGATTGCTTTTTCACCGATTGATTTTATTTCAGGAAGTGTACGCTTTTCAGATTTAACTTCTTGAATATAATTTACCGGACCATAGTAAGCATCCACATAACTATCATCGTGCTGACCGACGGAAAGAACTAATTTGACGTATGATTCAGCTATGTGGTTGAGATTAGTAAAATTTTCTGGTGACATAAGATGCTTTCGAGATTGAAAAATGAAAATTATTATGAGGTATTTTACGAAGAATAATTAGGAATGTCAAAATTAGTAAGATGAAGCAGGGTTGACTAAACACTAATATTTCTTAGTGTCCCTCAGTGATCTTCGTGAACTGAGTGGTAAAAACGTTCACCACTTAGACACAAAGAACACTAAGATTCACTAAGACTATTTTTTCAAAAACCTACTTCATCTCAAGATTCTTACTTCCCACCCACAGTCATCTCTGCAACCTTGATAGTCGGACCGGTGATGGAATCTTTAAACTTAACATCATTGCCAACCATCTCGATGCCTTTGAGAAGCTGACCGAGATTCCCGGAGAATGTAATCTCTGCTACCGGATAAGTCAGCTCACCTTTCTCGATCCATAAACCGTATGCACCGCGGGAAATATCGCCGGTTGTCGGCACTAAACCAAACCCGATTGTGCCGGTGAGAAATAATCCCTTATCAACCGATTTAATAATTTCCTCCGGCGTCGATTTGCCCGATGAGAGATAGAAATTATTTGTGCCAGAACTATTACCTGTTGACTTCATATTCAGCTTCTTACTTGCGTAAGTATCCATCAGATAACTCTTCAGTACACCGTTTTCAATAACCACGGTTTTTCTCGTGGGAACACCTTCACCATCGAACGGTTTTGTACCTGCGGCACCGGGTATAAGTCCATCATCCGTTACCGTTACAAGATCGCTTCCGATTTTTTCGCCTATCTTTCCTGCAAGGAACGATTGCTTGAGATAGATGCTGTTGCCGTTGATGCAATTAAATAAAAAACTAAGCAGACTTGCCGTCATCGGTGACTCGAATACAACCGGAACATTCTGCGTTTCAACTTTCTTGCCGCCAATGAGTCGTGTTACTCTGTGAATCGCTTTCTTCGCAATTTCTTCGGGACTTTCAAGCTCACTCAGAATTCTGGAAGAATCGTTCCAGCCCTCGTCGAAGAGATTCTGTTCATCTCCCGATTGCAGATAAACTCCTGACGAACAAGTAGTACGTTTATACGATCCGCTGAAACCATTCGAGTTGGCAAGGAATGTCTCGCCAGTGTATGTTCCATACGACGAACCATAACTCTTCTTCACACGTTTATCAGCCAAACAGATTTTTTCAATCTCTTTGGCTACAGCGATTTTTTTCTCCGGCTGAAGTTCGAGAATAGCAGGGTCCCACATTTTCAGTTTTTCGATATCGACAGATATGACTTCCTTTTCAGGAAGACCTGCCAGCGGATCGGCACTTGAAAGTTTCGCACGCTCGATAGCATTCTCGACAAGTTTTTCCAACGTTTCTTTGGAGAGATCGGAAGAACTTGCACGTGCCATCTTTCCTTCCACAAAAAGTCGAAGTGAAAGTCCTTTGGAACCGGCTTCAACCAACCGCTCGACTTCACCTTCACGAACATCGAGAGAAAACTCACTCCCCTGTCCAATTGATACTTCGATCTGACTTGCACCTTTCTTACGACCAAAAGCAACCAAGTCTTCTGCCAATTTTAAAAGATTATCGTTTTTCATTGCCGACCTCCTACCGTCATCTGACGTAGTTTGAGTGTTGGGGTTCCTGCTGTAACCGGTGCTGATTGTCCATCCTTACCGCATGTGCCGAGGAAAAATTGAGTGTCGTTTGCAATCATCTCAACTTCATTCAGTATCTGCACATTCGTTCCGATGAGTGTTGCATTCTTCACGGGCTTGGTCAACTTTCCATCCTCAATCAGGTAACCCATATTAACAGAGAATGTAAACTTTCCGGTATCACTAACCTGGCCGCCCTGATACGTTTCGGCATAAAATCCCTTCTTCACCGATTTGATAATATCTTCAGGAGTTGCATCGCCTGGCGCCAACACTGTATTTGCCATTCGGGGGATCGGATTATTTCGATAAGTTTGTCTGCGTCCGTGACCATTCATTTCCATCCCCATTAATTTTGCAGACTGACGATCCTGAATGTAACCTACAAGCGTTCCCTTTTCTATAAGCATAGTTTTTTTAGGAATTGTTCCTTCGTCATCGACATTAAGACTTCCGCGATAATTGGGAATTGTCGGATCGTCATAAATAGTTACGATAGGATTCGCAACCTGCTTACCGAGCTTATCCCACATGATTGAAGTTTTCTTTCTGTTACCATCAGCTTCGAGCGGATGACCAACGGCTTCGTGAATCATCACACCAGATTGATATGAACTCAACACAACAGGTTGTTCACCTGCAGGCGGATCGACAGCGGAAAGAAGTGTGATTGCATCTTGCGCAGCTTTCTTCCCAACTTCTTTAGGCGGCATTATGTTCTGAAAATATCCGAGTCCATAACGACCGCCGGCTGTTTTGAATCCGGTATTTCTAATTCCATTCTCTTCAGCCGTAGCAGATGCAGCCATCATTATCTGTGGGCGCGCATCGGATATAAGCAATCCTTCGCTATTTGCTATCGTAACATATTGAATCTCATCCATGAAGGAAACTTGCGCTTTGACAATTCGTCCATCGTACGATTTAACAGCGTTGTAAGCTTCTTTGACAAGATCGACTTTTGATGCAAGCTTCAACTCGTTGAGTGGAGATTTCAAATCGTAAACTTGAAGATTGGATGATTTTTGTGTAAGGTTGGCAACTGACAATTTCGACATTCCTGAAGCAATGGCAGCCGCAGTAAGTGCGGTCTGTTTCATCTTCTCGAATGAAAGATCATCGGTGTAACCGTAACCGGTTTGCGCTCCTTTAAGAACACGAATACCGACACCAAGTGAAATATTTTCTGATGAATCCTTGATGATGTCTTCTTCCATCCTTACAGAATTTAGGATGCGGTACTCGAAAAACAGTTCTGAGAACTCACCACCCTTCGTAAGGGCGATCTCTAAAATCTTTCTCATATCTTCTTGAGAAACGCCAAAGCGTTCTTCGAAGAATGCAGAAGAAGGTGGTGGGATTTTCCCGTGAGCGAGCAAGTCAAACCATAGCGGCGACGTTATGCCGGCTACTAATCCTACTCCACCCTTGCGGATGAAATCCCGACGATTAATTTCTGTCATATATTTTTCCCTATAGTGGATTAACTTGAAATATTTTTGAATTCATAGATTAAAGATTTTTGATTTCAGATTATAGATTTCCACCAAATGCAGATTTTGGTGTTTTGTGTCTATAGTAACTAATTAATAGAGACTTCTGAATTATTCTTTTTTGTCATGTTGAGCGGAGCGAAACATCTCGATTTTAAAGTATTCGAGACCCTTCACTTCCTGCCCGCCATCCGCTATGGCGGACATTGGCAGGCGGGCGTTCAGGGTGACAATTGGAGAGATTTTTTAGAAGTCTCTAATAGGTATTACGAATATAGCATAAGAAAGATACATTTGGATATTAACACTTATTTTTATAAAATGAAAATAGAAAAATATCCTCATATAATCATAAAGATAAAAATATGGCACCACTCCAACATACAATAAAAGCTGTCATCCGAAAAGGAGATGAATTTTACGTTGCTGAGTGTTTAGAAATCAACGTTGTTACACAAGGTAGAACACTCGATGAAACTATTGCGAATCTTCAAGAGGCAGTTACGCTTCATCTCGAAGGCGAAGACCCAGAAGAGTATGGTCTTACACAAAATCCAAAACTTTTATTGACGATGGAACTGGACACTGTTCATGCCTAAACCAAGGCGACTTTCTGGAGATGATATTATTTCAATTCTGACTTCATTTGGTTTTGCCACTCTTACACAACGCGGCTCACATGTTAAACTTCGCCGCATTTCAACCACAGGAGAAAAACAAACACTAACGATTCCCAACCATAAAGAACTCGACTCAGGAACTATCCGAGCGATTTTCAGACAGGCGAGTCGGTACATTCCCGAAGACCAATTACGACCCCACCTTTTTATTGATTGACACTACTGCCGAACGATTATAAAGAGAAACAACCTCACCCAAATATTTTTTTCATGTATTCTGGTTTGGTCAATAATTGGATGCCCAATGTAGGTATGTCCCCCGTCTACTAAATTAGGTACATTCTGGCGGGCAGGAATTGAACTTCCTTACGGATATTGGGGCAACGTGATGTCACCCCTACATTTTCTATCTAATATTAGTAATCTAATTTTGATTTAACAAATAGAAATATTTTTATTCCTTTCAAATATATATCATGAATAATTCATGGATAGAACTTCAACTTCTTTCAGAGTTCAATCGATGAGTGAAATCGGAGTCAATCCTGCTTATTCTCCCTTCCACTCCGGCACTCTTCCTGGTGTCCAAGGTGCACCCGCAGCTTCAGCGGCTTGCTCAAGATTCTTCAGATCAACTTCAACAAGTGTACGAAGTTTTTGCAGCTCGCTCGTAAATTCTGCGTTTGCAATATCGTATGCATCCTGAACCGTCTGTGTTGGACGCGAAGTCGAGCTACTCATATCGTAGACTGTCTTGTTCACACGATCATTAATAGATGGTTGTGAGTTTTCATTTCGTGAACGCTTTGTTTGATCACCTCGAAAGTTGCGTATGATTTCATTAAGTCGAACTTCCATCGAGAGAGCGTCTTTCATCAAATTATCTACAGGAGATGAAGTTTCGTTCAGTGCGCGTTTAATCGAAACAAGTCGATTTTTTAACTCTCCCGCCATCTGTGAAGCTCCACTGAATGCTCTCTGCAACTTTGCCGCTTTCTTCTGGAATTCTACTAACATTTTTCTATCTTCTGGAATCATATTTTCCTGTCCGGGAACAAATGCGGTAAACGATTGCGGCTCACCAAGCGGAGTTACAACACCATTAACTTTTTTAGAAAGCGTGATCGTGTATTTCCCCGGCATTACCATCGGACCGCCTTCCGGTTCATCATCACTCCCCGGTGGCGGGGGTGATGCCAGATATGGTAGCGGATAACGCAAATCCCATGTAGTTCTATTTATTCCTTTTGAATTCGATCCTGTTAATTTTCTAACAACATTTCCATCGCCATCTGTAACAGTCAGCATAATAGCCGGAGCTTCCTCTTCATCTTCCGCTCTTAATTCATCAAATGTTGGATATCGAACCGATTGCTTTTTCTTTTCAGCTTCCTTTTCAACTTCCTGTCGAATTTCTTTCTTTGTTTTTAGTGCATCTTTTAAATAGTACGTGAATGATGCACCAAACGGTGGATTTGATGCCGTGTAAAATGATTCACCCTGTGTTGCCTTCTTCGAGCCGCCGAGTGGATATGCTTGCATAAACATCATAGCGTCTTCGATTGAAAAGGTAACAACATCTTTTTCAAGCATTTCCTTTTTGATTGCACGAAGCGGTGAATAATCATCAAGAATATAAAAGCCCCTGCCGAATGTCGCCAGCACTAAATCGTTTTCTCTTTTTTGGATTGCTATGTCACGCACCGCGATAGTTGGAACTCCGCTTTTCAGTTGAATCCATTTCTGTCCACCGTCGATTGTGAAGAAAACACCGAACTCTGTTCCCACAAATAATAAATTAGGATTGATGTGATCTTCTGCTATTGCAAGCACTGGTCCGTTGGCAGGAAGGTTCCCTTTTATCGAAGTCCACGTTTTACCAGCATCGATACTTTTGAGAATGTACGGATTGAAATCTGCCATCTTATGATTATCGAATGAAGCATAGACCACATTGATATCATGCTGAGAAGTTAAAATGCGGCTTACAAATGTTTTTTCAGGAACACCCGGAAACTTTTCATATTTCTTCCATGAACTGCCGCCGTCTTCAGTAACGTGGATGAGTCCATCATCGGTTCCGATAAAAATCATTCCTTCTTTTTTGGGAGATTCGGATAAAGCAGTACAATTTCCATAAAGCGAAGTTGAAGCATTCTTTGCAACTGCATCAACACTCCAGATTTTACCCATCACTTCAAGCTGGTTGCGATCAATCTGTCGTGTGAGATCACCGCTAACAGGTTTCCATGAATCGCCGCGATCATCGCTTCGAAATAATTTATTCGCTGCAAAATATAGTCGTGTATGACTATGTGGACTTATGATAAGCGGTGAGTCCCAATTCCAACGCAATCCCTCTTCTCCTTTTCCGGGCTGCGGCTGAATACCAATTTCTTCACCTGTTCGTCTATCGTAGCGAACAAGTCCACCGTACTGACTTTCGCTGTAAACGATATTCGGGTCTTCCGGATCAACTCGCGATTGGAAACCATCACCGCCTGTTGTGATGAACCAATCCTGATTGGTTATGCCTGATGCGTTACGTGTGCGTGAAGGTCCGCCAAGAGTTGAATTATCTTGTGTTCCGCCATAAACATAATAAAACGGTTTGGAGCTATCTACACAAACATCATAAAATTGTGTTATCGGAAGATTGGCGAAATAATCCCACGTTTGTCCGCGGTCGAAGCTTTCGTACAAACCGCCATCGCTTCCAACAATGTAATGACGTGTGTCATCGGCATCGATCCACATCGCGTGGTTATCGACATGCTTTGATTTCTCACCAAGACGAGTAAATGTTTTCCCCGCGTCATCAGACACTTGTAAAAATACATCCATCGAATATACTCTATCAACATCTTTCGGATCGCAGTAAATTGTTTGATAATATTGCGGACTTCCCGAAACGTATTCACCACGTTTTTCCCAGTTTGCGCCGCAATCGACCGAGAGGAAAAATCCACCTTTACCTTTTGTTGCTTCAACGATGGCATAAACTACTCGATTATCAACAGGTGAAATTGCCAATCCAATTCGTCCAACATCACCGGCAGGTAAACCGTTTTTCAATTTCGTCCACGTTGCACCTGCATCTGTTGATTTGTGGATGCCGCCATCGGGTCCGCCGTCAATTAAAGTCCAAACATGCCTGCGTCTTTGGTATGATGCGGCGTAGATAACATCATGATTTTTGGGATCCATAACCAAATCAGTTACACCCGTGTTTTCATTGATGCTCAAAATATTATTCCATGTTTTTCCGGCATCAGTTGTTTTGAATAATCCGCGTTCACCGCCCGGTCCCCACAACGGACCTTGAGAAGCGACATAAACAACTGCTGAATTTCTAGGATCAACAATTATGCGAGCAATATGCTCAGATTTTTTCAATCCCATATTCTTCCAAGATTTTCCACCATCATCCGAGCGGTAAACGCCATCACCGTATCCAACACTTCGCTGACTGTTATTCTCACCGGTTCCAACCCAAACAACCAAAGGATTAGTCGGATCGAGAGTTACGCATCCAATGGAATAGGAACCTTGGTCATCAAAGATAGGAGTCCACGTGGTACCTGAGTTTGTTGTCTTCCAAACGCCACCGGAGGCAACTCCGATATACCAATTCGATTTATCTGTTGGGTTGATAGCAATAGACGAAATTCTGCCTGACATTAGAGCGGGACCTATCGAGCGAAACTTTAATCCTGAAAATGTCCCCGATTGCATCGGGTCTTTTGTTTTTGATGTATCTTCTTGCTTCGAATCTTTTTTTGATTCAGCAAATAAAGAAATTGTTAGTATGATCGATAGAGAGACAAAAATTAATAGAAATCGTTTCATAAAATATCTCCATGCGATTGATTGGGATTAATGAAATTTGGAACTTTAGAATGTAAAGGAATGAAAAGAGAAATGCAAAATATTGGGATGGTACAAATTTAGACAACAGAATTTAAGGGGCTAAGTTTCTCCACGACTTGATCTCATTTATTGTTGAAGTCAACGAATCAATGAATGTTTTACGGGTCACTGTCTTACCTAATCCGAACA
The DNA here is from genome assembly GCA_013824245.1 of Chlorobiaceae bacterium. Classification (GTDB taxonomy): domain Bacteria; phylum Bacteroidota; class Ignavibacteria; order UBA10030; family SZUA-254; genus PNNN01. The sequence continues at coordinate 24,810 of PNNN01000015.1, read as the reverse complement.
GGTTACTTTCATCAATAATATCATTGTTCTGTATCGGGAAAACAACTTCTTGCACTGTATTGTATCCTCCTAGCCTAAGGACAAAACTATTCGTACGTTTACTAAATACCGGATGCAATGCAATTATGTAAGAGTTTCCTTTAGTGAAACCACGATAATTCCAATCAGCATCGTAATAACATGTTACGTTATCGCTGGCGTTGTACGTTTTGCCTTTCCAGACTTCTGTCACTCTCCCATGTATTATTATTCTAGTCAATATCTCCGTAGGATGATCCCAACTAGGTAGTTGTATTGTCTCTATATCGTCTACAACTATTGTCATGAAATATGATAGATTTATCAATCGTTCATATTTTTTTGGAAGACGTTTTTCAATCTCTTGAAAAACATCTACATTGCGAACAACATAACTGGCTTGGGCATCTTTAGCAGCCCGATAGCGGTTATCATCAAACTTTCTTTTAGCGATAGGGTCATACTCATTCGCATCATAAATCATGCTTGCATATTTTTTAAGCTCAGCATTTGACCATTTCTCGGGGAGCGGAATATTCCATGTCGGATGTGCAAGACTATCAAAAACACGATAATACTCTCTAACAAGTGGCGGCGCTTTTTGCAGGAATTCAATTTGGGAAGAATCGGTTTGCTGGCTTAACGAAATATTAATACACAGTAACGAAACAAACGATATATAAATTATTTTTTTCATTTATTCACATTTTTAGATAGCTAATTTTGGTCGGGAGACAAGCCACCCAAAAAAAGACTCACAACTCACTGCTCACCACTCACCTACTCATCTCCATCATCCGTTGAATCGGAATTATTGCTTTTCGAATCAACTCATCAGATAAAATAATCTCAGGTGTTCTGTTTTTCATACAGAGATAAACTTTTTCCATCGTGTTCAGCTTCATATACGGACATTGATTGCAGGCGCAGCTCTCTTCCGGCGGTGCGGGAATGAATGTTTTATCGGGACAAGCTTTCTCCATTTGATGAATTATACCGGTCTCCGTTGCTACGATGAAAGTTTTATCTGCAGACTGCTGAACATGTTTGAGCAACGCGCTTGTTGAGCCGATGAATGATGATTGTTCCAACACAGGTTCTTCACACTCGGGGTGAGCAATTATCTTCGCATCAGGATATAGCGATTTCAGGTGAATCAGTTTTTTCAAACTGAATGTTTCGTGAACAACACATGTCCCCTGCCATATTTCCATATCGCGGCCGGTTTTCTTCTTTAAATAATTCCCCAAATTTTTATCGGGTGCGAATAAGATTTTTTTATCAGCAGGAATTTGTCGGATTATTTTTTCAGCATTACTCGAAGTGCAAATAATATCGCTTAACGCTTTAACTTCTGCCGAACAATTTATGTAAGTAATGGAAACGTATCCCGGATGAGCATCTCTCCATTGTTTAAACAAAGGAGCAGGGCAACCTTCAGCCAGTGAACATCCGGCATTTATGTCGGGGATAAGAATCTGTTTTTTAGGACTAAGTATCTTAGCCGTCTCAGCCATAAAATGTACACCGGCAAAAACAATAACGTCGGCATTAGTGGAAGCAGCTTTTCGTGAAAGCTCTAAGCTATCACCGACAAAATCTGCAATATCCTGTATCTCGGATTCCTGATAATAATGGGCAAGTAAAACAGCATTTAACTCTTTCTTGAGAGTCTTGATTTCGTATTCGAGATCGAGAGTGATCAAACCGGTAATATTCATTTAATTAGAATTATTATTTATCTTTTGCAACTTCAATGTTAAAAGATAACTAATGTTATTTGAAGAGTCAAAATGAAGGGAATTTATTTAGGGGATTGCTCGTCGGTTGGCTTTGGTTCTTTATTGGGGATTTCATCTGAATGAGCTTCATCAGTAATATCTTCAAACTGCGCTTCTTCGAGATGCTGAAATTTTACATCATCCTCTGATTTGCGAGTTGTTCTTGTATTCATTCTGAAAAATGCCTGAGCGATTTTCCATCCAAAATATAAAAGTAAAACCCAAAGAATATATCGGAGCATAATGAATACCCTTTATCGTTGTAAACTTGCCGGGTTATAATACTCAACGGGCGCTTTACCCGGACGGAATATTTCGTACAGAAGATCTTCAAATTCAGCGTCGTTGTGAACAAAGTCGATCTGCGATGAATTTACGATCAGAAGCGGTGCCGATTTATATCTGAAGAAGAAATAATTATACGCTTCGTTCAAATCGCGGATATATTGTTCCGACATATTACGCTCAATATCTCTTCCGCGCTGGCGTATATTATTCATTAATCGGGAAACGCTTGATTGAAGATAAACGACCAGATCGGGCGTTGGTATTGTATGTTCGATTGCGGTTAAAACGCTTTCGTACAATTTGAGTTCATCATCTTCCAGATTGAGATAGGCGAAAATCTTATCTTTCTCGAAAATATAATCGGTGATCAGAAAACGGTGGAATAAATCTGCCTGTACTAATTCCTGCTGCTGCTTGTATCTATTCAGGAGGAAAAATATTTGAGTTTGAAAAGCATATCGATCTTGATCTTCGTAAAATTTTGCCAGGAATGGATTCTCTTCAAACTTTTCGAGAACAATTTTTCCCGAAAGCCGCTCAGCCAACATTTTAGTGAGAGTTGTTTTTCCGGCACCGATGACACCTTCTACAGCGATGTGCCGAAGTTCAGATTGTTCAATTAGTGTTTGTATAGGAGGTCGCACTTTAGTGTCCGTTATTGATGAATCATTTGAGCCAATTGGTATTCGCTTTTAATTACTTTGTGCTGGTCTCTGCATTGGCGGAGAATTGTGGCAATAGTTTTTTCCAGTGTAGTGTGAATAGCGGTGGGGGCAATTTCATTCAATGGTTCCAAGGCAAAACGCCTCAAATGAAGACGTGGATGAGGAACTTGGATTGTATGATCGTGATATGCAAGCCCGCGGTAAAGCAAGACATCAATATCGATTATTCTCGACTCCATGTGATGATGGGGTCTTCCACCTATTTTCTTTTCGATTTTTTTTAACCGCACAAGAAGTAAAGGCGGATCATCTGTGGTTTTTATGGATAGAACGAGATTCAGAAAATTATCCGCACCGTCCATTCCAACAGGTTCCGTCTCATAGATCGAAGATATGGCATCAATCGGTCCGATTTTGGTTATCTCATCAACCGCGCGAGATAAATTATCTATGCGGTCGCCGAGGTTAGTTCCTAATCCTAAATATACTTGATACATATTTTATGAACGTGGTTCCACAATTTCAACTTCAACATAATCAACAACACCTTTTACAGGCGGATGCGGTTTTCGAACAGTTACTTTCACCAAATCGATAATTTGAAATTCTTTTAATAAACCGCGAGCTATCCCTGAAGCCAGTGATTCTAACAGGTAATGCTTCCGGCTTGTAACAGCATTCTTAATGAATGAATAAACCAATTCGTAATTCACCGTTTCCGTCAACTCATCACTGTCGAATGATGCGGATAAATCACCGTGAATCTCGACGTCAACTTCAAACTTACCGCCTAAATTTTGCTCGTCACTCGCGACGCCATGATAGGCGTAAAACGAAGCATTTTTTATTCTGATTATATCTTTCTGGGGCATGGTAATTATTTGTACTGGAAAATATATAATTTTCTTATCAGATAGTCAAGCTTTTTGTGATCTTACTCGATTCAAGTAATTCATTCTACAACTTATGAAGATTTTGCAATCTTTGCCCATGTGTCTTTTAATGTAACAGTTCTGTTGAAGATAAGATTCGCGGGCATTGAATCATAATCTACACAAAAATACCCGAGACGTTCGAACTGAAAACGATCTTGCTTTTTCGCGTTTATTAAAGATTGCTCCATTTTACAATTCGATAAAATCGTAAGCGAAGCCGGATTGATAAAATTCTTCCAATCATCTCCGCTCGGGTTCTCAACATTGAACAACCTGTCGTATAAACGGACTTCTGCATTCACGGTGTGTGCTGCCGATACCCAATGAATTGTACCTTTCACTTTGCGCTGAGATTGTCCTGACCCGCTCTTAGTTTCAGGATCGTATGTGCAATGGAGTTCTTCAATCTCTCCGGTAGCCGGATTCTTTACAACGCCAACACACTTTATGATGTAAGCATAGCGAAGCCGAACTTCATTACCGGGTGAGAGACGGAAAAACTTCTTCGGCGGCTCTTCCATAAAATCATCTTGTTCGATGTACAGCACTTTTGAGAATGGTATTTTTCTTGTTCCCATCTTTTCATCTTCAGGATTGTTGATTGCATCGAGCATTTCAACTTTTTCATCAGGATAATTATCTATGATCACTTTCAAAGGTTTTAGAACTGCCATCGTTCTTAAAACGCGTTTGTTCAAATCTTCTCGCAAGCTATCTTCCAATAGGGCAACATCAATTATGTTTTCTCTTTTTGCAACTCCAATGCGTTCAGCAAAATAACGAATCGATTCGGGGGTATAACCACGCCTTCTTAATCCGCAGATTGTCGGCATTCGAGGATCGTCCCAACCATTCACATTTCCTTCTTCAACTAATTGCAACAAGCGCCGCTTGCTCATTACGGTATAACTTAGATTCAAACGCGCGAATTCAATTTGTTGGGGATGAAATATGCCAAGCTGATCGACGAACCAATCATATAATGGTCTGTGATCTTCGAATTCAAGCGTACAGATTGAATGAGTTATTTTTTCAATTGAATCGGATTGCCCGTGCGCCCAATCGTACATGGGATAAATACACCACTTATCCCCCGTTCTATCATGTGCTTCGTGAAGAATGCGGTACATTATTGGATCGCGCATGTTTATATTTGGCGATGACATGTCGATTTTAGCACGAAGCGTTTTAGAACCGTCAGGGAATTCTCCGTTTTTCATCCGCTCAAATAAATCAAGATTTTCTTCAATGCTCCTGTTGCGATACGGGCTTTCTTTGCCCGGTGCAGTAAGAGTTCCCCGATGCTCGCGTATCTGATCGCCGGTAAGATCGCAAACATACGCCACACCTTTTTTAATCAATTGAATCGCATACTCGTACAACTGATCAAAATAATCCGAAGCATAATATTCTCTATAACCCCAATCGAATCCCAGCCATTTTACATCTTCTTTGATTGAATCGACATATTCAACTTCTTCTTTCGATGGGTTGGTATCATCGAAGCGCAAATTACACAAGCCATTGTAGTCGCGCGCTATACCGAAATTCAAACAAATGGATTTCGCGTGACCGATGTGAAGATAACCGTTCGGCTCTGGAGGGAAGCGTGTTTGAACTCGTCTCTCATATTTATTCTTCTTTAAATCTTCATCGATTATATCGCGAATGAAATTAGTCGGCTTAGGCGACGAAGAATCTGATTTCTCTTTTGGATCATTGTCGATCATTATTTCATTCTTTCAATTGCAGTTCTTATTCTTCTAATTGTTTCATCTTTCCCTAAAATAAAGAGCATATCATACAAACCCGGTCCGCCGCCAACACCCGAAACCGCAAGTCGAACGCCGTGTATAAGTTTTCCATTGCTAATCTCTAACGCATTTGCAGCGTTGTGCAGTGCTTCTTCGTATTGTTCTTTTACAGGATTCGTCAGTTTAGAAAACTCATCGATCAATTTTTCTAATTGTTGAGATGAATCGTCCTTCCATCGCTTTTTCAAAACTTCTTCATCGTATGTTGATGGCGCTTCGAAGAAGTATGGACTGTTTTCGATTATCTCTTTAACAAATGAAATTCTCGGTCGCATTGCTTCGATGATCAACAATAACGATTCATCGCTCCAGGTATGATTAGCATATTTCGATTTCCCAAGGAGCTCTTTCAATATTGCAAGAACATCCTTATCGTTTTTTAAACGCAGATGTTCAAAGTTGAACGCGTTCAATTTTTCGATATTGAAAACCGCTCCCGATTTATTTACAGACTCCAAAGAAAAAGAATTTACTAAACCTTCGAGTGAAAATATTTCTTGCTCTGTTCCGGGGTTCCATCCGAGCAATGCAACAAAATTAACGAGTGATTCTTTTAAATAACCTTTTGCTCTGTAATCTTCAACAGCAACATCTCCCTGCCTTTTGCTAAGCTTAGATTTATCGGGATTAAAAAGTAATGGCAGATGCGCAAATATAGGCAAGTCCCAACTAAATGCCTTGTAAAGCAATACATGTTTTGGTGTGGATGGAAGCCATTCTTCGCCGCGGATTACATGACTGATCTTCATCAGATGATCGTCTACAACATTCGCAAGATGATAAGTTGGAAATCCATCACTCTTAATCAACACCTGATCATCAATTAAATTGCTGTCGAACTCCACTCTTCCGCGTATGATATCATCAACAATTACTTTTTGGTCGATGGTTACATTCAGGCGCACTACGTGAGGAATTCCTTCATTCAACTTCGATTGAATTTCTTCCTTCGAAAGTTTCAGGCAATGTTTATCATATTTTGTTTGTTCGTTTCGCTTCTGTTGTTCTTCGCGTAATTTTTCTATACGCTCGGCTGTACAAAAACAGTTATAAGCATTACCGGTCTGTATCAATCTCTCCGTATGTTCATGATATATTTTCAGCCGTTCCGATTGGATGTACGGACCATACTCACCTTCTTTATTCGGTCCCTCATCATATTCAAGACCGCACCAATTAAGAGTATCAATCAAATTTTCCACAGCGCCTTCAACGTACCTTGCGCGGTCTGTATCTTCTATGCGGAGAACAAATACACCATTGTTCTTTCGAGCAAAAAGATAGTTATAAAGCGCTGTACGCAGCCCACCGACATGAAGATAGCCCGTAGGACTTGGAGCGAACCTAACGCGTATTTGATTTAAATGATTCATGATATAAAAATTATCCCCAACATGGGGGAAGTGTAAATATATTGAAGTACTACAATTGGATAATGAAGATAGCACTATATTTGAAGAAAATCAAGAGGTTAAAATGGTGGCAACTAATTTTGTAACTCACTAAAAATCCCCAATCTATCGAGTGGGGTTTATTTTTATTTTAATTTCATCAAAACCATCTTCGTAAAACAATGAATGTTACCATGCATATCCAATATCGAAACGAAGAGCTGGAGCTTTTCCATTGTAATCTCCAAAATCACCTTCATCGTTTGAAGCCATGTAATAGTCAATCCCGATCCCTAGACCTATGGCAAAATCATCACCGGGGAACCATTGCCAACCAAGCAACCCACCGATAGAAAATATTGAAATGCCATTATCGTTATTTTCTCCTGATAACCGATTGTATGAAATATTTGGCGCTAAATAAAATCCTCTAAGAGTTTTGCCGGAGGGATGAAAACGAACTTCTGCATTAAATCCGATCCCATCTATTCCACCAATGGTAGGAGCTTGTACACCTGCTCCTATGCCAATATTTTCGGATACCATTTGATAATAAGAAATATTGTAAAAGAGTAGAAACTTAAGCGGGTTAATTACAATCATATGATGACGCGGAGTGATATCTTCACTTTCCGAGATTATGACTGAACTGGTTACTGTTGTATCGCCTTTTTGCTCTGTAACTGTTTTCTTTTTTTCTTCCGTGCGAACTTGAGTGAATGCATTTTGGCATAAAAATAAACTTACCGCCAAAGTAAAAACTATTTTGAGTTTCATAAATACTCCGTTTTTATTGTATAAGATTCAAAAATTAACAATTTATCTAAACGACAGTTTTATCATTGGTAAGTTAATTAATAGAGATATTAATGTCAATCTCCTCCCATATCGTTGCGATCAAATGAAAACATCCGACTTCTTCTGGTTATAAACAAATCAGAAGTCGGATGTTATCTTATTGCCCGAAAAACGCAATCACGATTTATTGTGACACAGTTGTGCGGAGAGGGAGAGATTTGAACTCTCGGTACAGGTTGACCCCGTACGGCGGTTTAACGATGGCACACGGTAGGATTAAGCCACTAACCATATATAAATTGAAAACTCCGATCTCATCGAAAATCGGAGTTTCATTTTTTAACCCTGCCAAACGAAGTTGAGCAAAGCGAAACGCAGTTTGGCGGAGAGGGAGAGATTTGAACTCTCGGTACAGGTTGACCCCGTACGGCGGTTTAGCAAACCGCTGGTTTCAGCCACTCACCCACCTCTCCGTGGATGTAACTTGAAAATTTAATTGTATAAATGTACTAATTTATCGGTAGAGTTGCAAAATTTATTAATTGTCATCCTGCAAACTCTCTACACTTAATTTTGAAAGTAGTTCTCTGATAAATTTTCTTCCGACAGAGCTTTTAAACCATTTTTCCCGTTTCATTGCTTCTGAACGACTTCTAAATTCTTCATCATATAAAATAATCCATGGTCGATGATGTTTTGTTGATCTTACTTTGCCACTATTGTGATAATCTAAACGGTTTTCCAAATTTTGGGTTTGTCCAACATAAGTTCGATTGAACTCTTTTGAGAATAATAGATAAACGTAATATTTCAAGGCAATTTAATAACTTATTTTTCGATTTGGAAAGTAAATCATTTTCCCGCTACATGCGCAGTGTTACCACAACAGTATGAATCTTTTATGTAAGCAAACAACCCCGAAGGGTTTAGTCCGTTCCGCTTCTGAGCGGAGCGAGATTCCGTCCGTCCACAGATGTGGACGAGACGAACAAACCGCTGGTTTCAGTCCGTCCCGCTTTTTGCGGGACGAGATCTTGTTCAAATCTTTGATTTGAACCGACCACTCACCCACCTCTCCGTGGATGTAACTTGAAAATTTAATTGTATAAATGTACTAATTTATCGGTAGAGTTGCAAAAGATTAACGGTTACCTGAACCCTGAGGATTTCCGTTCTGTTGTTTTGCATCTCTGAATTTTTTCAATTGATTCCAGTATGTATCGTTTGACGCATCTTTCATCACCAACTCGGAACCTATTGCAATCGCTTCATCATAATGTTGAAGCTGGTAATGACATTCAGCTAAGGTATCCAGAATGTTGAGATCTGCTGGCGCAAGTCGCGCGGCACGCTTTGCAATTTCTAAAGCTTGAACTTTATCGATATTATTAGTTGCTAAAAACCATGCTATCTGGTTGAGCAATTGCGGATCGTCGGGTCTGCTGCGCAATTGAGCGTTAAACTGCTCTGTTACTCTTTTACGCTCAACATCTGCCGCAATAAATTTCTTTTGTTTTTCAAACTCGGCAATTGTTCTGAATCTCGCTTCGAATAAAAATGTAACTTGCCACAGATTATACAGCCGGCGTAATTGAACTAATGGCAGAGAATCGTCATCAACACGAATGTCGATAAATCTATCGTTCATTCCCGCGTATCCGCCTTTTTCTCTCACAACTAATAATGCTGCCGATTGTCTTCCGCGTTTATCTCCGCCCGCACGTTCACCTGCTTCGAGAGCGCTTAACAGGCGTTCAGCGAGATCTCCATTTGTATTTTCAAATGCCCTCGCCATTCCTTCAACAACTTCTCTTCCGGCAAGAATATTCCCCTGCGCCGTGTATCCCTTCCCGGTAATTTGTCCTGCATAGTTCATACATTTTGATCCGGTGTGAGCAAAAGCATTACCATGCGCATCAACAATACCGATTTGACGTTCCGATATCGCTGAATCGCCGGCTAACAGAAGTGAAATAACTTCCTGCGCGCTCAATCCTGTTTCTAAAAACGATAAACCTTTTGGACCAAATGTTGTATTTGCAAATGCCTGAGTTGCAACTGCACCAACACCGGCTTTTGCGTAAGGAACAACAGCACCAACGGCGAGAAATTTCGATTGAACCGCGATTCCTAAATCACCTGTGACAGAATCCCACCCAACAATAGAATAAGTGCCTACAACATTAGAAGGTTGAGCTATTAAACTGCTCAACGTCCCTGTGAATAGGAGAAGAAGAAAAAAGAATTTTATCATGGCGTCAATTACATTGAAGTTGTGTTGAGAGACGGAAACGACGAATAAGTTTATTGCCGGTATCTGCGATATAGAGAGTGCAATCATTCGAGTATGCAATACCTGATGGATGGCTTAGTGCCGGTAATCCATTCTTCGCGGTATTTGCTTTACCAAAAGATTCCGACTTAAACTGTCCGGTTATGCTAAATTTGACAACACTGTCAAGCCCGGAATCGAGGATAAAGATTTCTCTTCTTCGCTTATCGTAAGCTGCCGCAGTTGCATTAAGAAAACGTCTCGGTCTTACGATGTCGGTACCGCTTTGAGATGATATCGAAGGATCGTATTTGGGTTTCCAACCTATAAAATCGTTTGTTTCATAATATACCATCCAGATTGCACCAAATGCATCCTGACTGCTGTTTTGTGTTAAAATAAAATCATTGCTCGAAGGGAATATCATTAATCCCGTTAGATCTCTGATATCTGTTATAGCGGTTCCACCGCTTGCGCGCGTTACCAAGTCTCCAACCGGTGTCTCGTATTCTTCATTTGATTTGAAACGTAGTACACGAGTGTCGGGATCGACAAAGCTGGAGTTATCGGTTCCGGTTCTTGCAACCAGGAAACCATTCCTAGGTAATATCCCAATTCCTGTAAAACGTCTTTGCGGTCTGGCTGGCTCTGAATAGATGAGCCGCATATGAGCATCCGCAATATTATGATTGTAAAAATATGATGTATCGCGATAGACGTACGATGTATCATGCAGGAGCGTATCTATTTTAATGCCTGCGATGTAAACAGTGTCCCATCGAACAAGATTTATTCTGTAAATCGCTCCCATTGTATCGAGCGTCTTTGGGTTTATAACCTCGGCACAAACATAAAGATCGAGTTTTGAATTTTGCGCAAGCGCCATCGGGTGAAGAATATTCCGGCTCATCAAAATAGTGCCGCCGGCATCCATCATGTGGACTTGATTATTCTCATAATCTGCGACATACATTAGCTGATCGTTACCGATGAGCAACGCACTTGGGCTTCCGGGAACTCCCCAAGGCGGAGATATTTCAACGTAGCTCGTATCTCCAAGCCGATTGATGCCATCGGATTGGGGTTTTGGTGAAATTATTTTTTGTTCGCAACCACCCAGACAAATCATCAAGATGGTAATTGAAAGTACGAGGAGAAATAAATACTTTGTCATGTTAATATGCCAGGTTGACTGAAATTCTATGAACAGTGCCAAGAAGATTGTAATTTGAGAATGAATAATCGAATCCGACCTTCGATGTAAGAACGGGAACAAGAACACCGACACCAAAACTTATATCGTTTGAAGCGGCGTTATCTCTGCCGAGCAAGGTTTCACCAATGGTTCTTTTAAAACCTGCGCGAACAAACAACCAATCTTCCCATTTATATTCTGCGCCAAGATGAACATTCTCTGCATTATCATTCGGATGATTCAATTCTATTGAGGTTGTAATTTTATGAGTTTCTGTTTCGTACGGTTCCATAGCGAATCCAATTTTGAATTGCGTTGGCGGTGAGAACGATTGAAATGAACTCACCTTTCCGCCGTCGAATGTTGTCGCAGTGCCGGATGGAGTAACATCTGCTCCAAAGTTTATTATCACTATTGCAAATCGGGAAGAACCCAAGCCCGTCCAATAATAAGTGCCGAGGTCAACCATGGTCCCGCGCATTTTCAGTATATCGAGTGTTTCTTCAATATATTTGATTGTAATTCCGAAGCTGAATTGATCTGTCATTCTTCTTGCATAACTCAAACCGATTGCTAAATCGCCAAACTTAAAATATCGTCCGGTTCCTTTAGGTAAAGTCTCTGTTGTAATTTCCATCGGATCGGTATAAAGCGATGTTAACGAAACACCAATCGCATCTGAAGATGTAAGATGATAAACTCCGCCAAAGAATTCGTGTTTCAGATCCACTAAATATTCCGTATGTGAAAACGTTATTTGATCTTCCGGGAATTGCGTTAACCCTGCCGGATTCCAATAAAGTGCAGAAACGTCGTTCGCCATCGCAATAAAGCTTTCTCCAACCCCAACCGCGCGTGCGCCAACTCCGATTTTTAAAAATTGAAATGCCGAGATGCCGGCACGTTGACCGCCTAAATTGGGAATTAACTGACTCTGAGAAAATTGAATTGCAAATCCAATTAGAAACGTTATAACAAGTAATCGATTTAACATTATTCTTTTCATAAATTAAAACCGGAACTCAAGACCAAGTCGATAGGTACGCGGTGTAAGATATCGCGCAGGATTATATGGATAAGGACTAACAGGATAAGTCAGATCAGGATAAATAGGATCGTTCGCCGATTGAACAGTCGGGTCTCCATATTCATACGCCTTTCCTGTTATTGGATTAATAATCTGGGAATTCTTTCTATTCAGTATATTTTGTATTTCAATAGATACAGATAACTTACCAATGCTCAAGTCGATATATTTTTCAAAATTCATATCGATGTAAAACCAATCCTCCGAAGTCTCAGAGTATGGATGCTTATAATCAGGAACATACAGCGGTCTTCCAATTGAATCTGCAAAGTATGCCGAGAGATTGTTCTTGTCATACCCTACCAATATTTGTGGTGTATATCTTTTTCCCGATTGATAGAAGAAACGAATAAACATATTGTAATCGTCGAGAATACCTTTGCCGAAACCGAAGAACGGGGCATTCTTCTTGCAGTTTATATTGAGATTTAAACTTAGTTGAAGAGGTCTATCAAAAATCATCGGAACTTCTTTTATATTTTCTTCAAGACCTAATTGGAGATTGTAGGCAGCTTCATCTGCGGCTGAGCTTTTTCCGGTAGCGATAGAATACGAACCTGATAAAGTTCCGCGTAACCATTCGCTATATCTGCCTTTGAATTCAACTTCAAGACCGCGCACACGGCTATAATCTTGATTGATGTAAGTTGTGTATGAACCGCTGGAGAATCTTGAAGCTTGCACGCGAACAGAACGTGCGGTGATGTAATCAAAGATATCTTTATAATAAGCGGTAACGGTAAGTACATACTTATCGCTTAATTGATTGCGCAAACCAAGTTCATACGAAACTGTTGTTTCCGGATTCAAGTTCGGATTTCCGATTGTTTGGAATGTTGACTTAGCGCTTGTTCGAGCTAACTTAGAATAAACAAACTGAGGCCTTGGTAACTTGGAAAAATGACCGTAAGAAAAGAACAATGTTTGATTATCGGAAACAGGATGCGATATTCCTACGCGCGGACTTATTCTTGCTTTCCATCTCCTGCCGAATAAGTTATAAGTTTCATCAAAATATGCTTTTTGAATTAGCGGTGACACGTTTATTGAATCAGACGGAAGAGACAATGTTGAATCAACAAGTTTACCGGGGAACCAATAATCAAACCGCAAACCGAAATTAAGTATCATTCCTTTTAAAACGATATTGTCCTGTGCGTATACTGCCCCTTGAGCAGGGTTGACTTGGTAGATGTCGTAATTTAAACCGAGCGGTTTGTACCAAGGCGCAACGAGATCGATCATCTGCATATCCTGAAATCTCATCTCAACGCCTGTTTTAAATTTATGCTTTTCCGTGAAATGATTCGTCAAATCTCCTTTGAACGTGTATTCACTCAAATAATGATCACGCCAGCGTGTTGGATTTCCAAGATCGTAAAAACCATCGCCCGGAATAACCCCTATTGTATCTCGATCTAAATTATAGTATTCAATAGGCAGTGTGATGATATCTTTCGGTTCAGTGTAATACTGATACGATTTGCCGTTTGCATCTCCGCGAACATGAGCGGTATAACGGCTGAACTTCAATTCGTAAAATGTTTTTGAACTAAGCGTATGGGTGAATGAAAGAGAATGTTGGATGTTTCGCTGAGCGAATGTATTTGAGCTATCCGGAATATTTTGGAAATCAAACTGATATCCGGGATTTGGCTCAACACGCTCTAATGTTGCCTGAACTGTTTGCGAATTCTGGTCGATTGCGATCGAACTTGAATACGCATAAGATAGTTTCAGTGTCGCTGACGGCTTCCATGTAAGCTTCGTAAGCCACGACCAATTATTACTCCGCCGCGGTGATAGAAATGTTTCACATGGGAAAAATGATGTATAAAGTTGATTTGGTACTTTGCTTTCGTATCCAACCGGTTTGCCATTTTCAATTCTTTCTACCCATCTCGTATAACCATCCGCGAAATTCGCGTAAAAGGTTCCAAAAAAACTGACTGTCCCGGGGATATCTAATCCAAATGCCGGTAAAATCTGCGACGTTATCGGCTCAGGTCCGCTTAAGCTTAACTCATAAATATTGGTGTTAGCATTTGACAAATCGTTCTTATTAAATCCGAGATTATCTCTTCTGTGTCCTGCCGATCCGGAATATTTTGTTGAGCCCTCTTTGGTTGTAATATTCACAACGCCCGAGGTTGCCTGCCCGTATTCCGCGTTATATCCGCCTGTGATAACTTCAACTTCTTGAATTGCTGATGGACTTAATTGCAAACCGAATCCGGTTCCGCCCAAAGCATCCTGAACAGAAATTCCATCCAACAAATATGAATTCTCGTATGTGCGTCCACCTCGAATATGAATCTCGTTATCCGATTGAACAACGCCCGCTTGCATCGAGACAACATCTTTTACGGTTTGAACAGCAGCAACTTTTATATCTTCACTTGAAATTGATCTTGTGCTTTGTGTTTCTTCAATATTGAATAATGGTTTCTCGCCGATGATAACAACTTCCTGTCCCAAACTTAAAACAGTTTCTTCTAACTTCACATCAAGTGTGGTAGTTTCGCCTGATACAACTTTGTAACCGGTAAATTGCATAGTTTTATAACCGAGCAAAGAAACTTCAACAATGTATGTTCCGGGATTAATGTTGGTGATTGTATATGTACCGTCGAAACTGCTTACCGTTCCGTAATAAGTTCCTTTGATTGTAATGTTAGCGCTCGGTAATGTTTCTTTACCTTTTATATCGCTGATTGTCCCCTTAATCGTTCCTTTTCCGGTCATTTGCGAAAATGAAATTGCCGTAAAATATATGAACATCATAATGAGGAAAAATATTCGGTATCTATTTTTAAAAAGGATCATTGGGCAAACTCCTTAAGGAGGATATGTTCAAAGAACGGTTTTAAGTAACCGCCGTCTTCGCTTGGTGTGGGATTTCCATTCAGTAGGTGCAAAGGAAGAGCCACAAAGACAAAATTTTTGGTTCCATCTATTACCGCGATATCAATATTGCCTCTAGGTTGTGTGGTCCAGTTTAAACCGCTGTTTGTAGTTCGCATGATTACGGCACCCGAGCCGGCGCAAATACCGGTTTGCGGTGATAGAAATTGAAGCGCGTTGAGATGTTGTGTGAGTCCGATTCCGAGACCAGATTGTGAACTCCATGTTAGTCCGCCATCGGATGTGGTAAATAAAATACCATCCTTACCTGATATCCAACCGTTATTTTGATCTACGAAATAGATTGAACGTAAAGAACCCGTGAGTCCGCCCTGTGAATTCCATTGTTCTCCGCCATCGGTGGAACGAAATAATGTACCGTTAGCGCCTATCGCTAAAATTGTTGAAGCGTTTACATATCGCACACCATACAATGTACGGTTAGCGGGTCCGGTTGCGCGCCATGTAAGACCGCCATCAGTTGATTTTATTATGGCGCTGTCACCAACGGCAATCGCATTTGAAGCATCGAAGAAGTCAATACCACGTAATGTTTTTCTTGTACTGCTTGAATACGAATCCCACTTAACACCACCATTGGTAGTCCGAATTACAAGACCATGTGTCCCAACTACTAATCCCATTGATGAATTAATAAAATCTACAGCCGATAAAGTTTCGTAAGTGAGAATAGATTGGCTTTCCCAACTGATGCCACCGTTGTTTGTTCTAAGAATCGTCCCTGAATCTCCAACGATAGTGCCATTCAAATTATCGAAGAGTTGAATCGAGTTCAAAGTATATTGAGTTCCGCTTCTCTGTGAACTCCACGCGTCACCACCGTTAGTTGAATTGAGAATCAGACCTGATGTTCCGCAGACAGTCATTGCGCCACTTGTGATCGCAGCAGATTTTAATTCATTCAGCGTTTTAGTGTAAGCATAACGCAGTGGAATTTGCGTATCGTTTTGTAAATGATAAATATATCGCGCGTCTGCTCTGCGGTAAATAGGTCTAATGTAAACTAAATGACTGTACTTATCCGGATTAAATTTTAATGATGGATAAATATTGTTACTCTCCGATGAATCCGGGATCAACATAGATCCTCCGAGAACACGGGAATCTCCATATCGCGGAAATTGCAGCGGAAAGCTTGCGAGATTAACCGCGCTTATGCTGTCTATAGGAGCAAAATCGTTTATTACATCCAATGGATCGGGTCTGTATTCGAATGACGTTGAGAATATCACTCTTCCTTTATGACCATCGAACAAAGTGTTATAATAATGGAATAATGAAAATTGGGCAACCGGCAAACTTGGATACACATCTGTGTACCAGAAAACATAATCAAAAAGAAACATCGTATATGTAAAAGCCGGATCGATAAACGGCGGCACTAGAACACCGTATTGTGGATTTGCTCTGCCGTCAGACGCATCCTTCTTCTGTTGAAGCGTAACTCCCCTGCCAATGTTTAGTTCATCATAATTGCTAACCATTCCTGAAGGAAGAATTATGTTTGAAAAAGCTTTCCGATAAGTATTTCTCGCGGCTGTACTGTCGCTGTTGTTATAATCGATAACACCCAATAATCTGCTTTGTGGTTTTCGGACGAACCACCTCTTTGTTGCGTCGGGAGTTCGTATAAACGGACTGTAATCGCCTGCGATATCTTTTCCTCTCAAATAAAAAGTATTTAAACTATCAAGTTTCAATCCGCGAATTGTACCTATTTTTTGTCTCTTTAAAAAAGATCCGCTGTAAATATCGGCATCAACTTCGCCGTTTGCCGCATCGCTTCTGCTGCGCGGAACATAAAGAGTAATGAGCGAAATGAAATCATCCGACAATCTAAAATCACTGCCGGGGACTCTGACGCTGTTTGCAGTTAAAGTTACCCATCTGGTTGTGTCGCTCAAATCATTTAGAGCTATTTGATATTCAACTATCGTTTTATCACCGTCAGGGTCAGTGCCAACCCATCCAAACGTAACGGCTGTATAGGTTGTTTCGGGCTGTGTCATCGCGACCGCTTGATTTGCAGGGCTGGGAGAAAAAACTACAGTCGGTGGCTGATTTAAAGTAGGCATATCGAGTGTCGCGGCAGTCGGATCAATCGAATTGGCCGGAAATGTTATTTTAATATCATTTCCGTCGAACGAGCCGTTTTCATCCTTGTCCCAATAAGCTTCCCCGCTTACAAATCTTATCAGCGCATGATCGTTAATGGAGGTGGTCAGGCTGTTATCAACCGCTTTTACCGCTACATAAAAAGTTTGCCGCTTGCGTTCCAACGGGAATGCAATTATTGTATCTTGCCCGCTTCTCCATCTCCAACCTATCTGATGAAGCGAATCTACAAGACCGGTGGAATCGTAATAACTGACTGTATCAAAAGAGAATAAATACCCTTTTATCACTCCGTCAGGGTCCTCTGCCCACCATTTTATATGTTGTTTACTTGTACCATCGGCAAGAGTAGAATCCGGGAAAAGCCACAGAAATGTATTAGGTGATTTATTTGCCAACGGATTATCCGGGATATTTTTAGGACACCCGGTTAAGAGCAGTACCATTAACGGAATTGTAAATAGAAATGATTTCATATACATATTTATTTAATAATCATAAATTTGCCGCGTTTGACATCGCCCGTTTCCTTATCTTCCACTGTAAAAAGATAAAGACCGGTTGCTACCGCTTGATCGTAGCGAGTAATTAAGTCCCATGCGTGTTCGCCACCCGCAAAGTTCGCTTTGTTATTTGGGTCGCCGAATTGGTTGAACCATTCTATTCCGTCGCCTTGATAAGTGTTTGCGTCGTGATCAAGAATTGTAACAACATCTCCAGCGAGAGTATAAATACGAATTTCACATCGGGCGGGAAGATTGAAGAAATAAATTTTGCGTAATCGTTCACGACTACCATCCCAATACGCATTAACGTAATATGGATTTGGATAGACACCTATGTTTACAGATTTATCTGAAGTCGGTTTTGTTCCCGGAATGACCCTGTTCCACGATTTCGCGCTTTCTAAACTTGGGACATTGTTAACTGTATCGCCGCGATCGAATGCTGAAATTCCATAAAGATACTGCCACCCGTTTAAATGTTTTACCTCTGCCCCGAGAGGTGGAAAGCGGTAATAATATTTTACCGAATCACCGGGGAATGTAACAGGAGTTTCAAGAGCGATCCGATTCAATCCGGTATCGTAACCGATACTATCTTTTATATCGAATTCACCGACAGTCGATAAATTTAAAATGAAATTTTCATGATTTAGAAAATCGGATCCAGTGTTCGATCGGTATATTCTATAACCTTCAAAATCTTTTTCACCGGTAACGGGATCTATCGAAGTTTCTGAAGATTTATCCCAGTATAAAACTACGTTCTGATCGTCAACTTCCGCATGTACCCTAGGCCGTCGCGGGGGTGCCGGGAGTAAATATCGAGTGATTTTATTATCCGGTTCATATCGAAGACCGAGAGAATCGCGGGTTGCAATGTCCTCATCTGCTTCAAGGCTATCTGTGCCATTTACATCTTCACCATTATATGCTTTTTGTGCCCAATTGGCATTCGTGTACAAATTTTTTCTTTGAATTAGCAGATCGTTACTTGCCGCCAATGTCCCGAATTTTTTCGCGCACACAACAGCGAACACCACTTCAACAGAATCGCCAGGATTAAGACGGTTGAAAGGTCCGGCAGAGATAAGATAATTATATCCATACTTTGCCGGAATACGTGTTTTCAATGCGCTTATTGCAGAAGTATCCATCATTGTTTTTAAGCGTGTGTATCTGCTTAGCGAAGGAACATCGGAATAATCGTACTGAGGTGAGTTATAGGTTGGATCGGTACTTTCTAAACGATACTCCCATGCATTGTAAAAGGTTTGATTCTGCAACTGTCCCAATGAATCGATTCCAAATGGAAATGGAGTTGTGCCAAGAAGTTTTATTCCTAAATAACTATCAGCCGGCGGACCTCCGGGAGTCCCGCTGAAATCGAATGAATAAGCCATTCGATTGGCGGGATCAAATCCGTGAGCAGTATAAAGAAAATATCCCGGAGTTCCGGGTCTGACTAAATTAGTATTTCGTACCGGGGCATTTGTCCACATTCCAACATAGACCGAATCTAAAGTATCTGCTATGCTTGCATTTGAAATAACATACCGAAGAATCACAAAGAAATCGGCGAATGGAAAATTCCATGAATAACTTTCGTGATGTACCTTGATACCCAATGGAATATGGTTAGTGATTGTATCTCCGGTTGCCGGAACACGTGTAAACATATCGGTATAATCCGAAACAAAATCTTGATGGCTCACCGCACCTGCGGAAAATTGGGAAGAAATCGGACGATCATCCGTCATAGTAGAAAGCTCTGTTATCGAATCGGTGATGGCGGAATTAAATTCATATCCGTCAATCAAGTGCTGAAGCGAAGAACGCGTGGTGCGATCGCTGGCAGCGGTAGATACGAGAATTTGTCCATTTTTTGGATCGTATGGATCGAATGTTTTCATCTGAGCGCCGATCCAAATACCGGCTTGATAGATATGTTCTATCCGTGAGCCACGGGGATATTCGCAAGAAGGTTGTGTGGGCCAGAAATTATTTCGGGTTCCTAACGTCCCGAAATTCGTGATCGTTAATCCTATATTACCAACGCTTGTGAATTTTTTTTCAATGTCAACGGTTGGTTTTCTTAGGACTGTTTCCTCCTGAGAGTAAACGGAAATAAAAGAAATTAACAGGAGGATAGGAATAAAACTATTGCGGTAAAATGTGAGTATTCTCATTATTTGAGTGATCGCTTTAATAGATGGTCGTTTAATGATGCTTAATATATAATATTTTTCACAAAAACTCAAAATATGATTTTTAAAAATAGCAATCATCAAATGGCATGAAAGAATATTTTGGCTTTTACATGAATTTCACTTATATTAATCGCATAACGGAAAGGTGCAAGAGCGGTTGAATTGGCACGCCTGGAAAGTGTGTGACCGTCAAAAGCGGTCCGTGGGTTCGAATCCCACCCTTTCCGCAAAACTACGTTCCACGGAAGTAGAAATTCGTTTTACATGCAATGAACAGAACGAAGTTTTAACGGAAAGAATATAACGAAATACTAAAGAATCATTATTACAGATAATTTTTCGATCTTTATGATGAAATTACGATTCGTTTTTATTTTACAATCCTTCCTCTTCACATTCTCTTTCTCCCAGCAAACCATAGTGCATACCATCACGATAGATGGAGCAATAAATCCCGCTTCAGCCGATTATATTCGCAATGCAATTAAGAATGCAAACGAAGAAGATGCCGAGTGTTTAATAATCAATTTGAACACACCCGGAGGATTACTAAAATCTACTCGAATCATAGTTTCTGATTTCTTGACTTCACCCATCCCGATTATCGTTTATGTATCACCTGCTGGTTCACAAGCCGCTTCTGCCGGTGTTTTTGTAACCCTCGCGGCTCATATCGCGATTATGTCACCGGGAACAAATATTGGTGCGGCACATCCGGTAACTATCGGTGAACAAAAAGATTCGGTGATGATTGAAAAAGCAACAAACGATGCTGCAGCTTTCATTCGAACTATAAGTGAAAAGCGTCACCGGAATATTAAATGGGCTGAAGATGCGGTTCGGAAAAGTATTTCTATCACTGAGAAAGAAGCTATAAATTTAGGAGTGATCGATACCATCGCAACAAGCATTTCTGAATTACTTAAAATCATCGATCATAAGTCTATTGAAACGAGTAGCGGCGTAAAAATATTATCCACAAAAGATGCGATCATAAAAAACTTCGATAAATCATTTCAACAAAATATATTGGATATACTTTCAGATCCGAATATCGCATACCTCCTGATGATGCTTGGTTTTTACGGATTGTTATTCGAACTTTATAACCCAGGATCGATCCTCCCCGGTATTGTCGGTTTTATTTGCATTGTATTAGCTTTTTACTCAATGCACACTCTTCCGATCAACTACGCCGGATTGGCATTAATCATATTTGCAATTGTTCTCTTTCTTTTAGAGATTAAAATCATAAGCCATGGATTATTGACCATCGGTGGAGTTGTATCTTTATCGTTAGGATCGATCATGTTGTATCAAACAAGTTCGTTTATAGAAGTTATATTTGTATCTTGGGAAGTAATTTTTATAACAATTCTGCTCACAGTTGCATTCTTTCTATTTGCAATCGGAATGGGCATCAAGGCACAAAAACGAAAAACCACTACCGGCATCGAAGGAATAATCGGTGAGGTTGGTGAAGTGTTCAATGATTTACGTCCCGATGGATTGGTGAAAGTTCATGGCGAAATCTGGAAAGCAACCAGTATCGAGGGATTCATAGATCAAGGCACAAAAGTCAAAGTTGAAGAAACTGAAAATTTAAAACTTAGAGTAAGAAGAATCGATTAGAACATTTTAACGGAGTATACCATGGAAACTGTTTCAGTATTTTTTGTTGTAGTTGTTTTATTCGGCATTATCATCTTATCAAATGCCATTCGCGTATTACGGGAATATGAACGCGGCGTAATATTCAGATTAGGCAGATTGATTGCCGCAAAAGGTCCCGGCATAATTTTTTTAATACCGCTTGTCGATCGGATGGTGAAGGTAAGTTTGCGAACTGTTGTTTTAGATGTCCCCCCACAAGACATTATCACTAAAGATAACGTATCGATAAAGGTCAATGCTGTTTTGTATTTCCGTGTTGTGCAACCGGAAAAAGCAATAGTGGAAGTGGAAAATTTTCTGTTTGCCACCTCGCAACTTTCACAAACGACTCTCAGGAGCATTTTAGGACAATCAGAGCTTGATGAACTTCTTGCACAGCGCGACAAAATCAATCGTATGCTTCAACAAATTATAGATGAGCACACTGAACCGTGGGGTATCAAAGTATCCAACGTTGAAGTGAAACAAATCGATCTTCCTATCGAAATGCAGCGTGCAATGGCGAAGCAGGCAGAAGCCGAGCGCGAACGCAGGGCAAAAGTTGTTCATGCTGAAGGGGAATTTCAAGCAAGTCAGAAACTTTCAGACGCGGCAAGGATCATCAGTGAAACCCCGATCGCATTACAGTTAAGATATTTACAGACTCTCACAGAGATCGGTGCCGATAAGAATTCTACGATTATATTCCCGTTACCAATGGATATCATTGAGCCGTTCCTCGAGCGTGCCAGAAAAAAGTGATATTACAATGCGATGAACCATCTTCTTTACGGTTCTAACCCTGAAGAAAACATAGTTGCAGTCCATCCTTCGAGCGATCGTTCAATGCGAATTTATAAACGCATTGGTGATAGAATTGTTTCGGAGGATGTGAATTTCTATCCTTTCTTTTTTATTTCAAATTCTGTCTATTTAAAAAACTTTCCCCATAAGCATTGGATAAAGGAGTTGGAAGGAGAAAATTATTTCCGTTACATCGCGGCTTTTTCAAACTGGTCCGAAATGTGGAATGGAATACACTTCGTTCTAAATAGATACAACGAAAATGCTCCATCGAAGATAAGTAATTATTTTGAACTTCCGGTAATACATGTCCGTACCGATCCTGTTGCTCAATTTTTAAAACAAACTGGCAGAACACTTTTTAAAGGGATGCGATTTTCAGATTTGCATCGACTTCAACTTGATATTCAGACCAATATTAAGCATGGTAATAAAACCGGCAACCCAATGCGCCTCGAAGATCGGATTCTTGTCATCGCGCTTAAAGACAATCGCGGTTTTGAAAAATTTTTAACATGCCGCCGCAAATCTGAAAAAGATATACTGATCGAATTTACTAATATTATAAACCAACTTGATCCCGATGCTATAGAAGGATACGATATATTTAATTATATACTGCCATATATTTCTGCGCGGTGTGAATTGCATAATATTGAATTTGCTGTTGGGAGAGACGGTTCTAAACCTCGATTTCTCGAGAACCGATTTTCATCCCACGAACGGTTTGCAGAATACTTTACGGTTGAAATCCATGGGCGACATGTTATAGATATTCTGCATCTGGTTCAGTATCATGCAGATTGGCGAAAATCTATCTCCGATTATTCCTTAAGATCAATTTCATCTCATCTCGATTTGCCGTCTGAAGGCAGAACTTATATCAACCCAAAACAGATAGGTATCGTATGGGAAAACGATCCCGATATAGTAATCAATAATTGTAAAAACAATATTGAAGAGGTCGAGAAGATATCTACCCTGCTTTCGCCAAAAGTATTTTTCTTAACACAAGTTGTTCCTTTTAATTATGACACTGTGGCAAGAACAAATATATCGACAAAGATCGAATCGATCTTTTTAAGAGAATATATCCGACAAAAACATTCTGTCCCAAAGGGATCATCCGGCAGCACGTTAGTCAAGAATTATGAAGAAATATTTTATCAAGGAATATTTGAACCTGTTATTTGTTTGGATATAGAGTCGATCTATCCCAATCTCATGCTGAATGATAATCTGAAACTCAAATATGATAATTTAGATGTATTTCAAAATCTATTGAAAACCCTTTTAAAAATAAAGAAGGATGTGGAAGATGATAATTCAAAATATAACGATGATTATCATTCTCTAATTTCTTCATTGATTAATACTTTTTATGAATACACCGGTAATCCACGGGCTTTATTCAACGATTTTACGGCGCACGATTTTACAACGAACAAAAGCATCGGGTTTATCCAAAATTTTATCGGCATTTTAAAGAAACGGGGAGGAATTCCTTTGATGATTGATTCTGAGAAAGCATATATTGTCCCACCCCAATCTGTTCAGAGTTTAGAGGAAGAAAGATTATATGTCGATGAGCTTTCCAAAGAATTGGGATGTGAGATTTGCATAAATATTGAAAATCGATTTAAGCGAATCTTCTGTTATAAAAAACGTAATTACGCATTGATCTCGTACGATGGCAAGATAATATTAAAAGGATCAGCACTCACTTCGCGGAATATTGAACCATTAGGCAGACATTTCATCAGGCAATCTGTTGAGGCAATATTGCAAAATGATATCCGCAAACTCCACACGATTTATTGTGAATTTAAAAATCGCATCTTGAACCATAAAATACCGATCCGATTACTTGTAAAAACAGAAATATTGCGCGAAACTGTTGACGAATATAATAATCTCATAAAATCGGGGAAAAGAAACCGGGCAACTGGATACGAGGTTGCACTTTCTTCCGGCTTCAATTGGAAAAGTGGAGATGTAATTTCATACTATGTTGCCGGGGTAGAAGAGACAAAAAAAGAAATTGAGAAATTCAGGTTAATTGACGAGTGGGATGCAAATTCACCCGATGAGGATGTTGATTATTACTTGAAAAGATTGAACGAGTTTTCAAAAAGATTCGAATTACTTTTTAAGGAAGAAGATTTTCAAAAAATATTTTCCGAATCTGATCTATTCGGATTTTCTCCTGATGAAATTAAGTTTCAATCCCGAGTTGTTGAATCTGAGATTCATACCGGATTCGATGAGGAACCGGAACAACATTTTATCGAACCCCGTATTTGGCTCGACGATGAACTACCTTAATAGAGACATCTGAAAAATTAAAGATAAAGTT
>PNNN01000040.1 GCA_013824245.1 Chlorobiaceae bacterium | reverse complement strand
GATTAAACAAAGTGAAATATTAAGGACGGTAGTTGAAATGATGTTGTAGTATACAAAAATAAATGAATTATCCAAATGATATTCATCATACATATCCTCGAATCCGAAAAATCCCATGAGCCAATCCAAATTGTTGGTAAAAAAAATGCAGGGGTTTTAATATCGATGGACGATTGGATGTCTATACAGGAGACTTTATATCTTCTATCCATTCCCGAGATGCGCGAGTCGATCATTCGTGGACTTAAAACACCTGTGGAAAAATGCTCGCTGGAGCTTTCTTGGTGAAATAGAGTTGCTAAAAGTCCTTGAAAATAACCCCTATCAGATTCAACCGCCTTATGAAAAACTTGTTGGAGATTTAACAGGAGCATACTCCCGCCGTTTTAATATCAAGCATCGCCTCGTTTATCAAGTTATAGAAAATGAACATATCGTAAAAGTTATACGTATGTGGACTCATTACGAATAAGTTTATACAAGGTTTCTTGATTACCGATATAGTATCATCGTTTTATTAAAATCGCTTGCATTGCCGGGACTTACCTCAAGCGAAAACATTTCCCAACTTACAGATGGGTGCAGATAATTATTGGCGGAGTGTTTTTGTATTTTCTATTTACGAGGGATTTTTAGGGAGACACAGTTAATTAGGTTGTCTTGCGCAGTCAGACGTAAGCGAATTGCTGTGGAACGTTAAGCTGTAGCAAAAACTATTGAGCGGCCAACTAGAATCTTTATTAACTGAGGGAACGTTGAGTGGCGTGTTAGGCGCCATTGTCGTCTTCGTGCATATGCCCTGTTTGATGTTGAAAATAGAATTTTTTCTTGTAGATTTTGTCGAGTTTGTCTTGATACTCAATTTCAAAGTTGAATCGGTCTTGTGTTCTGAGATCGCTTGCAGAAAGCTCAATCTCACCCTTCTCATCTGTCCCAATGATGGTAGCTGGTCGAATGGAGACGATGAAGTTGTCAATTGGAATAACCTTTAGCTTCTTGGCTGGCCCACCCTTGTTGATGAATCGCAGTTTGGCAGATTGTGTGGAGTGTTGTCCACCTTCAAATCTGAAAAGCGGCTGGATGAAACTCTTTTCTCTCTGTGACTCAAATTGCTCCTTAGTTAAAGCGTGCTCATGAGAGCGTTGCATGATCAGAAGTTGTTCCGATAACAGGGTGTTCTGTTTAGAAGTCTCCTTCCGAATCTTTTGTGTCTCATAGGTGTACCACGCGATAATAATAGCTGTTACGAAAAGCACAACGGCCTGGATAAGACCGATCAACTCAATCATGTTCATGTTGTGTATTCCTAATGACAATGTCGCCTAACGTGCTTAGTAAAAATGCAATGTCGGTTGCGAACTCTTATAAACCAATTTTTTATGAGCAACCGCATTACCTAATCCGAAAATATAAATTCATTAACAATATAAATATGAAGACTCAATGAATAATTTACTAACTATCATTCATCTTTATAATTGTTTGATATCCGGGTATGTCTACTCTTTTCAATTTCGTTAAGATTGCACTTCACTTATCGTACCTATCTGTGTCATTATATTTTCTCATGAAGTAAAATGTGGAGTCCCTTGGAACGTAATGAATGTAGCCACGAGTCCATCGAAGGCGGTGAAATACATCTTCGTATTCAACTATAATGAGAACATACAAATGACCAAGACCGATTCTTAGCATTTCTTCAGGACTGAGCGGATCAGATTTGGAAAATTTCTGATATTCACTGCCCGGAGAAATAACAAACCCACTATCACTTGCTGGGGCGCGAAATGCTATGACTTCTCCATCTGTAAACTCTCCGAGATTAAACCTTGTCATCTGTCGAACTTTGTAGGCAGGTGTCTTACCTATGTTCCGTGTGAACCATTCTACCTGAACTTTCCCATCGGATGTAACCTGTAATGGTTTGATGTCACCCAATACGAGATATGAAGTGTTCTCAATGTGGGTGGCATGTTCGTAGATTACCAATTGCTTAAAGGCGGCACAGGCTAAAAAAATAGTACCCAATGCAATCACAGAATTGATGATATTAGGCCAAACAAAGTTTAATTTTTTGATTTTCTGCCAAAAAGTTGATGAGTTTTCAAGAGTAGTCTGATTGGTACCATCCTTGACTTCAGCGGCGTTTTGTTTCTCACTCAAGCCATCAACGGTTTGATCAGAACCTATTACATCGCGCGCCATAGTATTTGTATTTTCTTCATTCATTAAAGATATAAAATTTATAATTTAATTGCATTATCATCCAAAATCTGTTGTTGAATGTAGAAATTAAAATTTGTTTCATCAAGTTTCGCTTCTGTTTGGTATCTTCAAGTTACATTGTATGCGAAATATTACGAGCATCTATACGATTACTAAGTAGTTCATATTTAAGTTAAAATGATTCTGCATTTCCCAGTTTAGAACATACCATGATTGAATCGTCGGCTGTGAGTTGAATATTTCGAATATTCTGTTTTTCAAGTTTAGAATACATAATAGCATTTGGGTTCATAACGTGGTTAAGTCCAAGAGCATGGCCAAGTTCATGGACTAAGGTGATTAATAAATCTTTTTCATTCTCAAATTCATATATATTGATATTATGTCCATCATAAATACCTTTTTCAAATTCACGAACAGTAATGAATTGACCATTATAATTTTTAACATCCAAATTATATTGATTACTTAATTCATTTAAATTGTTCGCTACATTATTAATTATTTCAATTTTTAAGTTGATTTCTTCTTTGATATCGTTTAGCTCTTTAGATGTTTTATCGATATCTGCAAGATCTTTTTGTAGAAAATCATATTCTGTTTTGGGTGCTCCTCCTTGATTGTTCCAATATTTTACCTTAGCATTATGTCCTGATAGCTTCTTATTCAGAACAAATTGTTTAGATTCATAATCCATATCTAATTGTTCTTTTGATGCAATTGCTAAATCATAGATAGTTCTTAATTCATCGAACGATTTCCCGTTTTTAATTATTTTTGATCTTATTCGTTTTTCATTCAATAATCGTTCTTGCCGTTCATCAAAGATTAGGTTAATCTTAAAAATTGCAGATGAATCGTAAACAAATAATCTTAGCCCGACTACCTCCTCCCACAATTTTGAGGCTTGATTTATAATTTTGATCAACCTATTTTTATTAATATCAAATCGTTCATCAAGCTTTCCAATCTTATATTTACAGGGATAGAGTGCTCTCATCCTTGAAATATTTGATTTTTGATAATTTGAATATGGTTGTATTTTACTCGACATATTATTGGGTGTTGAAGTATTCATTACTGGATTCTTAGATTTAGGATTGTCAGAATCTATGTAATTGGAGTAAAAGTAAATAGCAATAAAAATAATGATTGGGATGGCTGCAGCTAATATTGCATAATAAATATTAAATGAGGAATCATCATCATTCTCTAAAGTAATAGAAGATCGATCTACATCGAGGATCTTATGTCGCCAAAAATTGAAATATGAATCTTTCATTATAACTGGATCAGAAGCATCATAGAATAAAAAAAGTAAAGACACAATACCACCAATGATCAATTTTGAGAACCAAATTGTCGAAGACAAAGATATGGTTAAAATGGTTAAGAATACAAAAAAAACACCTATACCGCGAAGATATGCATTCCATGTTTTAGATGTATGTATGCTGCGTATCTTGATCTTGAGATCTTGCTCACATACAGGGCAGAATATTCGCACCCTTTTCGTCCCTCTCTCTGGCCGTTCGAGAGTTACATTATAGCATACATAATGCTTATCGTAGAGATAACCGCTGCCGAATTCAAACCGAGTATTATCAGAATGGGTATGGTGGCCGAGTTTGACCCCGACAAAGTTATTGCCTTCTTGTCCCATAAATTAAATCTTCATTTGTTTGTATGCAAATTGCCTGTCTATAATGCCGCTATATTGTGGTATTACTTTTTAAATTATTATCAGCTTACAGAATTATTATTTACTATCTGCGATTTTATATTCGTCTTTAATTGGAAAACATTTCACACTAACTCACATTCTCATTCTTCGTAATAAATCAATTCATCATTTGTGAGTTATCACTGCATCATCATCCAAAATCTGTTTTTGAATGTAGAAATTAATCTGCAATTAGTCAAGCGCAGTAAAAGCCCTCACCCCCGCCCGCCTGAGGCGTTCGGGCGGGCCCGTAACCCCTCTCCCGTAAATCTGCTTAACGAGGTCGAGGGATCGGGAGAGGGGTTGTCGGCTATCGTTTGCGGGGAGAGGGTCGAATTGTTGTTGGTCAAGTAAAAATAGAGCTACCATGGACGTCACGGACCACTCCGTGACGCAAACATGCATGTTGTTGCTATCTGGTGTCACGGTTTGGACCGTGACACCGGTGAAACAAAATCTGTGCTGGGAGTGGAGCTGCCTGCCCGCCTACGGGGGGCGCTCCCGACCAATTGATGTCTGAGTTAGGTCGGGAGTAGTCACGAAGTGATCTGCCGAAGGCATTCCTTTGGAACCTTCGGGAGAACTCCCTCCCAGAAAGCGCGAAAATATTTACGGTAATGCAATTGTCCCTAACAGTGTTCTCTTCTTTGCGCCCGTTACAGATGGCATGTTCGTCGGGTTTCCTGCAATCAACTCGTTCGCCAGCATAGCAAAACATACCGCTTCTTTAGCGTCGGACGGAATAATATTTTCTACTGTCCCGATCTTAATTTTTCCGAAATACCGTTTGAGTGCATCCATCATATATTTATTATGAACACCGCCGCCGCTCACAAGTGATTCATCAATCTTAGTTTTTGGCTGAACGAACTTTAAATAATTTAAATAAATACTCAGCGCGGTGAACTCGGTAACGGTTGCAATAATGTCTTGTTTCGGCGCTGACTTGTGTTTATTTAAAATCGCATCAATAAGATTTATGCCGAACAACTCTCGCCCCGTCGATTTTGGCGGCAGCATCCAAAGATACGGATGAGTCATCAATTGTTGAAGGAGGAGGGGGATTAATTTCCCCGAAGATGCAATTTTTCCGTTTTTATCAAAAGGTTTGTTGTAGAGTTTCTGCATCAATCCATCCACAATCATATTCCCCGGACCTGTATCGAAAGCTGTAACCTGATTGATTGTACAATTTTTTGGAAGAATAGTTATATTTGCAATGCCGCCGATATTCAATAATGCGCGGCTAATTTTTTTCGATCTAAACATAATGAAATCAAAATAAGGAACGAGCGGCGCACCCGTACCGCCAACGGCAACATCACCCATCCTAAAATCGCCAACTGTTACAATACCTGTAAGCTTGGCAATGGCAGAGGAGTTTCCGATTTGCATTGTCGAGCGAATTTTTTTACCAAATAAATGTATGGGATTTGGAAGATGATGAATGGTCTGTCCGTGCGAGCCGATGAGATCAATTTTATTCATCGGAATTGCCGCTTTACGGGATAATATTTTTACCGCATCTGCAAAGAACTCGGCTATCAGCATATCTAACCTTGCGATCTCATCTAACTTTGCGGTGCGCTCATCGGAGTTTTTCAATAAAACTTCCTTGTATCCTTTAGGATAAGGCACGGTTATGAACTTAATTAAGCGGAGGTGAGAATTTTCTCCCGATCCGCTAATCTCAACAAGCGCGGCATCTATGCCGTCGGCAGATGTTCCGGACATTAAACCGACTACATTTTTCTTCTTTTTTCTGAATAGTTTTTCTAATATTTTCATTGTTGCACTTAATTCTAAAGTTTATAATATTAGAAACATCTGAAATATTGAAAAAATATCAGAGTCATTCCGTCCCGCTCTAAAGCCGGGATCGGAATCCATCCAATTTTAGACCCTGAAACTAGTTCAGGGTGACTCCAAGTGAATTTTTCAGAAGTCTCTATTAATTATTGATGTTACACAAACATAATAAAAAGGCTATCAAAAATCCCAATAATGTTATCTTGAGACAAAGATTGACTAACAAGGTTCTCTCGTTACACTCGAATAAGCTTGTTAACTCGAGAACCACCTAAACTCGGCTGGTTTTCGAGTTTTTTCTGACGATGGTCAGAAAAAGTATCGAGAAAACCTATTTTTATAGAAAGCAAGCTTATTCATAATTTAAACATGCGTAATATCAATTAGCTATACCAACATCAAACAACAAATGACAATTAACCAATGACAAAATCAAAAATTCAGAATGACGATCTCCTCATCGGCGCGCACGAATCGATTGCAGGCGGAATTTACAAAGCATTCGAATTGGCAGAGAGTATCGGTTGCCGCACGCTTCAGGTGTTTACAAAAAGCAGTAATCAATGGGCTGCAAAGCCGCTCACCGAAGAAGATATCGAAAACTACAAAACAGTTTCATCGAAGTCAAATATTAAGCATGTGGTTGCGCACGATTCTTATCTTATTAACTTGTGTGCGGCAAATCCTGAAATATTAAAAAAATCGCGCGAAGCATTTTTGGATGAACTTAAACGATGTGAAGCACTGGGGATAAAGTACTTGAATTTTCATCCCGGCGCACATATGGGTGCAGGGGAAGACGATGGAATCAAATTAATAATTGAATCTCTCGATAGGGCGCACGAGCAGAGCAAGAAATTCAAAGTGCTGAGTGTTCTTGAAACAACAGCCGGGCAAGGTTCTTCGCTTGGATATCGATTCGAACAACTAAGAAAGATTATCGATGGTGTAGCGGAACCGAAGCGGATGGCTGTTTGCATCGATACATGCCATATCTTTGCCGCAGGTTACGATATAAGCACTGATGACGGTTACGAAAAAGTGATGAAAGAATTCGACGATGTAATTGGATTTGATCGGCTTGTAGCGTTCCATGTGAACGATTCGAAAAAGGGGCTGGGATCTAAAGTCGACAGGCACGAGCATATCGGCAAAGGGATGATAGGAAAGAACGGATTCAAATGCCTGATGCAGGATCCACGATTGGCGGCTATTCCGAAAATCCTTGAAACACCGAAAGGTGAAGATTTGAAAGAAGATAAAATGAATTTGTCTGTTTTGCGAAAACTTGCAGTAGCGAAATGATGCTAATATGTCCGAATCGGATCAAATAGAGTTAAAGGAAATACTTTCGAAGCACACTAAGGTTGGTGAATTGTTTCGTGAAACCGATGACGGACGTGTTGAATGTTATGCCTGTGGTCATCGATGCAAAATCGGTGAAGGTAAAGACGGTATTTGTAAAATCCGTTTCAATCGCGGAGAGAAGTTATACGTACCATGGGGATATGTTAGCTCACTCGCTTTAGATCCGATAGAAAAGAAACCGTTCTTTCATGCTATGCCCGGCTCAACTGCGATGAGTTTCGGAATGCTTGGGTGCGATTTCCATTGTTCATTCTGCCAGAATTGGATAACATCGCAAACGCTGAGGGACCCGCATTCCATTTCATCCATCGAAATAATATCTCCGGAAGAAATAATTGCTCTCGCTAAAAAGCACGGCGCACAGGTGGTTACCAGCACATACAACGAACCATTAATTACAAGCGAATGGGCGGTTGAGGTTTTCAAATTGGCGAAGCGGAATAAATTTATTACATCTTATGTGTCAAATGGCAACGGTACTCCCGAAGTTATAGAATATCTAAGTCCGTGGCTCGACCTTTTCAAAATCGATTTAAAAGGTTTTAACGATAAAAAATATCGCGAGTTGGGCGGTGTGCTTCATAATGTTTTAGAGACGATCAAGCTGGCGTACAAGAAAAAATTCTGGATTGAGATAGTTACGCTGATTGTGCCTGATTTCAATGATACAGAAGAGGAATTAAAAGATATTGCAGAATTTATAAAATCGGTTTCACCTGAAATACCGTGGCACGTAACAGCTTTCCATGGCGATTATAAGATGGATAATGTAAGATATACACCTGTTGAAAAAATCGTCCGTGCAGTTGAAATCGGATATGCGGCAGGGTTGCATTATGTGTACGCAGGAAATATACCGGGTGGTGCAAGAAATTACGAGAATACCAATTGTTATCGATGCGGGGAGTGCTTGATAGAGCGTCAAGGTTTTCGTGTAATAAAAAACAGATTGAAGGAGGGAGGATGTGCGAAGTGCGGCAGTTTGATACCGGGATTCTGGAAAAATTTACAATCATAGAAATTGCAAGTGCGATTTCTTTTTCTTATTTTGACAGAGGTAAGAAAATTAATTTATGAAAAAGAAAAACAACGACAATAAAGAGAAGCGAAATACAGATTATTCTTTCTCATCAGAAGATTGGGAAGAATTCGAGCGTGGGATTACATATTTCAACAGCGGTCAGTATCAACATGCTTACGAAGCATGGGAGCTGATATGGGAGCATTCTGCTAAGACGGAGAGAAAATTTCTTAGGGGTTTGATGGAAATTACATCAAGCTGCCAGAAAGCATTGAAACGCAACGATTTTGAAGGTGCACAGGATAGCATTGAAAAAGCGAAAGAAAAATTAAACGATGCAGAATTTCTACCCGAGTATTTAAGTGTCCCTGTTCAGCCGCTGATCGAATTTTTAGATTACAGCTCGAAAGTTTTTGATCAGGAGAGAATTAACGGCGCTATTGAAGTCTGGCGTAACCATATCCCCAAAATTTATTTTCACAAACCCTCGAACCCCGACTTGCTGGTTGAGTTGTGTGAAATAACTCGATCTAATTTTTTTAGAGATGGAGTAAAATATTTTAACAAGGGTTATTTCTGGGAAGCGCACGAGGTTTGGGAGGAGTTATGGCGCGAACAGATTGGTGAAGGCAAGCGATTTATCGAAGGTTTTGTGCAATTAGCCGAAGCATATCATTTTGTAAAAGGTGGTAAATTCAGTTCAGCGATTTATTTGCTTGAAAAATCATTAGCGGGATTACGAGGGTTTGAACGGATTGAGTGTTTAATCTCCGTTACATCTTCATTAAATGATGCCGCTGAGTTACTTGAATCGATACGATTTATGCCGACTCAACAAAATACCCATTTCAAATTTCCCAAAAAACCGCAAATCGAAATCACTAATTAATGAAATCCGGATTTATCTCTCGAACTCAGTAACCTAATTTTTTCCGTACTTGTTGTTCGATGGTCAGATGATCTTCTGCCGTAATTGGTAACTCTTGCCGCAGCATTTCAAGGTGTTTGACTTCAACCGGTGATAGTGCGCCATCCTGCCATGCCGCGAACATTGCATCTGTGTATACATCGGTTTTTGCCTGCTCAGTTATAGCCCGTTTTTCGTCTGGCGTTATAGAAAGGGCGGAGGCGAGTTCCGAAATCAGTGTTTGCAACTCTTCAGTTGGGATACCGTCTTTCCATGCAATTTTTACACCATCTCTGAAAAGTTCAGTGTTAATGGAGTGTGGCAGGGAACTCATTTCGCTCAAACGATTTGTGTCCTGAACCTGTTTCTGACTCTGGACTATTTGTTCGAGTTGAGTGGCTTCCGAATTTTCCGGATCGAGTAAAAATATTTTCTGTATTTCGAAAAGGGCGGCGTCATTATTTTGTTGGGCTATCATATCTTTTGTGCAGGTTAAATATTCGATAATTTTTTGCTGAACCGCTTCCTGCCGTCCTTCTTCCCTGGCAGCCAGAATCATTTGCTCTTCACGTTTTCTGATTCTTTCTACTTCAAGACGTTTACGCAACTCTTCTTCAAGTCGTCGCTTCGCTTGTTCTTCGGCACGTCGTCGATCTTCCATTTCGCGCTGTCGGCGATCTTCCTCAACTCGCCGTCGTTCCTGTTCTTCGATCTCTTCTCTTCTCTTTCTTTTTTCTTCTTCGGCTCTGCGTTGGGCTTCTTCCTCTGCTTTTAGTCGGGATAATTCTTCTTTCTTCTTTATTTCTTCTTGCAAGCGTTGCCGTTCTTCTTCAATCCGCTTCCGGGTTTCTTCTTCGAGTCGTTTTCTTTCGTCTCCTAATTTTTTCTTCGTTTCTGCTTCATGCTTTCGGCGTTCTTCATCAAATTGTCGACGCACATCTTCTTCTTCTAGCCGGCGTGTTTCAACTTCTTGCCCTCTTCGTCTCAATTCGGTATCGGCGCGTTGATGATCTGCCTCCTGTCGCTTATGTTCTTCATCTGCCCGATGTCGGTCGGCATGAATTTTTTGTTTTAGTTGTCCACCGGTTTTCTTTTGGGTGTCATCATCTTCGAAAGATTCTCCCAAATGCTCTAACTGGGTGAAGATACGGTCTTTGTATGCGCGAGCGTAAAAATTGCCGGGATCGAGTTCAAGTGCCTTGTCGATTTCTTGAAGAGCTCCTCGGTAGTCTTCAGATTTTAGTAACTTATCGGCATTCTTCAACAAATCACTCGCCTGGCGTTTTTTTGCACTTTCGTCTTTTGTATTATCTTTTTTGCTCAAAGCTGATCCTGTAACTAAATACTTATTAAGTTTTTTATCTTGATCGTTCTTGAATTGCCGTTTTATAATCCGGCTTCTCCAACATATTGAAGAAGTCTGCGTTGACCAACTCATTGAATTTATAGTTCAATGCTATTGCCTCGCGCAGGTAGCGAGCTGCCTGGTTTTTCTTCTTTTCATCATACTTTTTCTCTTTCTGGAAGTACATCTGCAGAGAGTACATTTGTGCAACTTTATATTTTACTTCGGCATTGTTCGGGTCTAATGTCATTGCTCGCTCTGCATTGGTCGCTGCTTCAGGGAATCTGCCCAACCGTGTTTCTGCCAATGCTAAATATGCAACAGGACGAGCATCTTTCGGTGATTTCCGAATCTGTTCTTGTAAAAGATTTTCGAGCTTTTTCAAATGTTTATCGGAATCGAGATGACCCATGACTTGTTTCAAGCGAGCATAATTATATAACGCGAAATAATCATCTTGATCCGTCATAATTTTTTTTGCACAAGCTGCAAGGACACGCTGACTTTGTGAAAGCCGGAGATCCGGATCGACAAGAATTGCATCAGAGACAGGACCGGCGATATAAGCCAATGAATCTGGTGTGAATCTGATCGCACGTTCATGATAAAACATACCCGAACCGGTTTTGCCAAGCATTTGATATGCGCCCGCGTATGTTTCTAATATTTCAGGATTGCAGGCATCTAATTGATACGCGCGGTTAAAAGCATCGAGTCCTTCTTGAGTTTTACCGACTTTAAAAAGTAATTTCCCTTTTTCGAACCATGCCGCACTATTGTGCGGTGTTAATACCAGTGCAGTATCAAGCCATGTAAGAGCGTGGTTATAACTTTTATCGAATGCAAGAACTTTGCCGAGTGAGATATATCCTTTATCCAACGATGGATTGACTTTTATTGCCGCCTCTGCAAGATTTTTCGCAGTGGAAATAATTGTATCACCTGAGATTGCTCCGATATCGAGCCGGGAGACTAAAATATCCGATGCAAGCGCCAGTCCTTCAGCAAATTTTGGATCATCCTGTATGGCTTGAAGTATAAGCTCATATGCGTTCTTTAAACTTTCGGGAGTTTTTCGGTGAAGCATTTCACGGCAGCGTAGATAAAATAAATATGAGTCTGAATTTTTACTTGAAATTGATAGCTTTAAATTGTTTTCATCTGTTTGACCGGATAGTTTTAAAACATCGCTCAATTGCTTCGTGATTTCACCCGGTAAAAAAGCCAGATCGGCTGATGATGTCGGAAGTTTAGTGGACCAAATCAGTTCTCCGAGCGAATCTGCAAGCTGAAGTTCAAGCAAAAAATTCGAACCGGTTCTGTGGATGTTGCCTTTCAACAGATATGTGAAACCGAGCCGAAAAATTTCCCGTTCCGGCAGCGAAGTATTTTGTGTAAGCCGGTATGTTGACGTGAAACTCATGACAGGTGAATCGGAGAAAGAAGAAAATTTGTCTGAAACCTCCTCGGCAAGTGCGGTTCCCAAAATATTCTCCTCAAGTGTATTAGATTGATTAATCCATGGCATTACCGCTACACGAACAGGCAAGGTGAAGACGTATTTCTTCATTTGTATCCAAACAAGTAGCATTACGATGGCGAGTATTGCCAAAATACCTGCAATGAATTTAATCGAACTACGTTTTTTTACTGTGGGTACGGTGGATTCAGTAAATTTACGCTCACGCGCTACATGTTTTTGTTTTTCTTCAACGATTCCCGGAGCGGTTGTTGCTTCTTCACGTCTCGATCCTCTGATTTTCGTTTCTAATTCGAGTGCTTCGGGATTGGTTGGGTCGTTCACGAGCGCTTTTGCAATTTCGACGAGCGCAAGTTCTGAATCTCCAGCCGCAAGATACTCGTTCGCGCTCGCAATTAACGAACGAACGCGTGAATATTTTTCAGCGTCTTTTATTCTCTTCTCTTCTTCTTTCTGTTTTGCAATCAGTTCGCGTTGTTGATTTTCTTCATCGAGTCGTTTTTGTTCTTCCAATTCTTGTCGTTGCTGTTTTTCTTTTTGAATTCTGGTTTCTTCCTCTAAGCGCAGTCGCTCTTCCTCGGCGTGCTGGTGCTCAAGAAGTTCCTTCTCGCGGCGTGCTTCTTCATCTAATTCTCGCTGGATTTTCTCTTGCTTTTTACGACTTTCTTCTTCAACCCTCCGGCGCTCCTCTTCTTCGCGATGTATTCGCACTTCAATTTTATTGCGGAGCTCTTTTTGGAGCCGGTCAAAATATTCATTTGCTAATGTGTTGATTTTCTTTTCTTCATCCTCACGCGCAGAGATGGTTTTCTGAAGTTTAATTTTGTAATCTTGATCTTCCCGTGCTTTACGGAGATTAAAAACATCTTTCGCCCGCTCTGTGATCTCATCATCGAGACGTTTTGATGCTTCTGCGAATGAATCTAATTTCGCTTTTACAATTCGTTCCTCTAGATCTTTTGATATATTCTCGCTGAAATCGCTCACTAAAACCCTTTCATCTAAGACATCCTAAACTGGCAAAATATATAGAAATGTTAAAGGAATGTCAACCTTTATTCAAATTTTATCACGTGTAATAATGATATTTCAAAAAAACCTCAATAATATTTGGAATTTCGCATTATTTTCAGTTATTTCAAAATGAAATAATTATGATAAATTGGAACAATTAGTATGAAAAAAGATAAAACACTGGAAGGTCTCGATCGGCGATATGATGTGGATAGCGAAGATTCTATCGATGTGAAATCGCTCGAAACTATTCTGTACGAATATCAGGGGAAAGACATCATTGTTAATGTCGACACTGATGAATTTACGGCGGTATGTCCGTACTCGGGTTTGCCCGATTTCGCGATCATAAAAATAGATTATATTCCAAAGAAGGAAATAATTGAATTACGCTCACTCAAATATTATCTGCTTTCTTTCCGGAATGTTGGGATATATCAGGAACATCTTGTGAATAGAATTCTGAAAGACCTCGTTAAATGTTGTAATCCGAAGTGGATGAGAGTGATTGCCGATTATAAAGTTCGCGGCGGAGTTCACACTCTTGCAACGGCTGAATGGGGAAAGAAATAAATTTAGTCGTTGAGTAGCGACTCACGTTTAATATCGTTCTCTATGTGACGCTAATGCCCAGTAATTTTTTTATTTTTGAATTTATGTCTCAGAAATTCTACTACGGGAGGTATAACTGAGATAACGATGATTGCGAAGATAACAAGTGTAAAATTATTTTTCACCGCCGGGATATTCGCGAAATAATAACCTGCAAAAACAAAACTTGCAACCCATACGATTCCACCGATGATGTTATAACTGATAAAATGGAGGTAAGTCATTTTCCCAATGCCGGCAACAAAAGGGGCGAATGTGCGAATGATTGGTATAAACCGAGCGAAAATAATTGTCTTTCCTCCATGCTTCTCATAAAACTTGTGCGTCCGATTTAGATATTCTTTATTTAAAAAACGAACATTCTCTTTATGGAAAATTTTCGGACCAACAATTGCCCCGATCCAATAGTTCACGGTATCTCCCAAGAATGCGGCAATTGATAGCAGTACAAAAAGCCAGATAGGATCCAACGCGCCGGCTGCGGCAAAAGTACCCGCGGCGAACAAAAGTGAATCACCGGGTAAAAAGGGAGTTACAACAAGCCCCGTTTCACAAAATATTATTAAAAATAAAATCGCGTATGTCCAATCTCCATATAACAAAATAAGTTGATTCAGATGTACGTCGATATGAAAAATAAAATCGATTAAACCATTTATGAGTTCCAAAGAATATCCTTTAATAAATTGAATTGTTGTGAGTTTGTGGAGATGTAAAAACAAATTACTCAACGAGTGAAAAATCGATTTCTCGCTCTTCCGTATCAACCCGGACAACCTGTATCTCTACTTTGTCGCCAAGTCGATAACGTTTCTTAGAGCGTCTGCCCGTAAGTGAATATTGTTTTTCATCATAAACATAAAAATCACCTTCCATGTCGCGTACATGAATCAAACCCTCAACAAGCAGGTCTGTAATCTCGACGAAGAGTCCGAAGTTTGTAACTCCTGAAATAATCGCATGAAATGTATCGCCAACATGCCGCTTCATGTATTCCACCTGCATAACTTTTACCGATGCGCGTTCTGCTTCCATAGCGATTCTTTCCATCTCCGACGATTGAGCACATATTTCGGGAAGCAGTGCAATCAGTTCTTCGCGGCGTTTATGCGGCATCTTAGTTTGATATTCGTGAAGGAGCCGATGGACAATAAGATCGGGGTAACGGCGAATTGGAGAGGTAAAGTGAGTGTAAAATTTAAATCCTAAACCGAAGTGTCCCATATTTTTATCGGTGTATAACGCTTTTGCCATAGAACGGATGGCAACTTCGTTAATAACATTTTCTTCTTCTTTACCTTTAACATCTTTTAAAAGTTTTTGCAATGCTTTACTTGTTACGCCGCCTGCCATATTGAGTGAATAACCGAGATGTTCCACGAACGATGCAAGATCGGCGAGTTTATCGGGCGGCGGCATATCGTGAACACGGTAAACAAACGGCCGGATATTTTCTTCTTTTTTACTTTGTCCGATATGCTTTGCCACGGTTTGATTTGCCAGAAGCATAAATTCTTCAACAAGGCGATGTGCATCTAATCTTTCTTTTTTCAAAATTTCAGACGGCTTACCGTCTTCATCGAACCGAAATTTTGTTTCAACCGATTCGAAATCTATGCTTCCTTCTTTCATTCTTTTTTTCAAAAGGGCTTGACTTAACCCGTGCATTTCAGAAATTATCGGTGCAAAATCTCCAATGCCTGTTTCTATTACTTTTTGAACTTCTTCATAAGTGAACCGTCTCTTGCTGTGAATTACGCTCTTCTCAATCTCATACTCTTTGATAATGTATTTCGGCGAAATTATCATGAAGACTGAATATGTCAACCGATCTACGTTGGGTCTCAAGCTGCATAAATTGTTTGAGAGTTTTTCGGGCAGCATCGGTATCACTTCGTCGGCAAGATATACGCTGGTTCCGCGTTTCAGCGCCTCTTGATCGAGTAGAGAACCCTCCGTAACGTAATAGCTAACGTCGGCGATATGCACGCCAAGTTTTAAGCTGCCGTCCGGTAATTTTTCCAAAGAGACAGCGTCATCGAAATCTTTCGCATCTTCAGGATCGATGGTAAAGCAAATAGATTTCCGCAGATCGAGGCGGCGTGCTATTTCTGATTTTGGTATGGTTTCGTGCAAATTTTCAGATTCGGTGAGAATTTCGGGAGGAAATTTTACAGGCAATCGGAATTCACGCGCAATTCCCGACATTTCTGCGCGCAACTCACCCGATTTGCCAAGTACTTCTAATACCACTCCCTCAGGATTGAGGTTTCGCGTTTCCCACGATTCTATTTGAGCAACAACTTTATTACCGGGGCGGGCGCCGTGCGTTTTGCCGTGAGGTATATAAATATCTCTGCCGATTTTTGAATTGTCGGGGACAACGTAATTAAAATTTTTCCCTTTTTGAAATATGCCGACGATTGGCTTACTCGTTCGTTCAACTACATCAACAATTTCTCCTTCAAGATCTTGATCTTCTTTTTTCGATCTTCCTTGTTGAGCAAACAATGCCACACTCACGGTGTCACCATCGAGGGCAGTGTGCATGAATCGTTGCTCAATACTCACTTTCCCCTCATTCGGTGCAAGCAGTTCAACAATTCCGGTTTTTTGGCGCGTTGTTTTAAGTATGCCGACTAATCTGTTAGAAATAGGCGGCGAGGCATATCCGTAACGTTTTCTGTTTCCGCGCATGATGATTTTTGCCTGATACAATTCGTTCAGTGCTTGTTGAAGTTTTCGGAGTTCGGATTGTTCTTTAATGGCGAGCCGATGCGCTATAACACGCGGTTTAAACTGTTCTGCCGGATACTTCGCAAAGAAGCGAATTATTTTTTCTTTTATTTCTTCTAATGGGTCCATAGTATAGTAAAGTTAAAATGAGAAGCGGTAAAATACTCGCGCTTCGTTGGTGAGTTTTTTGTCTTCAGGGTTATCCCCTTCGACTTTACGTTGTATTTCAATATAAAGATTTCTGATTGTTGGAATATTTAAAAGATCGCCGACATTAAGTTGATAACTCACATTTGTATTGCCGATATCTTGTAAAATCGTTCCACCAAGACGAAGAGAGCCTTTGCCTACTGTTGCTGTTACATTTATGCTTGTTCCTTCTTGCACGCTGCCCCCGCGGTATGTAACGTCGGCGCGGCGAATGAAGGGGAATTCACGTTTTAAAACATCGGAAAGAATACTCGATAAAAGGTTCGATGCAACAGATGTTCCAGTTGCCGATCCAAGACTGGTAAACTCTTGCTGATCGCGAGAGGTAAGCTCGTCTCTGAATTTACCGGTGATAATAAACGCGAGCGCGTTTGATTGAACATCTCCGCCTTTCGCATGTGAAGTGAAATCGACCGGATCTTCTCCCGGTCTTTTCTGAATTTTCATCGACATAGCAAGCTTTGGTTCCATACGCGTGCCGGAAATATCTAAAGTAACAATTACTTTTTGTTCGGTTGGTTGCACTGTTCCGGCAGGTGTAGCCGGTTCGATTGCTTTTTGATCGGTTGTCGGTTGAATAGTTTCCTGCTTGTATCCTTCGTATGTCGCTTGAATATCCAGTTCAGGATTATACCATTGACCCACAAATTTTAATTTTCCTTTTGCGTCGAAATGTTTGAAGAAATTATAATAAGATCGTGGCGAGACGTCGATTTCTCCATATATATTCGTCGTTCCCTGCTCATTGATTACACTCGCTTTGCCGTCAAGCTCAGCATAAAGTTCTTCACCGGTAGCGGGCGTGAAGATCATTGTCAATGCGGTTGGTCCTCGCGTTTCAACATTCAGGTTGTAGCGTAA
Source organism: Chlorobiaceae bacterium (assembly GCA_013824245.1). GTDB lineage: Bacteria > Bacteroidota > Ignavibacteria > UBA10030 > SZUA-254 > PNNN01. Next base: position 20,271 of record PNNN01000040.1, on the reverse strand, counting down.
TCTATCCAATATTGGAGATTCAACCGTTCGATTTGTTCGTTCATCAATGCTGTCGGTTTCGGCGAAATAGCGGGAGACCGGTGCCGCGGTTATTGGAATTCGGGTTGTATCATCAATTGCCCGGTAACGGAGTGTGAGATTTTGATTGATCGATTCCTGTTCTTTTGTTGGAGGAAATGTAAGATTGGCTTCACGAATATATAATTTCCCGGTTAGATAGGGTCTCTGAAGCGAACCTTTTAAATTGATTCCGCTGTTGTCAGTTTCGGTGAACAGTATTCCGTATATGTTGGGAGAAATTTTCCTGGTTGCATCAGTCATCAACAGAAAATCACCTTTAACAGTGAAGTCGAAATAATTAGCTTTAAAATTTTTTATTGTGAAATAACCGGTTGCATCTGCTGATCCAACAAAACCTTTCTCTTTAACATTAGTTACTTTGAAACTTTTAATTCTGATTTGATCAGTAGCCGCCTCAAGGTCGCTGTTCAGGATATACCGCAGGTTATTAGGATTAAAAAGAAATTTTGTGTCGGTGAGTGAGATATCGCCCTTATACTCCGGATTTTGAGGCGTACCTTGCAGATCAATATTGCAACGGATTTTACCCGTAAGCTCGTCAAAGTCGTAGAGAAGTGGATCGAGCAATGAGAGATCGAACTGTTCTGCGGTTAATTTTAAGTCTTGGGGTTTCGCGGGAAATCTATCTTCCACATTTTTAAAAGCGAGATTGCAAGGTAATGTTCCGCTCAATCTTAAATCGGGTGTGGTTGATGATAAATTTCTTCTTATTGATAAATCGATTGTTGCATTCTCATTTTCATAATCCATCAAGGCATTGAGTTTACCGAAAGATGCTTTCCGAAATGTAATATCGCCTGTCTTTAAACTTGCGTGAATGATCGGCGAATCAATTGTTCCCGATAAGCTCACATCTGCATTGAGCATACCTGTGAATCCCTTGCCCGGACGTCTCAGTGTCTGGTCGGATGAAAAAAAGATGGCAATCGAAGCGAGATCGAAATTGTTAAGGGATGCTTGCAAGTTTAAGTCATCATTTCGATTGACAGATCCGTTCAGTTTAAGCCGTTCCTTATCTCCAAAAAACTCCGCATGCATGATGCGAATCTCATTGGAATTGAGGCGAAGTTGAACGTCCTGACGGTTTTTCCATTGATAATTGCCGTATCCCAACTTGAGCGAATCGAAATCGATCGCATATGTGTTCGGCTGCACCGAAATTGCTCCTTGAAGTCGGCATGTGTATATAGAATCGATTGTTGTTTGTGCTATTATCTTTGACTTTAATTTTTGATAATCGAAATCGAGCTTGGTGTTTGATATTTTTTTTGTATTGATCCGGCCGGAATCAATTGCAATACTCAGTTGACCCGAAACATTATATAAAATGTTTGTCTTTTGCAGCGAATCAATTTGTGCATCCAGATTAGTATGATGCAGAAGCACACCACCCTTGGTTGTTCCAACAAAAAATTCATCGACTTCACCATGTGAAGTTATTGAAAGTGATCGACCGTCGCTTTTCATCATTCCTTTTATGCTTCCGCGTGCGTCAAATGGTGTTTCGCTTATTAACGATGAGACCGGTTCTAAATTTTTTAGCGTAACATCATAAGAGAAATTGATCGGAGCTTTCTTGGGTGATGATTTATTCGTCTTTGATTGTTTAACAACCATCGGTTTTATGGTGTCGGTTGAAATATGATCGCTTATCGATTCGATAAGTAAAACAATATTTTCTACAACTTCACGTACTGATTCTAAAAGATGAAAGTTACCATCGATGTCCGCATCTGCAATTTGTGATTTTATAAGTAGTTTGCGGGCAAGAGTATCGTTTTGATTCAATGAAAATGAGATTTCATCCGAATTCAATTCATGGTTTCGGAACATTGAAGGTAGAAGCGACAGAGCAATATTGCAGGAGAGGTAATCGATGTTGGTTCCTTTACCGTTGATTGTTCCTTTAAAATTAAGGTCGCTCTGATAATTATTATCTTCGATAAAAGGAGCGAGATTGAAAGACGACACCTCTAATGTTCCGTTGTATTCTGTTAAACTTTTAGGAGGGAAATCAATTGTTCCCTGCAAAAATGCTTTTGAATTTTCAGAACTTATTGTAATATTCCCATCGATATTCCTCGTCGATCCGATAATAGACAGATGCGCGTTATCAATCGGAATGTTGCGGATTTGGGATGAATCTATCGTAGCTTCGAGTGATGCAGATAGTTCTTCAACTTTGAATCCTTTACCGTTGATAGTACCGTGAGAATTTAATACGGTACGGAAATTTTCCATCTTAAAAAGTTTGCCGAGATCAATATTCTCGGTTGTATAATCGAAATCGTATTCGGGTGGATTGGCATCAAGGTTCATTTTGCCCGCAACCGTTGCGCTATTTACCGAACTTTCAAGTGAAACCGTAGATTTGAAATTTGTCGGTCTGCCGTTATAAGTCAGTTTAATATTTAACGGCTCTATATCTCCGAATTTAGGAAGCGGCAAGCCGGCTAATAGAAGCGAAACATCGGGCGGATTAACGATGCTATTCTTACTTTCAACATTGAGCAGTAATTCGACCGGGTTGTGCAGGTTACGTATAGTTCCGGCTAAAGTTATTTCGCTCTGCATGGTTTTTATATGTACCTCGGCAAGCTCCAAATTGCCGAACTCGCCTTTGGCAACCAGATCGGCTGATGTTGTTCCATCCAAAAAATTTACCTGTGGAAGAAAACTCCGCAATTCAACGAGAGAAATATTGTCGGCATGGAAATCGAGTTTCGTGGAATCATGTTCGAGGTCTTCCAATTCCAGATTTTTAAAGAGGTTGATATTTTTCATTTCGGCTGTGAATCCGAAGTTCGATTCCCCGGTCTCTATTTTTACCTTTTCTGCTTTTACTCCTTTATCGGATACAATGAAGATGCCGCTAAATTTTTTTAATTCGAACTGCGATTCCGGTGAAATGCAATTTATTTGTCGAATCCGGGCTTCATAAAAATTCTGTTTGACGATTGCGCTCATATCTAAAGTAAGTCCTCGCACAGAAAAGTTATGATACTCGAAATAATCGGGCGGCATATTCCAATGGTCGGGCGATACAAGAGAAGCCGAATCTAAAAGATAGACAGTTGAATTGTTTATTTTGATTGTATCGATCTGAATCGTCCATGCAAGCGGAGTGGTCGATGTGTCTTCACTCGGTTTGATTAAAGAACTGATATTCCAGTCGCCGTTTACAGGTCTGAATAACTTAATAACAGGGTTCTCGATTCGAATGTTTTTGATTTTTATTTTATTTTCGAGAAGCGATAACAAATGATAACTGCAAGATATTTTGTCTGTCCTAAGCACTGTGCCCGATTGGTCGTCGATAGCAAGCGAGGCAACTGAAAATCCGGTTAAAAAATTTCCTTCTATCGTACCTAAATGTAAAGTACCGTTAATATTTGTTGATACTGTGGATGCGAGAATTGTTCGGAGCCGGTTTTTAAAAAAAGGCGTTTGTGTAAAAAGGGCAAGAAGTCCGATTATGATTAGAATAATCAGTGATGAGATGCCAATCCATTTTAATATCCGTTTAAAAAGCTTCATCTATATTAATTTACTTCGATCCGAATCGTTTTAATATTGTATCTATGATGGAAGTGGTCGATCGATCCGGAATAAATTCAATTGTCATCACTTTTCCACCGGCTTTTTCAACAACATCTTTACCAACTATGGCATCAACATTCCAGTCGGCACCTTTGACGAGAATATCAGGCACGATCGCAGTAATTAAATTAAGAGGTGTATCCTCATCAAACAAACAAACGTAATCGACGGGGGAGATGTTTGCCAAAACAAAGGCACGGTCAACTTCGCTAACAATTGGTCGATTATCTCCTTTGATTCGGTGAACGGATGAATCGGTATTCAAGCCGACTACAAGCGTATCTCCCAATGCTCTGGCTTTAATTAGATATTCAATGTGTCCGCGGTGAATGATATCAAACACGCCATTTGTAAAAACGATTTTTTTCTTTTGCTTCCGCACCAAGTCGAGTTCCGACTTTAATTCTTGCATGCTTAAAATTTTTCCCATAAATATACTTGACGCTTTATGATTGATGGTCGTTATCGTTTAAGATGGTCTTTTTGAGTTCGTCAAGCTTGATTGGAACGATGCCGGCATAACCACAAACAATGCCACCGGCAAAGTTTGCAAGAGTGGCGGCTTCTTTGATAGTTGAACCACCGGCAAGAGCCATTGTTAGTGTAGAAATAACTGTATCTCCCGCACCTGAAACATCGGACACAGTCAATGCCTTGGTTGGCATGTGAGAAATCTTTCCGTCCGATTCAAATAACGACATGCCATGTTCGCCGCGCGTTAATAAAACATTCTTCACATGAAGCTTCTCAATCAGTGTTTTACCCGCGATCAAAATATCTTCATCTGTTTTAAGCCGGATGCCCATTGCTTCTTCGGCTTCTTTACGGTTCGGTTTAATCACGGTAATGTTTTTATATTCAAAAAAATTATTGAACTTCGGATCAACAGTTATAATTTTCTGATTCTCGTTCGCAATGCTAATAACTTCGCCGATCAAGTTCTTTACGATAACACCTTTGTTATAATCTTCTATGATGATACCATCGATCGATTTTATATTTTTTCGGATATGGTTGAGCAATAATTTTTGTATCTCTTGAGATATATCAGATTTCTGTTCACGGTCTATGCGAACCACATGTTGATTGTTCGCGATAACTCTGGTCTTCACAGTAGTTGGACGTGAATTATCTGTTGCTATGCCGTCGGTTTTGAAATCGCTCTCTCGCAATAATTCTACCAATTGTCTGCCGCTATTATCCTCGCCAATAACACCTACAAGCATTGGGTTTCCGCCAAGCGATTTAATATTCATGGCAACGTTGGCTGCTCCGCCGAGCCGCATTTGTTCCTGCTCCATATCAACAATCGGCACCGGTGCTTCAGGGGAAATTCTTGAAACGTTCCCCCAAATGTATCTGTCTAACATTAGATCACCAACTACAGCGATCCGTTTTCCAAGCATCCCGCCGAATATTTCGTTCAATCGCTTTTCAGATATAGTAACCAACCGCAAACTCCTTGAAATATATAATGTTATGTTCGATAGAAATATACTTACATACCGTGTGAGATGCAAGAAAGTGAAGAAGAATTAATTAGGATTATGAAACTGGAAGGTTAAAAAAAGGAATTAACTGTTTTAATTGGAAGATATTTTGAAACTTTGTTTATTCTATCTCTTTTTCTATATTTGCTCATTATGAAAACATATAAAAATATCTCTCAATCCCTTCTAAAATCTTATTCCAAACTTAAGCAAAAAAAATATCGCCAGAGTGAACGAAGATTTTTGGTGGAAGGCGTTCATCTTGTTGAAGAGGTGTTGAATTCTGACTGGGAAGTGGAAGCGATAATAATAAACAGTAAAGGATTTGTGAAAGAGGTTGGGCAGTTCGGAAATTGGGAAGCTGGGAATGGTGTGCCGATGTACGAATGTTCTGAGAAAGATTTTAATAAATTATCCGATACAGTTACATCGCAGGGGATAGTGGCTGTTGTGAAGATGAAAGAATATTCTGCCCAAAACTTTTGGGAACAATTGCCTAAGCACTCTATCTTAGTCGCGTTGGATGAGATTACAGATCCGGGAAACGTCGGGACAATATTGCGCACATGCGATTGGTTTGATGTGGATGCGGCGATTGTCAGCGACAACTCGGTGGATCTCTTCAATCCAAAAGTTCTCCGTGCTACCATGGGTGCCGTTTTTCATTTTCCGATATTAGCCGATCTAAATTTGGTATCAATGTTATCGCACGGGAAAGAACATCAATTTAAAATCATAACAACAGTTCTCGATTCGGGTAATGCGCTAAATCAATTTTCATTTCCCGATAGATCGATAATTGTTTTGGGGAATGAAGCGCGTGGAGTATCCGAATCAATTAAAAATCTTTCGGATGCATCTATAACCATCCCAAAGTACGGCAAAGCTGAATCGTTGAACGTCGCAATTTCATGCGGCATAATTTTAAATGCTGCAAGAATAGTACACCACTAATAATGTAATTCGATATTGGTCATCAGTTATTCGTCATTGGTTATTCGTTTTTGGTTATTTGTCATTTGTTTTATGTTTGCATCTCATCCACTTTTTTCCTACATTTTCAATAATAATTAATCAATATTAATCAAATTTTATTAGATGTTAGCGGATTATATTCCAATCGGTATAATGATTATTTTCGGAGTCGGCTTCGCGATAGTTCTGACTAAAGCGAGCGAATGGCTTGGTCCGAAAAATCCGAACGACGTAAAGCAATCGATCTATGAGAGCGGCATGGAACCGATTAAATCGGCACGCGAAAGAATTTCCATCAAATATTATATGGTGGCTATGCTTTTCATTCTCTTTGATATCGAAGTTGTTTTCATGTATCCGTGGGCGGTAAATTTTCGTTCGCTTGGGATGTTCGGTTTTATCGAAATGGTAATTTTCATCGCAATCCTTATGGCAGGTTTTTTATATCTCTGGAAGAAAGGCGCGTTCGAATGGGATTAGTAAAAACAGACGAGCCGTTCATCACCACGAAGATCGATCAGTTTATTGGGTGGGCGCAAAAAAATTCTCTTTGGCCCATGCCGATGGGCATATCTTGTTGTGCGATTGAAATGATGTCGTTTGCAGGTCCTCGATATGACTGTGCACGTTTTGGCTCAGAAGCTTTTCGTTTCTCGCCTCGTCAGAGCGACTTGATGATTGTTGCCGGAACAGTTACTTACAAGATGTCGCATGTTGTGCGGAAAATTTACGATCAAATGCCAGATCCGAAATGGGTGATTGCTATGGGAGCTTGCACATCCACTGGAGGTATGTACCGCTCTTACTCGGTTGTGCAAGGAATTGATCTTTTTATACCGGTAGATGTTTATATCGCCGGGTGCCCGCCGCGTCCCGATAATTTAATTAACGGTTTGATGGAAATACAGAAAAAAATTGCTTCGGGTGAAAAGCCGGGGCAATCTGAAAAAGTTTACATTCAAGAACCACTGCGGAAATATGAAAGAAAAACTGCTCAATAAACTCAACGCTGTTTCAAAAGAAGCGATCGAATCTGTCGAGGAGTTCCGAAATGAACTTACACTCGTAGTTAAGAAGGAATATCTTTTGCAGATCGCCCAAATATTGCGGGATGATAGCGAGCTTCAATTTGATTCATTGCGCGATGTTTGCGGCGCTGAACGATTTTTGCCCGGAGATAGGTTTGAGGTGATTTATAATCTTTATTCAATTCAAAATACATTCCGGTTGCGATTGAAAGTACATCTGCCCGAAAGCGATCCGCATATTCCAACTGTATCATCAATTTGGCACGCGGCAAATTTTCCAGAGCGCGAAACATACGATATGTACGGAATCATATTCGATAATCACCCCGATATGCGAAGAATTTATATGCCCGAAGAATTTGAATATCATCCGCTTCGAAAAGATTTCCCGCTGATGGGTATACCCGGTTCAATTCCCCTACCACGAAAATAAATTTCTCCGATCATGGCATTCGAACATAATCAACAGGAAGCACGAAATAAAATTCTCAAAGCGTTAGAGAACCAACATACAACCGTAATGTTCGACGATTCGCTGGAGAATGAGATGATTTTGAATATGGGTCCGCAGCATCCGGCAACACATGGAGTGCTTCGTTTACTTCTTCGCTTAGACGGAGAAACGATTGTTGCCGCTGTTCCCGATCTCGGCTATCTTCACCGCGGATATGAGAAACTTGCTGAGAATATGAATTATCACGAGTTCATTCCTCATACAGATCGGCTCGATTATCTTTCTCCGCTTGCGAATAATGTAGCATATGTTCTTGCGGTGGAAAAACTTGCGGGTATTGAAGTCCCCGAACGTGCTCAGTATCTTCGTGTAATATGCGCAGAGCTTGCGCGGCTTGCATCGCATCTTGTTTGGATCGGAACGATGGCTATGGATGTTGGCGCCGTTACGGTTTTATTGTGGGGATTTCGGGAGAGAGAGAAAATTCAGGACATTTGGGATCTGCTAACCGGCGTGCGGTTCACAACAAGTTTTACAAGAGTCGGCGGCATGGCTCAAGACATATCTGGCGAAGCCATCGCCGCAATTAAGAAATTTCTTGAAGAGTTACCCGCCGCACTTGATGAATGTGAAAATGTTTTAGCCCGCAACAGAATCTTTATAGATCGCTGCGAGGGAATCGGTTATGTTTCTAAAGAAGATTCGATAGCAATCGGTCTTACAGGTCCTCTGCTTCGCGCTGTCGGTGTTGATCACGATTTAAGAAGAGATGCGCCATATCTCGTTTACGATAAATTGGATTTTCATGTGCCCGTTTACCAAGATGGTGATGTGCTTGCGCGGTTCTATGTACGCACAACGGAAATGCGCGAGAGTATAAAAATTCTTTGGCAGGCGCTGGATAAAATGCCTGCCGGTTCTATACACACGCACTCGCCCAAACAGGTTTTACCCCGAAAAGAAAAAGTGTACGGCAAGATGGAAGAACTGATTCATGATTTTATGCTGATCAATTTCGGTATCAATCCACCTGTGGGTGAAGTCTATCATGCAATCGAAGCATCAAAAGGCGAGCTTGGATTTTACATCCAGAGCAAAGGTGACGGATATCCGTGGCGGTTAAAAATTCGTTCTCCGTCGTTTTGCAACATTCAGGCACTTCCGATGATGCTGCGTGGTGGTTTGATCTCGGATGTGGTAGCAGTTATTGGAAGTCTTGACCCTGTAATGGGTGAAGCAGATAAATAAATTTCGGATTTCGGATTGCGAATATCGGATTGAATTCGTAATTTGAGATCCTCAACTCAAAATTAAAATGTTGACACAAGAAAATATAAATAAGATAAACGCACTGAAGAAACAGTTTCCCGATAACAAATCGCTAACTATTCCTGCGCTACACATCGCACAAGAGCAGTTCGGTTGGGTGTCGGAAGATTCGATGAAAGAGATTGCATCGTTGCTTAATCTTCCTGAAAGTCATGTTATCGGTGTTGCAACATTCTATTCGATGTTCAATAAAAAACCGGTAGGGCAGTATCACATTCAAGTTTGTACAAACGTCTCTTGCCAACTCCTTGGTTCTGAAAAAATATCTCAGTACATCTGCAATAAATTTAATATCAAAGTTGGTGAGACAACATCTGATAAAAAATTCACCGTCTCGGAAGTCGAGTGCCTGGGTTCATGCGGTACCGCGCCGATGATGCAGGTGAACGATGATTATTATGAAAATCTCACTCCCGAAAAGATCGATCATATCCTTCAGGATTTAAAATAGCTTATGTCTGAATTCAACGAAAAACTTCTTCTCCCAAATATACCTGATCTGCACAAGATTGAAGTGTACGAACAAAACAACGGTTACAGCGGACTTCGCAAAGCGATTGGAATGACTGCCGATGCCGTAATCGATGAGGTGAAGAAATCGAATTTGAAAGGACGGGGCGGGGCAGGTTTTCCAACCGGCTTAAAATGGTCGTTTATGCCGAAGCAGTCAGCCAAACCGAAATATCTTTGTGCTAATGGCGATGAAGGCGAACCCGGGACTTTCAAAGACAGACAGATATTTGGATTCAATCCGCATCTTTTTATTGAAGGATCACTGATTGCCGCATACGCGATGGGAATAAAAGCCGTTTATGTTTATATCCGCGGTGAGTACGTTAAATGGATTAAAATACTCCAGCAAGCAATCGACGAGGCATATTCAAAAAATTATATCGGAAAGAATATTCTCGGCTCACAGTTCTCAACTGATGTTTATATTGTGCGCGGCGCGGGCGCTTATATTTGCGGCGAAGAATCTTCGCTCATGAATTCGATTGAGGGAGAGCGCGGCTATCCGCGTGTGAAGCCGCCATTCCCGGCACAAGTCGGTTTGTGGGGATGCCCGACTACCATCAATAATATTGAAACACTTGCAAATGTTCCTCTCATCATTCTGCGAGGAGCGGAATGGTATTCTCAGATTGGAGTTCCAAAACATCCGGGTACGCTATTATTCGGCGTGAGCGGACATGTTAAAAAACCTGGCGTTTACGAATTGCCAACCGGTTCATTACTTACAGATATCATTTTCAAACATGCGGGTGGTGTGAGAGATGATAAAAAAATAAAAGCAGTAATTCCGGGCGGTTCATCCACCAAATGGATTTTGGGCGGAGAGTTAGATGGAGTTAAAATGGATGCCGATTCACTGAAAGCATACGATACATCTATTGGAACCGGTGGCGTTATCGTAATGGATGAAGATACGGATGTAATTAAAGTTCTTGCACGACTTACACATTTTTATCATCATGAATCTTGCGGACAATGCACACCATGCCGCGAGGGGTGCGGTTGGATGGAAAAAATTCTGAATCGCTTCATCGCAGGTGAAGCGCGAATAGAAGATGTCGATCTTCTTCTGAATGTTGCAAATAATATTGAAGGAAATACTGTTTGTGCGCTTGGCGATGCCGCCGCGTGGCCCGTTCAAAGTGTTATCAAAAAATTCAGGGGAGAGTTTGAGAAACGTGTGAAGAAAATTTCTTCCGAAAAAAAGTACGTACCTCCGCCACATCTTATCTCGGTTTAACAGCTAATAGCCAAGAACTTGGTGCGGAGAGTGGAAAGAGCATTTTTGCACTTTTCAATATTTATCCCGCATTTACATTTATATTTTCATAATCTTGCTTCAATCCTATTTTTTACGTAAATTTATAACGCTTTTAAATACCAACGCCGATCCCGAACCCTCGAAAATTGAGCGGGATGGCGTTTTTTATCTCAATCTTGCAGGTTATTAATAATTTACTACTTCCTGTGTTTGAAGAATTAACACAAAAATTAGAAGGTGTTTTTAAAAAACTCCGCGGACAGGGAAAAATCAACGAAGCAAATGTTGCTGAATCCCTGCGAGAAGTTCGCCGTGTATTATTAGATGCCGATGTGAACTACAAAGTGGTGAAGCAATTCATCGAAGATGTTCAGAAGCGTTCAGTCGGACAAGAAGTTCTCACAAGTATAACCCCGGGTCAGCTTATCGTAAAAATTATTTTCGATGAGCTTGTAAAACTGATGGGGACTGCGCAGGTAGAGATGCGCTATGCTTCGATACCGCCAACAATAATCATGGTCGCAGGATTGCAAGGATCGGGAAAGACAACTTTTTGCGCAAAGCTGGCGAACCATTTAAAAAGCAAAGGTCGTTATCCAATGCTTGTTGCCGCCGATGTGTACAGACCTGCCGCCATCGATCAACTTGAGATGTTGGGTAAACAAATTCAAGTACCGGTTGTAGCAGAGCGAGGTCGTGGTGCTGTAGAGATTGCCGTCGACTCTATTGATAAAGCCCGAAAAGCCGCACGCGATGTTTTAATCATCGATACCGCCGGACGCATGCATATAGATGAAGAAATGATGCGCGAGGTTGAAACGATCAAAACAAAAATTTCTCCGCATGAGATATTGTTCGTGGTCGATTCGATGACCGGTCAGGATGCAGTTAATACAGCAAAGGCATTCCACGATAAACTGAATTTTGACGGTGTGGTTCTCACAAAGCTCGATGGAGATACGCGCGGCGGTGCGGCAATATCGATTCGAGCAGTTGTATCCAAGCCGATAAAGTTTGTAGGTGTTGGAGAAAAATTAGATGCTCTCGAAATATTTCATCCCGACAGAATGGCTACCAGAATACTCGGGATGGGAGATATCGTATCATTCGTAGAAAAAGCGCAGGAAAGATACGATGAGCAGAAAGCAAAAAAGTTAGAAGAGAAGATTAGAAAATCACAATTCACATTTGAAGATTTTCTTGATCAGCTTCATGAAATTAAAAAGATGGGATCGTTGCAGCAGTTGATGAGCATGATACCGGGAATGAACCGACTGCCGTCGAATGTCACTCTCGATGATAAAGCGCTTGTCGGTGTTGAAGCGGTCATTCAATCGATGACGCGCGAAGAAAGGCAAAAGCCGCAGATAATAAACGGTGAACGAAGAAAGCGGATTGCTACCGGAAGTGGAACATCGATCCAGGAAGTGAATAAAGTGTTGAAGCAATTCAGCGAAATGCAACGCATGATGAAAACATTTTCGAAAGGTAAAATGCCGAGGATGTTGCGCGGTATGCAGGTACCGAAATAGATTTTAATTACATAATAATCATTTAAAAGATAGGAGTAAAAAAATTGGTAAAGTTACGATTACGGCGTATAGGGAAGAAAAAAAAGCCGATATATAAAATCGTAGCGGCAGATTCCCGCACATCACGTAGCGGGAGATTTCTTGAGGCAGTTGGTGCATACAACCCGCTCCTCAGTCCGATCGGTATAGAGATTAACGAGACGCGGCTCTTTACATGGTTAAAGCGCGGCGCCGAACCGACCGATACTGTCCGAAGTTTATTAAAACGAAAAGGTCTCTGGCTCAAGTGGCGATTATTGAAGAAAGGTGTAGACGAACCGACAATGGTCGCCGAATTAGAGAAATGGCAAGCTCTGCAAGGTGAGAAGCTTACGCGTGAAGCGGCAAAGAAAGCCCGCCGCAAGGAAGTACTGAAGAAAAAACGCAAGCCAACCGAAACACCGGTGGCAGCTCCGGCACCTGTAACAGAAACGCCAGCGTCTTAAACAACTGAACAACGAGTTTTGTAACTATAATTCATTAACTCATAACTGAAACCATCCCGCAGTCGTTGGTGCAAAGGATCTCGTGGATACGATGGTACTTAGTAGAATGATGTCGTAGAGATTCGATGGCGTGAATCCATGAATGGAGGGTCTCATGAAAGAATTCGTCGAGTACATTGCAAAACAGCTTGTTGATCAACCTGATGGAGTGGTGATCGAGGAAGAAATGAAAAATGATAAACTCATCATCAAGCTCAAGGTACAACCAACCGATATTGGAAAAGTTATCGGTAAAAGAGGAAGAACAGCGTTCGCGTTGCGGACATTGGCTGCAGCGGTTGGAAAGAAGTACGGGAAAAAAGTCGCCGTTGAAGTGGTTGATTGAGCCGCACGAACACAAATCTTCATCGGGCAAGTTTTGAGCGAAGTTAAAACTCATTCTGCTGATAAAGGCGTCGATCAACGTTTTTTCGCTGTTGCTAAAATAACCGGTTGCTTCGGGGTAAAAGGTAAATTGAAAATTCAAATATTTTCAAAAGATCACTTTAACCTGAAAAATTTACGCGATGTAAGAATCGGTTTAAATGAATCTGATGCTAAACCTGCAGAGATTGAAGCGTTAGAAGAGCAACATAAATCTGTTGTTATAGCGATACGCGGAATTTCCGACAAGAACACCGCCTCTTCTTTCATCGGGCAGTTAATTTTTGTCGATAAAAAAAATATTAGTTCTCCTAAGCAGGGTAGATATTTTGTGCATGATGTTATCGGATGTGAAGTATATTCGGCTCAAGGTGACCTGTTAGGTTTTGTTGAAGATGTTCTTAAACTCCCCGCTCAGGATGTTTGGGTGATAAATCGAGGGCAGGATAATTTTTATCTGCCTGTAGTTAAAGAGTTTATTCGTGATGTGGATATTGAAATGAAAAAAATAATTATTGATCCGATTGAAGGATTAATAAATGAATGAGAGTTCGATTCGCATCGATATCGTTACAGGTTTACCGAAGTTATTGCGAAGTCCGCTTGGCGAAAGTATTATCCGGCAGGCAAAAAAGAAAAAATTAGTTACAATTCGTCTGCATGATCTGCGAAAGTACACGCACGATAAACATAAGACAATAGACGATACACCTTATGGCGGCGGAGCCGGAATGATATTGAAGCCGGAACCGATTTTTGAATGTATCGAATCGCTTCAATCTAAACGCAGCTACGATGAAGTGATTTATTTGTCGGCTGACGGCGAGAAATTTAATCAATCGCTCGCCAACAATTTGTCGATGAAGAAAAATTTGCTGCTTTTATGCGGACATTATAAAGGAATCGATCACCGCGTTCGTCAGAAATTGATTACAAAAGAAATTTCAATCGGCGATTATGTGCTCACAGGAGGTGAGCTTGCCGCGGCGGTTCTTGTTGATGCTTTAGTGCGGTTGATTCCCGGTGTTTTAGGTGACGGAGAATCGATGTTAACCGATTCGTTTCAGGATGGTTTATTTGATTGTCCGCATTACACCAAACCTGCTGTGTATCGCGATATGCAAGTACCCGATGTTTTGTTATCGGGCGATCATAAAGCGATAGCGAATTGGCGAAAAGAACAGCGCATTAGACGTACAGATGAAAGAAAAAAAGTTTAAATCAAAAATCATGAAGGAGATTCAGCAATGGATAAAATAAAATTAGTCGAAGCCACTCAGATGAAGTCGGATCTACCGCAATTCAAAGCTGGCGACACTATTAACGTTCACGTGCGCGTTATCGAAGGAGATAAAGAACGCATCCAACAATTTCAGGGTGTAGTGATCGGACGGCATGGCTCTGGTTTAAGGGCAACATTTACAGTTCGGAAGATTTCGAATGGTGTCGGCGTTGAAAGAATATTCCCGCTTCATTCACCGCGTATAGCGAAAATCGACCTGATGAAAGAAGGAAGAGTCAGACGCGCAAAGATGTATTACCTGCGCACTCTTGCCGCCAAACAAATCCGCTTGAAAACATCAGCAGATTAATACGGTGCAAAAACGACTTGGCATAATTGCAGATGCTTATGCTCAACCACTTTTTGCCGCACTGAAGAATAACGAAATATTTACACTCGTCTGCGATTCATCTGCACAACTTGCAATAAAGCTCCGTGCGAAAAATATCGACGGAGCTTTTTTATCTCCAATCGATTATGCAAAAGATTATTCTTTGTATAAAATTCTTCCCGACGTTGCCGCCGTGTCTGATGAAGACAGTAACTCGATCTTTCTCTATTTCAATGAAAATAAACATAGAATAGAATCGATTGCGTTCGATCCGGCTTCCACTTCTGAAATTGTTCTTACCAGTATAATTTTGTCGGAAAAGTACGATACGAAACCAAAACTGATTCCGGTCTCAATGGATCCACACACCGCGCTTAAACATTACGATAGCTATCTTGCTGTTGGTGATATTGCTCTCGGTTTGAAAGATAAGACGAACAAAATCGATCTTGTTGATGAATGGATAGATATATCCGGTTTGCCGTTTGTGCATGGAATATGGGTTAGCAGGGATGAGCATTTCACCAAAGATGAAATGAAAATTATTATTGCTGCAGGTAAAAACCATATCATGCCGAATGATAACATACAGCAATTTCAATATGATTTAACGGATGAAGCAATCGAATCACTGAAAGAGTTTTTTGGAATAGCGTACTACCATGGCATTTTAAAAGACCTACCGGATGTAAAGTTTTTTGCTTAAAAAATCAACCTCTCTGATTTCTTGAATATTCAAGAAAATTCATTAAATTGATAACAATTATTACAAATTGGTAGAGCCATCTGGTAGATGGACTTCATGAGTCGGCTAACTCGTCCGATTATGAGTCGGATTTTCACAAACTTTTTCTATGCTTAAAACCCTCTTCATAAAAAATTATGCGCTGATTGAAGAACTGAACGTAGAGTTCGAGCGCGGATTGAATATCATCACGGGCGAAACCGGAGCCGGCAAGTCAATTATAATTGACGCGCTGAGTCTCATTCTTGGTGAACGCGCCGATACAGACGCTGTGCGAAAAGGCGCCGACAAAGCTATAGCTGAAGGATTGTTCCAAGTTTCCGGAAATCAAAAACTAAAATCATTCCTTACTCAAAACGAAATTGAATTCTCCGACGAGCTTATTCTCAGGCGTGAGGTCTCCATTAAAGGACAAAGCCGTTCGTTTATTAATGATACTCCAACCACAACCGCGACACTCAAAGAAGTTGGAGATATGCTGGTCGATTTGCACGGACAGCACGAACATCAATCGTTGTTGAGAACCGAAACTCACATTGATCTTTTAGATGATTATGGAAACTTAGATGGATTGGTAAAAGAATTCGCCAATGCCTACTCTAAAGCGCACGAGTTGCTAAGCCGGCTTAAAAATTTGAAAGCCAAAGAACAGCAGTTGATGGAACGGCGTTCATTGTACGAATTTCAGATAAAAGAGATTGATGCGGTAAATCCGCACGCGGGTGAAGAGAGTGAGTTGGAGAATGAACTAAGAATTTTAGAGAACGCAGAACGACTTTTCAGCGCAACCGAGCGATTGTATCAGATTTTGTATGAAAGCGACAATGCTGTGCACGATCAGATAATTCTGGCGCGTAATGAACTTGAAAATCTTGCGGCGATAGATACCTCATTTGAAGAGCCAAAAAAGGAGGCAAATTCTGCTGCGGCAATTGTGGATGAGCTGGCAAAATTCATACAGCAGTATAATTCAAAGATAGAATTTAATCCGGCACGGCTTGAGGAAATTCGGGATCGGCTGGGAAATATTACGTTGCTGAAGAAAAAATATGGAGGTTCGCTTGAAACCGTGATTCAGCACCGTGAGAAAATTGGACATGAATTTGAGTTAGCTAATAATTTCCATATTGAAATCTCATCCTTGCAAAAACAAATTGATGTTGAGCGCAAAGTTGCATCAGAAATTGCACAACGGTTATCAAGTAAACGACACGAAGTAGCGAAGAAAGCAAACAAAGCAGTAATCAAAGTTTTAGCGGAGCTTGGAATTCCAAATGGCGAGTTCGAAACGAATATAACCACATCGGCTGCATCCAATAAAGAGGATGCCATTATAAAATCAGGTAAAGAATGGCTCGATTCAACATCAAAGGGTATGGACTTCATCGAGTTTTATATATCAACAAACATCGGTGAAGATCCGAAGCCGCTTGTCAAGGTTGCGTCGGGTGGTGAAATATCACGCATAATGCTCGCAATGAAAATGATTCTCGCCAAATCCGATAGATTGCCGCTTCTCATCTTCGATGAAATAGATGTCGGCGTGAGCGGCAGAATTGCTCAGGCAGTCGGGCAAAGTTTGAAGAAGCTGTCACAATTCCATCAAGTCATCGCAATTACCCATCTTCCGCAAATTGCAGGTTTTGCTGATATACATTTTGTCGTAGAAAAGACGGGAGACAAACAACGCGCCGTCACTACGATCCGCAAGCTGGATATCGAAGCACGGGTTGAAGAAGTTGCTAAGTTGATGAGCGGCGAGGAAGTAACAAAGAGCGGGCTGGAAAGTGCGAGAGAGTTGATGGGTATAAAATAGCTAAAAGCGGAGAGCCAAGAGCATTGAGTATTTTGTTTTTGAAATTTTAATAATTTATATAATCATTTATGGGATTCTATATGAAAAACTTACATAAAATAATCTTTTCAATCTTTCTAACTTTTAATCTTTTCAGTTATGGATGGACTCAACAGCCACCCATTCCAAAGATCGTTCCGAAATACGATACGCTTCATGGAGATGTTCGGGTCGATAATTACTATTGGCTGAGAGATGAAAGCCGGACCAATCCCGAGGTTATCGAATATTTGAAGGCGGAAAATGCTTACACCGATGCGACCATGAAGCCAACCGAAGCATTTCAGGAAACACTTTACAACGAAATGGTTAGTCGCATAAAGGAAACAGATCAGGATCCGTCGTACCGCGATGGGGAATACTTTTATCATACGCGGACCGAGAAAGGGAAGCAGTATCCCATCTACTGCCGAAAAAAAGGCAGTACCGATGCAAATGAAGAAATATATTTTGATCAGAATGAAATGTCGAAAGGTTATCGCTTCTATCGTACAGCGCAGATGGATATCAGTACGGATGGAAATCTTCTTGCATTCTCCGTCGATACCAACGGTTCCGAAAATTACATACTCAATGTGAAGAATTTGACGGATGGCAATATTCTAAGCGATCGGGTTGAGAACACGCAAAGCCTTACATGGGCGATGGATAATAAAACGATCTTCTATACGGTAGAGGATTCGGCGAAACGACCGTACAGAGTTTATCGTCATACTCTGGGTACAAAATCTTCCGAAGACCGGTTAGTATATGAAGAAAAAGATGCGTTGTACACGGTTGGAATTGATCGTATAAGAAACAACAAGTATATATTTATGGTATCGAGTGCTTTTAATTCCACGGAGTGGCGGTATGTTAACGCTTCAGACCCGACTGCGGAGTTTAAAGTTATTATTTCACGACAACCCGATCATGAATACAGCGTAGATCAATGGGGAGATTATTTTTACATACGCACGAATAAAGATGCGACGACATTCAGACTTGTGCGTGCCCCAATCGCCGATCCAATTGAAAATAATTGGGAAGAGGTAATTCCAGACCGGAAGAATGTCACGCTCGAAGGCACTGATTTCTTCGCCAATTACATGATTGTGTATGAGCGTGATAGAGGTTTACAGAAGATGAGAGTCGTAGATCTGCGTAACGATAGGGGTCATTTTATAGAATTCCCCGATCCGGTGTACACTGCTTATGCTAACGTCAATAGAGTATTCGATACAAACATTTTCCGCTTCAGCTATCAGTCGCTTACTCAACCTGCTTCCATATTTGATTATAATATGGAGACTGAGGAGAGAAAACTTATTAAACAACAGGAAGTTCTTGGCGGTTATGATCCTTTACAGTATCAGTCGGAAAGAATTTTTGCAAAAGCTGATGATGGGACGGAGGTTCCTATCTCACTTGTTTATAAAAAGGACGTTAAAAAAGATGGCACCGCACCTCTTCATCTGACCGGATACGGCGCATACGGGTCGCCTACCCAGCCGACGTTCAGTTCGAGCCGGGTGAGTTACCTCGATCGCGGAATGATCGTAGCTTTAGCACACGTTCGCGGCGGCGGCGATATGGGACGTGAGTGGTACGATAACGGTAAATTGTTGAATAAGAAAAATACTTTCACCGATTTCATAGCATGTGCTGAACATCTCATCAGTCAAAAATATACAAGCAAAGAAAAGCTGACAATTTCAGGAGGAAGTGCAGGCGGTTTGTTGATGGGTGCTGTTACAACAATGCGACCTGATTTATTCAAAGCGGTGATTGCATCAGTTCCATTCGTCGATGCGTTGAATACTATGCTCGATGCCGGTCTCATGTACACAGCACAGGAATATCTCGAGTGGGGCAATCCGAACGAGAAGGTCTATTACGATTATATGAAATCGTACGATCCCTACGTGAATGTGAAAGCGGTAAACTATCCGAATATTCTTGTGAAGGTTGGATTCAACGATCCACGCGTCAATTATTGGGAAGGAACGAAGTGGGCAGCAAAGCTCAGGGCAACGAAAACAGACAACAACATCGTCTTGCTCAAGGTTAATATGGGCGCGGGTCATGGCGGCGCATCGGGCAGGTACGAACGTTTGCGTGAAATTGCTTTCGATTATGCGTATATTTTATATCAGTATGGAATATTCAAATAGAATTATATGAATAAGTCGGTCGTCAGAAAATTAGATTTACACCAACGAACCAACGATTTGAATTATTGGCTAAGCCGTTCACAGGAAGAACGCTTAGCCGCTGTGAAATTATTACTCGAACAATATTTAGATTTACACGATGAAATTCCAAGAAGACTTCAGAGAGTTTATAAGGTTATTGAACGAAAGCCAAGTTGAGTATCTGATTGTTGGCGGTTACGCTGTTGCTCTCTATGGCTATCCGCGATTAACAGGCGATCTCGATGTGTGGGTAAAACCTTCATTGGAAAACGCACGTAAAGTGATGAATGTATTACGTAACTTTGGTTTCAGCACAGTTGATCTGAGCGAAAAGGATTTTTCGACTGAATATAAAATAATCCAGTTGGGCTATCCACCTGTTAGAATCGATATCGTTACAACTGTCGATGGACTCACGTTTGGTGAATGTTTTGCTAAAAAGAATGAAATGATGATTGATGATCTAAAAATGAATTTCATTCAGCTTGATCATCTTAAAATAAATAAAAAAATTGTAGGACGACCTAAAGATATCGACGATTTAGAGAATTTGAAATAATTATTTACAGAAGAATAATTCGATTACGCTGACATTTTAAATCAATCTGGAATAACAAAGTAAATTTATTAAGCCGTTAAAACACCAGACTCCTGTCTGGTGATGGATAGGCAGTCCAGACGATGTGGTGTTGTGATTAAAGTGCTATACTGTA
>PNNN01000042.1 GCA_013824245.1 Chlorobiaceae bacterium | reverse complement strand
GCGGAGTTTCATTTTAGAAAAACTGATTGTTGCTGAAAAATGAGTTACCGAGAGAACAACAAGCCCCACCAACCGGCAGGGCTTGATAAGATTGATAACCGATTATTACTCTTTTGGAATTTGGATTGCGGTGAATGTTACAGTTTCACCGCGCTTGATTCTCAATAAAATTGCATCCCCACCTTTTTTCTTATCAATAATACTCTTTAAATCTTTCGGTGAATTGATATCTTTTTTATCGGCTTGAATGATTATATCACCCTGAACAAGCCCGTTATTAAATGCCTCGCTCATAGGAACAACATTCGAAACGATCACTCCATTGTCAACCTTCGACTGCTTTTTGATATCACTCGTCAATGCCTGAATCGATAACCCCAAATTTTCAAACGTTACCGTCTTTGATGAAGCAGATTCTGAATCATCTTTTTCTTTCGATTGATCGTCATCACCGTTCTTCGCAATATCTTTCTCTTCATCTCTTGCACGCAGGGTTACGGTTTTTTCTAAACTCTTTCCATCGCGGAATATTTTCAAACTAACTTTTTCACCCGGATGTTTGCGCGCAATCAGCGACTGCAGCTCGTTAGATGCTTTGATATTCTTGCCGTCAATAGCAACAACAACATCTCCCGCTTTAATACCTGCATCTTCAGCCGCACCATCTTTTTGTACTTCCTGAATAAGCGCACCCTCCGGCTTATCCATTCCTAACGCCTTTGCCATTTTATCGTCTATCGGAGATATTAATACACCAAGATAGCCCCTGCGAACTTTACCGTTTTTAATTAAATCTTCCGCAACAACTTTTGCAAGATTTATCGGGATTGCAAAACCATATCCCTGATAACGCTGATTGGTTGTTGCGATGGCAGAGTTAATCCCAACAACCTCACCGCGCAGGTTTACAAGCGGACCGCCGCTGTTGCCCGGATTAATTGCCGCATCGGTTTGAATAAAATTTTCAATCCCTAAATTTCCAACACCTTCTTGCCTCAAAATTCCAATCGATCTGCCTGTTGCACTCACAATACCGGCCGTTACGGTACCTTCCAATCCTAACGGATTCCCAACTGCAACAACCATCTCACCAATTTCAACCTCATCAGAATTTCCAAAAGCCGCCACGCTTATATCTTTTCTTTCCACTTTAATAATGGCAAGATCGGTTGTCGGATCTGTTCCAATGATCTTCGCCTTTTCTTTTTTTCCATCGCTGAATGTTACATCAATTTTCTTTTCATCGGCATCGGCAACAACGTGATTGTTTGTCATTATATATCCATCTGAGCTAATAACGAAGCCGGATCCGCCTTCCATTTGCGGTACCTGAGGTTGCCGACCTTCAGGTCCGAAGAAATGGAAAAACCATTCATTATTCTTTTGGTCTTTATTATTCTTCACTTTTGTGGTCACGGTAATAGAAACAACAGTGGGCGACACTGCTTTACTCACATCTATAAAAGCTTTACTCAGAGATTTATAATCGGGGTTATTAATTGGCTGAGCGCCGCCTAATTTTAATTGAGACTCGCATGCAAGGCGGGGTCCTAATATAAAACTAAAAGCAACACCTATTAATAATAAAAGAGCA
Source organism: Chlorobiaceae bacterium (assembly GCA_013824245.1). Classification (GTDB taxonomy): domain Bacteria; phylum Bacteroidota; class Ignavibacteria; order UBA10030; family SZUA-254; genus PNNN01. The sequence continues at coordinate 40,196 of PNNN01000042.1, read as the reverse complement.
GACGCGATGATTGATTTTTTTGACATAATTAGAATTACTCCAAGTTTAACACTGTTTTATCTGAATTATACTTTTAATTTGTTTGATTGTTACGCTTTTCAATATTAATTTTTTTAAATTCGCCATTCAAGTCATATAATCTTACCAAAGACAGTTAGCGATTTCAGAGAATAAAGATTTGGGAGATGATATCGAAGATAAGTCCATAAAAAATTATGAATAATTTCTTTGTTCATATTCGATATCTCTGTCTCAATAATCAAATCTATATTATTAGATGAATAAATCTCGCGAAAGGTTTTTAATATCTCCGATGTCATCTCAAATTTCGTTCCGGTGATATCGGCACATTGAGAACATATTAAACCTCCTCTGTCGATGCTGTAATGATACCGATCGTTATCAATTACATGGCTCAAAATCTTCTTGCATTGTACACAACTTTCAAATTGAAGCCCAAAACCCAATAAGCGAGCGAGATGGTATTCAAAATAAAAGAACAGATTCTTAACGTTTTTAGTTGCAGAATTAATGGAATTCAAACTATTTATAACGTGTGCAAATAGCTGTACATTCTCGTGGCGGTCGGGGGTTACATTGTTTAAGAGCTCGATGATGCTCATCCCCACAGCCATCTTATCAAGATCATCAGACAACTTGCGAAACGGTTTTACAATATCACAACTCGATACTGTTTGTACATCCCTCCCTTCCTTGTAATAGAATACAAGCGAGACGTACGACATTGGTTCGAGCGATGATCCATATTTATTTTTTGCTTGTTTCGCTCCCTTGACTATGCCGGCGATTTTTCCAAACTTTTTTGTATAGAAAGTAACTATCTTGCTCGACTCGCGAAAATCAACCGACCTTAAAACGATCGCCTCCGTTTTTTCGATGATGCTCATTTACTAAAATCAAATGGTGGATAAAACACACCACGATCGGTGATGACTGCGGTTATTAAAGATGCAGGTGTTATATCGAAAGCAGGCGAGTAAACTTTAACTCCATCTGGCGCAATTCGCTTTCCGTCTATTGATGTTACCTCTTCGATATTTCTTTCTTCAATCATAATATCAGAACCGGATCTGATTGCCGGATCGATTGTTGAAGTAGGTGCCGCGATATAAAACGGAATATCATGATACTTCGCGTTTACTGCAATGCTGTAAGTCCCAATTTTATTTGCAGTATCGCCATTAGCGGCAATACGATCGGCGCCAGTGATTGCAAGTGTAATTTTATTTCTTTGCATCAAAAAAGCGGCGACATTATCGGTGATTAGATTTACTTCAATTCCATTCTTCATTAATTCCCAGGTAGTCAACCTTCCACCCTGTAATAACGGACGTGTTTCATCTGCATAAACGTTGACTCGCTTTCCTTGTTTATGAGCTGTCGTGATTACACTTTGAGCTGTACCATCTCCACCCGTTGCAAGTGCGCCGGTATTGCAATGAGTAAGTATCGTCGCGTTATCCGGGATCAACGTTGATCCGTTCTCTCCAATATTTTTGCACATCTCAATATCTTCTGAATGAATCTTGATAGCTTCATCGATTAATGATGTTCGAACAATTTCGATATTATCATTCAAGCTTAATACCGTTTTCATTCTTTTTAAAGCCCAGAATAAATTTACGGCAGTAGGTCTTGTGGCGGCGAGTAAATCTATCGCCTCGGTAATTTCATTTACGAACTTCGATGACTCTAATTTTCTTGATTCCATCCCCGCAAGTGCCACAGCATATGCGGCGGCAATACCGATCAATGGTGCACCGCGGATTCTTAATTTTCTAATTGCCTCGGCAACATCTCTATAATCAGATGTCTTGGTGTAAACTTCATCCGAAGGCAGTTTGGTTTGGTCGATATATCGAACATGACCACCGACCCACTCAATTGATTTAATCATTTTCCATTATCTAAAAAATCTTCTTCAAAATGAGACAACTCGCGAAACGAATGAAAGCGATCGTGGATTTCGAGTATCGTCAGGTTTTTAAATCTATCCAAGCTGAATTTTTCCACACAAAAAGATGCCATAGTGCTTCCGTAAATTACAGCACGTTTTAAATTAGCATCCGAGATATCATTCGTTTTCGCAATCCAGCCGATAAATCCGCCGGCGAAAGTATCACCGGCTCCTGTTGGATCATAAATATTTTCTAATGGAAATGCCGGTGCCGAGAAAATTGTAGATGGTGTAAAAAGAAGCGCGCCATGCTCTCCTTTTTTTATAACAACAATCCTTGGACCCAATTCCCTCACTGCTTTGCCCGCTTTAATGAGATTCGGCTCATCCGTTATCTCACGTGCTTCCGATTCATTTAGAATTAGAACATCAAGAAGTTTCAATGTTTTTCTTAGTTCAGCATTTTTTCCTTTAATCCAGAAGTTCATCGTATCACCGACAACGAGCCGCGGTTTTTCAATCTGTTCCAGGACACGGTGCTGAAGAACCGGATCAATATTCCCGAGACATACATAAGTTGTCTTCTTGTACGACTTCGGTATCACAGGATTGAAGTGTTGAAAAACATTCAAATCTGTATAGAGTGTGTCGCGGACATTGAGATCGTAATGATACCTTCCTCCCCAGCGAAATGTTTTCCCACCGGGAATTACCTGCATACCTTCTAAATCGATCTCACGATCCTCAAGAATATTAATGTATTCTTTTGAGAAATCGCTACCAACAACGCCTACCAGGCGTATCGGTTTTATAAAATAACTTGCAGCGATTGAAATATATGTTGATGAACCACCAAGAACATTTTCCACTCTTCCGAATGGTGTTTCAATCGTATCTATTGCAAGCGACCCGACTACTAACAAACTCATGCTTTACCTTCAAATAATAAATTGAACTGAATAATTTACAAAATTGGTGATATAAGTGCAATAAATCAGATAATATAACTATCTATCCCTCCTCCGCTCAAACAGGAGAATATCCAATGAAACTCTCCGATTCAAATCTTTGTTTCATTTCTTACAAACGAAAGGAATTAAAATGGCATCCATGGGAAAAACAATCGGCTGGTTCGAGATACCTGCGAATGATCTTGCAAGAGCAAAAAAGTTTTATGGGGCAATCTTTGATATTCAATTTCAAGATACCACACTCCCAAATGGTGTGAAGATGGCACTCTTTCCAACAAGCGATCGAACAGTTGGAGGGGCGCTTTGCGAACATCGCGATTATTATAAACCGGGACATCAAGGCGTGTTGGTTTATTTCAGCGCCGATCCTGACATGCAACTTTTGCTTGACAGAATTATAATGCATGGCGGTAAGATATTAGTACAGAAAACATTCATTACGCCAGAATACGGTTACATGGCTGTTTTCGAAGATGTTGAAGGGAACAGATTGGCACTCCACTCGATGATATGATCTTTATAGTAATATTCGAAACGATAAATTAAGAAAGGTGAAAGAAAATAAATGGATACACATGAAGAATTAAAAGATGAAGTAAGGCAAGTGGGTTTGCAGGAACTTAAAACACCGGAAGAAGTTGAAAATATGTTTTCAGCACGCAACGGAACGATGCTCGTTTATATCAATTCGGCTTGCGGCTGCGCTTCGGGTGTTGCAGTACCTGCGCTTGATATGGCAATGAAGCACACAATCTTGCCAAAAAAATTTACAACAATTTTCGCCACTACTGATCGCGACGCAACAGCTAAAGCGAGAAGTTACTTTGCGAACGAACCGCCATCATCACCATCCTTCGCGTTGATGCAAGACGGTAAATTCAAAGATATCATTCATCGTTCAAGCATTCAACACAATACACCTGAGAATGTAGCATTCTTGCTTACAGAGATGTTTGATAAACATTGCAACAAATAAAATAATAATGCGGTTCGCTTCTACCTAATCCACACGATGAATAATCCATCATGACGCGAACCGCATTCATCTGAAAACCTACTGAAAACCTCCGACTTCTTCTTAAGATTATCGAGGTAGAAGTCGGAGGTTTACCAAATTATTTCACCAGTATCAACTTCTTTAAATCTGTAAATGACCCTGCTGACAATCGATAAATATAAACCCCGCTTGGCAAAGCGCCGGCATGCCATTCAACCGATTTATATCCTGCTTCCTGCATCTCATCAACAAGCGTTGCAACTTCCTGACCAAGCAGATTGTAGATTTTCAACTTCACCCAATTGGCAATCGGTAATTGATAATTTATAATTGTTGATGGGTTGAAGGGATTGGGATAGTTTTGTTGAAGAGCGAATTCTTTCGGAAGTTCTTTATCAGATAGTCCTATTAATTCAAGTTTAATTTTTGATGATGCTTCTGTAATCTGCGCTTCACCCGTCCTGTTTAAGCTGACATTTTTCTTATCAATCATCAGCGATGCGCTGAATGATTCATTTTTAATATCCCAACGTAATGTAATGGGATATTCAGCAGATGAGATGCGAATCGTATAATTATTTGATTGCTTATCGGGTATTACCACTAAATTTCCATTCGAATACCTGACGTCAAGAACACCATCGGGAGGTAAAGGAGGTAACTCAAACCGGTCTAAATCTAAATCGATCTTTTTGGATGAAAAATATATCGACTTCGATCTGCCATTGGCATCTGTGAATGTTAAAGAGTTCAATCCTTGCTCATCAACAATTTTTTCTAATGATGAACCTGTTGATCTTTGATTCGGTTTTGATGCGATCATAGGTGAAGATAGAGCGAGTTGAGATGTGGGTTTTACAACTAACTGCCCGGCTTCACTTACTTTCACCCAATAGCCATAACCGGGGAACAATGTATCCGAAATTATATATCCTGCACTTGGAATGAAATCGAAAAACAGTGATTGGATTATTGATGGCGCTATGGGTACAATATCTGAGTTAAGAATTGGATACGAAATAGTGCCTATAATGTTCCATCCCGCGTGAACATCAATTGTATCTTCAAAATAACTCGTTCCAAGAATATAAAACGGTTGGCTCTGATCACTTTTAAGCCAGTACCCTTCGCCATTCACGAGAGTGTCTTCAGATTCGTATGCCGTTGTGTATTTAAACGCCGCCGATGATGCCCACGGTGCGAAAGTGTTTTTTCGATAATCATTAACAATGAGAGGAACTGACAATAGGTTCCATCCATTGGCAATATCGATCGCAACGCAGGTATAGGCGCCCGACGATTGACGAAGAGTTGGCAAATAACCACTCTCCAGTGTTGAGCCGGTATCGAGGTATGTCATCCTTTGAACAAGAGGTTGACCGATTGATGATTGGAGTACAGCATTTCCAGAGGTCCCTTTCCCACCGCCGCGGTCGATGACATGCCAAGGGTGTTTTGGGGTTTGCGATAACGTTACCGACACGAACAAACAAACAAGCGATATTATTTTTATACTTTTCATTTTATTGCTCCTTTTATCAGTGTTGTAAAGCGAAATTTATTTCGCTCGAATATCGAACTGAAGTTCGATTTACAAATTTTTACTAAGAAGAACTCCGACTTCTGACTTTGAAGTACCGGGATAGAAGTCGGAGTTCTCATTGGTCGATATAATTGCCGGGTGTTCATCTTTTTCTTATAACCCTCTCCTCTGTCCCGACTACGTCGTGACATCCCCTCTCCCAAATTGGGAGAGGGGCAGGGGTGAGGGTTGTTCACCGCTACTCCGCACCGAGGTATTCGATGGAAAGCTGATGCAAATACTTTGGTGGATGCACCGAAAAACTAGAAGTTGAATATCCGTTTATTTTAAATAGATCGCTTCCATTAGATTGTACGATCACACTACCGTTTACTTGCCACCATCCACCTGATGATGTACGATCAAAAACACATACAGATTTTTCCCAAATTCCATTTTTAAATATGTTAATGGAATATTGTGCATAGTTGGGAGTTAAAAAAAACAAAAACAATGAGACCCTGTACCATCCTGCCTTCTTCAATAAAAACTCATAGTTGTTCCCCTGCTTCTCAACAATGTTGTTATCGACACGGACATTGTTGAGCCAAGTGATGTCGAAACTCGTCCCGCTCCCCGCCGCGCTGTCGTACACCACAACAGGCGCTTTGGCAAATGCGTAGCCGTTTACGTCGAGCTTGGCGTTGGCATCCGGTGTCGTCGTCCCAATACCGATACTACCGGAGTTTGTTACTCGCATTCTCTCATTACCATTTGTCGCCACGATCATCTCACCGGATCCATTTGCGTCAGCATCAGCCGCGAGAGAAAGATCGGTGTTGCTGCTCATGCCGGTTGTCGCCGCAGCCGCGGTTGTCATGACCGTCCCGTCGGGAAATTTTATTCCACCCGATGTTGAGTGAATCGTACCGGCAACTTCTAATTTGCTCAATGGTGTCGTTGTCCCGATGCCGACGTTGCCGGAGTTTGCAATAAACATCCTCGATGTTGTTGTTGCACCGACATATGTATAAAAATTGTGCTCAAGCGCATTATATGCTATCGGATCTCCTTGGTTGGATGTATAGTCAAATGCATAGAGGGTCCCAATATTTCCATTGTGGTAAAGATACATTCCACGCGCCGCTGGAGCAGAGAACGTCGTTGGATACAAACCCATCATGCCTTGAACACTCAATTTTTGACCTGGTGTTATCGTCCCGATGCCGACGTTGCCGGAATTGTAGTAAATATTAGAACCTGATGTTGTCCACTGACTTGAGCCGCTTGGCAAACCCGTCAACTGTGATCCATCGCCACGGAATGCGGTTGCGTTTACTGTTCCACTCACATCAAGCTTGTATGCTGGGGTTGCTGTTCCGATGCCGACGTTGCCTGATGCACAGATGTTCATCATATAGGGATTACTATGCATTCCAAGTGTCAATCGATTGTTCAATGATCCATCGCCTGCATAATAAAATCCGAAATCAGCAAGGTTCCAAGTTGTATTGCTTCGTCCAATTCTCATCAGCAATGTTTTACCTACAGCCAAATCGGAAGCATGTATTATTGCACCTGCTGGCCAGGGATCCGAGCTTGTAGTGGTTGGGGTTAAATACAATAGCGGACTAAATCCGTCCAGCGACGCACCAGATACGTGTACTTTGGATACCGGGCTCGCTGTCCCGATACCGGTGTTGCCAGTGTTGTAATAAATGTTGCTTCCACTCGTCGTCCATTGGCTTGTGCTTAGGGGTGAGCCATTCTTATATATATCGGTGGCGTTAATGGTTCCACTCACATCCAGCTTATAGGAAGGAACCTTTCCAATACCGACATTACCATTGGTAAGAATGCTGATTCTATCTATCGCTGCTGTGGCATCATGAATATAAAAATTGTCGAAAGTGTTAATCCCCATACGATATCTTCGATTGGTGTTCATCGCTTCATATCCTGCATCATTTTTCCCGATGCCTCCTGTGGCGTTCAAACGAATAACAGGAAAATTTTGGGCATCTATTTGTATTTCCGGAACTACATTAGCGTATGTATCATCTCCCCCAATAATATTCAGCTTTGCAGTTGGATTTGTTATACCAAGACCTACATTACCCGAGTTGTAATAAATATTGCTTCCGCTTGTAGTCCATTGTGTTGTGCCAAGTGGTAGACCATTTTTCAGAAAATCCGTGGCGTTCACGGTTCCGCTCACATGGAGTTTATAAGTTGGTGTTGCTGTTCCGATGCCAGTGTTGCCAGAGTTGTAATAAATGTTGCTTCCACTCGTTATCCACTGGCTTGCGTTCAACGGAGAACCGTTTTTATAAATGTCTGTGGCATTGACGATTCCATTCACATCGAATGCGAACGATGATGGTGATTTCTTTATCCCAACATTGCCTGTTGTTGAGAGAGTGGCAACTTGCAAGTTAGCGTTTGGAATTATCCCCTTTGCGGTATCTGCCCTGAACGCATATGGTGCACTTGTTAACTCCGAGCGTGGCGCGAACGTCATCGGCGAAGAAATTCCCGGACCGGCAAGAACAGTCACCTCAACGAACAATGATTCAGAAAAAATCGCCGGTAACGGACCGAGGTTTAAACTAAATGTTCCTCGTTCTACTGTTACACCTGAATGTGTTTCTGTGTGACGGAGTGTTCCACCTAAAGGAAGATTGAAGATTTCGAACTTCAAATCGTAACTTCCATCGGGTAGTGGTGTACCTGAAGGTGTTGTAAGTAATCCTTGGTACGAAATTTTATTTGGAACTTGTGACTCTGCAAAATTTATCAGGAACAAACAGAGAAAAATTGTAACAATATATTTCATAACGGTACCTCATTGTTATTATGATTAGTTTTGTAATTATATTTTATTTTTCAACGTGTAGACCTCCGACTTCTTACTCTGATTATTCAATGTAGAAGTCGGAGGTCTGATAATATTTATGCGGCTTACTCTCCCCAGATCGATCCATTCATTATCAACGATTACACACATCATGAGTAAGCCGCAGTTAAATCCAGTTCTTCATACGAAGAACTCCGACTTCTGACAGAGAAAAATCAGGATAGAAGTCGGAGTTCTGACTTGTTATTTCAGCAACAACATTTTTCGTACGGCAGATGTAATTTGCTCTCCGTTCTCACCATCAATCGGCTGAGATACAATCCGATAATAATAAATACCTGAAGGCAAATTATGTGCATCAAACTCCACCTCATATTCACCTTCATCCATCGTTTCATTATTCAGAAGGATCTGTATTTCCTGTCCGAGTACATTATATACTTTCAATGATACGAATGCTTCGAACGGTACTTCAAATGAAATATTTGTAATAGGATTAAATGGATTGGGGTAGTTTTCTGCCTTCATGGCGTATTGACTAATAGTTAACCCTTCAGTCTGAGGAATCCATTCTGTAACAGGTACTGCACCCGGTGTTGCATGCAAATATGGGATGTCAATCAAACGTTTAACACCGGTTAATCTTGTTCCTGCACCAAAACTAATCGTATCTTTGAAATTTGGTATGTCGGAAAAAGCAGTATCGATTTTTCTGATAGCTTTAAACAGATCAACGGCAATTAACGGAGTACCACCGACAGAAACATTAAGACATCCAAGCACGCTATCTGCCTTTGGAATAATTTGATCGATAGTGAAACCATTCAGAATAAAAGCCGGATCGTCCGGATCGCTGTAAGTAAGTTGTCCCAATCCGTTCGGGAATTTACCTGTAATACTTGCAGCGATGTTCAACTTAAGAGCTATGAGTTCTGCTAATAGTTTGTTATTGTGTTTATCCGGCGGCAAACTCTTTTGTTGTTTATCAATCGGCTTACCGTTAGTGTCAAAATTATCTAAACATCCTGGCGTTGTGGTATGCAGTTGTCCTTTTTTGTTTAATGACTTTTGAACATCCTGATATTTATAATGAACGACTGAACGTGCACCTTTTTCACCTTGTGGTTTTCCAACCAATAGAGGCGAGGAAGAACTGAAGTAGCTTGTTGGAAAATATTTATTGGGAAACAATTCTTCGCCAACATTATGTAGATTCGGTTTTGGCAAACCCGGTGTGTTTTTTAAATAGGAAACGATATCTTGCTTAGTAACCTTAGGAGATGTTTGCCATTCAACTTTCACCTTGATCGGTTTCCCCTTTGCGCCCCATCCATTTACCAATATTGTATCACGCGCGGGCAAAGAATGAGTGAGTGTGTATTCTTTTAAATTATTAATTGTATCGAGATATGCAGTCATATTTTTAGCATCCCACACCGAACCGGTAAATAACATTCCGAATTTTATCTTAACTGCTGTCGCGTTTGCCGGTGCAACAAGTAAAAATTGTACTCGCACTTTATCGGCTTTCCGTTTTATTGCTTTAAGCTTGTCTTTCTGATCAACTGCCGTTGCCCATTGCTCCTGAGTAGCGGTGCGGTATTGCTGAGCATATGCTGGCGGAACATTAATAAAAGCAACTGTAACGCTATCCCCTGTTAAACTAAAACTTGCGTAACGATTTTCAGAAGTATAAGGTATATCATCGATCAGATAACCTACCGGCAGCCAATCTGAACTATCAGCTTCGACCACAAAATAATTTCCGTTTGGGATACCATTAACTGATATTGATTCTGAATTCCCGGATGCGATAATTGGTCCATCAATAGCGTCTTGTCTGATTTCAAGATACCAACTTTTTGGAGTTCGATCAGTAGCAGTAACAATATTACCGTCAGCATCAATCATTTTCGATACGGTTATCGTATTCAATGACGAATGATCGTGTACGAATACAATAGCAGTTGAGTTTAACGGTTGTGTTTCGTTAGGTGTTCCGTTTTTGTTAGCGAAAAGCCAATCGCCCGGATTAATGCCCGATGAATCTTTTTCAATTCCAATTAATGAAGTTGCGTTCACAATACCTGCCACCGTAGATGCATCTGTATTTTTATACTGGAATTCGATATCCCCCGTGCATTTATTCAACACAACTCGAAATGTTGTAAAACTTGATTGCCCGCCGAAGTCGGTGTAAATTCCGATTGAATCCCACTCAACGATGTAATAACAAGGATCTCCCTCATACCCTTGCTGATGAATTATTTTTCCAAACTGCGTCACGCCGTCGTTTAGCAAGAAGTCATTCCACAATGGAGCAATAAAATTTTTCGGGATACCTTCATTATCATTTAATTCACCTGTTCCATCGTGATGCAAACCATTTGGTATTCTCCATAGTCCGGTATACAATCCTGCCTTATTAACATGCTGGATGTCGCTTGCTTCGTTGGTAAGTGCGAGAGCCCCGTTCACTCCAATCCATGCATATCTTACTGTATCTCCATTAAATACAAATGGACCACCTAAATCAAAAGGACCAGCAGTCCCATCATCTGCCGGCGGAGATGTTGGCTGTTGAGGGTTGAAGAATTCAGTCGCGAAAATTTCTGTACCGGTTGCGCTTATATTTTTTTCGTTTAATGGCGCATTAGGTGTAAGTGTGTACCATTGATTCTTGTATTTGCCTGTTTGGTATTGACGCCATGCAGATTGGCTTGATAATCCTTTTGTATCGTTTGACCAAATTTTATATTCGACTTTACTCCCTGCCTGCATATCACCGGGGATTTCGCCGTTATAAATATCTCCAGTCGAGTGTGACATTAAAATATCATTTTGAGGAACACCATTTAGCTCCCAATTAATGAGCACCGAATCGATTGCTGCTTCTTCAGGAAACTCAAAATCGCAATCGAGCAATTCGGCTGTTATTGATTGTGGAGTGGTGGTTAGTTTATTCCCTGCATCGGTGATATTGCCGATGACTGGCGGCGCATTCACAGCAGAGACCATACTAAACATCCAATTGAAAACACCAAACTCGCGTGCTTTCCATCCCTTTACGGATGTTGGAGTGCAACTTGGAGTAGCATGTTCGTAGAATTTCCATGTTCTATGAGAAGGATATTCTGAGGATGTATTCCATGATGTGGGTGGATCCGAGACATGATAATATCCAGGAACTCTCATTGCTATAAAAAAAGAATCTCCCTCAGTCACATAAACTTTTCCACAATAGCTTGATAATGCAAATGAACTTAATCCGCTTTTATGTTTTGCACGTAAATTTTTTGCCTGAAAATATTCTCCCGGAAGGACTGAACCAAATGGCGGAAAAGAAACATATGGCGATTCGACAGTTGAAATCCAGGCACCTGTCGCTTCACCCGGATAAGGTGCAACTCCCTGATCAGGATCGTTTGAGTTTGGAAAGTATCCCCAATCGCTGCACGCTGAAGGATAATTCACCCCTGGACCGGAATTGGGACCAATATTAGATTTAAAAAGTGTGATTTCTATTGATGAATCAACTGTTCCAATAAAAACTCCGTACCAGAATAATGTATCAATGTAACCTGTTGCTGGTGCAACAAACCACATCGCCATTACATCTTTGTGCCAAGCCATTAAGTGGATGTTCGATGGATAATCAACTTTGGAATAGCCATACCTCTGACTGTTATTGCACTCCAACGATTGAATTGAGGATGGTTGGTTATTACTTTGCACAATCTTATTTACCGCACTCTCTCCCTCATTAATAGGTATAGCATCGTTAAACGGAGTAACAAGAATCCTATCTTGCGATAATAATAATTGCGAACAAATTAAAAGCAGCAAAAATATTAAAAAATGTTTCATATACCCTCCTTGGGTGGATTAGTGGATTGAATTTGTGGATTATTTCCTACAACCATAAATGACTTTTTATTTTCTTGAAACAAGTTGAGACGTGTTGAATGCGACTTTGCCCGTGAGTTTAAATTACCGGTATATTATGTTGAAATCAATGAAATAAATATCCTTTTTATTGTCAAAAACATGCGGCTCACTCGTTTGACATTGTCATTGTTTTGCGGTACCTAATCCACGAAGAGCAAGCCGCATGTTCATCGCTTCGAATGTTAACCCTATAATTATGGGGCTGAAGCCCAATATATTTTATTTTATTTTATTTTATCCCCACGATAAATCGTGGGGCAATTAATGTATATCTTGGCAGTATTGCGTAACATCAGTTAATAATTTTATTTCTCCACAATTCTCTGAAAGATATTCCAAATGCCCGCTTTACCCATCTATAAAAAGCGCGGTCGGTTTCAAATCCTAATTTCGCACCCATTTCATATCCAAAGGCATCATCCTTCGAAATTAACTGCACTAGATATTCTTTACGTTTACCATCCGTGTAATGCTTAACTGTCATTCCTTCTGTATTTCGGAATTCCCGCTCCAGATTCCCCGGATCAATCTTATGGATTTTTGCAATTTCTTTTAAACTTTTGCCTCCCCGCCAGTTTGTTTTTATATAATCGATCGCCTTCTGCATACAGATCCTTGATTTTTAAATATTATACCCCTTTATATACAAGTCGCTTGAGACAAGAAAAGGTTACAAGAAATGAGAAGATTTTTTTAAAGGTGTGATAAGAAAGTTAATTGAGAGGGAGATTCGTGACTTAAGAAGAAATATTTTGTGGATTGATGGAGGGAGGGATTAATGGAGTTATGGAGTTATGGATTGAATCGTCGGATCATTGAATCATTTTATCATTGTATCAATGGATAAATGGATAAATGGACCAATGAATCAATTTATTTAATTTTCCAATCGCCAGTTGCGATAAATCCAGCCCAGTAGTAAGGATGAGTGGACTGTTTTCTGATTCTTAGTTCTTTCAATCTTTGGATTGCTGTTTTCTGGAATAGTTCAGGGTACGTTTTTGCATCCTGGGAATAGAGTATCTTCATGAAGGTAGTTGTCTCACGATCGGGCACCTGCCAAAGTGAACTTACGACAGTTTTTGCACCGGCGAGTTGGAACGCTCGCCTCAGTCCATATACACCCTCACCTTGTTCAATCTTCCCCAATCCCGTTTCGCAGGCGGAGAGAACTACTAAATCAGTGCCTCGGAGATCAAGTGAGGAAACTTCCAGTGCAGTGAGGATGCCGTCTTCAGCGCCGGGTGCATCAGCGCCTTCTCCATGCAGATTCGCACCAGCAAGCAGAAGGCCGGACCGAAGCAGAGGATTTTCAATCGTTACATCCTGCCGTCTTTTTGAAATTATTGATTGGTCGCTGCATGTTACATCAAGAAAATACCCATGGGTGGCAATATGTATTGAGCGGTTTCCAGTAGCATGTTGTTTGAAATGTTCCTCGCTTGCACCTGCACCATAGTAAACCGAAATAGGTTCGATTGTATATTTCTGTTTCCAATTCGATCCAACCGCTTCTACTTCAAAATGTGTAGCCGGAAGCGATTGAACTGTTTCATTGCTCATCATAAAACAATTCGATCTTGCATTTCTTACCGCATTGAATTGGTCTTGTTCTTCATTTCTTGCCAACATCGGTTGCTGATCTTTGATCCGCGCCTCAACCGGTGCATCAAAATCTGCATCACCAAAAGCGAGTAATCCCTTTCCACTTTCTTTCTTTTGCTCAAGTCGCAGTAGATCTCGTCCCGCAGAGAGGTAATGTAGTGAATGCTCTTCAATTAAATAATTTCCCGAAGGTTTCATCAATCCACCAAAGGCGAGAAGATTTAACGCTCCGTCTGGTGCGATTATTATCTTTTCCCCCTCATTCAATTTGAGTTGAAGTGGCTGCCAGATTTTTTTGAAAAGCGAGCGAGCAATTGATTTGTATTCTTCCCACCTCGCTGGGGTTACACCCGATAAGGATGTAACAAGCATATGTTTCCGATAGCGACTCACAAGATTATCGATCACAGTCGCATCTCCCAGTTCAACGATGCGCGGATTGCGCTCACCGCGTAACAGAATTAGAGCGCTGTATTTTGGGTGATCTGATTGGGTTTCCCAATCAAAGAAAGAATGCTTCACAAACTCAACAAGAACTGTTGAGGAAGGTAAACATCGGACAATTTTTTCGGAAGTAATATTTTCTGGAGGAAGTGCTTTTTTAAAATCTCCGCTGGTATGAACAAGTTCAGACTCTAAATGTGTTACCAGACGGCTCAAAGAGTCTAACACCGAAACACTCCCGGTTCCAGTATGCATGCGCTCCGATTGTATATACTGAGCCGCCAGCCGCACTTTGGCGGTGTGGTACTTATGTGAAAGTGAATCAATTCTTGGTGTACCATCCCGGACAAACATCTGGTGCCGCTGGAATATTTCATCAGAAATCTTTCCCTTTGATTGAAGAAGAACGTTGGCTGCCTCCGCTCTGCGTTGTTCTGAGGGGTTCCGAAGTTCTGAGTAAGTCGAAAGATACAGGTTGGAAGAGCGTTCTGACAATAAGGCAGTCCGGAGTGCTTCCTGCTCAGAAACAAATTGTGCAACGTCCTGGAACATCTGATGATACATTTCGAATGCTTTGTAATAAAGTGTCAATGCACTGTCGAGTTTTCCAATTCTTCGAAACAAACTCGCGTGTGATTGGATAGTTGTAGCCAGAAGTTGATGTTGCCTGCTCAACTTTGTCCGAACGATGGCAGTGGTTGCCCTGTAAAATGAATCAGCTTCCGTATACTTCTTTTCGTCACGGTAAATTTCAGCAAGCGTCCGTAGAGTGTAAGTAAGATCGGGAGATTCTTCCAGACCATTTTCCCGCGCAATGGTGAGAGCTTCTTGTAGATGTTCTTTACCAGCTTCGATTTCATTTAATTTATACTCCGCTGCACCAAGATCACCGACTAGAAGCATTTTCATTGACGGGTTAACGGCTGCTCGGTTCTTGATTGATTCCCATGCTATCCTTAGGATTTGAGTCTCTTCATAATACTTCATCTCATCATGATAGACAGCCGCTAGATTGTTCATGAATCCTGCCCGATTAGATGTATCTTCTCCTGTCAAGCTAATTGCTCGCTTAAAATTAATCTCGGCATTGGGATAGTCACCCATATAATAATAAGCGATTCCAAGATTGTTTAAAGTAATGGTAAGCGAGGAGTGATTATGACCGACAATTTTTTCTTTTCTTTCTAACACGGAGGTAGTAATCATGACCGCCTTACCATAATCTCCACTTTCACGATACAAAGTACCGAGCGCTTCTTCAGTTCGCAGTACACTCAGATCTGTTGGGGGAAGTAACTTTCTTTTAATCTCGAGCGATTGCAACAGGATATTTTCTGCTTCGTCAGACCTTGGAGATTCACCCAGCAAAACTCCGAGATTATGATATGCTTTCGCACACTCAAGGGGAGATGTATTATTCGATTTTGTGTAGACTTCAATTGATCTACGGTAATATATTTCGGCACTGTCAGCATTCTTACTTTGAAAATATACTCCAATGGCACGTAAAATTAAAACAACCGATGAATCGTATTCTCCGAATGTGTGTTGCGCATCGCCAAGCGCTTGATCGAATAGAATTTTAGCAGAATCTAAATTCCCTTGTTTATTACATGCGTTAGCATGATTGAGCAATTCCTTCCACGCCTGGCTTCGCGCTTGGAATGGCAGCATCAATAAAATAAGCAGTAATAAAGATCGGACGTGTGTCTCAATTTTCATTTTCACATGCGCTAAATAATAATGGAAATGCCCTCTAAAGTGATTTGTCAAATATATCAGAGATTCAGCTAAAAATCAAATACAATTTTTCGGCACTTTTTTCTAACCCATCTTTTTGACTCTTTTGAACGAAATCTGTATTTTCATTGAAGCCAAATGCGCAAAACCGACGAAAATATAGTATCAGATCAAGAGATAATCAATGGTTTCCTTGCCGGTAGTCAGGATAGCTATCGTGTTGTAAGCGGGTGGATAACTGAAATTATTCAACGTTTCCTCTGGTCCGGCAGAATCCAGCCGGATGATATCCGCTCTGATACGTTATATAAACTTCTGGTAAATTTGCGCTCGGAGCAATTCCAACACAAATCCACGCTGAAAGCATACGTTCAACAGATTACACGTTTCACTCTCATAGATGCCATCCGCAGGCAGCGGCGGCAACCATCTCGCATCACCAACGATCCCCCAGCTCCGGAGAATCCTTATACCATCACTATAACAGAAGAAGAGACAATCATTTTCAACCGTATATGGAATCTGATCGATGAGAAATGCAGACAGCTTTGGACCATGATTTTCCGTCAAAAAATATCTTATCAGGAAATTGCCAAAAAAGAAAAGGTCAAGGAATCTACAATTAAAACGCGTGTTTTCAGATGTAAAGAAGAAGCTATCAACATCCGCAAACATATCACATGAAACTATTCTTGTTTTAAAACGACTTAATATTAGAACCTATGGAATATTCAGAAATAAAAAAGCTAATACCGTTTTATATTGCAGGCACTCTTGAACCGGATGAAAAGAAGTTGGTTGAAGATGCTCTCAGAGATTCAGGGGAACTTAAAAAGGAATTTGAGTTCTGGCTGAAAGCGAAAGAGGTTACGGCTCGACACGCTCTAAGGTTAGCAGAAAATCATCTTACACCTGAACAAATCGTAGGATACCTCGAAAGATATTATGAATCGGACAAGTTGGGTTTGGAAAGTATCGAATCTCACCTCCGGACCTGTGTTGATTGCCGATCAGATATCGAGATGATACGCAGTACCTACCCGGTTGCAAATGGTGAACGTCAAAAGCAGATGGACGGCATGCCTGAAAAACTAATGGTTGGTAATAGATTGGAACTAATCCTATCCAAAAAATTCGTCGATGTCTTTGCGATTGCCGCCGTGATTTTCATTGTCGCTCTGACACTTGTAACCAATTTCAACATCGACAATAAATTATCGTCTCCTGAAAAGCAATATGCAAGTCTTGTGCTCAGGTACCAAAATTCCACACGTGGCAACGAGAGAATTGGAACAACCAATTTGATTGATGATCCATCAACATCTGGAGCGAGAGTACTTCTCTATATTCCACATTCTAAAATCGATTCGCTAAGGTATGAGATAATCCTGAAAAATCCTCTCGATAATCTAATTTCGATTGAGACCAGTTATAAGATTAACCATCCCGGTAATATATTGGATACTTTGCAATTCATCATTGACCGGAAATATTATGCAAATATTGCAGGGAAATATCTTCTGTTTGTGAAAGAAAAGTTACCACCCGACCTTTCGGATATTACTCCTGAACAATTTATATTCATTATTGATCTTAAAAATGAAAAAAGGAATTGATAATATTTAATTTGAGCATAATAAAAAGCCGGTCGATGACCGGCTTTTAAATTTAACGATTTCCTCTTTGTTCTACTGGTGGCTTCCTTGGTATCTTTTCATCCCTCATTGCCGCATTATATGCGAATGCAGCCATTATCACTGCTGCTTGCTTCAGATCTTCGGGCGGACATCTATCATAAACATCCATAGTTGCATGGTGAACACGCGAACCGTAATCGAGTTCATCCTGTATAAACTGGAACCCGGGCAATCCGTAACCATCGAATGCCTGATGATCTGTGCCACCTGTGCTCGCTACGGTAACTGTCGATGCACCTAAATCATTAAACGGTTTCAGCCATGAACGGAATATTGTGCGGCAAGCTTCATTCCCCTGCAAATAGATTCCCCTGAATTTTCCTGCGCCGTTATCATCGTTGAAATAAACCGAAAATTTTTCTCCTTCCGGTTTATAAACAATCTTTCTATCCGGGTTAGATGAACCACCTTCCCGCTCAGCAAAATGTTTTGTAATATATCCGCGCGAGCCGAGGAAACCATGCTCTTCCGCATCCCACAATCCGATACGAATGGTTCGTCGGGGTTTTAGATTGAGCGTTTTGATTATCCTCATCGCTTCCATCGCGACAGAAGATCCCGTAGCATTATCTGCCGCACCTGTTCCGCCGTGCCATGAATCGAAGTGACCTCCGATCATTACGATCTCATCTTTCAAATCGGTTCCCTGAATTTCCGCGATAATATTATAGCCGGAATCGGCTTTATTAAACTCGGCTTCTATCTCTAATTCTAATTTGGGTTTCTCGCCTTTCTGAATCATGCGGACAAGGCGGTTATAATGTTCAGCCCCTACTGAGACCTGTGGTATCAATTTTGGCGCTTTTGAATCGTAAACTTTTGCACCGCTCGACCAACCTGAATCAGGATGCTGTGGATACGATGCGGCGGCGACAAAAACATTTCCGCCATCGCCCTGGCTGATCGTAAGAATTGCTTTCGCGCCCTCATCAAAACAAAGCTGCATTTTACGGTAAGAAATCAGTTGGCGTTGTTTCATCTCAGGAGTCATCTCAAATCTTCGACCGCCACGACGTTGACCATCGGAATTTGCAAGTTTCAATAAACTTGAATCAGCATCGCGTTCCGCATAAGGTTCAAACGGTATCTTGATTTCTCTTGAATCGCTCAACAGCACAAACTTACCTTTTAATTTACCGCGATAAGTTTCAATCGCGCTGTCGGTTTTCGCATCGAGTAAAACAAGATCTGCAACGACCTCGCTTAGAGTTGGTGACCATGCTTTGGGATAAGATATTAGAGGAAAATTTTGTCTGCCAAAAACAGTTGCTGAATAATTCTTCAAACTCCAACCTCTTCCCCAAGGTCCCCACGCTTCAAGATGAGCATTTTCCAAACCGATAGAAATGAGTTGATCTTTTGCCCATTTTGCCGCTGTCATATATCCGGGCGAACCACTAAGACGCGGACCATATACATCGGTTAAATAACTTAAATACTCCATCACCTTGGAACGATTCATTCCCTCATCTCTGATTTGCGCAATAGCGGCAGAATCGAATTTCTCCGGCACAAATTGCGCGGGCAGCAGATTGATGAAGAGAAATACGGAAATCAAGATGTAACAAAAATATTTCATGCGGACCTCAGTTTATTGAATGAATTATTATTAAAGATGGGAGACTTCTGAAAATTACTTACAAACCGTTGAAACGGTTTCTCGATGAGCAAATGATTAATTAACCCACGACTTAAGTCGTGGGTTACTGATGCAAAGAGATGATTATCAACTGTTTCAACAGTTTCGGTATTTTTTCTAGAATAATATTTCAGATGTCTCTTTTACTTTTATATACCCTCTTGTGCGATGACATAACTAAAAATTGCAATAGCGATAGCGCCAAGCTCAAGCTCTCGCGGATGAACCTTATCGATTGTATCGTTATCCGAATGGTGATAGTCAAAATACTTTTGACCATCTACCCTAAGACCGATAGTTATTACACCAAGCTTAGCCAACTCAGAGATATCAGCACCGCCGCCGCCACGGGTTATTCGTCCCGCATCAATCGGGTCAAGAAGATAACTCCATCGCGCAAATTTGGGAAACGCAATCGAATCTGCCCCTACTCCGAAACCTCGCGGAGTAAATCCGCCGGCGTCGGTTTCTATGGCACAGATATGCTTTTCGCCGGGACGATCTCTCTTTGCATAAGCGACGCCGCCGTTGAGACCGAACTCTTCATTCATGAACAATACGGCACGAATCGTACGCTTTGGTTTTAGCCCAAGTTCTTTCAGCAACCTTAATGCTTCAATCACATGAACACTGCCTGCGCCGTCATCGTGTGCGCCATGTCCTTTATCCCAACTATCGAGGTGACCGCCAATTACTATAACTTCTTCAGGATTTTCCGTTCCAATTAACTCACCAATAACGTTCGCCGATTCTACATCGGGCAGGGTTTGGCATGTGAGTTGAATATTTACTTTTAAATTTTTATCAACAGCTAATAAGCTATCCAATAAATTTGCGCCAACAGTGCTTATTGCCGCCGCAGGAACTTTTGGAATTGTATCGATATAATGCATCGAACCGGTATGAGGAACATTATCCAATTGCATTGTCATAGATCGAACCAGAGCCGCAACACCGCCAACCGCCGCCGCTTCAACCGCACCACTTCCGCGCTGGTTGACTGCACCGCCATATGCCTCACCAGGATTAATTTTACTTTTATCCATCGGACGGTTAAAAAATATTATTTTTCCTTTTGCTTTATCGGATAAAGATTTCAATTCGTCGAATGATTTCACTTGAAGAACTTCAGCCGTGACCCCATTTTCCATTGTTGCAATACTGCCACCGAGCGCACAAATATTTATTGGAATGATTTTCCCATCGGATGTTAATATCGATGCTTCTTCAATAGGTCCCCTGATCCAATGAGGCACCATACACGGCTCGGTGTGAACATTTTGGAATCCTAAATCTTTCATTGTTTTAATTCCCCACTCAACTGCCTGCGCCGCCTGAGATGATCCAACTAAACGCGGTCCGATTTTTAATGATAAATTTTCGAGCATTGAAAAAGCCCAGCACGATTGTAATCCTTCAGCTATAATTTGTTTGGCAGCAATTTCGTATGGGCGTGGTTCTTGTAAATTTTGTGCAATTAGATTGGTTGATGTCGCTAAAACCGGCACAAAAAGAAGAAAAGAATAGAATTTCATGAACGCAATGATATTGATGATAGTTTCTTATGATCGGTTCGAACAGCGAGAGGTAGAACAGATCAGGGTTGAATTGTTTTTAAAATATAAGAAAATAAATAAAAAGTACAAGTTCGTCCGATTTATCGAACAACCTTGTACTTTCAAAAGAAGGTTTAAATCTAAACCAAGAAAAAGCGTTATGACTCGCGAAACTCGCGCCGGATTGCCTGTTTAATCTTATGTACTCCTCTTTCAATATCTTTACGAAGATCATACAGTTTATCCTGCAAACGTTCTTTCTCGATTCTCTGACTTGGTATCTGAATGCAAAATGATTTCATACAATTCGCTCCGGGACTTAGCATTATTTTTCCCGACCAGTCATCATCCTCTTCTTCATCATCTTCTTTTTCAATCTTCATATTTAAAATCATCGACTTTCGATCTCTCATAATCTCGATTGATGCATCTTTACCTTCAGCATCGGATAATTCCTCATGAAGATCGCCGAGATCTTTTATTTTGTTTCCATTCACTTTGGTGATTACATCACCCGCTTTCATTCCCGCCTTTTCAGCTTCGCTTGCTTTCTCAACCTCTGTAACGAGTAAACCTTTTCCCGATGGCGCGCCAAAATATTCACCAAGCTGTTTTGTGAGCGGTTGCAGTTGCACTCCTTGAAATTCACTTTCAGAAAAAACACGGATATT
This sequence comes from Chlorobiaceae bacterium, assembly GCA_013824245.1. Classification (GTDB taxonomy): domain Bacteria; phylum Bacteroidota; class Ignavibacteria; order UBA10030; family SZUA-254; genus PNNN01. The sequence goes on along the minus strand of PNNN01000042.1, from coordinate 18,631 downwards.
CATTTTCTTTTTCAGTTCAGAATTTTTTGGCGGAGATGAATGCCAGCTCATCCCATCGTCATCAAAATTAAATGCGAACGCCTTCGGAGTTTTAACCTTACCCACAGTTACAGAAACCGTTTTTTTATCCCCTTTTCTATTCAACTCCACTTTCACTTCTGTTTTGGGTTTTGTGGCTCGAACCGCATCCGTCAAATCTTCACTATCATCAATTGCCTCGTCGGCAAATTTTACAATGACATCACCTTTTTCAATCCCGGCTTCTTCGGCAGGGCTGTTTTCTACAACTGTTTGAACGAAAGCACCACGATCTACGGAAAGATTTTTCTTTTCCTTCAATTTTTTATTCACATCCTGAATCTCAACTCCTAAATATCCCTGCTTCACCTTCTTTTCAACTTTTATTATTTCCTTTTTAATTTGCCCCCATCCAAAATCCGACAGGATGCTCAAACTGAGCAATACTGCCAAAACCATAACTATTTTCTGTTTCATGACCGAAGCTCCTTACGTGACTTAAACATCTTGATTTTAGAAATTAGACATAGCTATTCGGAAACGGTTGACTTCTGTACTTTAAAAATATTTAGAAGATTCGGTGAATATCGGTGTGAGAGTCCCTATCGCGAGTGATATATTCATTTACTATTCTCAACCCTTCCCGCCAACTGGGCCAAACCAATTTTTGAATTGCTTCATCATATGAAAACCAGCCGAAATCATCATGCTCGTCTGAAATTTGAATTGAACTATCACTATCAACCTTAACTGCAAAGAATGGACATAAATTCACCGAATCCCATTCAACGTTATAGAATGAAAGCACATAAGGGACAACCCATAACGACTCTGGTTTTAAACCGGTCTCTTCTGCCAACTCCCGAATTGCAGCTTCTTTTGCTTTTTCATTCCCTTCTATTGAACCTGTAATAAACTGCCAGAGGTTGGGATATACTTTTTCATCCGCGGTTCGATGAAGAAGCAGATATTTTACCTGACTGTTCTCTTTTTTAAAAACACAAACCTCTACGATAGAACTGCTGATCTTAGACATAATCTGAAATGGAGATATAAGATTTGAGTTATGAGTTATGAGTTATGAGTTATGAGTTAAATTATTTTTTCTTACTATCACTTAGAAATTTTACTTTCTCATGCGTGAGATATTTCCATTCACCCGGTTTCAAATTCTTCAATGCTAATCTTCCGATCTTTGTACGGGATAATGATATCACTTTGTATCCTATTGATTGAAACATCCGGCGTATTTGTCTATTTTTTCCTTCTACAATAATTACTTCTATCTGTTTTTCACCTATCCGGTTTACAATTGCCGGCAGGAATTTTTCTTCTCCAATAACTATACCCGACCGCAATTTGACGATATCTTCCGGAGCAATAATTTCACTGATTGTAACATTGTAGGTTTTCGGAATTTTTGAGTCAGGACTCGTCAGGAGGTTGCCGAGTTGAGTATCATTGGTCATTAGTAGCAACCCCGAAGTATCTTTATCCAACCTTCCTACGGGGAAGACCCACTGACCAACATCACCTAATAAATCGTATACCGTTTTCCTCCCTCTTTCATCCGACCGGGTTGTGACCACACCTACCGGTTTATTTAAAATTATATACTTGAACGATTCTTTAAAAATCTTCTTGTTGTCCACACTAATTTTATCCGAAGCAAGTGCACAACGATAAGATGGGTTTAAACATGGCTTCCCATTTATGCTGACTCTCCCTGCTAAAATCATTTTTTCAGATAAAGAGCGAGAACAGAAACCAAGCTTAGAAAGAGCACGGGCCAAAGATACATGCCTGTCTTTCAGAAGGGTTTTCATCCGGGAACAGACAGTGTGTTTGGCTTTATCCTTATCGAAGATGAATGTTATACAACATCGGCATACATTTTTTCGATAAGTTCTTTGTATTTGGCTTCAACAACCCGACGTTTAACTTTCATTGTTGGAGTAAGTTCGTCGTTTTCGATAGTAAGAGGACTGTTTAGAATAGTGAATTTTCGAACTCGCTCATAGTTTGCCAGGTCTTTTTGAAATTTTGAAAGCTCACCTTCGAGCAACTTGTAAATTTCCGGATGCTGAGATAAATCTTCGTTGTTTGAAAATTCTATCCGGTGTTTTTTTGCATACTCTTTCAACGAATCGAAACTCGGCACTATCAGCGCAGTCAGATACATCCGTCCATCTCCAATCAGCACAACCTGTTCAATGAAAGAACTTTGAAGAAACAATCCCTCGATATGTTGGGGCGCAATATTTTTTCCACCCGAACTCACAAACAAATGTTTCTTCCGATCCGTGATCTTTAGAAAACCATCAGAATCAAACTGACCTATATCGCCTGTATGCAGCCATCCATCTTTATCGATGGCTTCTTTTGTGGCTTCCGGATTCTTCCAATATCCTCTCATCACGTTTGGACCCTTCGCAAGGATTTCACCATCTTCGGCAATCTTTACTTGAACCCCGGGCAATGGCGGACCAACCGTTCCAAATTTATACTTCTGTTCCAAATTGGCACAAATCACCGGTGATGCTTCGGTCATACCGTATCCTTCTATCACTACAATACCAATAGCATCAAAGAACTCACCAAGCTCGGCAGCGAGAGCCGCCCCACCCGATACGAAAAATTTTATCCGTCCGCCGGTTCGCTCTCTTATTTTTTTGAATACGAGCTTATCGGCAATTTTATGCTGGAGCGACAATCCTGGTGCGATTACATTCTTACGTTTCGAATACCTGTACGTCTTTCCGACATTGATTGCCCAATTAAAGATTGTCTGCTTTATTTTCGATTCCTCGCTCATCTGTTTCATGATACGATTATACAATCTTTCAAATAACCGCGGGACGGTTGTGACAATAGTTGGCCGCACCTCTATAAGATTGTCGCGCAATGTATCGATGCTTTCAGCATAGGCAATAGTTGTACCACATGCCATAGCGGTGTAATATCCTGCAAGGCGCTCGTAAGAATGCGAGAGAGGCAGAAACGATAAAAGTATATCTTCACTGCCGAAATGGATAATTGAGGCACATGCTTTCATATTGCTAACCAAATTATTATGGGTAAGCATAACCCCTTTTGGATTACCCGTTGTACCGGAAGTATAGATTAGTGTCATGAGATCATCCGGCTTGATTTTCTTCTGCTCATTATCCACATAACCCGGATAAAGTTGATCGAATTCTTTTCCCATTTCGACCACATGAGAATAATTCATTACTTTTTTCTCCTGTGTAACAACTTTATCGGAGAGAACTATCGCGCGCTTTAACGATGGTACATCATTAAATATTTTGAGAACTTTATTAAGCTGTAGCTGGTTTGATGCAATTGCAATTTTCACATCGGCATCGTTAAGAATATATTCTACTTGTTTGGGAGTGAGAGTGGGATAGATTGAGATGTTAACTGCGCCTAATTTCATAATTGCCATATCTGCAACAACCCATTCCGGGCGGTTCTCGGATATCACTGCAATATGATCGCCGCGTTTAATCCCGATTGCCGCCAATCCGAGAGCAAAAGAGTGAACCATTTCTCGCACTTCGCGATACGAAAAATTTACGTAAGATCCTTCAATTTTATGCATCAACATCGGACGTGAGTCGCTGAGATATTTTTGTGTGATATTATCAAACATCTCAACAACGGTGGAATATTCAATAACAGATGCCATAAATTACCTTTGATTGATAAAAAATAACCAAATATAAAATAATCTATCCTCCTGAAAAAAGCAAACAAATCGATTTAGCTCGCTTTATAAATAGTTGCGAAATGTCAAAAATGCTATTTTTCGTTTCATGTCAAGGAAAATAATTCACATTTAAAAAAATATTTTTCTAATATAAAATTAAATAATTTTTTACTTGACTTCTTTCTCATATCTCCATATATTTTGAACCAGCATCGTCAATTATTTTCGACGAAACGTTTTAGCTGAAGATCCACTGTACTTGAATCAGGAGGGCATATTGTTCCATAGCTCTATAATGAACGATTAGTTGTTTTAAAATGTTTATACGATAATAAAACCGAATTGATTAGAAGATGGAGAATTTTTGATGACATTATCAGAGAAAATGCTTTTTGCGAACCCGGAGGATGGTAAAACAAGCGAATCAGAAGTAATTCAACCAACGAAACAAAGGCAAGGAATAAAATTCAGACGTTACTATACAAAAGAAGATATTCATCCTTTTGATCTTATAGATTGGGAGACGCGCACTGCCAATATCACAAGTGAAAAAGGTGAAATTATTTTTGAACAAAAGAACGTCGAAGTTCCAAAATTTTGGTCAATGACAGCCACGAATGTTGTGGTCTCAAAATATTTTCATGGTAAAATTGGCACACCTCAGCGCGAAACCAGTGTTAAACAGTTAATAGAGCGAGTTGCGCGTACAATAACTATTTGGGGAAAAGAAGCCGGTTATTTTGTCTCCGAGGAAGATGGAGATATATTTTATAATGAGCTTTGTTATATGCTGGTGAATCAATACCTCGCATTTAACAGCCCGGTCTGGTTCAATGTTGGAATTGAAGAAAAACCGCAGTGCTCGGCATGTTTTATAAACTCGGTCGAAGATACAATGGATTCTATTCTTGAACTAGCAAAAACTGAAGGGAAACTCTTCAAATGGGGATCTGGGACCGGATCAAATCTTTCATCTTTAAGATCATCTAAAGAAAGTTTATCTGGCGGAGGCACTGCTTCTGGACCGGTATCGTTTATGAAAGGTTATGATGCATTCGCAGGCGTTATAAAATCGGGCGGTAAGACTCGCAGAGCCGCTAAAATGGTAATCCTTAATGCCGATCATCCTGATATAAAAGATTTTATACGGTGTAAAGCCGATGAAGAAAAGAAAGCATGGTCTTTGATCGACGTTGGGTTTGACGGCGGATTTAATGTACCGGGTGGCGCATATGATTCAGTTTTTTATCAAAATGCAAATCACTCCGTTCGAGCGACAGATGAATTCATGCGGTGTGTAATTGAAGACCGTGAATGGACAACCCGTGCTGTTCATGGCGGTCAGCCGATGGACAGATTACGTGCACGCGATATTATGAAAGAGATGGCTAACGCAGCTTGGATATGTGGAGATCCCGGTATGCAATTCCATACAACAATTAACAAGTGGCACACCTGTCCGCAAACAGCGCCAATAAACGCATCGAACCCTTGCAGTGAGTATATGTTCCTCGATGATTCTGCATGCAATCTTGCCTCTCTCAATTTGATGAAATTCCGAAATGAAGATGGCGAGTTCAATATTGAATCGTTCTGTCAGGCAATCAGTATTACGATCACCGCACAAGAGATCGAGGTTGATAACGCGAGTTACCCCACACAAAAGATCGAACAGAACAGTCATAATTTCAGACCTTTAGGATTGGGATATGCTAATTTGGGTGCATTGCTGATGGCGCGCGGACTTGCTTATGACAACGATGAAGGCAGAGCTTATGCCGCCGCAATCACTGCTTTGATGACCGGTCAAGCATACAAACAATCGGCACTTATTTCCAAAGAAATGGGATCTTTTAGAGGTTACAAGAAAAATCGTGAATCTATGCTAAGAGTGATGAAGATGCACGGACTGGCAGCCGACCAGATTTCAGATAAACTCGTTCCAAGCAATATGCTCACCGCGGCCCGTAAAGTATGGGATGATGTGGTTGTCTTCGGTCGCGAATATGGTTTTCGAAATTCACAAACAACCGTATTGGCTCCGACTGGAACAATCGGATTTATGATGGATTGCGACACAACCGGCGTTGAACCGGATATCGCACTCGTAAAATATAAAAAATTGGTTGGCGGTGGAATGCTTAAAATCGTTAACCAAACGGTTCCTCTCGCCCTAAAAAAATTAGGTTATATCGATGAACAGATAGAACATATCACCGCGTACATCGATAAGAACGATACGATAGAGAGTTCTCCGCATATGCGCGAAGAACACCTCCCGATTTTTGATTGTGCATTCAAACCGGCAAAAGGAACACGCTCAATCGGGTATATGGGGCATATCAAGATGATGGCGGCTGTGCAGCCGTTTATCTCAGGTGCAATTTCTAAAACTGTCAATATGCCCACAGAGGTTTCATCCGAGGATATCTCTACTGCTTACATTGAGGCATGGCACATGGGTTTAAAGGCAATTGCAATTTATCGCGATGGGTGCAAACGAACTCAACCTTTAAACACAAGTCTTGATAAAACATCTGAGGTCACCAAAAGAAAACCGGTAAGACGCAGACTGCCGGACGAGCGCCAGGCGCTAACACACAAATTTTCAATCGCCGGGCACGAGGGATACATAACCGTAGGTCTGTATGAAGACGGCACGCCGGGTGAAATTTTTATCACTATGTCAAAAGAAGGTTCCACTATTTCTGGATTAATGGATGCCTTTGCAACCTCAGTCTCGATGGCGCTGCAATATGGTGTTCCACATCGTGTGTTAATAGAAAAATTTTCGCACATGCGTTTCGAACCGAGCGGTTTTACAGGCAATAAAGAAATCCCGATTGCAAAATCAATTTTGGATTATATATTCCGTTGGCTTGATAACAAATTTATGCTCCCCGACGATCAGGTGCGAGCTTATGAAGCCAAAGAAACAAACCGAACAGAAAATATGAGTGAGATAAAAATTATCACAGCCCCAACCCGTGAACAAACCGAGAGAGAAGTATTCCAACAACAAGCCGACGCTCCCCCATGCCATCAATGCGGCAGCATAATGATCAGAAGCGGTTCCTGCTATAAATGCCGAAACTGTGGAGAAACATCGGGTTGTTCCTAATCATAGCTCAAATAACACTTTTTAAAGGCGTGTAGTGCAATTGACAACACGCCTTTTTTTATGCAATTTTATTTTGAATTCGTATATTAGAACTAATCACAATATTAAAACAATCTAATCTTTATGAAAATGAAATCATCAATATTTCTGCTTTTTCTTGTTATCACATCTGCTTACTCCGGGAATAATTTACCCCAGCTAAATATCAACAAAACAATTCATGGTAAAGATCATAAACAAATTTTAGCATATTTCAGTCCGCTTGAGATCCCTCCATCAAGTTTAGATGAAAATATCAGCAAAATCGTTATGAAATATATTCCCAAAGAATATCGCGATGGATGCAAAGGAATGATATCAAAATGGGGTTCGATTGCGAAAGGGACTGAATCAACCGTACTAAGAACTTTAACGATAAAGAACATCCCGGGTTCGGCACAGTATATTTTTCTTGCACTCACCTGTTTTTCAACAGCGCCCGGATACGGGGATAAATATTACGATGAACGTTTGTTGACACTCTCGATACAAAACGACTCCACAAAATTAACGATCATTCCATCCAGTAAGCCATGCGACGAATGTTCTGACTTAACGCACATTGGATTGGAAGATGATACGTTATCTATCGGTGGACAACCGGCGGTCAGCATAAACTTTGGCTCATCCACTACAAATCCTTGTTGCGACGGACCTGTATCAGTTATCGAGTATAAAATAAAATTTTTACATATAACAAATACAGGTATCAAGGAAATTCTTTCTCTAACAATGGAACGTAACGAAACAATTCACGACGATGTCATGGGCGATTCAACAACACAATACACCGCTCTTGCCGATTTCGAAAAAGACAGCAACGGTAATATCAACCGAGTCAATATTAACCATAAAACGATCATCAATGATTCAACTACAAGTCGCGGTGTAATATGGTATACGTGGAACCGGAAGGCACGCCGGTTTGAAGAAGGTGCAAGATAATAATCTGAAATAACATTTTAATTATCTCACATTAATTAATAATTATCTAAACTTTCAACATATTCAGGAGTATTGGTTTATGAAACGAATTTATTTCGCAGTATTAACATTTTTATTACTGATCGGCGCGATAAGCGCCTTTGCCCAACAAACAGAGAATCAAACATCCGGGATTCAGATTGTTGATGCCAAGTTAGGCAAAGATGTTAAGGAAAGAACTCTAATCGATGAATCAACAACTTTCGAACTGAATTCCAAAATATTTTTATGGCTTAAGGTAGCCGGTGCTACCGACCAAACTATCACGGTAATATGGAAACATGGCGATATGGTTCATGCAACTGAGTTAGGTATCGACGGGTCACCTTGGCGCACATGGGCAAGTAAAACCGCATACACCGCCGGCGATTGGCTTGTTACAGTTACGGATGATACCGGAAAAGTTTTAAAAGAGATCAGCTTTAAAGTTCAATAAAGAAGTGGGATCTACTCCCACTCAATTGTTGAGGGTGGTTTCGAACTGATATCGTAAACCACCCTATTAATTCCCCGTACTTCATTAACAATCCGGCTGGAAATTTTACTTAAAACCGTTGCGGGTATTTCTGCCCAATCAGCCGTCATTCCATCAACACTTGTAACGGCACGCAGAGCGATAACGTTTTCATATGTTCGCTGATCGCCCATAACGCCAACACTTTGCACTGGGAGGAAAACCGCGAATGCTTGCCAAATTAAATCATACAGACCCGCTGACTTTATTTCATCAATGAAAATTTTATCTGCTTCACGAAGAAGATCGAGTCGATCGTTTGTAACTTCTCCCAAAATTCGTACTGCTAAACCGGGTCCCGGAAACGGATGGCGATTGATTAATTCATCCGGAATGCCGAGAGCTTTACCCGTTTGCCGCACTTCGTCTTTAAACAACTCTCGAAACGGTTCAATCAATTTCAGGTTCATCTTTTCTGGTAAACCGCCTACATTGTGATGAGTTTTTATAGTTTGAGATGGTCCCCTAAATGAAACCGATTCAATCACATCAGGATAGAGCGTTCCCTGAGCAAGAAATCCGACCTTACCGATTTTTTTTGCTTCCTTTTCAAAAACCTCAACAAATGTTTCACCAATAATTTTTCGTTTGCGCTCAGGATTTTCAATTTTTTTCAATTTTTCTAAAAATAGTTCGGATGCATCAATATAATCGAGATTGAAGTGATAAGTATCGCGGTATAACTGCACAACATTCTCACTTTCACTTTTGCGCATGAGACCGTTATTCACATGAATGCAAAACAATTTGTCACCAATTGCACTGTGAAGCAATACCGCGAGAACAGACGAATCAACTCCACCGCTCAACGCACAGATAACATTTTCCTTTCCAACAACTGACCGAATTTCAGCAATTTTGTTTTCGATGAAAAACCCGGTATTCCATCCACCTTTGCATCCGCAAATTTGGTAGATGAAATTTGAGATAATATTTTTGCCCTCATCAGTATGAACAACTTCAGGATGAAACTGTACTCCGTAAATTTTTTTCTCATAATTTCGGATTGCGCAAATGGGAGCATTGGATGAATCTGCTATAGTTTCAAAATTGTGCGGCAATTTTGTAAGGGCATCGCCATGGCTCATCCAAACTTTAGTTTTGCCGTTTCCGGTTCCGATATTTTTGAAAAGGTCGGTGGAATCCTGAATAGATAGATCAGCCGGACCATATTCCCGTTTTGCCTGCGTATCCACTTGTCCGCCTAACTGATAGGCGATTATCTGAAGTCCGTAACAAATTCCAAGAACTGGAATATTTAAATTGAAGATATTGGAATCAGGATGTGGTGCGTCCGGTTCGTACACACTTGAAGGACCACCAGAAAGAATAATGCCGGTCGGATTTAATTGTTTAATTTTTTCGATTGAAAGATTGAACGGCTGTAATTCTGAATATACGCCCAATTCCCTCACTCTACGAGCGATGAGCTGCGAATACTGCGAACCGAAATCGAGTATAAGAATCCGTTCCATATTTATTAAGTCAATTTAGATTGAACACTTTTTATTTTATCGTCCATCGACTGATCGCAGTCTATTCGAGTGCCGACATGAATTGTAGTAAATATTCGTGGAGTACCCATTTTATGTAAAACTTCATGACACCTTTTGATAGCCGCAAACACATCATCCCACTCGCCTTCAATATTGGTACCGTTGGCATGAAGCTGTGTTTTACAGTTTGATGAGGCAAGCACCTTCTCGCATTCAGCGATATATTTTGAAAGCGATAATCCTACACCGATTGGAATTATGGTAAGATCGACTATTACTTTCATCATAATAACCCTTATACTGATTCTGTTTGGGGTTTTGTTACTTTTGCTTGGAGATACGATTTCCCCGTAAGGGAAAAATATACGAGCCAATAAATTATGCCGATCAGTTTACTTCCATCCTCGGCAATAATCCAATAATCGTTCAAGCAAACCGCTTCACGCAACTCATCGAAAAAAATAGAAAGTGCAAAAAAACCAAAGGATAAAAGCAAGATGGTCAAATCGCTTTTAAGAATTATTTTCTTAAACTTGATTATAAAACCGATTCCGAGAGCGGCGTAAATGATATAAATAATATCGGAATCAACATGAAAATATCTTGGGTATATTATTTCATGAAACATAAAAAAATCATCGAGCATTAAGAATACCCCCAAAAATGAGGCATATAGGAAAAAATGTGCTGCATTCCTCTGCTCCGGCTCATTGAATAAAAGGACTCCCACATAAGCGCAGACGGCGATTGCGAATGCCCATACAAAAGCTCCGATGTTGGAAACAAATCCTATGTAAAGCGGGATTTGTGCAACAATAAATATATCTTGAAATAAAACATAGACCGGCTGACCGGTTTTCCACGAAATCAATAACACAAACCCAATAATGAAAAGTACGGGAATTAACAATAACAATAAAAGAGGAATACGTTTTGTAAATTGTCTCCATATATCGCTGAGCATATTCTATTTTCCTTATTTATAGTGCCTCAAAATACGGTTGTAGAATATACAAAAAAATCTTTTGAGTAAAAACGAAAGAACCGGCCGTGCTGCCGGTTCCTTATGAAGATAATTCTTATTAACGCTGTTTCAACAACCTTATATTCCCTTTCTCTGACCTGAGCTTAATCACCTTGCCTCCTCCGTTTAGATCATTTAAGATGCGTTTATCGTGTCGAGATTGGCGTTTAAACTGTATATCGAAATCAGAATCGAATTCAACCCGTCTGCCAAGGACAGCGTCGATTGTAACACTGTTTTTCTCTGGTATAAATATTTCGATATCGCCTTTATATGTTTCAAACTTACTATCGTCTGCTAATTGAGCTATATGAACTTCAACATCACCCTTATAAGTTTCAAGATCAATTGCTCCTTCGAACCGTTGCACAATTACGCTCCCTTTATATGTTTCCATCGTTAATGATGATTTTAGATCTGTTATTTTTGTATCAGATTTGTAATCTTTAATTTTTAATGAAGCGGTAACCGGCATTGAAATCCGATAATGCACGAATGGCATACTGCCGGAATTCACACCGAACCAATCGAAGAACCATGAGTGGTGATCATGTACCCGATCATAATCTGTTATAATGGCGACTTCATTTTTCCTCTCCCTAATTTTAATTTCGGTATCATATACTTTCTCTTCTTCATAATCTCCTTCACCATCGGCTTCTATTTCGGCTATAATCTCAACCTTTGGATTATCCCATGTTATTACGGTAATAGATCCCTTGTAAGTATCGATAGAGACCATTCCATCGAGTGGAAGATCAATCGTCTTGGTGATGGTACGGGTTGCCTGGCAGATAACCGGAGAATTAAATGATATCGCGACACCCAACAAAATCAAAATTGTTATAATAAATTTTTTCATATTAGATATCCTTGCTTGTGTCTGTCCATTGGATACGGTAAGCATTCAGAGATGTTACAATCAAAAAGTTGACTTTTTCGATCTACTTTACGAAATTACATCCAATAAAGATATATCTACAATTTTGAAAGAATGATTATGCGCCTATTGTTTGCAGTTCTTCTCACATCTATCCTACTGATTGTAGGATGCCGCGCACCAGACGTGGTAGTAACCATTAAATACGAAAAGAAACCGGTTAACGCATTCCCATATATTTATTATGGCGAAACCGCTATCATTTATTACACAATCTCGGGGAAAAATTTTGAGAAGAAAGTGAATATGAACGGTAGTATTCAGATAACAGTGCCGGAAAAAACTCAGATCAGGGCAACCTTTGATAAATTTGTTAGCGATGCTAACGGCTCACGCTCCACGCTCGATGATGCATATTACACCGCTAAAAGCAATAATCCGAATTTTATAATTAAATAAAATAGTTTTTCTTTTTCAGATTAAATGATATAAAAAAGGGTGACGGGTTGTCGTCACCCTTTTTACTGTATACTTGATAAATTTATTATCTACCTAACAGTTCATTGACAAGTGCCGGCGCATCATACAATTTACTGATCGCTTCAATCATCGCTTTGCTGTGAACGGATACAGTCCGATTCTTCACTTCATCATAAACATAAGTTCCAACCAGACTTTCGATATTACCATCGAAAACGAGCCCAACGAGTTCACCATTTTTATTTATAACCGGTGAACCTGAATTCCCTCCAACTACATCGAGCGTAGCAACAAAATTCATCGGTGTGCTGAGCTCTATTTTCCCGATGTTATCGACATAACGTTGTGGAAGATCGAATGGATTTTGTTTATCGAAACTATAATATCGGTCGTACAATCCATAATATGTTGTTTTTGATGGTGCAATTGTTCCATTCATCGAATACCCTTTAACGGTGCCGTACGTTAAACGAAGTGTGAAGTTCGCATCGGGATATGTTGATTTACCGTATGCAGCAAATCGGGCTTTGCCTATCTTCTCTCCCGCAACCGATTCGATACTCTGAACTTCATCCTCAATTTTCTTTCTAACTTCACGCACAAACGGATCAACCTTCTTTGCTGCAACAATCATCGGATCTGTACATGCATCAATCGCTTTTTGTCCGCCATCGACTAATTTTTTTCTGAATTCCGGATCAGCCATCTTCGTTCCGGTGATGAGTTCCTTCGCAAATTCTTCAGGTGTTTTACCACCAAGTATTGTTTTCACAAATGGATCATCGATGCCGAGTTCTTCGATTGTTTCTCTTAGTCCATCCGTCAATCGGTACTCTTCAAGCTGTGGATATACCGGCGCCGGTGAAAAAAGATTGAACTTGAACGTTTCAAGTTGAGCATCATGAAAACCCTCGAGGCGTTCGCCATCCGGTTTTTTCACTTCGGCAACATATTGAACAGTCATCAACGCAAGCTGAGCCATGCGTGAACCACGTAGACCGCGAAAGAACATCGGCTTTATTAAAGCTATGTTCTTTTTCTTAACATCTGATATCGCATCCCACGCCCCGCCGAATTCTTTTTGCCATTCTGGGTTTTTTGAAATTATCGAAAGGAATTCTGATTCTTCCTTTTGCTTCTTGTCGAATATATTCTTGTCCAACAATCCCTCATATTCTCCCTGATTCGCTTTAACAGAATTCTCCATTCCGAAAATAAGCGATGCCGCCTGACGGGTTTCTTCTTTTCCGCGAAGCGAATATTTCTTTAACATTTCGATTCGGCGTTTTAATGATTTCAGCACGATAGGATATTGATAATCGCGCATGAATTCAAGCTGTGCCATTGTACTTTGCCGCTCGGTTGAGCCGGGATTACCCGAAACAAAAACAAGCTCGCCGTCATCGGCTCCATTGGCGCTCCATTTCAAATAGTTTTTCGATTGAACAGGTTTATCGTTTTCATACACACGGAAGATCGCCATATCGAGGTCGTAACGCGGATAGGTAAAATTATCCGGGTCACCACCGTAAAACGCTATGCCCGCTTCTGGTGCAAATACAAGTCGAACATCTGTATATTTCTTATATCGATAAACCCAGTATTCGCCGCCGTTGTATAATGTAACTATATCGGATCGGAGACCTGTTTTCTTTAAATTTTCTTTTTCAATCTTGGCGCTTTCGGCTTTTCGTAGCTCAAGCGCTTCCTGATCGGTTTTGGCTTTCTTTACTGCTTTCATTATTCGGTCGGTAATATTCTCCATCGACTCAAGTACATTCAGTTCAAGATCGGCGCATTTAATTTCATCTGCTTGTGTTTTTGCATAGAAACCGTCCTTCACATAATCTTTCTCGGGTGTCGACATCTTCTGTAATTGTCCGCGTGCTACATGATGGTTTGTGAGTGCAAGTCCGTTTGCACTTACGAAAGATCCGGAGCCGCCATCGTTAAAACGCACGCTTGAAAGTCGTACATGGTCGAGCCATTCTTTTGTCGGCTCGAATCCATATTTTTCTTTTAACATTTTAAGCGGCGGATTATCGAACGTCCACATACCCTCGTCGGGTGCGGGAGCGCCGGCATTCAGTAAAAATACGCTGGTAATTGCTATCGCAAATATCATCCATAATTTCTTATTTCTCATAACAAACCTTTTAGAAAATTGAGGGAATATTGATTGGATTAATAGAATTTTAACATCATAATGGTTTTATGGTAAGAAAATTAGGGGTGGATTGCAAGAAAAGCATTTGGACCTTTAAACAGGGTCAGCGTCATGCTGAACTCGTTTCAGTATCTATGCTAAGAATAAGTTTTGCCAAGTTCAGATCCCGATCCCGCTCGCAGAGCGGGACGGAATGGCTGGAATTTCCCTGTTGGATTTGATTCATTCATTAGATATATTACATTTGAATTTTCGAAAGGAATATTTTTATGGAAAATCTTATTCGAACCTTCATCATAGGTATTCTTCTGACGTTTGTAAGTTGCGACCTTAACTACAATTCATCACCTGTTATTCCTATTGATCCACGACCCTTTGAACAATTGATATGGGTTGCAAAATTTTATTCGGGCGGAATTCAGTGCGACACTGCAAGTCACTACACACCACCCGACACTAAAGCCCTTCTCAATTCAGCCAAGATTCCTGTTGTTGATGTTATGGTTGAATATTGCGCAACTTGCGACGCATGTGGTTGCCCTACCTACGCAGCAAAACATTTCGCTCTTATCGAAAAACAATATTTACGTGATGCGGGACGTCTCGACTTTACGGTACAACCTCTTCCATGGCTGTATATTCAGACGGACAAAACTTATTATCAATGTTCCGATAATCTAATTTTTACAATCGACAACCCAACAAATGAAAATGCTTTCATAACTGCGTGTAATAACAAGCTTACTTATTGGCTTGAAGTCTTCATCGAAGGTAAATGGTGTAATTTTTTGGAGATCAACATTGGTCCATGTTTGGATTTGTATCCTCAGTACATCCAGCTTGTACCAAACCAAACTCTTCGTGAACAATTGGCACTCCGGACAATCAATAATCTTGGAAGTGGTGTGTACAGAATTAAAATTGAATACAGACCAGAATACTATCCGTATAACCATAATATATATTCAAAAACATTTAACATCGGTTGTTCAGAGTAACTATGACATTGTATTTATGATATGTTATCTGGTTCCTCGAATCGGTCATAAATTATTGGCAGTTTTGTGAAGATTATCTTTTTTCGTTCTGAAAATTTCTTTCGGAACGGAAAATCTAACGCCATTTTGATTAGAGGAATCCGGTTTAAAATCAGTGAGATAGAAAATGATTTGCCGGATGTACTGAAACGATTAGAAAATATCCTGAACAATGAACTCACCCTGTAGTCCCTCTCTAACTTTAGAGAGGGACTGACACCTCCCCTTTTCTGCGGGTAGAGAAGTCGAAGATCCCGCCGTTTTTTGGCGGGAGTGGCAGGGGATGAGTCCGCAACAAGTTTGACTTTGGCATAAGCTTTTCGTAATATTTGCAGTGTATTTTTTTATGGATGCAGACGATGGGAAACAGAATAAAAACAATAAAACATATGGAATCTATCGTACACTCTGTGTGCTTGTCCGCCACTGGCGGATTTGATAGCCTGCCATGTGGCAGTATAATTAATTGTTAGCCAGTTACACAAAATATTTGGAGGGAACAATGAAAACGATAATTAGAATGAACATCATTCTTTTTGCTTTTTTGATCTCTACCTCAATATTGGATGCACAAGTAAACGATTCTATATACTCGTTTTATCCGATGCATGTTGGAGATGTTTGGGAATATCATTGGCAGAATTGGATTAGCAATCCAGGTTCTCATTTATATTATGAGAAGAAAGAAATTATGTATGACACTACAATGTTAAACGGAAAACAATATTATGCAATAAAAAAGACGAACCTTGATAATAAGAGTTCAAGCATATATTATCATAGAATCGACTCGTCATCAGGCACCGTACTATTTTGGGCTGACCCTCTCGAACATTCAACAGGATATGACCTTCGCTCTACACAGAAATTTACGGATACATTATTCGGTATAGTAACCAAAGCGCTATACACAGGATATATTGATGCAGCATGCGAACTTGCGTATGGGATTGGTGTCGTATCAGAGGAGGATAATGGACTCGGATGGCCGTACCGATCCACGATCATCTACGCGAGAATTGATGGAGTTGAATATGGTACTCCCCTTTCTGTCCATAATAGCAATAACCGGCCTAATAACTTTCAACTTTACCAAAATTATCCCAATCCGTTCAATTCATCGACAACAATCGGATTTTCTCTTGATAAGAAGAGTACTGTCACCTTGAAGATATTCAACATCCTTGGACAAGAATTACAGACACTCATTTCTGGTCAACAATCTGTTGGCGAACATGAGATTTTCTTTAACGCACAAGAATTTTCCAGTGGAGTCTATTTTTATAGGCTGCAAACTGAAGATTACGCAGCATCTAAACTTTTAATTATATCAAAATAAAATAATGCAACCACCTAACCCGCCGCTTTTTGGCGGGAGTGGCAGGGGATGAGTCCGAAACAAGTTTGACTTTGGCATGAGCTTTTCGTAATATTTGTGTGAAGAGAATTTTAAAGAAATTATAACACACAAACTGCCTGTGTGATAACACGCTATATGGCAATTTCACCCGCCAATCTTTGTGGCGGGATAACTAATAGTTAGGCAGCCACCAATATAAAGTTTATACTATATTGAGGTTTCTATGGCAATACAAAATCCAATTCTAATCGTATTCTCTATTATCAGTCTCAATCTTGCCTATTCTCAGGAATCGATAAATGATACTAAGATTATAAGAGCAGCTTTCGAAAAACAAGTGTCAATTATTGATTCATTTTTCACCTCTAAACCGCTATTCCTAGATCGACAAGACTTTCATGATAGTCCAACAAAAGAGATATTTAGACTTTATAAACACACTTCTTTTTCGCTATCATATGATATTCAAAGAACAAATTCAATAATTTCTCCGTTCGTCGCTGTTGTACATGTCACTTTCAAAATTCTTAATAATGGTTTCATAAAGTCAGAATCTTACTCAACTATTTCGAGTGAATATTCACACGATTGGTGGCATACCACAAAGAAGAGTTGTTTCAGAGACACAATCTTCCAAGATGCTGGATCATCGCCGATATCGTTAACAATAAACTATGCTTTTCAAGATAATCATTGGGTATATAAGTCTGTTTCTACAGATCCCCCAGTAGCTTACGGTTACTATAATGACGACTGGTCAAGCGAAGAGAATATAAAATGGTTACAAGCATTTCGGGGGCAGTGATTTCAATTTCTATATTTATCCTCAAAAGTCAATCTTACTTAAATCACTCTATTTGTATCAACGACTATAGTATTTTAGAATCATGACCACTTTCAAAGTTGCAGTGTGTACGGTTACAATAGACGGCTACCATGATCTACGATGGACAACTCAGCGTATGACACTCTTATCTAATGCTGCGGATGAGCTTTCCAGATATTCCGTCCACCTTTTTTGTCTTCCTGGTGGATACTTTTTCGCGTCCAACAGTGCTGAGTACGTTGCTATCCAAAGACAAATTACGAACCTAGCAACAAATGTTGGCATTGATTTACTAGTTGGGTTGGACACCGACATTAAGAATCCACATCCGAATGATGAACTCGTGAGCCTATACAAACTGCCTTCGTTTTCGATCTTCGCCTCCACGGATGGTCGAAGTGATAAATGGCGACAAAGAAGCACCACGAGCACAAATCAGTACTTAGTTTTGGACGCTCTGTGCAAAGAGGAACGCCTGCTATTTGCTTCCCCACGAATCGAGGTACTTCTTTGCGGTGAGATTTTCAATGAACGCATTCAAGCTGCCCTTGCATTTCGTAATACGAAAATCGTAATCGACCAAGCTCATACGGCATCCAGATTCCGAGTTTTTGCTCCAATGAAACGACTCGCAACCAATGGCATTTCTTCTTTGTGCTCAGTACACGCAGATGTCCGAGGATCTATCAAACACTGCTATATTCCGGGGCCTTCTGGCTGGCAGAGAAATTCCTCGAGGAAAATTGATCTCGAAATCGGCAATAAACCGCGGCTCGAAATCAAAATCTGGAACTTTGACTCATCTGGCCAAATCAGTCAAGCATAGAAAAAATGTTTCGCTCCTTTAAATATTGTTATGATTACAATGCGGTTGCCTAACCACTTTAAAAAGGAAAAAGTCAAGTAAACAATAATATCCAGCAACTCAAGCTTTTATCATTATTAGAGACTTCTGAAAAATTAGTATAAATAT
>PNNN01000041.1 GCA_013824245.1 Chlorobiaceae bacterium | reverse complement strand
AAGCAATTAACCACCTGATCTTTACGGTCAGGTTTTTGTTTCATCCCATACCAAACTTCTTATGGATAAAAACAAAGTCAACTATTTCTTCGCTACATACAACCGTTTCCCAATTCATATCGACTACGGCGATGGAGTTTACCTCTTCGACATTGAAGGTAAAAAGTATCTAGATTTTTTCGGCGGGCTTGCGGTCAACTCTCTCGGCTATAACGATGCCGATATCCGGCGGGCAATCACCGATCAAATAGATAAGTATATTCATCTCTCAAACTATTTTATTCAAGAACCACAACAACAACTCGCCAAATTATTAGCGACACATACCGGTTATAAAAAAGTATTTTTTACAAACAGCGGAACCGAAGCAATAGAAGGCGCTATTAAGATTACGCGAAAATGGGGAATACCATCGGGCAAATCTGAAATCATCGCTTTTTCTAATTCTTTCCACGGCCGCACACTTGGCGCGCTCTCTTTGATGGATAGAAATAAATACAGAGACGGGTTCGGACCTTTTTTACCCAACTGTAAAATCATTCCATTTAACGATCCGATCGTACTCGAAAAAACGATCGATGAAAATACCGCGGCTGTCTTTCTTGAATTTCTTCAGGGTGAATCGGGGATAATTCCCGCGACCGAAAAATTTATTGTAACATTAAAACAACTTCAAAATAAATATAAATTCCTGATCGTTGCCGATGAGATTCAATCGGGGATCGGCAGAACAGGTAAATTATTTTTCTTCGAACATTTCGATATCAATCCCGATATTGTCGTTGTCGCGAAAGCTCTTGGCGGCGGGTTACCGTTAGGTGCGATTCTCGGCAATAATTCGGTTGCAGATATTTTAACGCCCGGTACACATGGATCAACATTCGGTGGAAATCCTGTTGCCTGTGCGGCAGGTGTTGCGGTGCTTAATAAAATTATCAATGAAAGAATCATGGAGAATGCGGAACGAATTGGAAAATATCTCTTTCATCATCTGCACGAATTGCAAAAGAAATATCCTGCTATAATAAAATATGTCCGAGGCACAGGTTGCATGATCGGCATTGAACTCGACCGTGAGTGCACTTCTATCGTAACTACAATGCGCGAGCAGGGAATCTTAATCAACTGCACGAATACAAATGTAATTAGACTTCTTCCACCACTGATCATAAAGGAAGAACACGTCGATCATTTCATAAAAGAACTTAAACAAATTTTATCTTCCCTCAAATAAAAATAAAAAAGCCGATCCTGTTTCCAGAATCGGCTTTGTAGTCCTTAACTACGGTGTTTACTTCATCATGACCATCTTCATGGTCTTAACAAAGTGCGTACCGTCTTCATTCTCGGCAATGAATCTGCAGAAGTAAACTCCCGACGCAAGATCAGACGCGTTGAATGTTACTTCTTTGATACCCTGATTTAACGAACGTCTGTCGAGTATCGTTGTTATTTCATTACCGATCATATTGTACACCTTCAAAGTAACAACCGCTTGTTTCGGCAATTCGAACCGGATGTTGGTTGTCGGGTTGAAGGGGTTCGGATAGTTCTGGCGCAGTGCGAATTCCGTCGGCATTCCTGCGATTTCTTTCACACCGTCTGTGAACTTCACAAAGAACATGAATGTATCCGGTGATGCTACGATGTTATGACCATCGGTAACCAATACAGTCCAGTTATACCATTCTTTCTCCGATAACTGCGAGAGCATCATAGTTAACGATGTTCCATATAGCCCGCTCACAGTGGAATCAAATCCTTGACCCCAAATATGGAGTGAGTATTTTACTGTATCAATCCTATCGAGATCCGATGAAGCATCCCAATCGAATATGAGACCCATGAGTTCCAATTTCGAAAGTGAATCGTTATCAGCCGGTGTTGTAAGCATCGGTGCTGTTGGTAGATGGTTCATAACGTTGAACTTCACTATTTCCGATGGACCACCGCCCGGGGGCGCATTTGTCACGTAGAAATCTCTTGTTCCGATAGCGGCGTTATAGTTTATGCGGATACTTACCTTCATGCTATCTGAACTTCCGGGATAGAACGAGACGTAGTTAACCGATATACCTGCGCCAACATATACAGATGTTACACCGGGGATGAAGTTCGACCCAACAAATATAACCACCAGTGAATCTTCTCGATACGCACCTGCCGGATAAATATTCGCGAGAGTCGGTACCGGACGCACTCGCTGACCGAAGACAGCATGAATTGTATGATTGTCTGTAACATTGTAGAAGGTGTAACTTGTTGTTGAATCGACCGCTACTCCATCAATATACAGCGCCACGACTTCAAATCCATAGAATGTTGGCACCATATAGAATCTTTGAGTAACACCGTGATTCACTGCAACGAATCCATTCGGAATAATTATACCAAGACCTTCCGCTGTTGCATTAATAGTATACACATTCGCACGGAAAGTTACATTGATTGTATGATTAGCTGTTATATTGTAGAAAGTATAACTTGTTGTTGAGTCAACAACCATACCATCAACAAACACCGTATCTATACTGTAACCAAAGTTCGGTGTGATTGTAAATTGGCGTGTTGCACCAAAATCTGCGCCGACAATTCCAGCCGGATTTATAGAACCGCCTGCACCTGCGGTGGCTGTAATTGTGTAAGCATAAATTGCAAAGGTTACATGAATAGAATGTGGTGCAGTTACACTGCTAAATGTATAACTTGTAGGATTGCCCACATAACTACCGTCAACAAAAACACTATCAACATAGTATCCCTTGTATGAGAAGAATGTGAAAAGTTGATCGGAACCATATGCAACCATTACATTACCCGCCGGTTCGATTAATCCATTGGGACCTGAAGTTGCTGCAATTTGGAACATATCTATCATGAACTTCGCATGTATGGAATGATTTGCCGTAACATTCGAGAAGGTGTAACTCGTCGAAGAATCAGCATGAACGCCATCAACGAACAATGTATCAAGATGGTATCCTATATTCGACGCCATTGTAAACTTCTGCGATCCGCCATGCAGAACAATTATATCACCCGATGGTGTAATTGTACCGCCGCTGGTTGCCGACGAAGTAAGTGTATAATTATTCAATCTATAAACTACACGGATAGTATGATTTGCCGTTACTCCTGCGAATGTATATTGTGTTAACGGGGCAACAACAACTCCATCGACGAATAAGCTATCCACATGATAACCATAGTTCGGAGTCATGGTGTATTCCTGATTGCCGCCATATGGAACCGGAGTGGGGCCGAGTGGTGCGATTGTACCATTCGTTCCGGTAGAAGAAGTAATTGTAAACATTGTAATCTTGAATTGCGCATGGATCGAATGATTATCGATCACATTATTGAAAGTGTAACTTGTTGTAGAATCTACATGCGCTCCATCGACGAATAAACTATCGAGGTAATATCCAAGCACGGGAACAATTCCGAAATTTTGATTTGCACCGTACGGCACGGCAATATTACCCTGAGGTTCAAGATAACCGCCACCGGTTGATGTGGCACTTATTGTATACATGTTAATTAAGAACTTGGCAAATATCGAATGATCACCCGTTATATTATTGAAAGTATAACTTGTTGATGAATCAACATGTATTCCATCTACAAAAAGCGTGTCAAGATGATAACCAATATTTGATGCGATCGAAAATTGCTGGTTGCTACCATGATTAACGGTTACTGCACCGCTTGGCGTAATTGAGCCACCCAACGTTGCACCGGCTGATATGGTATATTTATTCAATGCAAATTTTGCCAAAATTGAATGATTCGAATTTATATCATAAAATGTATAGCTTGCCATTGAATCCACATGCATGCCATCCACAAAAAGACTATCTACGTGATAACCATAATTGGGCGTTGCAACAAACTGCTGGCTCTCGCCATAATTTTTGTGAATTGTCCCTGATGGAGTTATAGAACCATTAGGACCGGCAGATGCAATTATTGTGTAAGAATTGATAAGGAATTGTGCATGAATTGTATGATTAGCATGTACATTATAAAATGTATAACTCGATGCAGAATCAACATGTATTCCATCAACAAATAGACTGTCGAGATGATAACCTATATATGGAGAATAATTATAGATTTGAGTCGCGCCTGAATCCAATATCACAGTCCCAAGCGGTGAAATTATACCGCCATCGTTCGTGGTTGCATAAATAGAATACTGATCAATAGAGAATGATGCTTCAATCGTATGATTCTTTAAAACATTCTCAAAAGTATAACTACTTACGGCGCCAACCGATACACTATCAACGTGAACATCGATAATATGGAAACCGCCCAGAGGTGTAATTGTAAACGCTGCATTAGCGTGCGGCAAGTACGGCACATTCCCCGAAGGATCTATAGTGCCATTTGCTCCGGCGGTTGCATTTATGAATAATGTATCTTCAATAAACTCAACCCACACATAATGCGGCTCAGTTACATTGGTAAACAACCATTCGGTCGGTGTGCCAACATAATTACCATCAACATAAACGCTATCGATATGGTTACCGGGTAAGGACACAAACTGGAACAACTGATCTGCCCCATAATCCACCATAGCTCCACCCGGATCTATATAACCGTTTCCAAACGGATACTGGTTAATCGGGAACCTCTTAATTTGTCCGATTGCAAAATCGCTCATCGTAGTCATATCAATGGCTTCGGTGCTTGTTGCTGTTCTGGCACCCACCGATGGTAATTCCCAATCCGAGACATCGATCTTTCCGATAATAAAGCTATTTGGATCTGCCGATACGTCAATATCTTCGGGAACAAAATTGAAGGTTGCGTTGTAAGAATCGAACGCTATTCCACTATTCGAAAATATCCAGAATCTGTTAACGCTCAAATTTTGATCAACCGGTGAAAATGACAATAGTGGATGATCCCCGGTAAAAGTCTCAAGCATTAAATTTCCAGGGGTTATTATATTATCGAATTCGATAGTTACTGGTGTATAATTTAGATCATCACCAATTTCGTATGTAACGGTTGGGGCGACATCCGATACCCACTTCGACATATTACCATACACATGCCCATTCACTCTTAAAACAGTACCAGTTTGATTGATGACGAGTGAATAAGGATCGGTTATCAAAATACCATTGTTAAGCGTAAGTTCACCGCCGATTTCTAAATCAGAATTAATATCAACACCGTCGGGATTGTCGATAGACAGATTCCAGAATGGAGAAAAAGTTGTGATTGTTTGTTTAACACCGCCACCGAGCATCATCACCATACCGGTGCCCGCATTAAATGTTCCACCTTCCTGAGTCCAATCACCGCTTACAGCTATGTAATTGTTAGAAGCATTCATTTTTAATTGACCGCCGGTTATTCTTAATCCTCCAAGACCGACAGTCAACGATGCATTATTTGTAAAATCTTGTGTGCCCGGACTGAGTACCTGCAAAAACGAATAACAGGATGCGCTCGTATTGATAGTCAGGTTTCCACCTCCATCAAGTATTACATCGTCTCCTGAAGTTGGTACCCCGACAGGAGACCAGTTTGTGGCAACATTCCACAAAGCACCAGTTCCTATTCCAGTCCCAAGCCAGTGCTTTTCTTCTGCTTGTGCATAACTAACGAACAAGCTTATAAAGATGACACTGGTTATAAAAAATAGTAATCGTTTATTCATTGACCCTCCAATAATTAGATTATTGTTAAATTATTGATTTAATGGTTTATCGATATTTAATGACTTAATACATAAATTTAGTGTATTATATTAACTAATTCTTGCTAAATTGTCAAGTGTTTTTACAATAAACTTTTAAAAATGGGTAAATTGTAAAATATTATCGAAAACAAACAATAAACACGGCTTTTTTATGTGATTTTCATCTAATTTCATAATAAATTTTCATATTCGTGGAAATAAATTAGAAATTCATTAGAAAAGAATGAACTTCCGCGCCGCTCTCCAAGTCGTAGACAATCGGTAGATAATTGTATCCAAACTTTCTCTTCCACCGAATCGGAAAGCAAAGGCAGATTAAGTAATTGGTAAGTTTCAGAAATCTTCGATACTCCAGAATGATAGCAAATCGAAAGAACTAAAAAATAAACTCCAGTTCCTCAATGAAAATCAGCGCCCCCGCTTGATTATTTTTGACCCTTTTATTTTAAGAAAGTCAACTTAATAATTTTATTAAATATATTTTGTGGTTCGAGTAAATCGACCGCTGAAAGCTGACAATAATAAATCCCGGAAGATAGCTCCGGACGCCATTCAATATTATATGTTCCGGGTTGCTTAATCTCATCATCAAGTAAAGCCACTTCTCTTCCCTGTAAATCATATACAATAATTTTTACTTTCGACTGAATAGGCAATTTATATTGAATCTTTGTCGACGGATTAAATGGGTTCGGATAATTTTGAGACAACTCAAAATTCTTTGGCTGCTGCAAAATTGTTTTACTCCTGATGATAAGGGATAACGATACAGAAGGTTCACTGATCGTTATGATCTTTCCCGAAGTCAATTTCTTTTCTTGTCTTCCATCGAAAAGGAATAAATCGATATCGGGAATAGAATTCGGAACTGATACCGCAACGGGATAATGAGATGATTGCAGAACGATGGGAAATCTTTTTTCTCCGGTTTCCCTGAAAGTTTCCAGATATCTGTGTGAATTAAATCGTATATCGAATGCACCGCTTGGAGGAATTGGCGGCAACACGGTTGTTTCGATTTGATCTTCCGAAATTGATTCCCCAACAATTGATAATCGTTGCTCATGCCCGCGGTTATCATCAAATTGAATATCAATATTATTTTGCAACTCAAGATTCTTTCCAACGGGGGTTGACTTCATCGCAGGTTGTGTTGCGCTAAAATATATTTTTCCGGTTCCATTAACTTTAATCCAATATCCGTTCCCCGGTTTAATTGTATCAACTTGTCTGTATGAGCCATCGAACCCATAAATATTTGAGCTGATAAGATTTTCGGGTTCTGTCTGCAATGTAATCACCGGTAAGTCGACAGAACTTCCACCTATCAAATTCCACCCTTGCTGAACAACTATGGTATCTTTATCAACAGGCACACCGTTGAATCGCTTAAGATCTGAATTCTCAAACTTCAACCAATATCCAAAACCACTCGAAAGAGTATCGCTTTGAACATATCCTCCATTAAATGAAAATGCGGAAGAAATACTGTTCGGGAATAATACTGTTTTCCTTGGATCTGTCGATGCGACTGGCAATGAAATAAGGTTCCAGCCGGCGTTCAACTCTTTGTCAATTCCATAACACAAAACAGTCCCCGTAGTCGCCTCGCTCCAATCTGTTTCAACATTTCCAATATTTCTCGCTTTCACACTCACCGTATACGATTCACATGCTGGCAACGACCCGATAATAATGCCGGTTGTATCGTGCCAAGCTGTAAAATTGTTCCACCGGATATTCGATCCAAGTGAACCATCATCCTGTAAATAATTTTCTTGTACCCCGATTTTTACTTTAACGGCAAATTCCGTATTCGATGGATTGAAAGCAGGATTGAGAATAATTTTGATTGAACTATATGAGAGATTTAAAACGTCCGGGCTATAGGGTTTCTTTGCTAATGTGGTTGCAGTTATAGAAGCAATTGATCCTTCGCCGAGTAAATTGAATGGAACGATACGATAATAATACGATTGATTCGGTAAAATCCCCGCATCATGAAAACTCGCGCTATTCGGTGGTAACTCCAAACCTATCTGTTCAAACGGTCCGCCTGCATTTATCGAGCGATAAACTCGATAACCGGTCTCATTAGCCGCATTATCGCGCCAGAATATTTCAACTTCAGAATCTGAGATTGAGTTAAGAGAAAGTTGTGATGGTGGAAGGGGCACAGCAATTGTTATAAAGGAACGCGAACTGTTTGATGCACTTTTTGATCCGGCAATATTTTTTGCAACAACATTCCAATAATATATTTTGCCACCAAGTAAATTTGAATAACTATAACTGGTCGCCTGAATATTTGAATCGATTTTGAGTACAGGTGGATCCAAAGTGTCGATACATATATCGTACGACTCGGCATATAAAGATGGTTCCCATGAAAAAACTCCGGATAACAACTGATCTCCGGCTGATTCGGAGGGAGTTATTAATTGAAACGATGATGGCGACGGCACAATCGTTGTGAATGTCCACGGTGAAAATGAACCCTCTGTTGTCCCATTAATATTTTTCGCAACTACCTTCCAGTAATAAACCGTATTGTTGGATAAATTAGAGTAAGTGTATAGTGTGTCCACCTGATTCGAACTTACGAGCACGGTCGGAGGAGTCGAAGTCCCGAGATAAACATCATAAGATTGAGCATTGGGTGATTGATGCCATAAGAGAACACCATCGACTAAAATATTTTGTGCATTGTTTGCAGGCGATGCTATTGAAAAACCGGCAGGCACTGCTACAATTGTTGTGAACATCCATGGTGCCCCGGATGCGATGATTTCTCCACCTACATTCTTAGCAATAACTTTCCAATAGTAAATAGTGTTGTTTGTTAATCCGGAATAATTATAAGATGATGTAATTTGATCGGAACTAACTTTTGTCATCGGTGGATTAGTTACATCAAGATAAACATCGTAAGATGATGCATTCGTAGATGCTTGCCATGATAGTGTTCCATCGACCGGTTGATTCCCCGATAAATTTGCAGGAGCCAATTGTGTAAATGTACCCGGTGTGTCTATTATGGTTGTAAAACTCCAGGGTGAAGCAGTTGCATCTGTAGCGCCTGCAATATTTTTTGCAACAATCTTCCAATAATAAGTTTTGTTATTCATCAAACCGGAATAATTGAACAATGTAGTTGCCTGCTCTGCGCTCACTTTTTGAACCGGCGGATTTATTGTATCTAAAAATACATCATATGCAGAAGCGTTTGATGATGATTGCCAATTAAGAGTCCCACCGATATTTTGATTGACCGATAAGTTAGCAGGTAAAAGATGTGTAAACGAGCCGGGAAGTGCAACAATAGTTTTAAATCTTCGCGGAGACCCAATCGCTTCCAATGTTCCAGCTACATTCTTAGCAATAACTTTCCAATAATATGTAGTGTTGTTGGATAAACCGGTATAGTTAAATGTTGTACTTGTTTGATCAGAACTGACTTTTACAGTTGGCGGATTTGTTATACCTAAATACACATCGTACGATGCAGCGTTCGCAGAGGTCTGCCAAGACAATGTCCCACTTATGGGTAAATTTATAGAGCTATCCGCCGGTGATACGAGCGAGAATGTACCCGGAGCTGAAATGATTGTTGTAAAACCCCACGGTGAACCGGTAGCAATTGTTGTATCAACGCTGTTGCGGGATACAACTTTCCAATAATAGACAGTACTATTATTTAATCCGCTATAAGAATAATTTGTAGCAGATTGATTTGAACTGACTTTTGTTACAGGTGGATTAATCGTTCCAAGATAAACATCATATCCTGTTGCATTAGCAGAAGCTTGCCACGTAAGTGATCCGGATGTCGGAATATTAACAGAACCGTTGGATGGCGTCAATAAATTAAAAGCTGCAGGAGAAGCCGGTATAGTTACAAAACTCCACGGTGATGCCGTTGCATCTGTGGAGCCGTTACTGTTCTTTGCCACAACCTTCCAGTAATATGTTGTGTTATTTAATAATCCCGAATAACTATAAGATGTTGTTGTAAGATCAACTCCAACTCTGGTTGTTGGCGGGTTTGTTGTACCGAGGTAAACATCGTATGATGTTGCACCGGTAGCCGCCTGCCACGATAGTGTTCCGCTCAAAGATTGGTTGATGCTCGCATTCGAGGGAGACAATAAATTGAATGAACCTGGAACCGGTCCCAAAGAGATGGTTATCCACATCGGAGCTGACCATGCTTCGTTTCCATCAGCTTCTTGCACATAGACGTAATAGTAATATGTTGTTCCAACAGTTTGCGACTGCGTGAGCACGAGCGAATCTCTGTTTAAAACACTTGAAAGAACTGTTGGCGCAATTCCCGAACCGGGAACACCGTAACGTAATTCGATCTTACTTATTGATTCAACATCCGGATCGGTGATCTTTACCCGAAATGGAATAGATCCACTCATCGAAAAGATTTCTCCCATCTGATGTCCATTAACTTCAAACTTGATTTGCAGATTATGATCTTCTGTTGCATATACTCTTCTCTGTCTGAAGGCATCATCTACATTTGCTTTTGTCAACGCTGTTGCGAGCACTGCGGTCCGCTGCTGGTTCGATTTACCGAATGTTGTGTTATGATTATCCTGATTTGCTATCGGGGCTATATGATAACCTTTAGCTAAAAGTGTATTGATATATGTGGTATAATCTCCGACATCAGGATCAGTTTCGGTTGTATTTGTTGAAAAAGCATTACCGCTTTTCATGGAAACTCCACGGACTACACTATCGGCTTTCGCATTAAAAGCTGATGTAGCCAAAGCTCCAAAATCACTTGTATTAGGATGGGCAAGATAGCAGTATCCGTTATACTTTTTTACTGAATCCCACAATCTAGCATAATCCCCCTTTGCAACATATACATCGTACACTCCGGGATTCCAACCGAATAATTTATCTGTTCCATAAACTAAAACGTGTCCACCACCACTGATAGTGCCCCACTCTTGTCCATACATTCCTACAAAATTGCCATCCATATTTACTGAGTCAGCTTCTCGAACACCAGAACGCCAGTAAGCTAAAGTCATATTCAAGCTTTCGTTGTGGTTATGATCGCTGATCCCCATGAAATCCAAACTTGACCTGTTGCTCCTCGCCCATGTTATTGACCGCGCTACTGGTGTTGTGTACGTCAACTTATTTTGATCTTGGTTCCCATCGGAATACCATGAGTGAGAATGGTTATCACCAAAATAAATATTGTATGTTGTTTGAGCACTCATAAAAGAGTGCATACTCAAGAAAATCGCAATCAAAATAACGCTCTTACATATCCATCCCGAATTATTTCTCTGTCTCAACTGTCTGTCCTTATCTAGTACCATTATCTATCTTATCTTAATGTAAATGGGCAATTTCTATTCCAGATTTAATGCTTTCACTAAAATTAAATTAAACTATTTATTATCCCTTGATATTGAAATTTCTACAAATTTTGTAAGAATTACACCGATTCGGTTATAATATCCTCTCTCATGTTTAGATATTAACAATAAACCAGTGATTTTAATTTCAGGAAGCTACGCGGATATGATCACTTCAAGAAAGTCATTCTGCGAACCGATTGATAACTATCCTTAGGATTATCAACCGCCGTGGCAACCAGACGATAATAATAAACACCAGCAGCACAGTGTGGCTCCCAGCAAACTCGATGAATGCCTCCTTCTTTCATACCTTCGTCTAAAACCGCAATCTCGTTTCCAAGAATGTTGAACACCGTCAACTTGACAACACTCATCTCAGGCAACTCATATGAGATGTAAGTTTCAGGATTAAACGGGTTTGGATAGTTCTGCAAAAGTGAATATTGGTTAGGTCTTTGTTCTGTTCCTTTTTGATCAACCTCGAATTTGTATGTTCCCGACTTGTCGATGAGTAAATATCCTTCGCCCTCAAGTCGGCGGCGGCTGCTACCATATACAAACGAAATATTGTATTCATCATCAGTGATTTTCCATTGCATCTTAACAGGATAAGCAGAAGAATTTATTGAGAATAAAAATTCTTGTTCGGAATTAATCGGGGAGAACATTTCTATAAACCGATTAGATTTGAAACGAACATCATATGCCTCCGCGGGTGGTGGGGGCGGAAGATCAGATAAATATTTGTTACTTGATAATGATGGAGTCAAATATAAATTTTGAGTATGATCGGTTGGATCTGTAAACGAAAACATCATAGGGTTAGATGACAGATTGTAATCTCTTGGTTCGATAATGAACGAACGACACAATAAAATTTGAGGAAGGATCAGTTTACATGCGGTTGCCGCCTTAACCCAATAAGCTTTTGATGGTTCAACTGTCGTACTGATTTGATACGCACCTTGATACTCAAAAAATTCAGAAAGAGTAGTTCCGGGAGGATCAGTGCTAACCGAACTTACCGGGACTGGCTTGCTAACTGAGCCGATGAGATTCCATCCTTCCAATAAATTTATGGTGTCGTCAAAAATAGGACTACCTGCAATTTCAATCGACGTCGTTGATCCAAACTTTAGCCAGTACCCGATCCCAAATTTTAATGAGTCTGCCGAAACATAAGATCCGTTATAATTATACGCATTCGATATGCTGGTGGGAAAAAGAGTTTGCTTTGATGCATCATCCACAATTACAGGTAATGATATTAAATTCCAGCCGGCATTAACCGATCCAGAGATCAGATAGCAGGGCAATTGTTGGCTAACATTTGCACTAAAATCTGTTTCAATCGACTCAACATTTCGCGCTTTAACATCTATTTCATAAAGCGAACAGGAATCTAAACCGTTAACTTGTATTCCATTTGAATCGCCCAACATTTGCCGCGTATTCCAGCTTATAACTCCGGTTAACATTCCGTTATTCAGCAAAAACAATGTATCATTCAAATGAATAAATCTAACAAGATACTCCGTTACGGGTGGATTCAGATTAGAATTGACCGTCAGGATTAACGAGTGCGGCGTGATATTCCCAATATCAGGCACGGCAGGAATATTTGAATATGTAGCTTTTGTTGTTGAAGCGATTTCGCTCTCACCGACATCATTAAATGCCACAACGCGATAAAAATATTGTGTATTGATAGATAATTGGGTGTCACTGTAAGAAATCGTATTCGATATTAAATCTCCGCTTACCAAACTATAGGGTCCTCCGACAAAGAATGATCGATATAAGTGATATCCATTTTCGTCTGATGCGTTATCTATCCATGAAAGATCGATTTGTGTTGAGGAGATAGTTGTAGCAGTTAAACCTGATGGTTGTGTTGGTGGAGTTGCTGTTGTAAAACTCCAGGGCGCATTTTGAGAGACAGTAGCAGCGGTAAAATTGTTCGCAACAACTTTCCAGTAATAATTTGTATTGCCGCGTAGATTGAAATACTGATATGAAGTTAGATTTAAGTTAGAATCAATTCGCAACACCGGCGGATTGATTGTATCGAGATAGATATCATAGCTCTCGGTGTTGGCTGAAGTTTGCCACGATAATTGTCCAGTCAAGCTTTGATCTACTGCATTATTGGTTGGAGATAATAATTCAAAAGCGCTGGGTGGATCTATAGTTATTGTAGTAAAATTCCAGGGCGCTTCAGTTGATGTAATTGTTTTAGAACCGTTTTTTGCAACTACCTTCCAATAATATGAATGCCCCTGTGCTAAATTAGAAAAAGAATATGTTGTATCTGTTTGGCTTACGCTGACAATTGTTGTGGGTGGATTGTTCTGATCGAAATACAGATCGTAACCGTTAGCATTCGCTGATGACTGCCAACGTAGTGTTCCGGATATTTGCTGGTTGACCGTGCTATTGATTGGTGAAAGCAATTGAAATGCTGAAACACTTTTTTCAAACTTAAAATTACAGATCGCTGGAATATGATCTGAACCATAATGCAATCCGTTAGCAACACTATCGGGAACTGCGGTATTCGGCAATCTATTTATGCTGTCATTCAGATGATTCCCGTCGTTGCCATATGCCTTATAAGTCGATACTATTGTGTTGTTATCTAACGCCGAGTATGATGTGAGGATGATATCAAACCGATCATCCATCCCGCCTGTTGAGCCGCCGCCAAACGCACGAACTCTTGGTGATTGTGTATGAATGGCTGCGAACGCCGAATTGTTATTCCAATTTCCAACTGCATTTATCGGATCTTTACATCGACCGTCATTGTCTGTCTCGCTACTAATCAATTTTTGAAATGCCGGCTCGGTACTTGTATAAATATTGTAATCTCCCACCACCATGAATTTTGTCCCGGCAGGAAGATTGTTAAGATGATTTCGCAAAATGGTTGCTTCAGCCAGACGTTGTGTTTCATAACCAGTGCTTGCTTTGAGATGCAATGAATAAAACCTTACCGTATCATTCGATGATGTAAATCGAACAACATATTCTGCAATATCGCGTAGAGCCGTTGTTATGTACGCCGCGCTAAGAACGGTAGCTTTACCGGTTTTAAAATAAATATGATTATCGGTATCATATCCATCATGAAAAGCGATTGTTGTATATAACCCTGCTTGGTAATAATTAAGAACATTATTTAGAAATGCAGTTACGCCGGCTTGGCTCGTCATCTCCTGCACAACAAGAATATCAGGTTTCATCGGGTGTACCACCCGACGTAGAAATGGATCGCGAGTTGAATTATCGTTAGGATAATTTAACAGGTTATATGATGCAATACGGAGTGTATCATAGTTAATCGCCATTATACCGGACGGGATCGTCTGAGTGTATATTACCGGTTGCATAAAATACACCAATGCGATGGCGAGAACTGTTGGGAGACGGTTCTTCATTAGATTATTATTCTATATTTTCAAGATCTTCTTTACTAAAATATCGAAAATTATCGAAGAAAACAATGTGATTGCGGTTATCGCTTATTATTTTTGATGCACTTTTGGTGCAATCGGTGCATTTTCGTATACTAATTCAAAAATAAACGGGAAAGTTGAACAAAATTGATGAAACAGAACACCGGACACGAATATTGGATGGAAATGGCTTTAAAAGAAGCCGAGATTTCTTTGGAACGAAAAGAAGTCCCTGTTGGCGCTGTTATTATTTACGAGGGAGCGGTTATCGGGAAAGGTTCAAACCAAATCGAAATGCTGCAAGACCCCACGGCACATGCCGAGATGATAGCTATCACCGCTGCGGCTTCACATCTTGGTAACCGCAGATTGGAAAAATGCACACTGTATGTAACACTTGAACCTTGTCCGATGTGTGCCGGTGCAATCGTTCTTGCGCGAATGCCGCTGTTAGTTTTCGGCGCGTACGACCCAAAAGCAGGCGCTTGTTCATCGCTCTACACAATCACCAACGATACCCGGCTTAATCACCGCGTTCATACTATTGGTGGAATTTTGGAAGCGAAATGCGGAGGGATATTGAAAGAATTTTTTAAAGTACAACGAACTCAAAAATTATAAATCTTAGCTCTCTCCCAAATTGAGATAAAAACAGAGGGAAATCTATTCCGAGCTTTCCTGCAACTTCTCTGCTCTGGCGGCAATTTTCAATTGTTCAATCACATCGTCTAATTTTCCATCAATAATTTCATTGAGATTGTAGAGTGTCAATCCGATGCGGTGATCAGTCATGCGGTTTTGCGGAAAATTGTACGTCCGGATTTTATCGCTCCGGTCTCCGGTTTTAACCATCAACCGACGTTGAGCAGTGATGCTCGCATTTTGTTCAAGAGTTTTAGCTTCATATAATTTAGCGCGAAGCATTTTCATCGCACGTTCCTTATTTTGGAACTGAGATCTTTCCTGTTGGCAAGCCACAATAACACCAGAGGGCTTATGTGTTATGCGAACTGCTGTTTCAACCTTGTTCACATTTTGTCCACCCTTGCCACCCGCGCGATAAGTATCGAATTGTAAATCTGCTGGATTGATATCGATCTCTACATCTTCAACTTCAGGTAATACTGCAACAGTTGCGGCTGATGTGTGAACACGGCCCTGAGCTTCAGTTTCAGGCACGCGCTGAACACGGTGAACTCCGCTTTCATATTTTAACGCGCCAAACGCGCCGACTCCTTTAAGCGAGAAAATAACTTCTTTGAATCCGCCCAAACCGGTGTCGTTCCAATCCATCAATTCTGTTTTCCAACCGGCGCGCTCCGCGAAGCGTGTATACATTCTGTAAAGGTCTGCCGCAAACAAAGCCGCCTCGTCGCCGCCAGTCCCTGCGCGCACTTCCACTATACAATCTTTATCATCGTTGGGGTCTTTGGGAATGAGAATAATTTTCAATTCCTCTTCCAACTCTGTTTGTTTTAACTGTGATTCAATAAGCTCTGCCGCCGCCATATCTTTCATCTCGCTGTCGGATTCAGATTCAACCAGATGTTTGAGATTCTCAATGTCGGATTTGATTTTTTTATATTCGAGATATTTTTTAACGACCTCGGTTTTTTCGCTGTGTTCCTTACTCAACTCACGGTATCTTTCCTGATTAGATATCACCGCAGGATCAGAGAGCAAATTGGTGACCTCGTTATAACGTTCAATCAAATTTTCAAGTTTTTCAAACATAAATCAATTTAATGGCATCAGAGGAATAATGAACATAATTCTGAATGTATTTTATTGAAAAAATATCTTTTCATTCTTCAATTATCTCAGAAACGTTCTGAACATATCTTACAGGTCTCGATTCTTCAAATCCTAACGCGCACTGCAAAGCCACCAGCGCAACCTCAATCTGGCTTTGATCCGGCTCTTTGGTGGTAACACGCTGTAACCAAAGTCCGGGAGCGACAAGAATTTTACCGAGAGCAGTTTCGGTTTTTTTTGATGACCACCTGATAAACTCGTACGCAATACCGCCAACCAACGGAATCAAAGGCAGATGCGTTACCAAGCGTATCGGCAGTGTTAATTTACCAATCCACATAATCATCAACGAATCGAACACAGCGAACAGCAGTACCGAAACGAGAGCTACGATAAGTATGAAACTTGTACCACAGCGCGGATGAAAACGGGTCGAAGCAGTTGCCGATTCGATAGAAAGGAGTTTGTTAGACTCAAAACTCATAACGGCTTTGTGTTCTCCCCCATGATATTCGAACAATCTTTTCACATCTTTCATCATTGAAATGGCAAGCAGATAAACAATTAAAATACTAAGCCGAATTCCCCCGGCGATTATATTGAATCCAACAGCGTTTTGTTCAACGCTGAACAATTTCGTTGTTACAATAAGCGGAGTAATAAAAAAGATTGCTATGCCCAGCACCAACGCAAAAATTACCGTCAGCGCCAACCGTAAGTTGCTGGCAGACTTTTTCTTTTTTATATCTTTGCCGTTATTGCGTTCTTTTTGCTCAAGATCGTGTATTGCTATTTCGGCAGAAAAATTCAATGTTTCAATCCCAACAAACATCATTTCGATCAAACCAGCCGCACCGCGCAATATCGGCAACTTAAAGAATTTATTTCGTTCACCAAGCGATTTAAAATCGCGTTTGCGTATAATTATATCGCCATTCGATCTTCTGATTGCAGTGGCAATCTTTCCGGGCGCGCGCATCATCACTCCTTCAATTACCGCTTGTCCGCCAACCTGTAAAGGTTTGTTAGGATCAAACTTTATATCACTATCTTTTTCCGACAAATTATTCTCCATGAGATTAGATTTTAAAAAAATTCTATTTAAATATAACTCTTTATTTTGGGGTTGCAAAATAGAGAGCTTAGCAGATATTTTAACAAATGTTTAGATGATTAAGTTGCCTTGGAAAAGTCATCACCATCCAAAATTATTTAAAGGCACTTTTCATCATTTCACTTTGTTTTATATTCAGAGATAAATGATCATTATATTTTCCCGAAAATATCTTTTGGAGAACAAACCATGAAGAAAACAACAATAATAGTAGCACTTTTATTTTCATTGACAGGATTGAGTTATTCAATCACACACACAATCATTAATTCAGGAACAACATTTTCGCCGAACGCCATTACGATCAATCTCGGTGATACCGTAATATTTACACTTTCATCTCTTCATAATGCTGTTGAAGTCAGCCAGGCAACATGGGATGTGAACGGCACAACTTCGAACGGCGGCTTTTTGCTTGGATTCGGCGGCGGTATAGTTGTACTGCAAACAACCGGAACACATTATTACGTTTGCATACCGCACGCATCGCTTGGGATGAAAGGAACAATAATTGTGAATCAAACTACAGATATTAAACCATCCGAAACAATAACGCCGCAAGAGTTAAGGTTAATGCAAAATTTCCCAAATCCTTTCAATCCACAAACCCAAATTAATTTTCACTTAGACCATCCGGCTTATGCATCTTTAAAAATATATAACCTGCTCGGTGCTGAAATTACAACTTTAGTAGATGGAAACATGTCGGCAGGAGATCATAGAGTTGAATGGAATGCTGAAAACCAACCAAGCGGTATTTATTTTTATCAATTCAAGTCTTCCGGGAAGATTGAAACAAAGCGGATGATGCTTGTCAGATAAGAATACAGGTTCAATTTTATAGCCGACGACTCCTTTGGATGCGGCGGTATATTATGTTCAATTCTTGATAAGCTTCAAAATTTTGCATACATTACTTCACATATGCCAACATTCAAACGAAGATTAGTGCGGGAAAGAGTTCTTCAGGCATTATATGCCTATGAAATGTCGAAAGAACCTATTACCGATGTAATAACCAATGTGCTGAGCGAATTGAAAAGCTCGTACGACGATTTCGAGTTTGCCAAAAAACTTATAAACGAGGTCATTCAGCACGAAGAAGAAATAGAAAAAATAATAAAAAACAAAGTGGCACATTGGGAATACAACAGGATAGCATACATCGATAGAATTCTCCTGCGCATGGGAGTTTGCGAAATGCTATACTTTCCCGAGATACCGCCGAAGGTTACAATAAACGAATCGATTGAAATTGCAAAAAATTTCAGCACAGATCAGAGCGGTAAATTTATAAACGGCATACTTGATGCCCTTCTTGAGGATTTTAAAAACTCAAAAATGTTAAATAAGAGCGGGAGAGGATTAATAGAAGATTCCCAGCCAACCGAAACATCGCAGACTCGAAAACGTCCTTCAAGCGGAAAGTAATTATCCGAATATTTTTAATGACCAGCCGATCAAAAATTTTTGCATGGACACTATTTGATTTCGCCAACACCGCCTTTTCTGTCATCATCGTAACGGTTATTTTTTCCCGTTACTTCACCAATACAATAAGCGGCGGACAAAGATGGCTCTGGGGACTTGCAGTAAGTTTATCGATGATAGTTGCGGCAATTTTATCGCCTCCGCTCGGCGCCGCCGCAGATTCAGGTCATAACCGTAAGCGTTTCCTTCTCGCGTTCACATTTGTCTCTATAATTTGTACAGCTTTATTATTTTTCGTTCAACCGGGGATGATATTCCTCGGGATAACGTTATTCATTCTTGCAAATGTCGGTTTTGAAGGTGGTCTGGTTTTTTACGATTCTTTTCTTCCCGGCATCACATCAAAAACATCTTACGGTAGAGTTTCGGGATACGGATTCGCGATGGGGTATCTCGGTGCGTTGGTGATACTTTTAATCGTTGCTATAATGTTGCCCGAATCTTCATCGCCACAATACGATTTTTTTGTGCGCCTATCGTTTATAATCTCCGCCTCTTTCTTTTTAATTTTCTCACTACCTTTGTTTCTTTTTGTCCAAGAATCTCGCGCTATCAAATCTTTCAATGGCTCGATAATGAGATATGGTTTTAATAAAGCGAAAAAAACTTTCAAAGCCATTTTCATAGAAAAAGAATTTCCGAACATCGCCCGGTTTCTAATTGCTTTCTTCTTGTACAACGACGGTATATTAACGGTAATTGCTTTCGCCGCAATTTTTGCCGAAAATATTTTAGCCATGTCGGATAAAGATATCATCGTATTTTTTGCCATTGTGCAAACAAGTGCGATCATCGGATCGCTGGTATTCGGTTTCATTACAGATAAGATTGGTCCAAAACGGACAATTTCGATTACGCTCATTATGTGGATAGCAATTTCGTTTGCTGCTTATTTCGTTCAGTCGGTTACTTTTTTTTATATTGTTGCTATGGCGGCTGGAATCGCAATCGGATCGGCTCAGTCAGCCAGCAGAAGTTTGATGGCGCTTCTAACTCCACCTGAACGAGAAGCGGAATTTTTTGGCTTTTACGACGGACTTTGCGGCAAAGCAAGCGCGGTTGTAGGACCGCTTATTTACGGTATGATAGCTGATGCAACATCTGAACGAGTTGCCGCCGCCTCAATAGGAATATTTTTTATTGCCGGATTTATTATCTTACAGCGGGTTGAAGAACCTGTTCGATCATCTGTATAAAAAGTTTTTTAATATCATTTTTAGAAATTCATTTTTTTCTTTACCTTATAAAAACAAATTCCAACATTCAAAGTTATCAGATGAAAATTAAAAGTTTAGTTCCAATACTCTTGCTTTTCGTATTAACATCGGTTGCTTTCTGTGCCGATCAAAAAAAAATAAATGAATTTGTAGACGTTAAGGTGAGTTTGAAACAAAAAGAAGTTAAACCCGGATCAACATGCGATCTTTTGATACGATTCAAACCGAAACAGGGTATCCACATCAATTTTGAACCCCCAATATCTGTAAAATTCGACAGCACATTATATTTAAACAAAGTGGAAAAATTGATTATACCGCGTAAACCAAAGCAAGAATATTTCGACCACAAGCAAGACCTGATACAAAAATTCAGCATCACAAAAGATACTCCTCCGGGTGATATCGTACTTAAAGGAACTCTAATCTATTTTTATTGTTCAGGTTCCGATGGTTGGTGCAGTAGATATAAGCATCCTTTCGAGGTCTCAGTAAAAGTAAAAAAATAATGCCGAAGATTTATTTCGTTTCCGATATTCATTTAGGATTAGGATCAAAAGCCGAAGAACGGCTTAAGGAAGACCGGTTCATCAGTTTTTTAGATTCAATAAAGAAAGATGCCGAACAAGTTTTTATCGTTGGCGATCTTTTTGATGCATGGATTGAATATCGAAATGTTATTCCGAAAGGTTTTCATCGGACATTATCGAAATTGGATGAATTGGTCCGGAACGGAACAATCGTCCATTTTTTAGTCGGTAACCACGATTGCTGGGTGCGGGACTATTTTTCAGAAGTCATCGGGATGAAAGTTTATCTTGAACCGTTTCAGGTTGAGCTTCAATCCAAAAAAATATTTTTGCATCATGGAGACGGACACTCAAAAAATGATATCGGTTATTCAATCTTAAAAAAAATTGTGCGCCATCCTTTTTCCATATGGTTTTTTTCATGGCTCCATCCCGATATCGGACTTCGGTTGGCGCGATCATCCTCAAAAACGAGCCGTCAATATACATCCCAAAAACATTACGGTGAAGGTGATGGAATGACTGAATTCGCCGAACAAAAAATAAAAGCCGGGAACGATTATGTTATCATGGGTCATCGGCATATTCCGAGTGTTAACAATATTGCCGGTGGAACATATATTAATCTTGGAGATTGGATCAACGGAAGCAGGTACGCTGTGATGAAAGACGGAAAAATCTCGTTACGAGAATGGGAATCTCAACAAGAATGAAAAAGATAAAAAATATTTTAAAAGACCGGCGGCGGAATGTAATTTTGCTCATAATCGGATCGGTAATTATTTTCACAGGATACGGAATTTACCTGTTTTCCGGTTTACCCTCTCTTGAGCAGCTTGAAAACCCGAAACCGGAATACGCCACAAAAGTGTACTCGATTGACGGGGAAGTGCTCGATCAATATTACATAAAAAACCGCACATCAATCTCGCTCGACCAACTTCCTCCACATTTAATACAAGCATTAATTGCCACGGAGGATAAAAATTTCTATGAACATTGGGGCGTTGACTTGCCGCGTTTTGCGCGGGCGATGGTTAAAAATGTTTTCACACTCCGTTTGCGTGAGGGGGCAAGTACAATCACACAACAGTTAGCGAGAAATCTCTACGAGTTAAAAGGGTCGAACGAATCTGTATTCGGAAAGATGTCAAGAAAATTCCGTGAATTTATTACTGCTGTGCAGATTGAGCGAAACTATACGAAGGATGAAATATTAGAAATGTATCTGAGCGTTGCATTCTTTGGAAAAAGCGCGTACGGTATTTCCTCCGCGGCGCAGATCTATTTCGGAAAAAATTCCAAAGACCTGACAATATCTGAAAGCGCCCTCTTAATCGGCTTATTGAAAGGTCCCGGTGCGTACGATCCATTCCGCCATTTTGACCGTGCGATGAATCGTCGAAATACCGTTCTTAGTCAGATGGTGAAATACGATTATCTGAACGAGCAAGAATACGAAATTGCAAAAGGCGAGAAACTCGCATTCATACCACTCGACGAACAATTGCGTGCCGGGATTGCTCCGCATTTCATCGAAATGGTTCGCCAACAGTTAATTCAAAAAGCGGAAAAATATGGTTTCGATATATACCGCGATGGACTTTCTATTTATACAACACTCGATAGCAGAATGCAGAGATACGCAAACCGCGCAGTTGATGAGCATCTTGCGGAGTATCAACCGGAATTCAACAAGAATTGGAATTGGAAATATCGGCGTGATGAATTGCGTCAGGTAATTTCACTTGCTATCCGCACTTCCGATCAGTACCGCGATGCATCAACCGATAAACAACGCGACAGCATTGCACGAATGTTGAAAAAGAATCAGGCGTTTATCGACTCGGTAAAAAAACTTGCCGCAAGAATTGAAGTAGGTTTTGCAGCGATTGATCATTCAAACGGAGGAATACTTGCAATGGTTGGCGGGTCTGAATTCAAATCTTTTAAATATGGATTGAATCATGTTACTCAGATTCACCGGCAACCGGGTTCAGCATTCAAACCGTTTGTTTACACAGTGGCAATCGATAATGGATATCCACCATCATATGAAATAATGAACCAGCCCGTAACATTGATGATGGCTGATGGAACACGCTGGGCACCTGAAAATTTCGATCACACATTCGGCGGAAAGTTCACTATTCGCGAAGCCGTCAAGCAATCGATAAATCTAATTGCAATCCGTATAATTATGGAAATCGCTCCTGTCTCAACCGTCATTCAATACGCTCATCGTATGGGAATAAAATCCGATTTGCCGCCCTATGAATCGTTAGCGATTGGGACGGGTGAAGTTCAACCACTCGAACTAATATCCTCTTATGGCGTTTTTCCGAATGAAGGCGTTTATGTTGAACCAATGGCGATTATCAGAATAGAAGATAAGAATGGAAATATAATCGAAGAAAATCAGCCGACCAAGCGGGATGTTTTAAGCAAAGAAACCGCTTACATAATGACCAACATGATGGAAGGTACGGTTAACGGAGGAACAGCGGCGCGCATTAGAAATTATTTCGTTCGACCTGCAGCCGGTAAAACCGGCACAACTCAGGAATACGCCGATGCATGGTTCGTTGGTTTTACCCCGCAAATAACAGCAGGAGTTTGGGTGGGATTTGATAATAAGTCGGTGCACTTTACAACCAACAATGGCCAAGGCGGACGAGCCGCCGCACCAATTTGGGGACGTTTTATGAAATATGTTTACGACGATCCGAACATAAATTTACCGATGGCATATTTCAATCAACCGGATGGGATTGAAACAGATACTATTTGCGTAGAAACAAAAAAAATAGCAACGGAGTTTTGCCCAGAAAAAGAAACTGAGATATTCAATAAAAAATATTTACCCGGGAAGTGTACAAAGCACACAGGCAGTAATTGGAAAGAAGTAGAAGATCAAAAAAATCCAACCAATTTTTAGATTGGGTGGAATAAATCGCTACTCAAATTCGGTTGAGTAGATATTTGATTCGTCTTCTAAATTATTCGAGGATTGTTTATCCTTGTTTTTCTTAAGAAAAACAATAATCGGTACGGCAATAAGCGCAACAATACCCGCCCATTTCAAAATCTTAACCAGTTCTTTATCTTCATTAATCATGATATTCGATTATAATATCCTTTTTATTCTAAAATACTTCATATTTCAATATCCAGCAATGACAGCTATCACTACTGCAGAGCCATAGTGGCAAATTATGATCCCTATCCTATGGTGGAATTAATTCGCGTATCCGAACCATCAAGTATTCTAAATCGAAAGGTTTCGTTATATAATCTGCAGCCCCTTCTTCCTTTGCCCGGATGGCGGCTTTTAGATTATTAAACGCGGTTAGATAAATGAAAGGAACGCTCTTATAACGACTATCCTGATGGACAGCATGAAAAAAATCAAATCCGTCAATTCCCGGGAGCTTAATGTCTGCAATGATGAGATCGGGGTTAATCTCCTTCAAAGTTTTCAGAGCATCTTCAGCGGTCTTGGTTTCTATTACATTATATCTCTGGTCACGAAGAAGGGATCCCAAGGTTAGCAATAATTCATCTTC
Source organism: Chlorobiaceae bacterium (assembly GCA_013824245.1). Lineage (GTDB taxonomy): Bacteria > Bacteroidota > Ignavibacteria > UBA10030 > SZUA-254 > PNNN01. The sequence continues at coordinate 19,347 of PNNN01000041.1, read as the reverse complement.
ATCTTCAAGAAACAGTATGGTTTTTTTCTTCACAACAAAATATGTTAGGTTAGGAGACGACTTATGGTAAATATACCAGTTCTTATTCCTAAAGTCAATTTTTATAATTAGCTTTGAAAATTTCTGTTGTGTATATTTGAACACTCTATTTTGAATTTAAAGATGTTAAAACTGTTTAATAAAAATCCGGATCGCCGAAATTTTACAATCAATCTTGCTGAAGGAGCTTTGTTCATGGCTGGTGCAGCGGTTGTAGCACCACATACAGTTCTTCCGGCGCTTCTCACCCGGCTCGGAGGCAACAACATGGTTGTCGGAGCTTTAATCGTTATCACCTGGGTCGGACTTTATCTTCCGCAAATCTTTGCCGCACGGTATGCACAGAGACAGCAATGGAAAAAAAAGTGGGCTATCCGTTGGGGACTTTTTCAACGTATCAACGTTTTACTGATAATGTGTGTGCTTTTCATTTTCGGCGCCGATCATCAATCGGTCACAATTACGCTTATTTTACTTCTTTTTACTGTGCACCAAATTTTAATGGGAATTGCAACACCATTTTGGTTCGATATGTTTGCAAAGCTGACAGAACCTCATCTGAGAGGAAGGTTAGCGGGTATAAGAACTGCAATTGCAGGTATCGGTGCATTATTCGGTTCGCTTTTACTTTCGAAACTTTTAATTCAATTTGATTTCCCATTTGGTTATGCAATAGCATTCTCAATAACATTTATTCTACAGTTGATATCTATTTTACTTCAGTTCGGTTTGGTAGAAGAAACACCAAGCCACACAATTGCGACGGAAACGTTATCTGAATATTTCGCATCGCTTAAATCTGTTTTGAAAAACAATCGCGAATTCCGAAATTTTTTGTACGCTTCAATCCCTCTTACGCTTGCAGTCATGCCCGCCGGATTTTTTACAGTCTACGGTCTGCATCATTTTGCAGCAGACGACAGTGTCGTTGGAACTTTCACATTGATGATGGTTGTTGGTCAGGGAACTGGTGCACTGATAAATGGATTCGTTGCTGATCATTTCGGCAATAAAGTCGCGCTTATCTCCGGTGCAAGCGCTATGTTTTTTGCTTCTTTACTCGGTACGTTATCCGGATCAATCGAGATCTTTTATGGTGTTTTTCTTTTTATGGGTATGAATCTTGGATCGGAATTGATGATTCGGCACAATATTGCAATGGAATATGCACCTGTAGAAAGACGCTCCACTTACATCGCTTTGATGAATATGATACTCTCTCCCTTCTATGTATCGGGATTGTTGGGCGGATGGATAAGCGAGGTATTTGGATATAACTGGTTGTTTGGATTGGCGATGGGATGTTCATTTATCGGAATATTATTAATGATCTTGATAGTAAATGAACCCCGCATAAAAGTTAAAGCAGTATAACACTATTCAAACTGACCTCCCTATATATTCTCAATAACCAAGTACAGAAGCTAATAAAGCCATTCTGATCAACACTCCATTTTTCGTCTGCTTAAAATAAACTGCCCGTGAGTTTGAATCAACCGTGGGAGATATTTCATGCAAACGCGGAAGAGGATGCATCACCAGCGCATGAGATGGGAGCAATTTCAATAAAGTGTCGTCGATAAAATATTGTGAGATCGTCTCCAACCGTTCACCGCGTTGAGTTAACAATTCCGGTTCGATGCGTGTGCTGTATACAACGTCAACCTCCGGCAATATTTTTTTTAAATTACTCTCGCGCGCAAACCAAACATTATGCTTAGTCAGATAATCGAGTATATCCTGTTTAATTTGGAACGAATCAGGTGCAACAAAATATAATTTCACTCTTTCGAATTTCCCCAGCAGATAAGCAAGCGATCTAACGGTTCTACCATCGGTTAGGTTGCCGACTAATGCTACTTTTACACCTTCGATTGTCTTGACGCCTTTATAGATTGTATACAAATCGAGAAGCGCCTGAGTTGGATGCTGCCCGCCTTTTCCATCGCCTGCATTCACGATGGGAACAGTTGAAATGGCGGCGGCGCGTGCAGCGCCACCAATTTCGTTGTGCCTCAATACAATCACATCTGCATAACTGCTCACAACACGGATCGTATCTTCTAAAGTTTCACCTGCGGCAACCGATGAAAAGGTGTTTGCGCGTTCAGTCGATAATACTTTTCCGCCAAGCCGGTACATTGCAGATTCAAAAGAAAAACGTGTCCGGGTTGAGTGCTCATAAAATAGAGACGCCATGATTTTGTTTTGATAATCTTGCGTACCCCCGCGCGCAATAATCCTTTCCATCTGGTCGGCTACTTCAAAAAGCTCCACCAGCATCGGCAACGTAAATTGCTGAGACTCTATAACGTGTCCTAATTTCATTATAATCTCCTTCCTTTAATTCGTGTGCCAGTTTTTCCGTCGAATGCTTCCACAATATGTTCCGGGTCTGTTATGATGACTTCCATTCCGCCTTCTTCAAGAAAATTTATTGCCGCTTCGATCTTCGGTTTCATACTTCCTTCCAAGAAATGTCCTTCTTCAAGATATTTTTTCATCTCGTCAAGAGAAATTGAATTTAATGGCTTTTGGTTCGGTTTTTTAAAGTTAATATAAACTTGCTCAACCTCGGTTGATATGATAAAACGTTCTATCCCTAAACGGCTCGCGAGCAGGGCTGATGCGCGGTCTTTATCGATCACGGCCTCTATGCCAATTATTGAACCGTTTTCAAAACAAACAGGTATTCCGCCGCCACCCGCAGCTATCACAATTATTCCTCGTTCGAGGCACTCTTTAATGATATCAAGCTCAACAATATCGAGAGGTTTTGGCGAGGGAACCACGCGGCGATAACCTCGTGCGGCATCTTCAACAATGTTCCATCCAAGTTCTTCCTTCTTTTGCTGGGCAACTTCACGCGAGTAAAATGGGCCTATTGGTTTTGTAGGTTTAAGAAATGCAGGATCGTTTTTATCTACAACTACCTGCGTAACAAGTCCGGCAACCGAAGTTTGCAAATTCTTAGATTTCAAAATCGATTGTAGTGAAGTTTGGAGGATGTACCCAATTTCGCCTTGCGTCATTGCAACGCAAACATCGAGCGGCATTGTATATGTTTGATGAGAACCGGCTTCGGAGCGGAGAAGCTGAGCGCCAACTTGCGGACCGTTTCCATGCGTAACAACCAATCGATATCCCCGCTTTGCCAAATCGGATACGCTTTGAGCTGTTATGTTGGCATTGGCAAACTGTTCCGGAATCGTACCTTTTTGGCCCGCACGAATTAATGAATTCCCTCCAATCGCGATGAGAACCGAATTTTTCAGACTATGCCCCCTTAAGCAATGTGAGCATAACAGCTTTTTGTGTATGCAATCGATTTTCCGCTTCATCGAATACCACAGAATTTTTAGAATCAATAACTTCGTCGGTTACTTCTTCACCCCGATGCGCAGGTAAACAATGCATAAAAATGGCATCGGATTTTGCAAGCGCCATCAATTTCTTATTCACCTGATAGCTCTTGAATATCTCCAACCGTTTTTCTTTTTCCGCTTCCTGCCCCATGCTTGTCCAAACATCAGTATAAATAACATCGGCATTCTTTACAGCTTCCTTAGGGTCGTTTATCACTTCTATTGTTGATCCCATTTTTTTAGCCGTTGCGGCAGAAAGTTTTACAACATTTTTATCTGGCTCGTATCCCTTCGGAGTATTCGCAACGAAATTCATTCCAACTTTGGCGGCAAAAATCATTAAAGAATGGCAAACATTATTTCCGTCACCGATAAACACGAATTTCTTTCCACTGAAGCTCCATTTTTTTTCGTGGACGGTCAGAAAATCTCCCAATGCCTGGCAGGGATGCTCAAAATCTGTGAGTGCGTTAATAACCGGAATCTTCATCGCTTCAGCCAAATCTGTGCATGTTTTATGGGCGTAGGTTCTTACCACAACACCATCAACCCAGCGCTCGAGGTTTTTTCCAGTGTCATAAATTGATTCGCGCTTCCCCAGACTTATATCGCCCTGTGTCAAGTAAATGGCGTGTGCGCCTAACTGGTAGATGCCAACATCGAATGTAACGTGAGTTCGCAGTGATTGTTTTTCGAAAATTGTCGCGATAGATTTTCCTTCCAAACTGCGGCGGAAGTTTTCGGGATGTTTTTTAATTTCTTTCGATAGATCGATAAGAGCAAACAACTCATCTGAAGACCAGTCTGCGATTGTTAAGAAATCTTTTTTCATTTTCTGTTATCCTTTGTAATTCTTGAAAAAATTCAACAACAGATCGTTCAAGTCGGGTTTTGCAATTTCATCAAGTTCATACCGCACGCGAACGCTCGGCTTATTTATTTTGATGATTCGTCGAAGATCAATCGGAGTTCCAATGATCACAGTATCGCAATCCACTTTGTTGATGGTTGTTTCGAGGTCTTTAATCTGTTTTCCGCCATAACCCATTGCCGGAAGCAAAATTCCGATCTTTGGATATTTCGCAAATGTTTCTGCAATTGAATTTACAACCCACGGACGCGGATCGATAATTTCTTTGGCACCGAATTTTTGCGCCGCAATAACCCCGGCTCCATAAGCCATTTCACCATGGGTAAGTGTTGGTCCGTCTTCAACAACGAGCACTCTTTTACCACGTATAAGATTTTCATCTTCAACCGAAATTGGCGAAGCTGCCTCTATTACAACCGCACCCGGATTAACCGACCTGATATTTTTCCTCACGATATCGATATTCTCGCGTGTAGCAGATTCAACTTTATTGATAACGATAACATCGGCTAAATTTATATTTGCCGCTCCGGGATAATAACTTAATTCGTGCCCCGGTCTGTGAGGATCGGCGACAGTAATCGTCATATCGGGTTGATAGAACGACATGTCGTTGTTACCACCATCCCAAACAATTACATCCGCTTCTTGTTCTGCCTGGCGAAGTATGGCTTCGTAATCAACGCCGGCATAAATGATTGTGCCATTTACGATATGCGGCTCGTATTCTTCCATTTCCTCAACGGTGCAATCAAATTTAACAAGATCATCAAGTGTTTGATAACGCTGTACTTTTTGTTTAACTAAATCTCCATAAGGCATTGGGTGGCGTATGGCAACAACGCGTTTTCCCATAGCGTGAAGAAGGTTGCAAACTTTACGGGAGGTTTGACTTTTACCAGCACCGGTTCTGACTGCTACAACGGCAATCACAGGAACCTTACTTTTTATCATCGTTGGATGGGCACCTAAAAGTTTAAAATGAGCACCAGCCGCCATAACCACGGATGCTTTCGCCATTACATAATTGTGGGAGACATCGGAATATGCAAATACAACTTCATCGACATTATTTTTTTTGATAAGGGAAACCAGATCTGATTCAGGATAGATTGGAACTCCGTTGGGATACAACTTCCCGGCTAATTCACTGGGGTATTTTCTACCGTCGATGTTAGGAATTTGAGTTGCTGTAAATGCCACTACTTCATACAATTCATTATCACGATAGACCGTATTGAAATCATGAAAATCTCTGCCTGCTGCTCCCATAATAATTACTTTAATCCTCTTCATATACAAATCCTCTAAATTTTAGTATGGAACGAAAATTCTGTTAATTCAGTCTGAAATTAAAGAATATCGACTTAAAGATCGGACTGTTGAGGATTGAATTTACGACTTTTTCCGATAGGACACAAAATTTTATGGACACATCCATCGCAATCGACAGACGCTTTGGAAAGGAGAGAAAAACAGCGAGGGCATCTTTCGATAAAGGGATTATCAACCGATAAGCTACATTTCGAACAAACACGGATTTCGGAATTACGTTGCTGCTCTAAGGTACCCGACTTTGGTTCAACAGCCATAGTTAATCTTATTGAACAATATGAGAAACCACACCGCCGATGCCGAATGCCACTATCCAGGTTCCAATCCAAACTATGAAACCTTCTTTCAAGCCGCGTTCTTTCATCATCACCATGAGTGATGCGATGCAAGGAACAAATAAAGTTATAGTTATCAGCGCAACAGTAATCTGCATTGGGGTTAGTGAGAGATGATAAAGTCCGGCGGCGCCAAAATCTCTTCGAACAATCCCCATTACAAATGCAGTTGCCGCTTCTGCCGGAAGTTGCAGCCAGTGTGTGGTTAACGGTGTAAGCAATTTAGTAATAAATGTAAGTGCCCCGGTAATCTGAGCAATTCCAACACCTAACGCTCCAACAAAAAACCAACCGGCTGCCTCTTTCATAAAATTATAAGATCGAAAAACTGTTTTTCGGACAACATTATTGATCCTCGGCATACGCATTGGCGGCAAATCTAAAAGCAATGGAGCTGACTCTCCCTTGAGCACACGGTTCAGAATAGTTCCAATCGCGATCAGAACACTGAAGATTGTAACTATGTAAACAATCATCGGGAAAAAACCGGCACCAGCGAGAAGCGCAGCAATGACAGCAATTTGAGCGGAACATGGAATTGCAAATTGAAGAAGAGCATTTGCAATTGTTTTTTCTCTCTCCGATCCGAGCAATCTCGTCGTGATTGTTGCAGAAGTAACGCATCCAAATCCGAGAATGAGCGGAATTACAGCCCGCCCGTTCAATCCGATTTTATTCAAGGTAGCATCTACCATTGTTGCCAGGCGCGGAAGGTAGCCACTATCTTCCATCAACGCCAGTGCGGTAAAGAAAGCAATCACAAGCGGCAGCAAGAGAAAGAACAGATATGTTGTAGTCATTGTAATGATGCCGAAATCTCCGACGAGTATTGTATTCCACCAGGATGTTGAAGGAATAATATCAGTTACAAGTCCGCGTATCCATGGCTCCCAGAGCGCTTGTCCAATCTGTTTTTCGGTAAAATTAACAACATCTTGAGCAACAAATTTACCGACAAACAGGTATGCAATATATAATGCGAATATAAAAATTGGGATTCCGGTACTCGGTCTTATAGTCCATCTGCTGAATAATTCGGAGAACCGTTTCTTTACCGAAACATCACGAATGATTTGACTTATTATATAATTCACTCTGTTACGTCGTTCGATATATATTTCGTCTCGGCGATTTCCGGGTTGAACCCCATGTTTTTTTGCAACGAACTCATCACCCTCTAAAATAAGAAGTGCCTCTGCTTGTGAACCGACCATTTTCAGCATCGAATGCAAAACAGAATGCGTTTCCTCTCTCTGGGTCCCCTCCCGGGTATTAACGATTGCTTCATCTAATCTATCAAATCCGGTTTTATCGACTGCTGTTATCGGAATAACATCGACACCGAGAAAATGCGAGAGACGCTGAAAATCGATCTCTATCTGATGTTTATTCACCTCATCCATAAAATTAACCAACACAACAATTTTCTTACCCATATCAATCAACTGTTGCGTCAGAAACAAGTCACGCTCCAAATGAACACCGTCAACAACATTGATTATCAAATCGGCATGAAGAATTATATCTCTCGCCACTTTTTCTTCATCATTGAAAGATGATACTCCGTAAACACCCGGCGTGTCGTATACTTCATATGTAAGGTAGGTCCCTTTTGTGATCTCCACAGTTGTTCCGGGATAATTAGATACCTCGACATTCATACCGCTCAGTTCGTTGAAGATAAGCGATTTGCCTACGTTTGGATTACCAACCAAAACTATTTTTGATTTTTGATTATCTTTTTCAAGAAACTCTGGTTCAGTGTGAGTATGTTTTTCAAAATGCTCGATTCTTTTATCGGACGATGAATCAGTCACGATGTGCTCCTTTTTCTCCGCTAATAGTCACGAGAATCGCTTTTGCTAATTGATTCCCAACAGCAATGTGCTGCCGATTTTTTTGTAGAACTACCGTGCCTCCCGGTAACCGTTCCAGACATTTTACTCGTTCACCTTCATGAATTCCTAAGCGTACAAACTGCGCCTTCAAAATTCCATGCGGAACAGATACTATTCGAACCCATTGACCGCTTTTAATCGAAGTTAGCTGGTGAACTTCCTTACTTTGGTGCATAATCTTTAATTTTCTTTCATTTTCGCTGATTTTCATCTAAAATTAGATTTTTTAATACGGGATATTTTTATCCGTATTAGTATAACAATTTAATAATCATTTTTAGTTTTCCAAGTAGCACAATAATTTTTGTCAGTGATTGTATTAACAATTTTCTTAATACCAAGAAGCGTTTTAATGGAACGACCTGATAAATAAATTTTAGGTAGATAAATATGATTTTGTTTCAAACCGCTTGTTGCGGGAATGGATTATAACGATGTGCGAAAAGATATTTTTTATTAGTGAGGATATTTGCCTATCAATTTCCAGATATATTTGTGAAGGTTGTGTGGAAACTTTAGTTGAGGCAGAAACATTAGAATACATTCGCCGTGGATAGCTTCAATTCCAAATTCTGAACACAGTTTAATAACCTCTGTGGTCGACGATCCTTGCTGAAACCATACTTTCTTAATACCAGCTTGTGCTGCTTCGCGTATAATATTTATTGATTGATCCGGCTTAACCACAATGATTAACGATTTCACATTTTTTGGCACAGACGAAAGATTGTTATAGCACTTGAATCCATCTATTCTATCTGAATTTGGATGAACAGGATAAAGAGTATATCCTTTTTTTGTTAATTCTTTTAGAATAACATTACCGAATTTTTTACCGGTACGCGATATACCTGCTATGGCAAAACTTCCCCCTTTAAAAAAATCGTCGATCAACTTCTTAGAAACCATACTCTTCAAACTTGGTCTAAAGCATTCGCGAGATCTTGGATGATATCACTCGGCTTTTCCAAACCGATAGAAAGGCGGATGCCGCCCGGCTCGAGTCCGTTTCTTACTTGCTCATCCAGAGGAATTGCTGAGTGAGTCATAGAGCTTGGATGTTCTATGAGAGTTCGGATATGGCCTAAACTGACAGCGAGAGTAATTGAATACGCATTTTTCGCCACGAAGTTAATAAATTTTTCTCCTTTATCATGACGCTGCTTCGGGCTCTTCCCCTTTAAGACGAAATACAGAAGACTGCCTGGAGCAAATTTACCGTCATAATCTCGCATCTGTTTTTTTGCCAAGTCGGATTGTGCAAACGATTTTAAACCCGGGAAGTTCACAAACGCAACACGCGGATCGCTCTCCAAGAAAGTTGATATCGCGTGCGCACTTTCCATCTGATGGCGCATTCGTGTCGCTAAACTTGGTAATCCATACACAAGCAGGGGCCATGCACTTTTTGCAGCGAGCGCACCTCCATAATCTTTCCGATAGAGCAATAAAACATCGTAGCTCCACTTGGGACCCACAACCACTCCACCCATATCGGTTCCGAAGCCACAAATATTTTTAGTCAGAGAAGCAATTACAAAATCAACGCCGAATTCAATAGGTCTTTGGCAAAACGGACTTGCGAAAGTATTATCAACGATAACATATATCTTTCTTCCCTTCGGTCGTTTTTTATTTTGTTGTTTTATCTCATTAACAATTGTCTGAATATCAATCAACTCAAGTGTGGGATTCACCGGTGTTTCAAAATAAATTACGCGCGTTTTCGGAGTGATTGCACGCCGAATATTCAAAAGATTTTTCATGTCAACGAATTTTGTTAAGATTCTATAACGAGGATACCAATTTGTGAGAAGAGAGTAAGTGCAACCGTAAAGAATATTATGAGCGATAATCTCATCACCGGTGCCGGTTACACATCCAAGCACAGCCGAAACCGCCGCCATTCCCGTAGAAAAGGTAACTGCGGCATCTCCGTTTTCTGCGGCAGCTAAATTTTCTTCCAACACTTCCTTATTCGGTTCGCCAAGTCGGTCGTAGATATAAATAGGTGCGCGCGATGATATAGCAGCATCATCCGTGTGGTGGGCAAACTCTGCAAATCCGAGTGCGCCGCGTTTTGTCGATTCTAAGCGGAAAGTGCACGACGATGATATCGGAGGAACAACGTGATGACTGAAATCCCATTTTTTACTGACGTTCATTCCGTGTATCAGTGTGGTTTCGAGAGAATGTTTTTGTTTATTTTTTTTCATAAGTTACCTGCTGATTATTCCAATATATCTAATTGTTGAACCGGAATTCCTCTATTCTTTTTCAAGAGAAGGCGTGTTTGAACACAAGAACGTGGATGATCGCGCAATAATTGCATGATTTCTGAATTTATCCAGATTGATTTGAAATCGTAATTTTCTTCTCTCAAATCACCGCATTCTTTACACATGCCGCTGCAAATAAAAACTTTTCCCACCTCGTCTATGAAAGCATACGTTTTTCCCGCGAGGCAATGGTGAATCCAACGAGGGTGTCTAAGATCGGAAAAATCAAAATCGCTTTGTTCTTCAACCGGAAACGGTAGATATCTAACACATTGCGGTGATAAATACATGTTATTCGGGAGACTGAATTTTAAATCCGATATCTTCGTGATGAACTCATCAAGCGATTGTATCTCATCATCAAGCACAGTCACTTCTTGAACACTTTTCTCGAAACGGAGGTGACAATACAAACCACGACCGTTCTTCCTGAAAGCATAATCTATATTAAATGCGAGATTTCGAAGATTGGGTTTTGTAACCAGATAGCTAAAATGAAGTTCGTATTGATTAGCACGCAATAAATCTACTGCGCGTTCAAGCGATTGAAATGCGGGGGTTACCTGATATCTCGATTCTATATCTTCAACAATATGATTGTTCAGTACAAGTCGAAATGTTTTGGGACCGAATGATTTAAATTTAACAAGTAAGTCTTCGGTTATTTCCTCCGGATGTACCTCCGCTATCATCTTCAAGTCCAACTCGTTTCCGTATTCAATTATTTCATGCAAGTCGGGTCGATCTATGAGGGAATCACCATTCAAGACTATGATCGGCTTTGACAGGCGGGCAATACTATCGATAATGCAAAGGCATTCATGCTGATTGAGCAATTTGTCGTGCAAATTGTCCAGAGCACCTTTACCGGTTAGCTGCCAAACGATCATCCGTGGACGGAAATCGTTTCGCGATTGTGAAGTATTTGAATGCATCTGCATTTCAATGCTCTTGGTTATACTTTTAATTGCATTATGACGTCAGCATCATTTAAATCGGTAAAGCGTCAGATAAAATGGATAGATCGATTAATAAACCTATCCATTTTTCAATAAAGTTAATTAGCTTTTAAACCCATCCTGTATTTGATCCAGGATTTCGAACTTCGATTTTAATAAGACCTTCGCTTCTTCAAGTAAACGGATAGTCTTCTGGCGCTGAATTATCAACTCATTTAATATCGCTTTAACATCTGGATAATTACATTCATCTCTCAGCGAATCGTAATGAAAAATCGCTTCCTTTTCGTGCAGAGTTGCTATTTCCAGTGCGTTACAAAATCCTTTACAAGAGTGAGCACATTCAACATCTTTTTTCATAATTCGATCTCCATTAAGCCAATGGCGTTGCCGCTTCGATTACAATTTTTTCTCCGCGTTCGAGTGCTTCTTGATTTATTTTTAACATATGGTGATAACGATCGGGCAGTACCTTTGACAGCGCTTTTACAACTGTTCCGGTTTCCACAACTTGACAAACGCTTAAGAAGGCGCCGACCATAATCATATTTCTAACTTTAAGATTGTTAAGTTTTAACGCTTCGGTTTCAACCGGAACTGCTGCAATTGTTATATCTGTGCGTGTAGGGGGAACGATGATATTCCCGCTATCGTACATGATGATTCCGTTCGGCTTCACTGCTTTCTCGAACTTATCGAGTGATGGTTGATTCATGGCGATAAGTGCATCGAATTTACCGACGATTGGAGAACTGATTCGTTTATCGGATACAATCACGATGCAGTTTGCCGTTCCGCCTCGCATTTCGGGACCGTATGAAGGCATCCATGTAACTTCTTTCCCCTCAATGATGCCTGCATATGCAAGTGTCATCCCCATCGAGAGGATCCCTTGCCCGCCAAATCCGGCAAATAAAATTTCGTGGGTCATAATTTTGTCTCCTTCTTATCGGGTGTGGTTGTTGGTTTCTTCTCGACAAGTTTTCCCTCAATTTTTATGTCACCCGGAGAATACATGGGAAACATATTTTGTTCGAGCCATTTATTGGCTTCAACCGGATTCATTTTCCAACCCGATGGACAGTTTGAAACAACTTCGATTAAACATGTTCCTTTTTTATCGAGTTGGTGTTTGAATGCTTTTTCCACTGCTTTCTTTAAATACCTGACCGCTGTGGGATTATGCACCGATTGACGCGTGATATAATAAGTACCGGGCAATGTTGCTACCATCTCGGTAATCTTTATCGGAAATCCCTGAGTTTCAACTTGCCGCCCTTCGGGTGTTGTGCTAGTAACCATGCCGAGGAGTGAAGTAGGAGCCATTTGCCCTCCGGTCATTCCGTAAATAGCATTGTTGATGAAAATGATCAAGAAATTTTCGCCGCGATTGCATGCGTGAATAGTTTCTGCCGTTCCAATTGCTGCAAGATCGCCGTCGCCTTGATATGTGAATACGAGTTTATCGGGGAGAACCCGCTTTATACCGGTCGCTACCGCTGTTGCACGCCCGTGAGCTGCTTCCTGCATATCGATGTTCATATAATTGTACGAGATAACCGAGCAACCCACAGGTGCAACACCAATAGTTTTATCTTGAATCCCGAGATCAGCGATCACCTCCATTAAAACTTTATGAACAACTCCATGCCCACAACCGGGGCAGTAATGCATTCTCGTGTCAGTTAAGGTTTTCGGTTTTTCCCAAACTACTTCCATGCCGTTTGTTGGAACTTGAATTTCAGACATATTATACTTTCTCCTTCACAGCAATACTTTTCATAAATAGTTGTAAACTATGTAGAATTTCTTCGGCGGTAGGAATTACCCCGCCCATTCTACCATAAAAACCGACAGGCACTTTTCCGTTTACACCTAACCGAACATCTTCAACCATCTGACCGGCATTCATTTCGACTACAAAAAAACCGTTTACCTGTTCTGATAGTTTCGCAAGAATTTCATAAGGGTACGGATAGAGCGTAATTGGACGCATTAAACCGACATTCAGGCCAGATTGCATACCAAGTTCAATAACGCGCTGGCAAATTCTTGCCGTTAACCCATAAGCAATCATCACTACGTCGGCACCTTCGGTGTTCATCAATTCGTACCTAACTTCATTCGCTTCTATCTTCCGATATTTTTCCTGAAGTCGAAGATTGATCTTCTCCATTTCATCAGAGTGGAGATGAAGTGATGTTATAACGTTTGGAGGTCGGTTACTATTCTTCCCAACTGTTGCCCATGGTTTCGGAAGTTTATGAGCTTTGGGGTCGTAGTCTGGGAAAATAACTTTTTCCATCATCTGACCTAAAGCGCCATCGGTGAGGAGAAGAACCGGATTTCGATACTTATCTGCGAGATCGAAGCCGAGATAAACAAAGTCAGCCATTTCTTGAACGCTTGCAGGCGCGAGGACTATGAGATGATAATCGCCATGACCTCCGCCTTTCACCGATTGAAAATAATCTCCCTGTGAAGGTTGAATAGTTCCTAAACCGGGTCCTCCACGATTAACATTCATGAGAAGACAAGGTAACTCAGCACATGCGATATAGGATATTCCTTCCTGCATGAGACTGATTCCGGGGCTGGACGATGTTGTCATTGCACGAGCGCCGGCGCCGGCGGCTCCGTATATCATGTTGATTGCCGCAACTTCACTTTCCACCTGCATAACAATCATTCCGCGTTTTCGCCCTTGGTCTGACAAATATTCGATGATTTCGGATTGTGGAGTGATCGGATAACCGAAATAGGCATCGCATCCGGCACGGATCGATGCTTCAGCAGTTGCTTCGTTTCCTTTCATTAATCGTATTTCACTCATACGTCAATCCCTCCTACCCCGCCGGCAACATTCGGGTTATCGATTGTAACTCTTAGATCGCCTTTAACATTCGAGATTACAGCTACCGCTTCTTTATCTTTTTTCTTTGCAGAAGATCGGTAAACCGTTATGACTGCATCGGGACAAACCAATGCGCAATTAACACATCCTGTGCAATTATCTTGAATGGTTACCGCGTAGTGGTAACCATTATTATTTATTTCTTTCGACATTGCGAGCGTGTCTTGCGGACAAGCTTCTACACAAAGCTCGCACCCCTTACACGTCTCAATGTCAACTTTGACTGTTCCTCGAACTGCCATGAATTACCTCTGATTGATGATTATCTTTTCGTTTTCTTTAATCTGTTAATTGTGCATCCTTCACTGCCATCGCAGTGATATTTACGATATCGGAAACATCATTACCCGGAATTAATAGATAAACCGGTTTTTTAATTCCCATAAGAATCGGTCCTACGGCTGTGGCACCGCCTAAGTGTGCTAAAAGTTTATATGCGATGTTGGCTGATGTGAGTCCGGGACAAATGAGCACATTGGCTCCGCCTTTGAGACTGCTGAACGGATAAATTTCACTGATTATTTCCGGCGATACTGCGGTATCAGCTTGCATCTCACCATCAATCATCAGTTTAGGCATACGCTGCTTTACTATCTCGACTGCTTTCCGTACTTTATCAGACATCGGATGATGAGTGCTGCCAAAGTTACTGAAAGACAACATTGCTATCCTTGGTTCAACATCGTACTGACGAACTTTTTCTGCAGTGAGTATGGCAATCTGCGCAAGCTGTTCCGAATCTGGATCGATATTCACAGTAGCATCCGCGATGAAAAAGATTTTATTCTTAAAGATCAACATATACAAACCGGCAACCACGTCTGTGCCTTCCTTATGACCGATTATTTGAAGTGCAGGTCGAACAGTATCAGGGTAGTGCTGTGTCAATCCGGATATCAACCCATCGGCATCACCTTCGCGCACCATCATCATACCATAATAATTTTCTATCTTCATTAACCGTTCAGCATCGAAGCGTGTTATTCCTCTTCTTTTTCGATATTCATAGAACTTGCCGACATAATCTTTATACTTTGGCGACGCAAGCGGATTAACCACTTCGATTCCGCTCATATCGATTGACATATCTTTAGCTTTTTGCTCAATTATTTTGGGATCTCCAAGAAGAATCGGGTGTGCAATGCCTTCATCTATAACCATCTGCGCGGCACGAAGAATTTTTGTTTCTTCTCCTTCCGGGAATACAATTTTCTTTGGTGATTTTCGCGCCTGATGAATGAACACTCTCATCACCTCGCGCGATTTTCCAAGGCGTGCTTCGAGTTGATCTTTGTATTCTTCCATATTTTTTATTTGAACACGGGCGACTCCTGTTTCCATTGCAGCTTTCGCTACAGCCGGTGCTTCCCACATCAGAACGCGGGGATCGAGAGGTTTTGGGATAATATATTCTCTGCCGAATTCAATTTTCTTACCACCATATGCGCGAACAACCGAATCGGGGACATCCTCTTTTGCAAGTTTCGCCAAAGCCATCGCCGCGGCTACTTTCATTTGATCGTTTATTTGGGTTGCTCTTACATCTAAAGCCCCCCGGAATATGAATGGGAATCCCAGTACATTATTAACCTGATTCGGATAATCGGAACGACCTGTTCCCATGATTATATCTTTTCGGGCATCAATTGCATCGGGGTAAGTAATTTCGGGATCGGGGTTTGCCATTGCGAATACGATCGGATTATCTGCCATCGATCGAACCATATCTTTCGTCACTAAATCTTTTACAGATACGCCGCAAAAGACATCCGCACCTTTCATAGCATCGGCAAGTGTTCTATCGTTTGTATCGACTGCGAAATATTCTTTGTATTTATTCATCCCCTCTGTTCGACCTTTAAATACCACTCCTTTAGTATCGACGAGCCGGATATTACTCCGTTTTACACCGAGAGTTTCATAGAATTTTGCACATGCAATACCCGACGCACCGGCACCGCTGAAAACAACTCTAACATCCGAGATCTTTTTTCCAACAATTTCGAGAGCGTTTAGCAAAGCTGCGCCGCTGATAATTGCAGTTCCATGTTGATCGTCGTGGAAGACAGGAATATTCATTATCTTTTTTAATTCTTCTTCGATTTCGAAACACTCGGGTGCTTTTATATCTTCCAAATTTATTCCACCAAATGTCGGCTCAAGAAGTTTTATAGCTTTAATTATTTCTTTTGGATCGTGGGATTCAAGCTCGATATCAAAAACATCGACATCTGCGAAAGTTTTAAATAATACTCCTTTTCCTTCCATTACCGGTTTACCGGCAAGAGCACCAATATCACCTAATCCTAATACAGCGGTTCCATTACTAATAACAGCGACAAGGTTTCCTTTGGCTGTATAAAGGTAAGCATCTTCCGGATTTTTTTCTATTTCGAGACACGGTTCTGCAACACCCGGCGAATATGCCAGTGAGAGATCGCGTTGGGTTGCGCATGGCTTAGTGGAAACTACTTCTATCTTTCCCCTGCGGCCCTGCGAATGATAATCGAGTGCATCTTGTTTTTTTAACATGGTGATAATTCCTAATTTATGATAGTCTCAGTTTTTTATTTGAAACGGCTGAATACTTTTATGAAAAACTTTTCTCAAACAGGTAAAGTATATTTATGATCAAATGCATATCGCTCCAATTCTTCACGGAATTTCGGATGAGCAATATCGATTAACGCTTTGGCACGCTGACGGATATTACGTCCGTGAAGCTCGGCAATGCCGAATTCGGTTACTACATAATGAACATCGGCGCGGGTGGTAACAACTCCCGCGCCCGATTTTAATTTCGACACTATCCTTGAAACTGTATCTTTTTTTGTTGTTGATGGAAGCGCGATAATAGGTTTTCCGCCTTTCGAATAAGCCGCTCCGCGAATAAAATCAAGTTGGCCGCCAAATCCACTATAAATTTTAGTTCCAATAGAATCTGAGCAAACCTGACCGGTGATATCAACTTCGATGGCTGAATTTATAGCTACCATTTTTTCGTTCTTCGCAACTATGAACGGATCGTTGGTATAATCGCACGGATGGACTTCGAATAATGGATTGTTATCGACGAACGAATATAATTGTCTCGATCCAAATATAAAGGTGGCGATTATTTTACCGGGATGAAGCGTTTTTTTACTGTTCGTGATGATTCCTGCTTCAATAAGTTTTACAATTCCATCCGAAACCATCTCGGTATGAATTCCTAAATCTCTTTTATCCATCAATGATTGAAGAACTGCGTCTGGAATTCCTCCGATGCCAAGTTGAAGTGTCCCCCCATCCTCAACAAGAGACGCGACATGTTTCCCGATTTGAAGTTCAACGGCAGAAGGTGGTTTTCTCGGAAGTTCAGGTAATTCTTTTGATATCTCAACGATTTTATGGATACGCGAAATATGTATAAACGAATCTCCTAATGTGCGAGGCATATTTTCGTTTACCTGAGCGATAACAATTTTAGCGCTTTCGGCTGCGGCTTTGGATGTCAGACATTCAACACCAAAACTCATAAAGCCATGTTCGTCGGGAGGCGAAACCTGAATTATGGCTACATCGAGAGGAATAATTCTTTTTGTGAACAGAGCAGGAATCTCAAACAGAAAAACCGGCACATAATCTGAACGACCTTCGTTTATTGCAAGCCGATCTGCAGGACCGACAAAAAGTGAGTTATGTCTGAAGTGTTTTTCCATCCCCGGCTTTGTAAACGGATCTTCACCTATCAGCAGAACATGATTTACTTTTACACTCTTCAATTCATCTTTACGGGCGGCAAGAGACTCTATTAATTGGAACGGTGTAGCGGCATTCCCGCTTATAAAAATATGGTCGTTGCTCTTTACAGCAGTAACAGCTTGTTCGGGTGTTGTAAGTTTTTCTTTATATTGATATACCCAATTCATATTCTTTTAAAATATTTTTCTTTTAGATTATTACAGTCGAACAAATCACAATAGTGATTGAACGTTAAAATGTTTCAACTCGAACCGACGAGCGAGCGGTTCGTTTGTACATTTCCCCTTGAATGTGCAAACACCTTTTGCAAGTCCAACATCTTCTGCCAGTGCATCGGGGATTCCCAATTGCGATATGTTTAAAAGATATGGAAGCAAAGCGTTAGTCAAACCATAGGTTGCAGTGCGCGAAACATTTGCCGGCATGTTGGGAACACAATAGTGAATTACATTATGTAATACGTATGTCGGATTCTCCAGCGTAGTCGGACGGCTTGTTTCAATACATCCGCCCTGATCGATTGAAACATCCACTATAATAGAACCGGGTTTCATCAGTTTTACCATATCTTCAGTTACCACATGAGGCGCGCGTTCTGCTTTAATAAGTACCGCACCAATCACAACATCAGCAAAATGCAATACCTTGCGGATATTGTATTCGTTTGCGATAGCTGTTACTATGCGAAATTTAAATTCGTTTGCCAAAGCGCGAATGCGTCTTAAATCTTTATCAAGTAATATAACTTCGGCTCCTAAACTAAAAGCAATTCGCGCCGCGGCATGTCCTACAGTTCCGCCTCCGATAATTAAAACTGTTGCCGGCGGAACGCCCGTAATTCCACCCATCACTATGCCACGCCCGTTAGCGCTGCTTTCAAGATAACGTGCGGCTACCTGCGTTGCCATCTGTCCTGCGATTTCACTCATCACCTGAAGTATCGGCAATTCTCCGTTTTGATCTTCTATCAACTCGTACCCGATGGCGCATACATTTTTTTTCAAAAGCAATTCAAGTTTTTTTTCTTTTCCAACCACAAGATGAAGAGATGAAATCAATGTTTTTCCATCTTCGAGTCGTTCGCATTCTTCAACGGTGGGCGGAGAAACTTTCAGTACAACTTCGGATCGGCCGAATATCTCATCGCGAGTGTAAACAATTTTTGCTCCGATTGCTTCATACTGTTCATTTATAAAATGAGATGCAAGTCCGGCATCTTTTTCAATATAGACTTGGTGTCCGCCACTCACAAGCGACTGGACTCCCGCAGGTGTTAGTGCAATACGTCTTTCGCGGGAAGTATCTTCTTTTAATACGCCAAAGTTCATAAGATTAGCAATGAAAATGATTAAACGAAAATAGGTGATTATTAAAACTCGACCGAATTAAAAGTGTCAATTTGTATGCCAGATGTTAGTTGTTTTAAAGGATTATAAGTAACATTATCTCCTTTTACTAATATTTTGATATCTCATGAATGATAATTTTTAATGAGATAATTTTCATAGTTGATAGATATTCCCAAGTGTAAAGAGTTTAACTAAAAATTAATATACAAACTTTTTAAATATTCTCAATGATTATTAACTTCGAACTATTAAAGGGATT
>PNNN01000053.1 GCA_013824245.1 Chlorobiaceae bacterium | reverse complement strand
AACGAGGCAGAAACCCGCCTCCGTTTCATCGACCCTTTCTTCGAAGCGTTGGGCTGGGAAATCAGAAATCCAAAAGAGGTGCGTATTGAATCCATGCTTGCACGTTCCGATTCAACACGACCCGATTACCGTTTCCTTATCGATGGAAAAACAAAATTCTTTGTCGAGGCAAAGAAACCGTCTGTAAAACTCACAGACCCCGCGCCCATCTTTCAGGCGAAGTCATATGGTTTTAGCTCGAAGGTTCCGATAGTAATCCTCACCGACTTTGAAGAGTTCCGTCCGTTTAGAACTCTTGCCCGCCCGAAATTCGACCGTCCGCTCGATGGGTTGATTAAAGAATTTGATTTCACTTATGAGCGGTATGTAGATGAATTCGATACTCTCCACGATATTTTTTCTCGTGAGGCAGTTGGCAGCGGTGCGTTGGAGAAACATATTCCAGTAGATAAAAAAGAAGCATCGAAAACTGTCGATAAGGAATTTCTTGTCGATCTATCTGCGTGGCAGGAAGAGCTTGCAAAGAATATCGCCTTGCGTAATTCCACGTTATCAGTCGGTGAAATAAACGAAGCTGTCCAGCGAATACTTGATCGTATGATTTTCTTGCGTATCTGCGAAGACAGGCAAATCGAAGAGAGCGAAATCCTGCTCAGCTATAAGGATAAAGAAGATATTTACAAAAAGCTGTTGAAAGAATTCGCGCGCTTGCGGGCAAAGTACAATGGTTTGATATTCAATGAACATAAGCTCACCGAAAATCTCGCAATAGATGATAAGCTGCTAAAGGATATCATCAAAAATCTTTACTTGCCTTACTCGCCGTACCGTTTCAACGAGATTCCGATTGAAATACTCGGCACCATATACGAGCAATACCTTGGCAAGGTTATAACGCTTACGCCAACGCACAGAGCAAAGGTTGATGTGAAACCGGAAGTTCGCAAGGCAGGCGGTGTGTTCTATACGCCGCAGTTTATTACATCGTACATTGTGAAGAATACGATTGGTAAACTGCTGGAACCTTGCGAAGGTTCAGAACCTTCGCAAGGTTTATCGCCGGAGCAAATCTCAAAGCTAAAGTTTGCCGATATTGCCTGCGGCAGCGGCTCGTTCCTGCTTGAGATGTTCGATTATTTGATTCGCTACCACATCGACTATTACTCTTCAAATCCCGACGCGATAAAAACTATTGACGGCATTCCCGATGCTTATCAGGATGCGCTGGGTTTGTGGCATCTTTCCACAAGAAAGAAAAAAGATATTTTACTCAATAACATTTACGGTGTTGACATTGATCCTCAGGCGGTTGAGGTAACACAGATGAGTTTGTACCTGAAACTTTTGGAGGGTGAAAATGCCGAATCGTTCGATAAGCAATTAACGCTTGAACTTAAAGAAACAATACTGCCGACACTTTCTAACAATATCAAGTGCGGCAACTCGCTTGTGGGTATGGACGTAAAAGGACTCGGCAACAATCTTACACTTGAAGAGGAGCTGCGGATTCGTCCGTTTGACTGGGAGACTGCGTTTCCACAAGTTTTTACCACCTCTGTCCTGCGGACATCTCCCCCTTACCGAGAGGGGGTCGGATTTGACGCCATTGTTGGGAATCCGCCGTATATTCGTATACAAACGATGAAAGAGTGGACACCATTACAGGTCGAGTATTTTAAGAGTCGTTACAAATCGGCAAGCAAAGGAAATTATGATATCTATGTTGTGTTTGTTGAGCGTGCTCTTTCACTTCTGAATAAGAATGGGAAGCTTGGATACATCCTGCCGCACAAGTTCTTCAATGCACAATACGGCGAGCCATTAAGGAATTTGATTTCGAAAGGCAAGCATCTGAGCTATATCGTTCACTTTGGCGACCAACAAATTTTTGAGGGTGCAACAACTTACACTTGTTTGCTATTCTTAGACAAAGCTGAAAATGATGAGTTCACTTTCACAAAGGTTGATGATCTTCGAAGGTGGCAAATCAGCGGAAAAGCGACCGAAGCACTTAACAAGTCAGAAGGTGTGAACTCAAGCGAGTGGAACTTTGCCGTTGGTGAAGGAGCGAAGTTGTTTGAGAAGTTGAAAAAGTATCCGACTAGACTAAATGACATTGCTCATTTGTTTGTAGGTCTTCAAACAGATGCAGATGATGTATTTATAGTCGAAAAAATTAGAGAAGAAGGGAAGCGGATTCTCTGTTATTCGAAAGCAACAAGTAAAGAACATTGGTTTGAGTTAGAACATCCCAAACCCTTTTTAAAAGGCTCTTTAAATATTCGACGTTATGCACTGACAGATGTAAACAAACTCTTAATTTTTCCATACGAAATACAGGACGGAAAGTCTGTTTTGATTAGCAAACAAGCCTATGAGAGAAGATTCCCTTATACTTGGGAGTATTTGATAGAAAATCGAAAAAGACTTTCAGCAAGAAATAAAGGTCGAATGGGTAATGAATGGTACGGGTATGTGTACAAGAAAAACCATACAAGATTTGGGGTACAAAAACTTCTTGTACCCTCGTTAGCAACTGGAAGTTGTTTTTCAATTGATGTCGAAGGTATATATTACTTTGTTGGAAGTGGTGGCGGCGGTGGTGGCGGATATGCCATCACATTAAATCCTGATATTAAAATGAGCTATTTGTATTTGTTGGGAATATTAAATTCTGATCTTCTAAATAGTTTTTTAAAGAGAATTAGTACAACATTTCGTGGTGGATATATTGCTCTAAATCGTCAATACATCGAGCAGCTTCCCATCCACGCTATCGACTTTAACAATCCCGAAGAAAAATCAATGCACGACAGGATGGTACAGCTTGTCGAGAGAATGTTAGACCTACACAAAAAGAAACACCAATCCAAAGCAGAGAGCGAGAAGGAATTATTCGAACACCAAATCAAAGCCACGGATAGGGAGATTGATGAGCTTGTATTTAGATTGTATGGACTGACGGAGGAAGAGATTAAGTTGGTAGAGGGAAAAGATAAATAAAATTAAAGAGAGAATAAGTATGGCAGTCATAAACGAATTACTTGTCGAACAGATACCTTTATTCTTAGCTGAACTTGCTGTAGGATTCAAAATTTTGTATCTTTTGGTTAAACGATGAGCAAAGATAAAGTAGAAATATATCTTGATGAAAGAAAACTTCTTGTTGAAGCCCAACAGGTAAGCTACCAGCAATTTGATAAATACGTGCTAACACTTTCAACAGGTTTCTTAAGTCTATCTGTAACTTTTTTAAAAGATATCTTTCCTCAAACAGAGATAATACATAAAGGAATCTTGATAACGTCTTGGATTTTTTTTTCAGCTTCGATTCTCATCACCCTTTTGTCATTCCTTGCAAGCCAACAGGCTTATACACGACAATTGAATATAACTGAAGACTATTATATTAGAGAGAAAACAGAGGCGCTTCAGGCAAAAAACGGGTGGGCGACAACAACTAAAGTTCTAAACATTTGCTCAGCAATTTTTTTTGTCTTGGCCGTGTTAACAACAGTATATTTTGTATCAATAAACTTTATAAATAAATAAACTAGGAGAAATAAAATGGCAGAAGAAAAAAGTGAAAGTAAGCAGGTAAAATTAACCGAGGGTCAAGTTCCCCCACAAGTGAATAAAGTAATTGAGTTCGGTGAGGTCCCACCTAAGTTAAATTTGGCGGGTGAGGTAATTGTAGGTGGTAATGTACCACCATCAACAAATATAGCAGATGGGATAAAAGGAATGGTTCCACAAGCTTTACCAAAAATTCCATTAGAACAACCTGTTCAACAACCAACTCAATCCTCTGGGGGTGGTCAAAACACTTCAAGCGGTGAGCAAGCTGCAAATACAGATAAAAAATAACCATTAAGTCTTTAGGGATGGTTAAAAGGGGCGAAAAGGAATTGTGGCAAAGCCATCACTTCGTGATTCGAGCATCAAATAAAAGCGACAGATAGGGAGATTGATGAGCTTGTGTACAAACTGTATAACATTACCGGCGAAGAACAAAATATAATTGAGGGAAACAAAAATATCGGGAAGGATATTTTATGAACACTAAAATAATACCATCTGAAATTATAGAACATCGGATTTATCTCATTCGTGGTCATAAAGTAATGCTTGACAGTCATCTGGCGTAACTTTATGGTGTACCAACGAAGTCACTAAACCTTGCAGTAAAACGAAACAGAGACAGATTTCCTGAAGACTTTATGTTCCAACTAACGGATGAGGAATATCGTCAGGTACTTTTGAGGTTTCAAATTGAAACCTCAAAGATAGGTAAAGGTGGACGTAGGTATTACCCGTATGTATTTACCGAACAAGGTGTTGCAATGCTCTCGAGTGTTTTAAGAAGCAAAAATGCTGTCCAGGTAAACATCGGTATTATGCGTGTATTTGTAAAAATTCGGGATCTACTCTCTACTAATAAAGAACTTGCCCAGAAGCTTTCAGAACTTGAGCACAAAATTGAAAAACATGACACACAAATACAAGCTATCTTTGAAGCAATCCGGCAACTACTTCAACCACCGGAAAAGCCAAAAAGACGGATCGGTTTTGGTGTTGAAGAGCCGAGAGCAAATTATAAAATTCATCGAAAGAAATAAAAATGAGCATAGAAATAACTGATGCGGCTAAAGCCATTTTTCCAATAAATTGTATGAGCAATTGAAGTAAATATTTAAGTATATTTATGGCAGCTCACTTCAGTGAACTGATTAAGGAAAAGAAAAGATAGGCGGCTTTAGCCACATATTTACGAGAAAAGATTTGAGACTTCTGAAAAAATTGTTTATAAACCGTTGAAACGGTTAAATGATAAAATGGTTTTTTGGTTAACCCACGACTTAAGTCGTGGGTTACTGATAAAAAGGGAAGGATATCAACTGTTTCAACAGTTTTAGATTCGGCTATTTAATAATAGGGACTTCTGAATTATTCTTTTTGTCATGTTGAGCGGAGCGAAACATCTCGATTTTAAAGGATTTGAGACCCTTCTCCCGTTTTCTGACGGGATCAGGGTGACAGTCGGAGAGATTTTTCAGAAGTCTCTAATATTTCAAATGTCTTGATTTATTGTTTAACTTCGTGCCTTCGTAACTTAGTGGCGAGAAAAAATAGATGCACAAAGGCGCTAAGACACAAAGTGAAGTTTAGATACTAAATCCTGACTGACGCACGCTCGAACGACAGAGTCGGGCAGGTATATCGTACCGATGTTGTACTTTTAATTTACTCTATCAAATTATTATGAATTATCATACTGCATGGAAATGAAATCAACAAGTTGGCTCAAGGCACGAAACCTATCGCGAAGTTATCGTCGTGGGTCGAGTGAAGTACGCGCGCTTGATGATGTCTCAGTTTCTGTCGAACGCGGTGAATATATCAGCATCGTTGGTTCTTCCGGTTCAGGCAAAACTACATTGTTAAATTTGTTGTCCGGTTTAGATTCTCCCACATCCGGTACAGTTGAATTTCAGGGGACAGCCCTGCAGCTCATGACAAAGCGTGAGCTTGCATTGTATCGTGCAAAGAAAGTAGGTATGGTATTTCAATCATTCAACTTGATACCGCAATTCACCGCTTTACAGAATGTTGAGATTGCCCTATACTTCAATGGAACCAATGCAAAAGAGCGGCGCAGGCAATCGCAGGCAATTTTAGAACAGTTGGGTTTATCGGACCGCGTAACGCACAAACCTGCAGATTTGTCGGGAGGTGAACAACAACGGGTTGCATTAGCACGTGCGATTGTGAAAAAACCCGAAATTCTTTTTGCAGATGAACCGACCGGAAATTTAGATTACGAGAACGCTCAGCAAATTGCCTCGCTAATCAATAATCTCAATAAAGAAAATTATACTATTATTCTGGTCACACACAATATTGAATTGGCGAAAAAGAATTCCAATAGAATAATTAAAATGCAGTATGGCAAGATAGCAGAGGGTGATGGCGCCAAAGGGGAAGGGAGTATGCAAATATGACTGTTCCCGATATGCTTAGAATTTCGCTTGGGAATATGTGGCGAATGAAATTGCGGGCTTCATTAACCGTAGCGGGAGTTACGATTGCAATTGCCGCCTTTGTTTCCATGATTTCGTTTGGCGCCGGCAATCAACAAAATATAGAGCGGCAATATAACGATCTCGGATTATTCACAACAATGTATGTGTATCCGAAAGATAAATCGAACGGCGTCGATACAATTGTACATCCTAAACTCGATAAACAAGCGCTTACCCGATTTGCAAAAATCTCCGGTGTTAATCTCGTTTATCCCTATGATGCTTTTTCAATAAAAATTAAATTCGGCGATTCGATTATTACCTCGCGGGCGCAGTCTATATCTTCAGAAGCTATTCAAACAAAATTATATTCCCGCATTAACACTGGAAAAACATTTGATTCCGATAGTTCAAAACAAATTATTATTTCATCGGAGGTAGTTAAGCAGTTGGGTATTGCTGTTCCGGATTCAGTTATCGGTAAAAAGGTGATTGCCTATGTGCATGTATCTCAGATCGATAGTGGATTGGCGCATATATTAGTGGACAAAGGTGAATCTCTTTTAGATCGTATTAAGAAAATCCATTTCGATTCATTGTTGAATAGCCGCTATCGTGCAAAGGTGATTCGTTCCGAGGTAAATAGTGTAATCCGTCGGTTCTTAAATGGTTTCATGAACGCTCAGGAAAAGCTAACCGATACTCTGGTTGTGTGCGGAGTTAGGGATGTTGTGCGGTCGGGGCGAATGAAGATTGAACCTGTGATTATCCCCATAGCAACGGCAGAACGCTTTCGGTCGAATGGCTTCAGTCAAAACCCAGTGGAAATATTTAGCGCCATGAGCAGCGGGACATTTTTAAAAGAATCGGACGACATTAACGGGTTCTCATATTCGCAGGTTACACTTGATTTGGATTCGCATACCCCTTATCAAAGTATAAAAGACACAATAGAACATCTTGGATATAAAACCTTCAGCTTTGCAGAACAGTTCAAAGAAATTCAAAAATTCTTCTTTTATTTTGATATCGGTCTCGGCATTATCGGTTTGATCGCTCTTATCACTGCCTCGCTCGGAATTGTGAACACGATGGTCATGTCGATTATAGAACGGAAACGTGAAATAGGAATATTAAAATCGTTGGGGGCGTATGAACGGGATATCGGCATTTTATTTCTTTTCGAATCAGGGATGATCGGTCTGATCGGAACAACCTTGGGTATATTTGTGGGATGGACAATCACGAGAATTATTTCGATGGTTGCGCAATCTTATATGCGCGATCAGGGAATACCTGATATGCAATTATTCGCGTTGCCTGTATGGTTAATTCTGATATCTTTGGCAGTCGGGATTGGTGTTAGTGTTCTTGCCGGATTTTATCCGGCTGCCCGCGCTTCGCGAATCGATCCTGTTGAGGCGCTAAGAAACGATTGATATATTGAATCTCTAAAACGTTTCAATTTTGCATTTTCAGTAATTCTGCATATTTTACTTATCAGTGAAAGTCCGGCACAATCGGTAACCAAATCCGTTAATATTATGTTATTAATATTGAGAGCATCTTATTTTTATAACGATGCTTAAATTCTCTGTGTACGATTTATTAAATATTTGAGTTTATCAGAATAATAAAAGGAATATCAATAAATGGAAAAATACGAGAAACATCTTTATATGATTGTTTTTCCTGTGAATGCGTTAGTTGCTTCCGAATTAAAACCGGTTGAGTTTGCGCAACATTACACTATCGGCAGCACGAAACATTTCAGGGGGAAAGTTATATTTGTTGAAATTGACATTAATTTCCGAAATCCATATTTCGAGATTGATCGTTATTTGGCTGAAACCGTAGCACACCCCAACGGCACTCCAAAGAAAACAAAATTCATATCTTCATACAGTGTGTTAGAACATGTTGATCTTAAAGCGCTCAAAAACTTATACCTTGTTACAGCCAACGGTAAAACGCTTGAAATAGAATCGAAACCATACACCGCTGTAAACGAACCCGGTTTAGTGCGAATATATCAGGAAATTACGCCACTCTCAAATTTGGTGGCATCAACATTAGACCAAAGGGCATTCGGAAAATATATTACGACCGAGACAAAATCGAAGGGTGCGCCGAAAATCTGCTTTACACAATATGAGTTTTTCGTTGATGAATTTCTTGAGATGAACAAGAATCGAGAGATGATGTATTCACCGATACCCGAAAATAATCCAACTCGGTTGTTCGAATATATATCGGAATTAAAAAAGAATCTTAACAAAAAAACAAAGACCTTGAATCTGAATACAACTTTATCGGTTGCCTCCTATGCGTTGATCCGTCACGGCTTTTGGTTTGCCAGCGGTTCCGAACTGGTTTTTTATCCGATGCCGCCGATCGACCAATTGGAAAATCAATACTACGATTGGTGGAAATTTGCGCAGTAAGATTTAGGAAGAAAATATACCGGTAACATACGAATCACCCGCAGAATATGCGGGTGTTTTTATTTGTTGAATCTCAATGAAAAATTAACTATTATTCCGTGTGGAAAGTAATATGTGGGCTGATCAGAAAAAAATTAATTATCATCCTCGAAGTTTCTTAATAGTGATATGAAGGTTGTAGTAGACGATAAAATTCCGTTTATCAAAGGTGTGCTTGAGAAGTATGCCGAGGTGGTATATCTAGAAGGAAGTAAAATTTCCAGAAAAGATATATTGGATGCCGATGCGCTCATCGTCCGAACCCGAACCAAATGCAACGCGAATTTACTGGAGGGAACAAAAGTAAAATTTATTGCAACCGCCACAATCGGTTTCGATCATATCGATACAGAGTACTGCCGTTCAGGCAAAATAACCTGGACAAATGCCGAAGGGTGTAACTCTTCTTCTGTGCAACAATATTTAGCATCTGCTCTGTTTTTCCAGATAGAGAAATTTAAACTTTCTTTACCTAATGTAACTATTGGTGTTGTTGGAGTTGGATACGTTGGAAGGAAGGTTGCCGCTCTATGTGAAACTCTTGGCATGAAGGTTTTATTGAATGATCCGCCGCGCGAACGATTGGAGGGTTCTAAATCTTTCGTATCGTTGGAAACTATCATATCCAAATCTGATATTATAACGATTCACGTACCTTTAAATTATGAGGGACAGGATAAAACATATCATCTGGTTGATGATAAATTTTTATCGGGATTAAATGAAAATCAAATTCTAATCAATACATCAAGAGGTGAAGTTGTTAAAACGGAATCGATTAAAGAAGTCCTTCAGAAAAAGAAATTGAAAGGTTGTGTATTAGATGTGTGGGAGAATGAGCCATATATTGATCTCGAACTTTTAGATTTGGTAGATATTGGAACACCCCATATAGCAGGTTATTCTGCCGATGGAAAAGCGAACGGTACCGCTATGAGCGTCAATTCTTTTTGCAGGCATTTCGGTTTTGATCTAAAAGATTGGTATCCGGATGATATACCGATACCACAGGTTACTACGACTGAAATGGATTGCAAAAACCTTAATCATCAAGAAATAATGGGTAAACTTATACAAAGCACATACGATATTCTTGAAGATGATCACTCATTGCGTTTGTCTCCCGGTACATTCGAAAAGCAAAGAGGAGAATATCCGTTGAGGCGCGAGTTCGGGACTTTTAAAGTTAATCTCTTAAACGTGAATAAAGAGATCGAAAATATTGTAAAACATATTGGATTCAAATAAATCATGCGAAATGAAAGAAAAATAATATGTTTACCATAGGCGGTCTAAAAATTATGGCTGAGGAAATCTCAAGGATAATAATGAATTTTCAAAGTGAATTTTATAATAGTTCACCGGTACAACAAAAGCAATTGCTGTGAAGATTTGTTGCAGGTGTGATGATTTTCGAAAACTCCGATTGACCAATCTATTAGCAGTATATTACCTATCGTCTGTAGCATGTGCACGCTTAAGTATGTATCTACAGACATAAATCCTGATTTTATACTTGTTGGTATATTAAACTTGTGGTACTATAGATAAGAGGTCTGTGCTTTTAACTTGCCACTCATTCTCGCAAGAAATGTTGTAATAGTTTGATGATTATTTATCTTCAGCTTTACAAGCTGTCACTGGTTCCTATAGCACATTTAATATCTTTCAAAAATATCAATTTCAATGCATTAGAGAATTCTATCACAAAACCGTTTGATGAATCAATAAAAATTCATATTTTAAATGGAATAAACTCATTTAATTCAAATAGGTCATATTTAAGTTGTTTAATATCGATTATGTAAACGGACGATGAAGCGAACTATAGGAAACTATTTTCCAATTATTCTTCTTGTCTTATGTGGTTTTGTAATAGTTCTCTTGACATTTAATGGCTGGAATTATTACGATACACCAATTGCGTTAAGGGCATTTCGGTCAGATTATCAAACAATGAAACCTTCGGGTGTTTTTAGTCATGGGTTTGGAATAGCGGGTTCGCTCATGATAATTATCGGTGTAAGTTCTTATTCATTTCGCAAGCGGATTAACAGACTTCGCTCTTTTGGTGTGTTAGCCAACTGGTTGCATTTTCATATCATATTATGTTTACTTGGTCCGATATTTATAATTTATCATACTACATTTAAATCAGGAGGCATTGCGGCGATTACTCTTTGGACTATGCTTTCTGTTGCAGCCAGTGGAATTATCGGTCGGTTTTTGTATGTTCTTATCCCCCGTAATCTCAATGGCACACAACTGACAATGGAAGAGATTGAATCGGAAATGAAAAATATTTCTGAAGTTCTGCAGGGATATCCTGTTGGAATTCTTTTAAGTCAAACAATTGATATAACTTTTGCCCGATTCCAACCACCACAAACTTTTTGGCAAACAATAGTAACTATTATTCAACTTGAGATATCAAAGATCCAAGCGCGTAATAAAATTCGGGAAATATTATCATGGAATAAAATTGCACCCGAAGCCGCCCTGCCTCTTAAACATGCTGCTCTGGAGAGGGCAGCTTTGACTCAAAAAACGTTTGTGCTAGGGCAGGTCGAGCGGTTCTTTCATAATTGGCATCTTATTCATTTACCGTTTACTATTATTATGTTTATCACGCTCATCGCTCATGTTGTTGTTGTAATTTTACTTGGGTACAGATGGATATTTTGATGTTACAAATGAATAAAATGTTTTTCTCAAGGATAACTTGTTCTCTATTTTTTTATCAACTATTTTTCTTGGGATTCATTACGGCAAATCTGTTTGCTCAGTTTTCTCCCGGTGACCTTTCGAATTCTCATCAGCATCTTGAGGGTTCACAAAATTGCATAAACTGTCATGAAGTGGGTACGGAAATCAGTGGAGCGAAATGTCTCGCCTGCCATTTGGAAATTCAAATTCTTAGGAAAGAAAAACACGGGTATCACGCCGTAACAGCCACGGGGTTTTGCGTCGAATGCCATAAAGAACATTTAGGTCGTGAATCGAAAACAGTCCTTTTCGAAGAGAATAAATTTGATCACATCAAAACCGGATTTAATCTATCGGGAAAACATTCCTCTGTCGGGTGTGAGAAGTGCCATTCAGCAACATACCGCAAAGATGTGGCTATTAAGAAAATTTTGGAAAAAAGTAAACGCAAAACATATCTCGGCTTAACTCAAGCTTGTGCATCTTGTCATCCCGATCCTCATAAAGACAAATTCGGTCAGGAGTGTTCTTCTTGCCACACTCCAGACGGATGGAAAAATGTAAACCGCTTCGATCATGCTCGCACAAAATTTCCATTAATTGGAAAGCATCTGCAAACCAAATGCAGTGAATGTCATCCATCAATGAATGAGAATAACAAAAACGGCAATGTTAGTTTGGTAAAAAATGATTTTACGGATTGCAAATCATGCCACCAATCTCCACATAAATCGTTGATGAATCAAGGCAATTGTTCTCGATGCCATTCGCCTGTTGGATGGGCAGAAGTATCTAATAAATTTTTCGATCATGATTTAACCCGATATAAACTTACCGGAAAGCATAAAGAAATAAAATGTGAACAATGCCATCCTCCGACTATTAAACAAGATTTCAAATCGCGGTTTCACCGAGATCATAATAATTGTACAGATTGCCACTCTGATGAGCATAAAGGAGTATTTCTGCAATCGTATAAAAGCGATTGCTCAGTATGTCATTCGACAAATGGATATAAACCAAGCGCGTATTCCTTGGAAAAACATGCTTCTACACGCTTCCCTCTCAAAGGAGCACATACTGCGGTACCGTGCAATGATTGCCATCGTAAAATCGAATCGAAATCTCCGGTCTTCCACTTCCCGGATATATCATGTGAAACATGCCATAAGGATATTCATGGAGGTGCTTTCATTTCGATGATGAAAGAAAAAAGTTGTGGGAATTGTCATGTCACAACAGGATGGAAGGATGCATCGTTTGATCATTCAATCACCACATTCCCTCTTGCTGGTCGTCACAATAATGTCGGATGTGCTAAATGCCATAAAGATTCCGATACTATATCGGGTAAAGTTGTTTTTAGAAAAATACCATCCGATTGTGAATCGTGCCATACTGATCCGCATGTAGGGCAGTTTAGCGAGTATGGTAAAACAAACTGCTTCAGATGCCATACGGCTGAAGGTTGGAGATCACTTATCTTCAATCACGAAACACAGAGTAGATTTAAACTAACGGGGAAACATAAAAATGTTTCATGTTTGTCCTGTCATACAATAGGAAAAAAGGGGGAATCACAATTTATTCAATTTAAACCTTTGGAAATTTCATGTGAATCATGTCATCAAAAAGGAATCATGCAATGATACGATTTATTATTTTCGCCATATTATTAAGCGTTACAAACCTCAACGCACAAAAGTCGCAATCTCCTCACGGGAAACTAAATCGACCTTGCGGAGAATGCCATTCAACTGTCTCCTGGAAGCTGAGCGATAGTACAATATTCAAACATAATTCGACCGGTTTTTCTCTCGTAGGTTACCACAAGAATGTTTCATGCAAATCTTGCCACAATGATTTAAAGTTCGTAGGACAAAATTCCGAATGTACTGCTTGTCATGTTGATGTTCACAGATCGGAACTCGGTAATGATTGTAAACGTTGCCATGACATGAATTCATGGATTATCACGGATATGAAACAGAAGCACCAGCAAACAAGATTTCCACTTCTTGGCAGACATGCTCAATTAGACTGCGGTACTTGCCATGAACGTGCATCAACTTATCGCTTCGCGGGAACACCTTTAACTTGTATCGGTTGTCATGAGCCTGATTACAGAGCGACTTTAAATCCAAGTCATGTCAGCGAACTATTTCCCGTTGACTGCCGGAATTGCCATAATTTTACAGCTTCAAGTTGGGGTGGAAGTTTCGATCATTCGCTGACTGCTTTTCCTTTGACCGGTGCTCATCGTGCAATAATCTGTATTCAATGCCATAAGAACAATCAATTCAGAAATCTTTCAAGTGAGTGCTACAACTGCCACTCAGCAGATTTCACAACTGCTGTTTTATTAGATCATGTTTCTGCTGGAGTGAGCCATGCGTGCCAGATATGTCATTCAACCGCTGCTTGGACTCCATCAACGTTTAATCATGCTTCAACAAAATTCAATTTAACGGGCAAACATAGAACAATTTCATGTCAATCTTGTCACGTTAATAGCAATTATCAGCTTGTTTATAGCGGCTGTTATACATGCCATCAAACTGATTATCAGAATTCGGACAATCCGAACCATGTTACAGGTGGATTCAGTACCGATTGTTCCCAGTGTCACTCTACAGATTCCTGGGCGCCTGCAACCTTTGATCATTCGATAACGAAATTTCCATTAACCGGTCAGCATATCACTACGCAATGTCTGTCCTGCCACATAGGTGGTAATTATCAGCTCACGTACTCTGACTGTTATGCTTGTCATCAGGATGATTACATTCGACCGACGGATCCTAATCATGCAGTTGCCAATTTCCCGCACGATTGTTCACCCTGTCATACAACTTCTGCTTGGTCTCCTTCAACCTTTAATCATGACCAGCAATATTTCAGAATTTATTCAGGTGCGCATCAGGGGAAATGGACACTATGTACTGATTGCCATACTACTCAGTCTGATTATAAACAGTTCTCATGCGTTGATTGTCATGAGCACAATCAAACAGACATGAATGCAAAACATACGGATGTCGGAAATTATGTTTACTTGAGTTCCGATTGTTTTAGATGCCATGAAAACGTAAAATGAAAAGTATTACATTCATATTCATCCTTTTTGTTTTCGCATTATCTGCATACGGGCAGAAATCCGTTGTCACTGGTCGCATTACATACATTTCATCTGGTGCTGTATATACATCTTTGGGAAGAGATGCCGGTGTTAGTGACTCGAGCTTAATTATTGCTCTTTCAGGTGATGATACTATTGCAGTTCTGAAAGTTTTTGCCACGAGTTCAAAAACATCAGTCTGCAATATTCTTGATAAGAAAAGAGACTTGAAAGTTGGAGATGCATTGATTTTTATTCCGCTCATCAGTGAAACCAAAAGTTCGTCAATCGATCATACCATGGAAACCGTAATTGATTCCATACCAATAATTGTTGCAACGGACTCTGTTGGTAAAGACAGCATCCAATCATCATCTCATAGCTGGTTATTAATCCATGGCTCAGTCGGATTGCAATATCATGGGACTACCTCCTCATTGACAAATTTTAAATATTCACAATCTGGTGGAATCATCAACCTCAACGGCAAGTTGACCGGGATACCGGTTAGTTTTGAAATCTATGCTAATCTAAGACGTTTATACCAAGGTAATCTAAATCTTTTTTCTTCTAAGGGTGTTGACCGTTCGAGGATTTATAGATTTTCACTTTCATTCAATGATGGGACAAATATTATCTCCATAGGACGAATTGTACCAACATATTCTCCAGGGATCGGATACATTGACGGTTTAATGGCTCTCAGAACTTTTGATGGTTTGACGTTTGGTTTAGTCGCCGGATTTGAACCGGGTTATACACAGCGAACATTTTCATCAAACATCAAAAAAGCGGCGATATTTGGATCATATTCCACAAACAGTATTCTGCATCCATCGTTAAATATTTCTTATGTTCGATCTTATTACGGTTCACTTCTTAATCGTGAGTCTTTAAGTGGATCCTTCAGAATATTTCTTCTTGAACGATTGAGCATTAGCGCGCTGTGCGATCTTGATTTGCGAATGAAATCAGAAACTAAATACATTCTATCACCAAAACCCGCTCTTTTCAATGCGAATGTTGATTATCGCTTTCCATCCACAGTTGCTGTCGGTGCAGGTTTAGTTATGTGGAGACCATCTTATTCATTCGCTTCAATCCGAACAATCCCAGATTCTCTTCTCGATTTAAGAATTCGTACTACACCGAATCTCAATATTAACATCTGGTTATCTTATGGCATATCAATCTATAACAATTACTCGCCACGCCTGATCTCCGGTCAACTTGGTAAAGAATATCTAAATTATTCTTCAGTCAATTTTTCTAATGCTTTTAATTCTGGGTTCATATCACGGTTTTCCGTGTCATTGAACTCGACCGAATACGCTAAGTCAAAAATCTATGGATTAAGTGTGCAGAAAAATATTTTCAATATGCTCGATGCATCACTACATTATCAGGTGAATAGGAATACAATTTCACGAACGGGTGATCTATTAGTCTATACCTCTTATTCACTCGATATCTTTACAAACATATTCAAGTCCGTAACCTTGTGGGGAAGTGTAGAACGTTTTGTTGGGCATGCCTCTGATGGTTATACTTTTCTCGCTGAAGTCCGCAAGAAGTTCTGATGGAAACTGTATTCTCCCTACTCATATTTATTTTTCTCGTTTTTGTTATAGCCGTACCGTACTGGTTGATCGCGGAGAAAAAGAAGAAGCTGATAAGAAAGATGCATGAAAAAAATGTTAATGCCGGTATGACAGAACCTGCAACTCTTCATCCCCGGATAGACATGTTATCATGTATTGGATGTGGTGGATGCGTAAAAGCCTGTCCTGAGGATGTGCTCGGCATGATCAACGGCAAGCCGGCAATTATTAATGGTGCAAGGTGCATTGGCCATGCTTTATGTGCGGATGCTTGTCCGGTCGGGGGTATTACGATGGGTTTTGGCAAACCAAAGCAGGGAATGGAAATTCCATTCTATGATGAACATTACCAGTCGAATATAGAAGGTCTCTATATAGTTGGTGAACTCGGCGGTGTGGGCCTAATCAGAAATGCTTTCTCACATGGCATAAAAGCAGTTAAACATATCGCAGCAAGTATTCAACCGAACAAAATAGTTGATACCGATATCGCTATCATCGGTGCCGGACCAGCGGGTATTTCTGCCGGTCTTAGTGCTAAGCACCACCAACTCCGCTCTATAATTTTTGAACAGGATGATCTAGGCGGATCGATACTTCATTATCCAAGACAGAAGCTCGTTCTAACTTCCCCTGTAGAGTTGCCTCTCTTTGGAAAATTGCAGATTTCAGAAATCAGTAAGGAAAAATTACTCGATCTTTTTAATGGACTTGTTCAAAAGTATCAACTTGACGTTCGTACCGGAGACAGAGTTCTTTCAATACAGAAAGATGGAGATAAGTTTCAGATATCGGCTAATAGCGGGCAGTGTACCGCATCCAGTGTAGTCCTGGCAATGGGAAGACGCGGGACTCCGCGCAAACTAAATGTACCAGGAGAAAATCTGCCCAAAGTATTTTATCGACTCTTTGATGCGGAATCTTTTACCGGTAAGCATATTTTAGTTGTGGGTGGCGGCGATAGTGCGATCGAGGCGGCAGTTGGACTTGCGCGTCAACCCGGCAATAAAGTGATAATAAGTTATCGTAAAGAAGAATTTTTCCGTTTGAAGGAGCGTAATGAAAAAAACATTCTGGAAATGAAAAAGGAGGGGAAACTTAGCGTGATATTTCAATCGCATGTCGATCAAATTCAGACAGATAGTGTTGTTTTACAGGAAGCAAACCATGAGCAGAAAGTAATTATGAACGATTTTGTATTTGTTTTTGCAGGTGGAGAGTTGCCCTCAGAATTTTTAAAACTTATCGGAGTTAAACTTAGAACGGACGAATTGGAGAAATAATGAATTCATTATTCTTATGCAATACAACTGACCTGTCCCCACAATAATTCGCTAAATTAATACAATAGAATTAATCCGTATAACAAAAAAATCCTAACCATCTTTTGATGATTAGGATTCTTCTGTAGTTAGTGTAGCGGGGGCGAAAGATGTTTTGCACCTACACAATTTCTGAATGAGATTATTGTGCTTGGTGAGCTTAGATTTTAAGAATTCTTTGGAGAAGTTTTGCATTAGGTTATCGATTTTGGAACACTGACATGCCTTTCTTTTTAGATAAACCAATTGTATCTGAACAAGGATTTAACTATTATTCCAATCGGTACATAATATGGAAGCTGGTCAGTATACAGCTCTGGTAAAGAAAATAGGATTGGACAAATGATAGGTCAAACAATTTCGCACTCAAATTTCTCCCATTTCATCTCTCAGTGTCAGAAAGCTGAGTAAACTAAAAATATGCTCAAACTACAACATCAAGAAGTCAGTACAATCATCGCCACTAATTCGAGGTTTGAATGAAACTACCATCGATTCAACAAGTCGTCAATAATTCCACACGTACGTTCCGCCGTTTTCCGTTCGTTGTGATCGATGCCGGAATCGGTACAATTGCAGCGTTAATTCTTGTAGACCATGAGGGTCCTGCGCAGTCCACAATACTTTTCAACATTCTCTTTGCGGCGATTATCGGGATTCCACTCCTGATAGCTATTGCTCTGACAGCCGAAAAAAGGAAATGGAAACTGTCGATGTCTGTTGTCGCCCAGATCATCGGACTGCTCGCGCTCATTGCGTACGCTTGGTCAGTTCCCTCGGATCTTATGGATGCCCCCAACATTCATTTATTACGGCTTCTCATGATAGCAATCAGCCTCCATCTCTTTGTCGCGGTTGCCCCGTATGTGGGAGCCGGAGATACAAACGGA
Organism: Chlorobiaceae bacterium; assembly: GCA_013824245.1. Classification (GTDB taxonomy): domain Bacteria; phylum Bacteroidota; class Ignavibacteria; order UBA10030; family SZUA-254; genus PNNN01. The sequence goes on along the minus strand of PNNN01000053.1, from coordinate 28,929 downwards.
TTCTGGAACTACAATAAGACGCTCTTGTTGCGTTCAATCACTGCTATTCTCTACTCGATGGCTCTCAACGCCGGACTTGCAATCGCCCTTGCGGCACTTGATCATTTGTTTGGAATAGATATTCCTGGAAAACGATATGCCGAACTTTGGATTCTCATCAATGGAATTTTCACAACATGGTTCTTTCTTGGAGGTATACCTGAACAGCTTGATGATCTGGAGGGATCCACCGAATATCCAAAGGGTATTAAGATATTTGCTCAATACATTTTGTTGCCGCTGGTAATTGTTTACCTAATCATCCTGTACACATACATGGGGAAAATACTTATCGCGTGGGACTGGCCGCAAGGATGGGTCAGCAGGTTAATTCTTGGATTTTCGACTGTTGGTATGCTCATGCATTTGTTATTCTATCCGATCCGCGATCATGTCGAAAATATCTGGGTCAAATCTGCTTTGCGTTGGTTCTATCTTGTTATGGTCCCATTGGTCATCATGCTTCTTCTCGCAGTCTGGCGCAGAGTTTCTGAATATGGTGTGACGGAAGGAAGGTATATCGCCGTGGCTACTGGAGTATGGCTTGCGTTGATCGTACTCTACTTCATTTTTAGCAGAGGGAAAAGTATCAAAGTTATTCCGGGCTCACTTGGAATCTTATCGCTGCTAATTTGTTTTGGGCCATGGGGTACATTCAATGTTTCTGAATCAAGCCAGGTTGCCCGGCTAAAAGAATTGTTGACGAACTCTTCCATACTTGTTGATGGAACAGTTCGTACGGCGGATAAATCAATTCCATTCGAGCAGACAAAAGAGATCAGTTCAATTATTGAATATCTTCACGATATTCACGGCTATGACCGTATCCAACCATGGTTCCGGGAAAGTCTTAGAGATGACTCTACCGGAGGGAGATCGGCACGCAAAGATCCATCCCTTATTACCAAAATGATGGGGATTGAATATGTGAAAATCTGGGAAGGGACGACCTCAAATGAAATTAATCTGAGGATGGATGGCGAACGGGCAATAGACGTCGAAGGGTATGATCGACTATGGAGAGGGCAGATCTCCACCTCCAGTCCGAAGAGAAAAGAGATCCACGGGGGAGGTTTCGGCTATGGAGTCAGCGCGGGACTTGATACGTTCACTTTACTCTCGATGAAAGATGGAAAAGCGATGGATTCCATCCATGTTGATATGAAGCAGTTTATAGAAAAGCTTCTGGTAGATTACAAGAATGCGAATGCGGCGAACATACCACCTGAAAAAATGTCAATCGCTCTCATGAACGATCGGATGAAAGTGAAACTGTACTTGCAGCATGTTAGTGCCCGCAGGCAGGATGGTGTTTTAAAATTCACGACGTATGGAATTATTATTCTTTATTTGCCGACGACGGACATAAGTGTTCAGTAGGAATTTAATTATGATTGTACAAACGATATCACTTACAAGATTCTTGAGAGCTTGGTGGGCAGGGTATTAGCACCTCCTGTGATGAGCAAAGTAACGCGATGGAAGCGCTCAAGCTTGAAAATGCTTTTCTATGCGTGTATTTTGTTCCTTGGTTCTGCATTGCCGATGATGTATGGATGGTAATTGATTAAGTTTAAATTAATAGAATTTACCATCGTTGTCTCATTAATTGGGAGATTCAAGTTTAATTGAGGTTACACTGCTTTTAGGGTAACAATTCATAGCATTGACTCCGAATTATATTCTTGTTTCCAATCTCTTTTCATCTCAAAATTCTTGCTACTCTATACAAATTTTGGTATGTTTTAAGTCATGGTTACAATTCTGGGGTATGGAAAATCTGTCAACAAAAGAGTTCTATTGAGCTCGCTGATACCAAGAGTCTGATCGCTAGATTTTCTGTTTAAATTTACTAGAAAACAACATGAGTTCTATCAAAGATAATAATAAAAATGGCAATGTTGGAGATTTTTTGCGTGATAAGATCTCTACTAATTCAAAGCTTTCGATTGTTTCTGCGTACTTCACTATTTACGCGTACAATCAACTAAAACCTCAATTGAATTCCATTGAGAAGCTTCGATTTCTTTTTGGTGAGCCAACCTTCATAAAATCCATAGATCCTTCAAAGACTAATAAAAGAGAATTTAAAATTGAAGATGATCAAATCGTAATACCGATTGAAAATCGAATATCTCAGAAATCCATAGCAAGAGATTGTGCGGAATGGATAAAGAAAAAAGTTGATATTAAGTCGATGGTAAAGCCAAACTTCCTTCATGGAAAACTTTATTTAATTGAAAATCCCAACGGGGTGAAGGAATCTGTAATGGGGAGCTCAAACTTTACAGTAAACGGTTTGGGCTTAAGTGGTAGCCACAATATCGAACTCAATATGGTTATTCAAGATCGGAGAGATTCTGACGAACTTGAACAATGGTTTGATGATCTCTGGAATGATAAAACCGGTTTAGTTGAAGATGTAAAAGAAGAGGTACTCAAGTATTTAGATCAATTCTATGTGGAGAATGAGCCGGAGTTCATATATTACAAGACGCTTTATCATATTTTTGAAAAATTTCTGGATGAACAGGAAAAAGGCGGATTGTTGAATAAGCAGACCGGATTTTTCGAAAGTGAAATCTGGAATATGCTGTATGATTTTCAAAAAGACGGTGTGAAGGGTGCAATAAATAAGATATTAAAACATAATGGATGTATAATTGCAGACAGCGTTGGTCTTGGTAAAACCTATGAAGCTCTTGCTGTAATTCATTATTTTGAAAAGCTTAACTTTAGAACGCTCGTATTATGTCCTAAAAAATTGAAAGACAATTGGACAGTATACCAAGCGAGTAAAAATAACAACTTGAATCCTTTTAAAAGAGATAGATATAATTATCATATCCTTTATCATACCGACATGGGAAGAACATATGGTATTTCAGATGCCGATGGGCACGATCTATCTGAAGATAAATTTAATTGGGGCGCGTACGATTTAGTAGTGATAGACGAAAGCCATAATTTCCGTGGTAATCCTATGGATAAAATTAAGGATAACGGTGAGATAAGGATGAATCGGGCAAAATGGCTAATGGAAAAAATTATTAAGTCTGGTGTTAAGACTAAAGTGCTGCTACTCTCTGCCACGCCCGTAAATAATAATTTGCGCGATTTAAGAAACCAAATATTGCTAATAACTGAAGGGAAAAAAGACGCTCTATTTGCAGATACCCGAATTAAAGATATTGAATTGTCCCTCAAGAATGCACAGACCCAGTTTACTAATTGGGCGGACAGAAGGAAAAACCCTGACAGGACAGTAAAACAATTGTTGGAACGATTAGATTCTTCTTTTTTTAAACTACTGGATGAATTAACGATCGCCAGAAGCAGGAAACATATTAAGAGTTTTTATGATATTAAATCAATCGGTCAATTTTCCGAAAGATTAAAACCGCATTCAATTTATCCTAACATTGATATCAAAAATAGATTTTTCAACTACGATACGCTGAATAAAAAAATTCTGGAATATAAACTCTCGGTATACAATCCTTCGGCATATCTGAAAGATGATCCTGAAATATTAAGTAAGTATGCGGATAGAGCCAATAAGGAAACATTGAACTTTACCCAGAGTGATCGTGAGAATTTCCTTATCGGGATGATGAAAGTAAATTATCTCAAACGGTTGGAGAGCTCGGTTGAATCTTTTGAGATCTCATTGGATCGGACGATTAAGAAAATAGAACACCTTGAGGGTAAAATAATAGAATTTAAAAAACTTAAAACGAAAACATTTGAAACAGATTTAACTTCTGTCCAGCCGGATGAAGATGAAATCGAGGAAAATGCAGATGATCTTGAACAGTGGCAGGTTGGTAAAAAATTAAAATACGATTTAGCAGATCTAAAATTAGATGAATGGCTTGCCGACTTAAAGCAAGATAAAGAAGCTCTTTCAGATATTTATAATAATGCTGTTGCGGTAACACCCGATAGAGATGCTAAGATAAAAGAATTAAAAGAACAGATACTCAAAAAGATTAAACAACCGATAAATGGTGATAATAAGAAGGTAATTATTTTTACAGCTTTTGCCGATACAGCTGAATATTTATACTCAAATCTTGAACAATGGATTAGAAAAGATCTTGGTTTACATTGTGCGCTAGTTTCCGGCGACTTCACAAAAACAACTTTGGGCAAAAACGATTACTCGAATATACTTACTAACTTCTCCCCGATAGCTAAGAATAGAAATAAACTGGAGAAAATGCCACAGGATGAGGAGATCGATATTCTAATCGCTACAGACTGTATAAGCGAGGGGCAAAATTTGCAGGACTGTGATTACCTGATAAATTATGATATCCACTGGAATCCCGTCCGCATCATTCAGCGATTTGGCCGTATTGATCGGTTAGGAAGCAAGAACGCTAAAATTCAATTGGTTAATTTCTGGCCCACCAAGGATCTCGATAATTATATTAACCTGAAAGAACGTGTTGAAGCACGAATGGCTTTGGTTGACGTTACGGCTACAGGCGAAGATAATATTTTGAATACCGAACAATTAGAAGACTTGATTGAAGAAGATTTAAAATATAGAAACCAACAACTGAAACGTTTGCGCGATGAAGTTCTTGATCTGGAGGATATGAATGAAAGCATTTCGCTAACAGATTTTACATTAGACGACTTCCGCATTGAACTCTCGAATTACTTAGAAAATAACCGCAAGAAATTAAATGATGCACCGTTTGGCTTATATGCAGTTGTGCCATCGCCATCAGGCGCTCACGCTAAATATCTGGATATAAATAAATTTTCTGAAATGGAAAGGAAGATCATCAAACCCGGAGTTGTATATTGTCTGAAACAAAAAGGAGATACGGATGGAAATGAAGAGGCGAATCCATTGCAGCCGTATTTCCTTGTGTATATTTGGGAAGATGGACAAGTACGGTTCAATTATACTAATGCAAAGCAGATTTTAGAAATTTATAGATTGCTGTGCCAAGGTAGAGCAGAGCCGTTCATTGAACTCTGTAATAAATTTAATAAAGAAACACATCTTGGAGAGAAAATGGATAATTACACGGAACAATTGAAAAAAGCTGTCGATGAAATTGTCCGCGTGTTCCACAAAAGACAGAACCAGAAATTGACAACCGATAGAGGCGGACTGTTAATTCCTCTTGAGAAACAAGTAAAAGAGATGAATAATTTTGAACTCGTCACCTGGTTGGTGATCCAATAGCATACTATGAATTTTAAGCAGCTTGCAGATATTGTTGTTGCAACAAATGACGCACTCTATACCGATGCGGTCAAAGCGGTCAATTCCCGGCTTACACTCCGCAACTGGTTGTTCGGGTTTTGTATTGTTCAGTATGAACAAAACGGTAAAGATCGAGCCAAGTATGGAGCGCAGTTGCTTTTAAAACTTGCCAAAACCATCAATATAAAAGGATTATCCGCTCCTGAGCTTTCGCGTTGCAGGCAGTTTTATGTTTCGTATCCTCAAATTCTTGGGACAGTGTCCCAAGAATTGAAGATGCTTCCTGCAATTGGTCAGACACTGTCCGACCAATTGAAACTCTATTTGACAACCGAAAAGAAAAGTTCTTCAAAAAATCCCACGCAAAATCTTGGGACGGTGTCCCAACAATTCACCGATGCGGATCTCCGCCATACTCAACAATTGCTGCACAGTGTATCGTTTTCACATTTCACGGAATTGATCAAGATCGATGACCCGGTAAAAAGACAATATTATGAAATGCTTGCGACGCGCCAAACTTTGTCGGTGCGCGAACTCCGGCGGCAAATCGATACGCTCAGTTATGAACGTCTTGGTCTTTCGACCGATAAGAAGAAAGCTTTAGCACGGTTAGAACAAAAAATAAAACCGCAGGAACCACATGATGCTGTAAAAGATCTCTATTTTTTTGAGTTTTTGAAATTACCGCACAAGGAGGTCGTTGAGGAAAGCGATATAGAACAGGCATTGCTCAATCATTTTCAGGAATTTATTCTTGAACTGGGTATGGGTTTTTGCATCGAGGACAGACAGAAGAAAATTCTCATTGGCGACGAGTATTTCTTCATCGATTTAGTGTTGTACCACCGAATTTTGAAATGTCATGTGCTGGTGGAACTGAAGGTCGATGCTTTCAATCATGCTCATATTGCTCAGCTCAATACCTACCTGAACTATTATAAAAAGAATGTGTGTGAACCGAACGATACTCCGCCCATAGGTATTTTGCTAGTTGCCGACCGCAACAAACCGCTCGTGGAATATGCTCTTGGAGGCGTTGATAATAAGATGTTTGTCAGTAAATACAAACTCCAATTGCCGGCAAAAAAAGATTTGGAGAATTTTGTTAAAGAAGAACTGAAAAAATTATGAGCACCGACGTTAAAGAGAAAATCAAACAAACAATAAACGCGTTTAAAGAAGGAGATCTGAGCCGGAAGGCGTTGAATCTGTTTAATGTTTTGGGTTATACAACTGACCGGCAGTCGCCATTAGAGAAACCAACCTTTACACAGTTCAAAGAATCCTTTATCTCTGTGGATTCGCATTTCGATGAAGAGAAGGCACTAGTAAAGCAATGGAAGCATGTTGACTTACTGTTCCAGATATCAAAAGAAGAGGTGCTGAAACAAACTGTATTGTTTGACACCAAAAAAGTTGACAGCACAATAATTGAAACCTACTTATTTTTTGCCATTGAATTAAGCCGCGAACAATACGGCCGGACAGAACTTTCACTCATCACCCGTGAAGTGAACCGCCTGTTCCCTATGCCTGCAATGATATTGTTCAGGCACGGAAGCACACTTACACTGTCTGTAATCAACCGCAGGTTGCACAAGCGTGACGAAAGCAAAGATGTGTTGGAGAAAGTAACGCTGATTAAAGACATCAACATTGCGAACCCCCACCGGGCACACATTGAAATCCTTCATGACCTTACGTTTGACGAATTGAAAAAAAAGTTTCAATTCACAAACTTTGTTGAATTACACAATGCTTGGCAGGAAACACTGAATATCAAAGAACTCAATAAACGGTTCTTTCAGGATTTAGCGAATTGGTATTTTTGGGCTTTGCAGCACGTTGAATTCCCGAATGACAGAAAACTGGATAAAGAAAAGAATCTTCAAATCAACCTTATCAGATTGATTACTCGCATCATTTTTGTATGGTTCCTGAAAGAAAAACAGTTAGTGTTGGAAAATCTTTTTAATAAATCATTCATTAAATCGAAACTGAAAAGCTTTGACCCTGAAGGGGATAAGGCAAAAACGTATTATACCGCCATCCTGCAGAATTTGTTCTTTGCTACACTCAATCAAAAGATGAATGAAAGAGAATTTGTTAAGGATGGAAATTTCAATACAAACCGGGAACAACATGGAATTAAAAACAAATATCGCTATGCAAAGCAATTTGCCATTTCGGAAAAAGAAGTCATTGAGCTCTTTAAGGAAATTCCATTCTTAAACGGCGGACTGTTTGATTGCCTCGATAAAGATAACGATGAAACCGGCAAACACGAGTATATAGATGGTTTCAGCCGTGAAGAGAAAAAGACTGCGAAAATTCCTGATATGCTCTTCTTTGGTAAATCTCGTGTGCTTGACCTCAGTGAAGGATATGGATACAAGCGCACTAAGGAAAACTGCCGAGGTCTTTTGGAAATCTTCAATGACTATAAGTTTACGATAGAAGAAAACACGCCAATTGAAGAAGAAATCGCTCTCGATCCCGAACTACTCGGGAAAGTATTCGAGAATCTTTTAGCATACTACACGCCCGAAACTGAGACAACCGCGCGTAAACAGACCGGTAGTTTTTATACTCCTCGTGAAATTGTGGAGTATATGGTAGATGAGAGTCTTATTTCCTACCTAAAGACACAGATGCTTGAAGAGAATCCCGTCTGGTTACAGTTAGGTAATCTACAATCAGATATGTTCGGGAATACCAGCCGAAAGGGACAACTTCCAATAGAGCAAGAAATAGGCCGAAGCGGATGGAAAGACAAAGAAGCCGAACTTGAATCGAACTTAAGACAGCTGATTTCTTACACTGATGAAAAGCAATTGTTCACCGACGAAAAAGATGTTCAAGAATTAATCTATGCAATTGACCATAGCAAAATTCTTGATCCTGCATGCGGTAGCGGCGCTTTTGCGATGGGTATTCTGCATAAATTTGTCTATGTGCTCGGGAAGTTGGATAAGGATAATGTACGATGGCGAGAATTGCAAAAACGCAAAGCTCAGGTTGAAATCGATAATGCCTTGAATGAAAGTGACAAAAAAGAACGCGAAAGGAAGCTGATTGATATCAATGAAAGTTTTGAAGATAATGCCAGCAACTATGGGCGTAAACTCTACCTCATTGAAAATTGCATCTTTGGAGTAGATATACAACCAATTGCTGTTCAAATATCTAAGCTTCGATTCTTTATTTCGCTTGTTGTAGACCAACGAGAGAAAAAGGGAGCAGACAACCGGGGCATAAGACCATTGCCTAACCTCGAAACGAAATTCGTTGCTGCTAATACTTTGATCGGTCTAGAGAAACCTGCTCAGTTGCCGATGGGTTATCAAGTTATTGAGCCATTGCAGCAAAAATTGCAACAAGTCAGACATAGACACTTTGAAGCAAAATCAAGACAGGATAAACTCAGATGCCAAAGAGAAGATAAGGCAATACGGAAAAATATTGCAGAGGAACTAAAGCGGTTAGGGTTTGGGAATAATGATGCCGATAAAGTAGCACAGTTTGATATTTATGACCAAAATGCTTCAGCGAATTGGTTCGAGCCTGAATGGATGTTCGGCAAAGAGCTATCGAAAGGATTCGATGTAGTAATTGGGAATCCGCCTTATATAGTCTCAAAGGGCGGACGCTATACGGGAGGAGAGTTTAGTAAAGAAATAATTAACTATTTTAAATCTCGATATAGAACAGCAGAACAGCAATTTAACACTTATACTCTTTTCATTGAATTTACTAAAGATGTTTTATCAAAGAATGGTATTTCATATTATATAGTTCCAAATACATTTTTAGCAAACGAATATTCTTTAAGATTAAGAGAATTCTTGACAAAGGATGTCAATATTCATGAATTATTTGCTACAGGACTAGCGTTTGAAGCTGCAACTGTAGAGACAATTGTTCTTGGTTTCGGAAATACAAAATGTGAGTATTTGAAAATTCGAAAAGGTGATAAGTTTGTTATTCTTAAAACAAAAGATATAATCTCACTAACCGATGATAAGAAATTATTAATTAAACTGAATGAAAAGAGCCTATTATTAATACAAAAATTAAATAGCTTCCCTAAATTGAAAACCTTTGCAAAAGTTTGGAGAGGATTGACAACAGGTGACGACAAAAAATTTATTGCAAGTTCAAAAATCTCAAAAGCGCATAAACCTTTAATAACTGGAAGCGATATTGAAAGATATGGTTGCCTTACTCCCCAAAAATATGTTCAATACACACCTGAATTATTAGATAGATCAAGGGATGAAAGAATATTTTTACTTAAAGAAAAATTAGTATCAAAATTTGTTGGCACTAAATTGACTTTTACATATGACGATAGACAGTTTTACATACTAAATTCAGGATGTGTAACGGAAATTAATTCGAACGATGTTAACATAAAGTATTTATTAGCAGTGTTAAATTCTTACTTGTTAAATTATTATTTTTCCAATGTATTTACTGACTATAGAGAGACATTTCCAATAATGAAATCTGGAAATGTAGAAAACTTGCCTACTCCCATATTAGAACTTCAAAAGCAATCGCCTTTCATTGTATTGGTAGACTATATACTCTTGTTGAAAAGAAAAAAGGTGGATAGTACATTCATCGAACGCCTCATAGATGCAATGGTTTATGAATTGTATTTACCTGATTCCATTAAAGCAGCTGGAGCAGAAGTGCTAAAGCACTTAAACAATTTGCCGGAGTTAAAAGAAGGCGAGGATGAAAAGAATCTGAAAACGATTGAAAAGGTTTACAAAGAATTATCAGACCCCAAGCATCCGGTGAATGTTGCCATGTTTAAGATGGACACCATTGAAGAAATAGCGATCATTGAAGGCAAGAAGTAAAGCATGCATTGGATCACGGGGATAACTTTAAACAATTACAGAGCTTTTAAAAGCTCATATTCTACTATTGAGATTCCTGCGGGGAACCATTTCCTTATTTATGGGGAAAACGGTAGTGGTAAATCTTCTATCTACAGCGCCATAAAAGATTTTTTCAATTCATCTGCCGATACTTCAAAACAATTTGATGTAAATTACTTTTCTCAAATTGAAGGGAATGATACTGGAACAATTGCGTTGAAAATTGCAGAATTAGATGCAAACAAAAATGTGACAGCTGAAAATCCTTTTGTTTTTGGCAAACCCGACACACAAAGTACACACAGAATTCAATCAATCAAATTAGCCAACAAAGTAAAAGGATTTTTGGATTATAAAAGGATGTTGCAAACGCATTTCATTCAAACTCTCCCCAATCAGAGTCCAAATCTTTTTTCTTTAATCGTCGAAGATATTCTTGCAGATCATCTGGTAAATATCAAAGGGTATAGCGGTGTATCTACTTCAGAATTACTTAGCGAATGGAAAAAAATAGAAATCCCAATGAATGAAAATGATGCTCGTAAAAGATCATTCAAAATCGCTCGAAACAATATGCCAGACTTCGAAAGTTCTTTAAAAGAACTTTTGACGAAAGTGTTTTCGGAATTAAGACGAATCATTCAGCAATACTTCGATCCGAAGTTGGAAATCGATGTCAGATTATCAGAGATAAAATTTGATTGGAATACAAGAAAAATTATTAAAGAATTATATTTGGATGTGAAATATGCCGGTAAAGCAATACCATCTTACCAAACATTTATTAATGAAGCACGCTTATCGGCATTGGCAATAAGCATCTATTTAGCAGCATTAAAAACATATCCAATAGCTGCGTCCGAGTTAAGGGTTCTTTTTTTAGATGATATTTTTATAGGACTTGACACCAGCAACAGAGTTCCATTGCTAAAAATATTAAAACAAGAATTTATGGCAAATGGATTTCAAATATTTATCTCTACTTATGATCGCGAATGGTTTGAGGTGGCACGAAATTGGTTTGAAGTAGAAAAATGTCAATTTAAATATTTAGAAATGTATATCGAAGATAATATTGACCCAACAACACCAGATTACCCTGTAATTATCCTACCTGTAGATAATATTACTAAAGCAAATGAATATTTTAAGGCGAAACGTTATCCTGAAGCCGGATATTGTTTACGCAAAGCATGTGAAAGCATAGTTAAGAATTTACTGCCAGATGTATACAAGGTTACAACTGATGGACAAGTATTGACTGAATTAGATGGCTTAATGAATCAATTGGTAAAGTTATATGAAGAATCTAATATTCCTAAACCACCAGATTTAATTGATTTGATTCGAATATTCAAAAAGTTAGTTCTAAATCCAAGTTCACACAACGATTTCAAGAGCCCACTTTATAGAAATGAAATTCGTACAACGTTTGAATTGGCTGAGAAGCTTCAAAACCTTCCTAAAATCGAGAGAAGATTGGTCCTGAAATCAGGTCGTATATTGACAATTAACTATCCAGAGCATGATTATATAATGGAAATTGAGCTTGTCGGGAATTATTTTATAACTGAGTATAATAACCAAAAACACGGGTCAGTCGTAAAGTATCGAATTAAGAAATGGTCAAATCACAATATAGAATTTGGAAAGGGTAATAACGGAAATATTAATCCTTTGCCTCAATTAAAAATAGATGAAATAATTTCCCAAGTTAGAGACCTTGATGAAATATTCCAAGGTATTCATAGGGAAATTGGTGGCTCCCCACCTATTGATCTATTAAATTCGGTAACAGTTGGTCGGTTGGGTACATTAAGAGATTTGTTAATGTAAAAATAGAAATGAGGATAAATATATATGGACATTACTCTATCTATTTACGATATAATAGCTTACTTAAACAAGTCTGATAAGAAAAAGGTATTAGACTATTCTTATCCTAAACCATATCCAGAAAATCCAATCAACACGAGAGCAATTTTACTTGGTTGCGATCCTTCAAATAGACATTGTCAAGATTTGCCGTTTGTTTTTGCTATCAAATCGAGCCACAATATTTTTAATAGCATTGTAGAGAGTATCAAGAATCAACTGGATGCTGTGGGATTATCCTTGGAAATGGTTTACTGCCAGAACCTTTGTCGGAACTACTTTAAGGATGAGACATCAAAGAACTCAATATGGGAAGAAGCAGCGAAATTGTGGATACCGGTTTTGAAAAAAGAACTTGATGAAAAATTTGCGAAGACAGTTCCGGTATTGCTTACAGCGGAATCCCTGTATTAAGTATTGCTTAATGAGACCGTTCCGAGAAGAAAAGCAATTGAATTTTATGACCCCAAATATAAAGCAATAATACCTATACCAGCGAAGGATAATCAACTTAATAGGCCCCTCATTCCGTTTTACAGGCATCGCGCTTATGTACTTTATACCGGTAAATGGGATGAGTATAAAAATATGGTTAGGCAATTATTCCCTTCATAACTTAGGTTATTTTTATGGAAAAAAGTAAACAAGATATTCCTCAAATCAATTATTTTGGTGATGTAGCAACAGCACACATCGATGCAATTTACAAAGATGGTAAATTCATAGATTTTGAAACAAAGGAACCGATTCGGTTAGTCGATTCAGCATCAGGTCAAGTATTTATGCGAATGACTGTTCCACTTCACAGTATTCCCGATGATGAATTATGTTGTTAAATAGTTTGATGCAGTTTCGGGAACATTATGTACCCACTCCAGATAAGCAAAGAAGACATCTTATCATGATAAGCCCCCATGTATGACGTCATCATAATCGGCGCCGGTGCAGCAGGACTCATGTGTGCCATCGAAGCGGGGAAGCGGGGCAGGTCGATTTGTGTTCTCGAACGGAATCAAAAAATTGGTGAGAAGATACGCGTCTCAGGCGGCGGCAGGTGTAACTTCACGAATATGGTGACCGAACACGAACATTACATCTCTGAGAATCCCCATTTCTGCAAGTCGGCGCTGGCACGGTTTACCCCCGATGATTTCATCTCAATGATCAAAATGCACGGGATCAGTTATCACGAAAAAACACTCGGTCAGTTATTCTGCGATCAGTCTTCGGGTCAGATCATCGCCATGTTGCAGAAGGAATGTGACGATGCCGGCGTAAGAGTTGTACTGGATTGTCAGATATCGGATGTGCGCAAGGAAGACCGGTTCGTCATCACAACAAACAAAGGGGAGTTTGAATCCGATTCGATGGTCATCGCTACGGGCGGACTGTCCATCCCGAAGCTTGGGGCGACGGATTTCGGTTACCGGCTCGCACGGCAGTTTGGCTTGAAGATCACGCAAATGACGCCGGGGCTTGTCCCGCTAACGTTTAGTAAAGAAGATGTGTCGTTTTTCAGCGGGCTTAGTGGCGTTTCACTTGAAGCCATAGTCAGTTGCAATGGTCAGGCATTCAGGGAGAATATCCTGTTCACTCATCGCGGTCTCAGCGGGCCCGCGATACTCCAGATATCATCCTACTGGAACCGTGGAGATACGATTTCGATCAATCTGTCACCTGACGTTGATCTTCTGAAGTTTCTCACAGATAAACATCAGTCCGGCATGGAGCTTTCAACGGTGCTTTCAGAAATTCTACCGAGACGATTGGCAAAACAATTGTGTGAACGATACGGATGGTTGAAGCCGCTCTATCACTGCTCAACCAAAGAGATTACATCGATTGCCGCTCAACTTCATGACTGGAAGCTGGAACCAATAGGTACTGAAGGATACTCAAAGGCGGAAGTTACCTGCGGAGGTGTTGATACAAACGAGCTTTCATCCAAAACGATGGAAGCAAGAAACGTCCCCGGCTTGTTTGTAATCGGCGAGGTTATGGATGTTACGGGACATTTGGGTGGATATAATTTTCAATGGGCGTGGGCTTCAGGATTTGTGGCAGGACAGTATGTATGAGTAGAAACATGCGAGTTGGAAACGAATCTCACGCACGCCGAGAAAACGAACGAGGAGTTGGTGGAGGCGAGGTGGGGAGAGGGAAACGGTGAAATTCTATGTACGGTCACTACCTGCTGTAAATCCAACCATTGAAGAATTGCTTATAAATAAAAATGCACCCACAGAAAATGTGAGTGCACAGAGTAGCGGGGGTAGGACTTGAACCTACAGCCTTTGGGTTATGAGCCCAACGAGCTACCAATTGCTCCACCCCGCGATCATTTGCATTTCAATATACGAAAAAAAGGTAGCCAAAGCAAAAAAATGAAGCTACTTTAGCCATCCATTCTTTTTGTACCACTCAAGCGTGTCTAAAATTCCATCCTCCAACTTGAACGATTCGTAATAACCGATTTCTTCCTTAGCTTTCTTGATACTGCATGTCCAATGATCTTGAGTTATATCTTTGGCTTTTTCGATATTTAGAAGCGCTGGTTTAGAGCTAAAAAGTGATCCGAACTCAGCAATCGCGGCTATTACAAATACAGCAGACTTTGGAATGTGCACCCGCAATACCTTTTTGTTCATCAGTTTTTGAGTTAATTCACCTATCTCATGCCAGTTGTAGTATTGTTCACTTGCAATAAAATAAGTTTGATTTACAGCTCGTGGAGATTCTCCTGCAAGTATTATTCCTTTGACTAAATCCTTAACGTGAACAAGACTCACATAAGTCTTACCGAAGCCAATCAACGGTTGTAAGCCCTTGTTCATGGTATTGAAAAATTCAAAAACATCCTTATCTCTCGGACCGTACACTGCCGGTGGCCGCACGATAGTTATTGGAATATCATTCATGAATTTATGACATTCTTTTTCGGCTTCCATTTTGCTTAATCCATAAGTTGTAATCGGATGAAATGGTGTACTCTCATCAATCGGGTTGTCCAACAAACTTGGACCAACGGCTGCTTGACTGCTGACGTGAACAAATCGTTTTAGGTTTTTATTCGAAGCACGCACTGCATCAAGAAGATGTTTGGTCGCAAGATGGTTGCCTTGAAAATATCCTTCTTTGGTTTTCGATTTTGTAACTCCTGCCGAGTGATATATTACATCTACATTCCCTACTGCTCTCTGTAAGGAGTACGGATCAAAATAATCTCCTTCAACATATTCAATCGGTAAATCTTTAATCCACTGGAGATCTGAATTTTTTCGGACAAGGCAACGCAATTCATAACCCGACATGTGAAGTTGTTCGGTTAAATGACTTCCAATGAAGCCGGTTGCTCCTGTTATCAGTATTTTCATAATATTCTTAAATATGCTGAGATTTCGATAAATTGCTTTTTATTTCGCAATAGAGTATATTAAAAAAAATTTAGGATAGCAATTTCATTACTCATACCGATTTTATCTCAATTCTTTAATATTTTATGAATCAATCCATCGAAACTCAAACAACCGAAACGAAAATAGCAGTCGACCTTTTTCAAAAATGCTGGGATTTTACACGTGCAGATGAAGTGAAAGCCGCCGGCTTTTATCCTTACTTCAGAGCGATCGAAGAAAACGAGGGTCCTGTAGTCCAAATTGAAGGACGAAAAATAATTATGGCTGGCTCCAATAATTATTTGGGCTTGACTGCGCATCCCAAAGTAAAAGAAGCAGCTATCAAAGCTGTTCAGCATTATGGTACAGGATGTTCCGGTTCTCGTTATCTTACCGGCACTCTCGACCTTCATTACCAACTGGAAGCACGACTTGCAAAGTTTATGAACAAAGAGGCATGTTTACTGTTCAGCACCGGATATCAAACAGGGCAAGGAATTATCCCGACGCTTGTTCAGCGGGGCGAGTATATTGTAACGGACAAGGATAATCATGCGAGCATCGTAGCGGGATATATGATGGCAAAAGGATTGTTCGCCGAGTTCGTCAGGTACAAACATAATGACATGCAGGATTTAGAGCGTGTTATTTCACGATTACCGAAAGAAGCGGGGAAACTGATTGTCACCGATGGTGTGTTCAGCACAACCGGAGATATTGCCGATCTTCCTGCGTTGGTTGCAGTTGCAAAGAAATTTAATGCTCGGGTTTTGGTAGATGATGCGCATTCGATTGGTGTGATAGGGAAGGGGGGACGCGGCACAGCGAGTCATTTTGGTTTGGAAAATGAAGTTGATTTAACATTCGGAACATTCAGCAAAACTTTTGCATCGCTTGGCGGCTTTGTTGTCGGCAACGAAAGAATTATAAACTTTTTAAAGCATCACTCACCCGCACTTATCTTTAGCGCTAGCCCAACGCCCGCCTCTGTGGCATCTGCTCTTGCCGCTCTTGAAATTGTTGAAAACGAACCTGAACGTATCACTAATCTCATAAAGAACGCGGATAAGATGCGTAGAGGTTTCAAAGAATTAGGATTTAAAATCATCGAGGGCCAATCGGCTGTTGTACCGGTTATAGTTGGCGATGATATGCTTGCATTTCGTTTCTGGCGCGAGTTGTTCGATAACGGAGTGTTCGTAAATGCATTCATCAGTCCCGGCGTGCCTCCCGGCTTACAAATGATGCGCACAAGTTATATGGCTACTCACGAAGATTATCATCTCAACCGGATTTTAGAGGTATTCAAAATCGCCGGTAAAAAACTTGGTATCATATAAACAAAAACTTTATGGCTTCGGTTGAAGTTAAACCGGTAACTACTTCCAAAGAATTGAAAAAATTCATCAAGTACCCTTGGAAGATTTATAAAAACGATCCGAACTGGGTTCCACCGCTTCTTATGGATCGCAGGAAACTTATCGACCGCAAAAATAATCCATTCTACAAACATGCCGATGTTGAATTTTTCCTCGCCTACAAAAACAATGAGATCGTTGGAAGAATCGCTTCCATAATCAATCATAATCATAATAAAGAACATAAAGATAAAATTGGGTTCTTTGGTTTTTTTGAATGCGTTAACGATCAAACTGTAGCGAACGCACTATTCACAACAGTTAAAGATTGGTTGAAAATGCGGGGCATGACAGGTATGCGTGGACCAGCTAATCCTTCAGTCAACGATGAATACGGTATGCTTATTGATGGTTTTGATAAGCAACCTGTTGTATTGATGCCGTACAATCCGCCATATTACAATTCACTGATTGAAAATGCCGGAATTCCAAAGATTAAAGATCTTTACGCGTATCATGTTTCTAAGGAGAGGTCGCTCAACGAACGGCTCACCAATATTGCAAGCAGGGTGGCACAGCGAGAGGGATTGAAGTTTAGAACGATCGATATGAAAAACTTCGATAAAGAAGTTGATGCGATTAAACGTTTATATAATAGAGCGTGGCAGTACAATTGGGGAGCTGTTCCAATGACTAATGATGAATTCGATTATCTGGCTAAAGATCTTAAACAAATAATTGTTCCTGAATTAGTTATATTAGCCGAATATAATGGCGAGCCGATAGGATTTTCGTTATCGATTCCCGATTTGAACATCGCCTTGAAACATAACAAGGGTGGTTATTTTTTGCCTGGAATATTCCGACTCTTCTGGCACAAAAAGAAAATTAATTGGGTAAGAGTTTTAGTACTTGGAGTTGTGCCGGAACGATTAAAAACCGGCGCTGCCAGCGTTTTGTTTTACGAAACCGCGAAACGCTGTACCGAAAATGGTTATCCAGATGGAGAAGCCGGCTGGGTGCTAGAAGATAATACGATGATGAATCGCGCGGCAGAATTTTTAAATGCTGAACGATCGAAAATATACCGGCTTTATGAAACATCTCTATAGCGAAAAGTAAAATTATGCCTGTAAAACCTGTTGAAAAAATTTGGATGAACGGTAAACTTGTAAATTGGAACGATGCCAAAATACATGTTTTATCGCACGTTGTCCATTACGGTTCGAGTTGGTTTGAAGGTATCAGGTGCTACAATACAAAGAAGGGTTCAGCGATCTTCCGTCTTGATAAACATATCGAACGATTATTCGATTCGACAAAAATGTATTATGCCGAAATTCCTTATTCCGTCCAGGACTTAGAAAAAGCGTGCGTTGATACTATTCACGCTAACAAGATGAAAGCATGTTACATTCGCCCTGTTGCTTATCGCGGATACGGCGATGTCGGTGTGAATCCATTGAATAATCCTGTTGACGTCGCTATCGCAATTTGGGAGTGGGAAACATACTTAGGTGCCGATTCGCTACTAAACGGCATAGATGTTTGTGTCTCATCGTGGAACCGTCCGGCACCCAATACACTGCCGACACTTGCAAAAACAGGTGCGAATTATGCTAATGCGCAACTCATTAAAATCGAGGCGCTTAAGATGGGATACTCCGAAGGAATTGCGCTTGATGTTCAGGGTTTTGTCAGTGAAGGAAGCGGCGAGAATATTTTTATTGTAAAAGATGGAATTGTTTATACTCCGTCGGCAACTTCGAGTATCTTATGCGGAATTACAAGGGCAAGCGTTATTGCGATGCTTCAAGAAAACGGTTTCGAAGTGAGGGAAACGCAGGTGCCGCGCGAACTTCTTTCGGTTGCGGATGAAATATTTTTTACCGGCACTGCCGCCGAAATTACACCCGTGCGTTCAGTCAGCCGGCTTCAGGTTGGAGACGGCAAACCCGGTGCTGTAACGAAAAAAATGCAGGAATTGTTTTTCGATATAATCCGTAACGGCAACGATAAATACGGATGGTTAAGATTTATATGATGAAAATATGAAAACTATTTTTAACATAATCCCCGAATTGTTCAAACGGTTTGGGGATTTTTATTTTATGAATTTATAATTGGAGAGATTCTATGAAACTCAAAAGAAAAACCAAGAAAGAAAAACCGGCTCAGAAAAAACAGTTTGCCTCAAACGGCACATTGAGCATCCGTAAAATACTTGTTCCCATCGATTTTTCGGAACATTCAAAAAATGCTCTTCAATACGCCATCACCTTTGCGAAGCAGTACAACGCCGAGCTGTTAATTGTTTATGTTGTAGAGCCGACGATCTACCCCGCCGATTTCAGTTTCGGACAAGTTGCAATACCGAGCATGGAAAAGGAGCTACGCGAAAGGGGTGAAACAGAACTAAAACAACTTGTTGAAAAAATGATCGCTGGAAAATTATCCACAAAAACATTTGTGCGTACGGGCAAACCATTCCTTGAGATAATAAATGTCGCAGTGGAAGAAGAAGTTGATCTGATAATAATTGCAACGCACGGACATACCGGTGTTGAACATATTTTATTCGGCGGTACGGCAGAGAAAGTTGTTCGCAAAGCGCCATGCCCGGTACTGGTAGTGAGACCGGTGGAATAAAAAAAACCTCCCGAAGGTTTACCTGATTAAACCGCAGTAACCTTAGGGAGGTTTCATAATTTACGATTTAAAAAGCGGCAAGCTTCAGCGCCGCATTCATAATATCATCTTCCTGAACGAGAATTGCGCGTTCAAGTATTCTTGAAAACGGTACGGGCGAATTTTTAGAGGCTACGCGCATTACCGGCGCATCTAAATATTGGAATGCTTGTTCCGACACGATGGATACGATCTCACCGCCGAAGCCGCCGAACAATTGATGTTCATGCACCACAAGCAGCCGCCCCGTCTTTTTAACTGATCGCAATATTGAATCAACATCGAGTGGATTTATGGAACGGAGGTCTATAACTTCCGCGTCAATTTTATGTTCGGTCTCTAACTTTCTTGCAACGCGTATGGCGAAATGAATTGGTGTTCCCCATGATACGATTGTTAAGTCGTTTCCGGCTTTTCGTATACGCGCTTTGCCAAACGGTGTCAGATGATTATCGCTCGGTCGTTGTGTTTTTGTGAAGAACTGGTTGTAAAGAAATTTATTCTCAATGTAAATAGTTACACCGCGGCTCCGCATTGCGGTTCTCATCAAACCAACGGCATCATCCGCGAACGATGGCATAACAATTCTTAATCCCGGAATTGTCGCGAATGTTGCATCAAGACTTTGCGAGTGATATAATCCGCCGCCGATATATCCGCCCGATGCAAGTCGTATAACTATGTTGGGCGTAAATTTTCCATTGGTTCTGTAATAATCGTGCGCGCATTCAATTAATTGTTCCATCGCAGGCCAGAAGTAGTCGGCAAATTGCGCTCCTTCAATCACCACGCAAATATCATCGCGGTATCGGCAAAATCCGTTCGCCGTTCCGACAATAAAATCTTCTGCAATCGGCGCGTTGAATATTCTTTCGTTGCCGAATTCCTGAAGCATTCCTTTGGTTACATTGAAAACGCCGCCTTTATCTTTCGAGGCAACATCCTGTCCCCATAAAAACGTATTTTTATTTCGTCTGAATTCATCTTTCAGCGTTTCATTGATCGCTTCTCTTAAATTAATCGAGGGAATATCCGTATTAGGTTGCACAGCATCGGGATCTTCCGATATGTTTTCTATAGAAGGTGGAATTACAAAACGTGCCGCTGTTTCCGGATCAGTATCAGGTTCATTTTCCACTTTTGTTCCGGCATCTTCCACCTTTTTAACATTTTCATTTTCAATCAATGATAATTCTTCATCAGTAAATAATTTCTTAGTGATCAAATATTCTCGAAATCTCTTAACCGGATCGAATCGTTGCGCGTTAGCGATTTCTTCGGGTGATCTGTATAGCTCCTGCTTATCAGAGTTGCTGTGAGAATTCATTCTCACACAATCGGCATGAACAATTGCAGGACCTTTCCCGCGCTTTACATATTCGAGCGCTTCCTGCATTCCTTTCCACGAGTCAAAAACATTTGTTCCATCAACATTAACTATCTTGACGTTTTTAAATCCGATGAAATTTTCCGCAACATTTATATTCGCGGCTTGATCTTTATTCGGGACTGAAATTCCATATTTATTATTTTGAATGACAAATATTACCGGCAGTATCTCACGAGCGGCACCGCTAATTGCTTCGTAAACATATCCTTCCGATACCGAAGAATCACCGAAGCTTGCAAACGCAATTTCATCTCCATGATATTTCTTAATCGCCCGCGCAACACCAACTGCGTGAAGGGCGTGGTTGCCTGTTGCAGACGAAACATTTTGAATTCCGATTTCTGGCTTTGCAAAATGATTGCTCATATGTCTTCCGCCGCTCGCAACGTCGCTCGGTTTCGATAATCCGTTCTCGATTATTTCCTCAACAGACAAACCTGCTGCAAGTGATGTCATAAGATCACGGTAATATGGAAACAGAAAATCTTTTCCCAGCCGGAAGGATAAGCCGAGTGTGAGTTGGATTCCTTCATGCCCCGCACACGATGAGTGGTACGACCAACCCTTTGCCATTCGAACATATGTTGCCGCTTTTAAATCTAACGACCGTCCCAAATGGATAACAGTGTACCATTGTTTCAGTGTGTTTTTGTTAAGCTTGATGTTGCTGTCTTTTAACGGTTCAAGTTTGATAATATTATTATCGGCTTCAATTTTTGTATTTGTTTTCACGATTTCTAATCTATAAATGTCGATTTTATGCTATCAAGATATAACAATTTTTTGTTAAGACAAATTTCATTATATTCATCCCATGAATCAGAAAATAATAAATATACTCTTTATCGGTGATATAATCGGAAAACCCGGCTTAGAAGTTACCGAGACGCTTTTAAAAAGCTACATACAAAAATATAACGTCGATCTTTGTATTGCGAACGGTGAAAACCTTGTCGAAGGAAAAGGGATTGATGAAAAATCTGCCGAAAAGGTTTTCTCGCTCGGAGTTAATGTCATAACCGGTGGTAATCATCTTTGGGATAATTGGAATGCGCGTAAACTTCTTGCCGCTAACCGGAATGTACTTCGTCCCTTGAACTATCCATCTGAAAATCCCGGCAACGGTTTTGTAATTTACGATCTGGGAGAGAAAGGAAAGGTCGGGGTTCTCAACCTGCAAGGACGAGTATATATGCAGGCGATAGATTGTCCTTTTAAAAAAGGTGATTGGGCGGTGGAAAAAATTCGGGAACAAACAAAAGTAATTTTTGTAGATTTTCACGCAGAAGCAACGGCAGAAAAAATGGCGCTCGGCTGGCATTTAGACGGACGCGTGAGCGCAGTAATAGGGACACATACGCATGTTCAAACATCCGATGCCAGAATTTTACCGCAAGGCACTGCCTATATAACCGATGCCGGCATGACTGGTCCATACGATTCGATAATAGGAATGAAAAAAGAGATCGGTTTGAAACGCTTTATACTTCAAACAACATTCAAGTACGAGGTGGCGATGTTCGACGTGAGATTGTGCGGCGTCTATGTACAGGTTGATGCGGAAACCGGTAAAGCAATAAAGATGGAAAGATTTTGTTTCCCGGAATTTTGAGGCAATTGAATCATTTTCTCATTTTATCATTGAATAATTGATTTATGCCAGCAACTATCATCGACGGTAAAAAAATTGCTGAAGATATCAAGAGCGAGACCAAGTTTGAAGCCGATAAGCTCAAAGCTGAGCGGGGAATAACTCCCGGATTGGCGTTCATACTTGTAGGAGAAAATCCCGCTTCTCAATCTTACGTTAAGATGAAAGGGAAGGGATGCGATGAGATGGGATTTTATTCCATCACTGAAAAATTACCTGCCGAAACTTCCGAATCAAAAATTCTCCAACTTATTAATCAATTCAATCACGATCCGAAGATTCATGGGATATTGGTTCAACTTCCTCTGCCAAAACATATCGATGAAGAAATAATAATATCTGCAATCGATTACCGTAAAGATGTTGATGGATTTCACCCAATCAATATCGGAAGGATGGTTATAGGTTCACCTTGTTTGAAGCCATGTACGCCGGCAGGAATACAAGAGCTCCTCATCCGAAGTGGAAACGATCCCGCCGGTAAGCATGTAGTTATTGTGGGAAGAAGTAATATTGTCGGGAAGCCGATAGCAAATATTCTTCTTCAAAAACAGAAAGGTGCAAATGCAATAGTAACTATAGCTCACACAGGGGCTAAAGACATTTCTTACTACAGCAGGCAGGCAGATATTCTTATAGCCGCCATGGGAAAGCCGGAGTGCATTACAGGTGATATGATTAAATCCGGCGCCGTTGTTATTGATGTTGGAATAAACAGAGTTGAAGATATTTCTACTAAATCCGGCTATCGGATTGTCGGTGATGTTCATTTCGAATCGACTTCAAAAGTCGCAAGTGCAATCACGCCCGTCCCCGGTGGAGTTGGACCTATGACGATAGCGATGGTTTTAAGAAACACACTGCTTTGTGCTCAGGATAAAATATATACATCTAAATAAATTAATAAAACAATTAGTAACTCTATTAAATAATTCAAATAAGGAGCCCGCATGAAAACTCTTTACAAGTTTTTGTTTCTTTCTTTGTACATCTTACTAATAGTTTCAACTCCAGCGATAGCTCAAGATAAAATAATATCCGAGGTCTATTCCAAACCGGTTGCATTTGGTCCGATAGATACAAGCAAAGGAGCAGCCCCTTCACAGGTTCTGGCTGAATATCTCGTTGCTGCTGATGGTGTTTCAGAGTATCGTCTTGATATCAGTTGGGCAGTCCAACAAGCTTGTTTTTGGGGTGGACCGATTGAGGTTTGGTTATATCGGAATGATGTACAAATATTCTATTATAATTATGGACATACCGGTTTGGGTTACGGCTGGACTCACGGATATTACGACTATGTTGGACCGGGCAAATCATACACCTATAAATTAGTCGGACACTACACCGGTGCATGGGGATGCGATTATTGGT
Source organism: Chlorobiaceae bacterium (assembly GCA_013824245.1). Lineage (GTDB taxonomy): Bacteria > Bacteroidota > Ignavibacteria > UBA10030 > SZUA-254 > PNNN01. The sequence goes on along the minus strand of PNNN01000053.1, from coordinate 5,034 downwards.
CTACATGGACGGATGTGGGATCCACAAAACCAATTCAACCACCAATAAGCGTCAGTGTAACAAATCCCACCAACAGCGATAAATATATTAATATGAGTTGGTCCAACGGCAGCGCGCTTACTAATTACTATAAAATTTATGAAGACGGAGTAGAGATTGGCACAACGTATTCAACAAATTATACTGTCAATACAACTCCGGGTAATTCATCAAATTGGGGTGTAGCAACAGTAGGGTATTATTCTGGTTGGTATACTTCAACGCGCGAAGATCGAGTTGCCGCAACCGTACCATTTATCAGGCCCGAAAATTTTAATGTCTCTGAAGATACAACAGTTGGATACGTAAGGTTAGCATGGACTTGCACATCTGATTATGCCACGCATTTTCAAATATTTCGCGATGGAATTCTGTTGAATACTATACCGGTTGCCGAGAAATCTTATCTTGATTATTCTGCTGTTCCGGGACAAAGATACACTTATCAGGTAAGATCCTATAACAATATATCCGGACTTTATTCAGTATTTTCGGATTCTAAATTTGGACGTGCCGTATTTATAAACGCATCGGATAGCGCGTATGATGGAAAAGTTTATATTAATTGGACAAACTTCCCGGATGGTTTTGAGGATGATCTGAAACTTTACCGCGATGGTGTAAGAATAGATGGTGTCTTCTCCAATCAGGTTGAAAAGAATGATGAATTAGTTGTGCCGGGGAAAATTCATAAGTATAAACTTGAAGTTCTTAAGAATACGCAGATAGTAATGACTATCAACAACCACGGTTTTGCACCTGCTGACGGTTCTGTTAAAGGTTCCGTAACAACTCCTACAGGATCAGGCGGTGTAAAAAATGTTGAAATGCGTGCTTATCCAACTTCACAAAATTTAAGTCGTGCTATATCTTTTGATGGTGTTGATGATTACGTATCAATTCCATCATTGAATCTAAATTCCAATACCGTTACAATGTCGGCTTGGATTAAACGTTACGGTACACAAAATGACTGGGCAGGAATATTGTTTAGCAGAGCAAATAGTACAGTCGCTGGGCTGAGTATACTAAGTAGCGGTGAATTGCGTTATCACTGGAATGCTGATGCTGCAACATATGACTGGTCATCTGGATTAATCGTACCGGATAATGAATGGACATTTGTCGCCCTTGTTGTTGAACCGGATAAAGCAACAATTTATATGAATGATACGATGGCTGTGAATACTGTTGCTCATGGCATTGAAGAGTTCGATGGCGATTTTGAAATTGGAAGGGATGCAACTTCTTCATCACGATCATTTAACGGACTGGTTGACGAAATCTGTGTTTGGAATACATCCCGGACTGCAGAGCAAATAGCTTCTAACCAACATCACATCATGCGTGGGAATGAAACAGGCCTGGTTGCGTATTGGCGATTCGATCCCAATGTCGATACTGTGGCAGGTGACTATGCAACCAATGGAGATCGTCATGGCGTATTAACTGGCAATCCGGTTTGGGTCGATGATAATTCTCCCGTTTGGCATTATGGAATTACGCTAACAAATGGTTCATACACCATATCAAGAATTAATTGGGAAGAAGATGTTGATTTTACAATAAGGCCTTATAAAAAAGGTCATGGATTTAAGGGATCAACGTTTCCTCAGGATTCTATAGCTTTGCCCTTCACTCAGGATAATCATATCTATACTGGCATAAATTTCATAGATGCAACATCTATTGAGGTCAGCGGATGGGTATTACTGGGATCTGACTCATTGTGTCCTGTGCCGGGCGTAAAAATTTTAGTCAATGGAAATTCAACGGGTGAATATACCGATCCATCGGGCCATTACTCAATTAGTGTCGCTGAAGCCGGAAACTATACAATTTCGGTTGAATACTTGAATCATAAATTTTCACCTGCCTCAACTTTCCTCAATATTCAGGACCCTGTCACCAATCTGATATTTTCCGATACAACGAAGACAATTCTTAACGGAAAAATTGCCGGTGGCTGTGATAACTTTATGGGTGTAGCTGATATCAACATAAAAAGTCTGATTTCGAATTGTTTCGAAACCACACTTCATACAGACAGCGTTGGTTCATACCAGCTTACACTTCCAGCGCAAAAATATATAGTGCAATTAGTACATATCGATCATCCTGATAGCTTAACGATCATTAATTATTTTACGGCAGATACAATTGATATTTCTGAACACGATACTACCCACAATTTTATCTACCATTCACCGCCGACAACAAAAATCAGCGATTTACCGTCTGCGGGTTGCGGTGTTTACAACGTACCGTTAATGCAGCAGGAAGTCACATATGCGGTTAAAATTAATGTAACTGAGAAATATGGAGACTTAGAATGTGAGGTCGATAGTGGTAAGGTTACACTTTACGATTATGTTGCATATGATAATCGAGATACAATTATCTCACTCGGAGGTGGAAGTAAATACTATCCACTTACTCCCGGATATCCTAACATTACCGGTGGCGGCATGCATCCTTATCAAAAAAGATTTGTGGTCAAGACCGAGGTTGAAAAATACACTATGTACGATACAGTTTGGGTGTTCGTCCGTGGACAAAAACCGCGTGAATTTCAGTTTTCTACTGTATCACCTGAGATACCGTTGATGATACTTCGTGATCCTCCCGGCGATCAGAGTTATAGTTATATCTCAACCCAAACAAGTACTAGTGTGAGTCTGGGTTTCTCCTTCGAAACTGAAATTGGTGTTGGTGTTTTTGCGAAGTTTAAAGTTGGTGGAGGTGGTGAGGTACCCGGTCTTGGTTCCACCGGTGCATGGGTAGGTGGGGCAGTAGAGGCAAAAGTAGGTTTACGCAATACTATCGAAGGTACGCAAGAAATAAAGATATCGGCGACTCAGGTTCTGAAAACCTCCGATAACGATGTTATCACCGGGGCAGAGGGTGATGTTTATATGGGTGCAGCGCTGAACCTCGTGTATGCTAAAACGGATATCATTGATTATGATACAAGTAGTTGTAGCGTAGCACTTGATACGGGAATAGTTTGGAATGGAAACGGTTTCAAAACCACATACTTGTACACTGAGAGTTATATCCGTGAAAGCGTGATACCGGGCTTGCAGAGTTTGGCTGATATTCTTAATAGTTCAGGAGTCAAGATCAAACAAGATTCGGCAAAAGTATTGCTCAATCAAATCGACGTATGGCAGCAGGTAATCGATTATAACACCACGTTGAAAAACAACGCAATACCAATACCCGAATTCCCAAGCAATGTTTCTTTCTCAGCAGGTACAAATCTGAGTGAAGAAGCGACTATAACATCAACTTCAACATTATCGATCGGATTAAACCTATTCATAGATGCCGAAGTAGCTTTGAGTATCGGAGCTAAGGCGGGTGATTTTAATGAAGCTGAAGCCGGTGTGAAGATATTCGCTAAACTCGATGTTGGTATTTCGGGAAGCACTACTTATGAAGTTACAAATACAATCGGTTTTGAATTGGCTGATGATGATGCGTCTTCTCCGGGCGATGGATTTACCGTTGATATTCTTGGCGATCCGGTATACGGAACTCCGGTATTCAAATTGCTGAGCGGTGCAAGCAGTTGCCCGTGGGAACATCCAACATTACCGCGCGAAGGTGTTGGTTTATCGATGAATACTTATCTGCAAAATAATGTACCCCCGGATATGCCGGCGTCGTTCGACCTCTATCTATATAACCTAACCCAAAATGATGAAACACGGACATACTTATTATCCGTGGTGCAAGGAAGTAATCCTGATGGCGCTATTATTCAGGTGGGAGGTGCAATATTAGGAGATGATCAATTACAATTTTCCTTGCCGCCCAATGCTGCCGATCCGCAGCGGGCAACGTTACGCGTCATGCGTGAGGCGGGAAGTGTGTACGATTACGAAAATTTGATGGTGCATTTATATTCTCCCTGCGATGATCAGTTTGATACGACTGTCGTGTTCAGCGTTCATTTTACTAAGCCATGTAGCGATGTCCGGATTGTTCAACCTTCCCCCAACTGGATCATTAACGCCACCGATAACAATCAGATGGCAATTGTTCTAAAAGATTATAATGCAGCAAATATGAGCATGCAGCAACTTAAATTCGAGTATCGGCTGCACGGCGCCAACGACTGGATACAATTATTCAATTATCCGCGTACTACGTTACCTGCTGATTCAATTCTCCACGTTTGGGATATGTCGGCATTATCCGAGGGAATATATGAACTCCGGGCATCAACACATTGCACGGTTGATTCTTTCTTTACACGCACGTATGCAGGTGTGGTAGATCGTACAGCCCCCGCAGCATTTGGAAATCCGCAACCGTCTGATGGAATCCTGAATGCCGGCGACGATATTAAAATCTTATTCAGTGAAAATATCAATTGTGCTACCGCCAATAAACAAAGAATAAAGATGCACAATGTATCTAAAGATCTGAACGTTGATATTAATATCCTATGCAAAGGAGATGAATTGGTGATTACACCGAAGGATATTAATGATTTGATCGAAGGTGATACGTTGAGCGTCTTCATCGATTCACTGTCGGATTTGTATGGAAATAGTCTATCCGCGCCGATCTCTTGGGATTTCGTTATAGATCTCGTCACGGATATTAAGGATGCAAGCAATTCGATCATACCGACAGAATATTCATTGGATCAGAATTATCCCAATCCGTTTAATCCAATTACAGAAATCAGATATGGATTACCTGAAAAAGCACATGTGGTTTTGATAGTCTATGATCTACTTGGTCGAGAAGTGGTAACGCTTGTTAATGAAACGCAAAATGCAGGGTTCAAGTCAGTGAGTTTTGATGCGAGTACTTTACCAAGCAGTATGTTCTTCTACAAACTCCAAGCAGGTAATATCACCAAAGTAAAGAAGATGCTATTGATTAGGTAATTTCTTTTATGAAAAAGGGGATAGTGAAAAATGTATTTACTATCCCCTTTATTGTTCCAGACTGTGGAGAGGAGATGTTTAAAATATC